>NZ_QODI01000001.1:0-665505 GCF_009935975.1 Pseudomonas sp. Q1 | reverse complement strand
TACACGCTGCTGTCAACACCTCTTTTTCTCCGCTTTCGACCGAGAAGATCGAACCGTTGATAGAGCCAAACAACACCACCCTATCAACTCCTTCTGGGCTTCGATGAATTGAAGCCTTTCGCTGCCTGAATCTTCGTAACTTCTTGTTTACCAAGGAGTTTTCAGTTTCGACTGCGCCGGAAGTGGGGCGAATTATAGACAGATACAATTTGCCGTCAACCGCTTTTTTTCACATTTCTGTCATATCAGCCAAAAAAGCCCCAAAAACACAAAGCCGGCCCAAAGGGCCGGCTTTCCGTTCACCTTACAAACTAGGGAAGGCAAACTGCGACGCTTCATGGCTGGCACGTTGCGGCCAACGCTGGGTGATCGCCTTGCGACGGGTATAGAAACGCACCCCGTCCGGCCCATAGGCATGCAAGTCGCCAAACAGCGAACGCTTCCAGCCTCCGAAGCTGTGATAGGCCACCGGCACCGGCAGTGGAACGTTTACGCCAACCATACCCACTTCAATCTCATCACAGAACAAGCGTGCCGCTTCCCCGTCACGGGTGAAGATGCAGGTGCCATTACCGTATTCGTGATCGTTGATCAGTTGCATCGCGGCTTCCAGGCTGTTCACCCGGACCACACACAACACAGGCCCAAAGATCTCTTCTTTATAGATCCGCATCTCGGGGGTCACACGGTCAAACAGGCTGCCGCCCAGGAAGAAGCCTTCTTCATGCCCGGAAACACTCAGGCCACGACCATCCACCACCAGCTCGGCACCCGACGCCACACCGTCTTCTATATAACCACTGACCTTATCCCGTGCCTGGCCTGTCACCAACGGCCCCATATCCAGGCCACAAGAAGTGCCCGCACCAATCTTCAGCGCCTTGACCTGCGGCACCAACTTGGCAATCAACGCGTCCGCCACCTGGTCGCCCACGCATACGGCCACCGAGATAGCCATGCAACGCTCGCCACAGGAACCATACGCCGCTCCCATCAAAGCACTGACGGCGTTGTCCAGATCGGCATCCGGCATCAGAACCGCATGGTTCTTCGCCCCACCCAGCGCTTGCACGCGCTTGCCACGCTTGGTGGCTTCGGCATAGATGTACTCGGCAATCGGAGTCGAGCCGACAAAGCTCAGGGCTTTTACTTCGGGTGCTTCGATCAGCGCATCCACTGCCCCCTTGTCCCCGTGTACCACGTTCAGCACGCCTTTTGGCAGACCCGCTTCTTGCAGCAGTTGCGCGATCAGCAACGTTGAACTCGGATCACGCTCCGACGGTTTCAGGATAAAACAGTTACCGCAGACGATCGCCAGCGGATACATCCACAATGGCACCATCGCAGGGAAGTTGAACGGGGTGATACCCGCAACCACACCCAGCGGCTGGAAGTCCGACCATGCATCAATGTTCGGCCCCACGTTGCGGCTGTATTCACCCTTGAGAATCTCCGGCGCCGAACAGGCGTACTCCACGTTCTCGATCCCGCGCTTCAGCTCACCTGCGGCGTCCTCCAGAGTCTTGCCGTGCTCTTCACTGATCAACTGCGAGATACGCGCCTCGTTCTGCTCCAGCAATTGCTTGAAACGAAACATCACCTGGGCACGCCTGGCTGGTGGGGTATTACGCCAGGCCGGAAACGCAGCCTTGGCCGAGTCGATCGCCTGTTGAATGGTTTCGCGACTGGCCAATGGCACCTGGTGGATCACCTGGCCGGTAGACGGGTTGTACACATCGGCGCTACGACCGCTGTCATTGACCAGTTCACCGTTGATCAAGTGTTGGATAAGGCTCATGCAAGGCTCCTGAAAAATTGTTCTATATAGAAGGAGAAATCAGTCGATCTTGTTCAGCACTTCGCCGACCGCGTCGAACAAGCGATCCAGATCCTGCGGCTTGCTGTTGAAGGTTGGCCCGAACTGCAGGGTGTCCCCGCCAAAGCGCACATAGAAACCAGCCTTCCACAAGGCCATACCGGCTTCGAATGGACGCACGATCGCATCACCGTCACGCGCGGCAATCTGGATAGCGCCGGCCAGGCCATAGTTGCGAATATCGATCACATTCTTGCTGCCCTTCAAACCATGCAGCGCATTCTCAAAGTGCGGGGCGACTTCAGCCACGCTCTGCACCAGGTTTTCCTTCTGCAACAAGTCCAGTGCCGCCAGGCCGGCTGCACAAGCCACCGGGTGCGCCGAGTAGGTGTAGCCGTGCGGGAACTCCACGGCGTACTCAGGCGTCGCCTGATTCATGAAGGTCTGATAGATCTCGCTGCTGGCAATCACCGCGCCCATCGGGATCGCGCCGTTGGTGACCTGTTTGGCGATGCACATCAGGTCCGGGGTCACTCCAAAGCTCTGCGCACCGAACATCGAGCCGGTACGACCGAAACCGGTGATCACTTCATCGAACACCAACAAGATATTGTGCTGATCACAGATTTCACGCAGACGCTTCAGATACCCCTGAGGTGGCACCAGTACGCCAGCGGAGCCAGCCATCGGTTCGACAAACACAGCGGCGATGTTCGAGGCGTCGTGCAACTCGATCAATTTGAGCAGCTCATCGGCCAGCGCAATCCCACCCTGCTCCGGCATGCCACGGGAAAAAGCATTGCTCGCCAGCAAGGTGTGCGGCAGATGGTCAACGTCCATCATTGCCTGGCCAAACATCTTACGGTTGCCGTTGACGCCACCCAGGCTGGTGCCGGCGATGTTCACACCGTGATAGCCACGGGCGCGGCCGATCATCTTGGTCTTGGTCGCCTGGCCCTTCAGGCGCCAGTAGGCGCGCACCATCTTCACCGCCGTATCGGCACACTCGGAGCCGGAGTCGGTGAAGAACACGTGGTTCAGGTTGCCCGGGGTCAGATCGGTGATCTTTTCCGCCAACTGAAAGGACAGTGGATGACCATATTGGAAGCCTGGGGAGTAATCCAGGGTACTCAATTGCTTGGCGACCGCCTCCTGAATCTCCTTGCGGGTGTGCCCTGCGCCGCAGGTCCACAAGCCCGACAACGAGTCGTACACCTTGCGGCCCTTGTCATCGGTCAACCAACTACCTTCGGCAGCCACGATCAGGCGCGGGTCACGCTGGAAGTTACGGTTGGCGGTGTAAGGCATCCAGTGGGCATCCAACTTCAGTTGGCTGGCCAGGGACGAAGGGGCGTTTTCGGGCATGTTCATCAGCAAAACCTCGCAGGGCAAAAGGCAGCGTCGGGATTGGAAAGCACAGGTTGCAGCTAAGTTGCCACGGCGATAAAGTCGGTGAAATCCAACTCTTCTAACCTTCAGTCAGGCTTTTACTAAACTATGAGCAGCCGTCGCCCCGATCCCCTGGCCCAAGTCAGCGACTTCGATATTCGCCTGATGCGCATTTTTCGCAGCGTGGTGGAATGCGGTGGCTTCTCGGCAGCTGAAACCGTGCTGGGCATTGGGCGCTCAGCCATCAGCCAACAAATGAGCGACCTGGAGCAACGCCTCGGCTTGAGGTTGTGCCAGCGCGGACGTGCCGGTTTTTCCCTGACGGAAGAAGGCCGCGAGGTTTATCAGTCGGCCCTGCAACTTTTGAGTGCCCTGGAAAGTTTCCGCACCGAGGTCAACGGCCTGCACCAGCATTTGCGCGGCGAGCTGATCATCGGTCTCACCGACAACCTGGTCACCCTGCCGCACATGCGCATCACCCATGCCCTGGCGCAGTTGAAAGAACGCGGCCCGGACGTGCAGATCCAGATCCGCATGATCGCGCCCAATGAGGTCGAACAAGGCGTGCTCGACGGCCGCCTGCATGTCGGCGTAGTCCCCCAGGCCAGCGCCCTCTCGGGGCTTGAATACCAACCGCTGTACAGCGAACGGTCGCTGCTTTACTGCGCGGTCGGCCACCCGCTGTTTTATGCCGACGACACGCTGCTGGACGACGCCCGCATCGACAGCCAGGACGCCATCGCCCCCACCTTCCGCCTGCCCGCCGAGATCCAGGCCCATTATCAGGCCCTCAACTGCACCGCCAGCGCATCGGACCGCGAAGGCATGGCGTTCCTGATCCTCACCGGGCGTTACATCGGTTATCTGCCCGACCACTACGCCAGCCTCTGGGTACAACAAGGCCGACTACGTGCGCTGAAACCGGCTACACGCTTTTACGATTTAAGCCTGGCATCGGTCACGCGCAAGGGCCGGCGCCCTCATTTGGTGCTGGAAAGCTTCCTCGAAAGCCTGGCCGCAACGCGCTAACTCGGGCCTCGCACAAAAAGCTGAGCAACTGGACAGCTTTTTGCAAGAGAGCCAGGACCTTGAACCGTCCGCCTTGAGTTTGCCCGCCATGCCACCAGATTCCGCCAGCACCAATGACCTGATCTACGGCCTCAACGACCGGCCAAAACCCGCCGCCGCCTGCCTGGCCGCCCTGCAACACGTGCTGGCCGCCTTCGTCGGCATCATCACCCCGCCGCTGATCATCGGCTCCACCTTGGGCCTGACCGCCCATTTGCCCTACCTGATCAGCATGGCGCTCATGGTCTCCGGTGTAGGGACCTTCATCCAGGCGCGTAGGCCGTTTGGGATAGGCGCCGGCATGATCTGCCTGCAAGGCACCAGCTTTGCGTTTCTCGGCGCGGTGCTGTCGGCGGGTTTCCTGGTCAAACAACGCGGCGGCAGCCCGGAGGACATCATGGCGATGATCTTCGGCGTGTGCTTTTTCGGCGCCGCGGTGCAGATTCTGTTGAGCCGTTTCATCGGCCAGTTGCGCCGGGTAATCACGCCGTTGGTGACCGGGATTGTCATCACGCTGATCGGCATCAGCCTG
Organism: Pseudomonas sp. Q1; assembly: GCF_009935975.1. Lineage (NCBI taxonomy): Bacteria > Pseudomonadati > Pseudomonadota > Gammaproteobacteria > Pseudomonadales > Pseudomonadaceae > Pseudomonas > Pseudomonas sp. Q1. The sequence goes on along the minus strand of NZ_QODI01000001.1, from coordinate 660,700 downwards.
ATCAAAGTGGGCATCACCGACCTGGGCGGAGGTTTCAACGCGCCGGACTTCGGCGCTCCCGGCAATCTGGCCCTGGGCCTGTTCGTGGTACTGACGATCATCCTGCTCAATCGCTCGAACACGCCGTGGGTGCGTCTCTCGGCGATCATCATCGGCCTGGCCCTCGGCAGCCTTGCGGCGTGGCTGAGCGGCAAACTGGTCCCTCAAGCCCTGCCCGACTTGCCCGTGATCAGCTTGCCGATCCCGTTTCGCTTTGGTTTCAATTTCGACTGGAGCGCTTTCCTGCCGATCGCGCTGATTTACCTGATCAGCAGCATCGAAACCGTTGGCGACCTCACCGCCAATTGCATGATTGCCCGTCAACCTATCAGCGGCCCTTCTTACATAAGCCGACTCAAGGGCGGCGTCCTGGGCGATGGTGTCAGTTGCATGATCGCCGCCACGTTCAGCGCCTTTCCCAACACCACCTTTGCGCAGAACAACGGCGTCATCCAGCTCACCGGCGTGGCCAGCCGCTACGTCGGTTTATACATAGGCGTCTTGCTGTTCTGCCTGGGTTTGTTTCCGCTGGTGGGTGCCATCCTGCAGCAAATCCCCAAGCCGGTGCTGGGCGGTGCAACCCTGGTGATGTTCGGCAGCGTGGCCGCCGCCGGCGTGCGCATCCTCGCCCAGGCGCCGCTGGACCGGCGCAGCATGCTGATCATCGCCACCTCGTTTGGCGTGGGCCTGGGTATCGCCGCCCAACCCAACCTGCTGCATTTGATGCCACCCCTGGTGCAGAACCTGTTCGACTCGGCCATCACCAGCGGCGGCCTGACCGCCATCCTGTTGTGCCTGTTATTGCCCGAAGCCAAAGCCACGCACATTGCCGCAAATCACACGGCGCAAAGCGACACGCTGTAACCGCTTTAAGGGTTTTATTGCATCGGGACTTGTCTGAGGCTTGAGGGTGGGTTATCTGTGCACACGTCGCCTCTATCGATCAGCACGGAAACCTCCATGAGCCTCGAAGTTCCTGCCCACAGCCACCACGCCGGCAAGCCCGCCAGCCGCATTCGACAAAAGAACGAACAAGCGATTCTTCAAGCAGCTGAAGATGAGTTCGCGCGCCACGGCTACAAAGGCACCAGCATGAACACCATCGCCTCGAGTGCCGGGCTGCCCAAGGCCAACTTGCATTACTACTTCACCAACAAACTGGGCCTGTATATCGCCGTGCTCAGCAACATCCTCGAACTGTGGGACAGTACCTTCAACGCGCTGACCGCCGAGGACGACCCAGCGGTGGCCCTTACCCGCTACATCCGCACCAAGATGGAGTTTTCCCGGCGACACCCACAAGCCTCGCGGATCTTCGCCATGGAGATCATCAGCGGCGGTGAATGCCTGACCGAATACTTCAGCCAAGACTATCGCGCCTGGTTCAGCGGCCGGGCGGCGGTGTTCCAGGCCTGGATCGAGGCAGGCAAGATGGACCCCATCGACCCCGTGCACCTGATCTTCCTGCTCTGGGGCAGCACCCAGCACTATGCCGACTTCGCAACGCAAATCTGCCGCGTCACCGGCCGTACCAAGCTGACCAAACAGGATATGGAAGACGCCGGTACCAACCTGATCCATATCATTCTCAAAGGCTGTGGCATCAAGCCGGCCCTCTGAACGAAGCGACTTATGCCTTTCACGCTCACCGGCCTTTGCGAATTTCGTGAAGAAATCCGCAAAAGCCGCTTCATCACTCTCGCCGCGCCGATCACCAGCCCGCAGGACGCCCAGGCGTTCTTCGAGCAACACAGCGACCTCAACGCCACGCACAACTGTTGGGCCTGGAAGCTCGCCGATCAGTACCGTAGCAATGACGATGGCGAACCAGGCGGCACGGCCGGGCGGCCGATCCTGGCGGCTATCGAAGCCCAGGGGTTTGATCAGGTCGCCGTGCTGGTGATTCGCTGGTACGGCGGTATCCAGCTGGGTACGGGCGGTTTGGCCCGTGCCTATGGGGGTGGCGCGAACAAATGCCTGCAGAATGCCGAGCGTATCGAACTGATCAGCCGTGTACCGCTGAGCTGTGCCTGCGGGTTCTCCGAGTTGAACCTGGTGAAACTGCGCGTCGCCGAACTGGGCGGCCTGGTGGTCGACGAACACTTCACCGCCAATGGCGTCGAACTACAGCTCGCACTGGGCGAGGCTCACATCGATACCCTGCAAACCCAACTCGCCGACCTCAGCCGTGGGCGCATCCTGCTACAACGGTGAAACTGCCCACATGTACTGTGCACCTGCCTGTGGATAACCTGAGCACATCGGCCTGTAACCCTTCTGTCACAAGGGGTTGCGAGCACTGTTCGTTTTTTGCTCAACAACACTTGACCCCATTTGCCCAAGCCTGGGGTAATGTGGTCAGCCGAATTCACTGAACCGCGACTCCAAAGGAAGCCTTCATGTCTACGCCAAAAACCGCATTGATCATCGGCGCCTCGCGCGGGCTGGGCCTTGGCCTGGTCAAGCAATTGCTTCAGGACGGCTGGGACGTGACCGCCACCGTGCGTGATCCGAACAAGGCCGATGCCCTGAAAGCATTGGGCCCGGTGCATATCGAGAAGCTGGATATGGATGATCAACAAGCCGTGATCGCCTTGAGCCAGCGCCTCAAGGACCGCACTTTCGACCTGCTGTTCGTCAATGCCGGCGTCAAGGGCCCGGCCAATCAGGAGCCGGGCCACGCCACACTGGCGGAAGTCGGCCAATTGTTCTTCACCAACGCGGTGGCGCCGATCAACCTGGCCCAACGCTTTGTCGGGCGGATCCGCCAGGACAGCGGCGTACTGGCGTTCATGAGTTCGGTGCTGGGCAGCGTGACCATTCCCGACGGCTCGGACCTGGCGCTGTACAAAGCCAGCAAAGCCGCGCTCAACTCCATGACCAACAGCTTCATCACTCAACTTGGCGATCACAAGCTCACCGTGCTGTCGCTGCACCCGGGCTGGGTGAAGACCGACATGGGCGGGGAAAACGCGCACATCGATGTCGACACCAGCGTACGCGGCCTGGTGGACCAGGTGAACGCCTACACCGGCAAAGGCGGCCATCACTTCATCGACTACAAGGGCGATACCATCGCCTGGTAAACCGGTGGGGCGTTATCGATCGATTGCGGTCGATAACGCCCCACGCGTAGACTGCCCCCTCGCCTTCACCGGCGACCCTGGATCAGCAGACAGGGCAACACTGAGCTGGCAAACCTGAACCCATCATTCAGAGGAGCCGGCCAATGCCTGCGACCCGTATCTGGTTAAAAAACCCCCTCGCAATTTTCACTGCCAACGGCCTCGACGCCCGTGGCGGCCTGGTGCTGCAAGACGGCGTGATTGCCGAACTGCTGGCCCCAGGGCAAGAACCCGCGCAGCCCTGTGCACAGGTGTTCGATGCTCGCGAACATGTCGTTCTTCCCGGGTTGATCAACACCCACCACCACTTCTACCAGACCCTGACCCGCGCCTGGGCGCCCGTGGTCAACCAGCCGTTGTTCCCGTGGCTGAAAACCCTCTACCCGGTCTGGGCGCGACTGACCCCGGAAAAACTCGCGCTGGCATCCAAGGTGGCGCTGGCCGAATTGCTGCTCTCGGGCTGCACCACGGCAGCGGATCACCACTACCTGTTCCCCGACGGCCTGGAAAACGCCATCGACGTGCAAGTGCAGAGCGTGCGTGAACTGGGGATGCGCGCCATGCTGACCCGCGGCTCCATGAGCCTGGGCGAAGCCGACGGTGGGCTGCCACCGCAGCAGACCGTCCAACAAGGCCAAGTGATTCTCGAAGACAGCCAACGCCTGATCCACACCTACCACGAGCGTGGCGAGGGCGCGCAGATCCAGATAGCCCTGGCGCCCTGCTCGCCGTTTTCCGTCACCCCGCAAATCATGCAAGCCAGCGCCGAACTGGCCGACACGCTCGACGTCCGCCTGCATACGCACCTGGCGGAAACCCTCGATGAAGAAGACTTCTGCCTGCAACGTTTCGGCCTGCGCACCGTGGACTATCTCGACAGTGTCGGTTGGCTCGGCCCGCGCACGTGGCTGGCCCACGGCATCCATTTCAACCCCGACGAGATCGCACGCCTGGGTGCCGCCGGCACCGGTATCTGCCATTGCCCCAGTTCGAATATGCGCCTGGCCTCGGGTATCTGCCCCACCCTGGACCTGCTCGCCGCCGGCGCGCCCATTGGCCTGGGCGTGGACGGTTCTGCGTCCAACGATGCGTCGAACATGATCCTTGAGGCCCGTCAGGCCCTGTATATCCAACGCCTGCGTTATGGTGCGGAAAAAATCACCCCTGAAGGCGTGCTGGGCTGGGCCACCAAAGGCTCGGCGCAATTGCTTGGGCGTACGAATATCGGTGAGTTGGCGGTCGGGAAGCAGGCCGACCTGGCGCTGTTCAAGCTCGATGAACTGCGTTTTTCCGGCAGCCACGACCCGATCTCGGCGCTGCTGTTGTGCGGCGCGGATCGTGCGGATCGGGTCATGGTCGGCGGCCAATGGCGGGTCATCGACGGCCAGGTCGAGGGCCTGGATCTGAAAGGCTTGATTGCCGATCACACCCAGGCGGCACGGCAGTTGATCGCCGGCTGATTACAAACCCAACAGCGACAACATGATAAAGGTCGCGAACAACACGAAATGGGTCATCCCTTCGATGGCGTTGGTTTCGCCATCGTTGAGGTTGATCGCGCTGACGATCAGCGTGATAAACACCATCACCGTTTGCACCGGCGTCATCGCCATCTGAAACGGCTGGCCGGTGTAGAGCGCCATGGCCTCCATCACCGGCACGGTCAGGATCACCGTCGATAACGAAGCGCCCAACGCGATGTTCACCACCGACTGCATGCGGTTGGCCAAGGCGGCGCGCAACGCGGTGAGGATTTCCGGTGCGGCCGAAATGGCCGCGACCACGATCGCCGTAATCACCGGCGGCGCGCCCGTGCCTTCCAGGCCCAGGTCGAGGGTCTTGGACATCACCTCGGCCAATGCGCCAATCACAATCACCCCAAACACCAACGTCGCGATGGAAAACGCCAGGTTGATCGGCGGCTCCTGGTGTTCTTCCGGCTGTTTCTTACGACGCTTTTCCGGGTAGCTGTAGCTGAAGAAATAACTGTGCGGCCCCACCTGCATGCGCAGGAACAAGGTGTAGAGCAACACCATCGCACCGATGGTAAACGCCGAGTAGATTTTCCAGTCAGCTTCAGGGATAAATTCCGGCACCACCATCGACACCCCCATGGCGGTGAGGATCATCACGCTGTAGGTGCGCGCCGAATCGTCATTGTAGGACTGTTCCCCATGCTTGATACCGCCCATCAGCGCGGCCAGGCCGAGGATGCCGTTGATATCGAGCATCACCGCCGAATAGATGGTGTCGCGCACCAGGGTGGGCGACGGCTCATTGCTCATCATGATCGCCAGGATCACCACTTCCACCAGCACGGCGGCCAGGGTCAGGATCATGGTGCCGTAGGGGTCGCCGACCTTTTCCGCCAATTGTTCGGCGTGATGGGCCACGCGCATCGAAGCCATCACGATAAAAACGATCAGCGCCAGGCCGGCGAGCAACGCGACCATTTGTCCGCTGTGGAGCATCCAGTGCTCCAGCGGGTAGGCGGCGATGGCGGCAACCAGCGCCAGGAGCATGAATTTTTCTTGCTTGAGGGATGTGAGCATTCCGGGCCTTATCAAACAGCTAATCAGTCATTGATGGGGTAAAGACTACGGCACATCGCTAACGTTTCGTTACACCTTAGTTCACGCTGCTCTGGCGTGAACCAAGCAAAACTCTCCTGCTGGTCAGGTTTTGCCAAATATTTCGTCCATGGCCTGTAGAATGCCGCCATTGCACCTGATGAGAAACTAGACATGTACGATTGGCTCAACGCCCTGCCCAAGGCTGAACTGCACCTGCACCTGGAAGGCTCGCTGGAGCCTGAGTTGCTGTTCGCCCTGGCCGAGCGCAACAAGATTGCGCTGCCGTGGAACGACGTCGAAACCCTGCGCAAGGCTTACGCCTTCAACAACCTGCAGGAATTTCTCGACCTGTATTACAAGGGCGCCGACGTGCTGCGCACCTCCCAGGACTTCTACGACCTGACCTGGGCCTACCTGCTGCGCTGCAAAGCACAGAACGTGATCCACACCGAACCCTTCTTCGACCCGCAAACCCATACCGACCGTGGCGTGCCGTTCGAAGTGGTGCTCAACGGCATCGCCGCCGCACTGAAAGATGGCGAGCAGCAACTGGGGATCACCAGCGGTTTGATCTTGAGTTTCCTGCGCCACCTGAGCGAAGCCGAGGCCGAGAAAACCCTCGACCAGGCCCTGCCGTTCCGTGATGCATTCGTGGCTGTGGGCCTGGACAGTTCGGAGATGGGTCACCCGCCGAGCAAGTTCCAGCGCGTGTTCGACCGTGCCCGCCACGAAGGCTTCCTCACCGTGGCCCACGCGGGTGAAGAAGGCCCGCCCGAGTACATCTGGGAAGCCATCGACCTGCTGAAAATCCAGCGTATCGACCATGGCGTGCGGGCCATCGAAGACGAGCGCCTGATGCAGCGCATCATCGACGAGCAGATCCCATTGACCGTGTGCCCGCTGTCCAACACCAAACTGTGCGTGTTCGACGACATGGCCCAGCACAACATCCTCGACATGCTTGAGCGTGGCGTGAAGGTGACGGTGAACTCGGATGACCCGGCGTACTTCGGCGGTTATGTCACCGAGAACTTCCACGCGCTGTACACCTCGCTGGGCATGACCCAGGACCAGGCCAAGCGCCTGGCGCAGAACAGCCTGGATGCGCGATTGGTAAAGCCATAACGGAATAAATGCTGCTCGACAGGTGAGAGGGGGCTGGCCCCCTCTCACACTGCGCTCATCAACTTCAGGCTTGCGTCAGCTCTTCCAGAGTCTTGCCCTTCGTCTCCATCCCGAATACCCACACCACCAGCGCCGCCACTGCAAAGCACAGCGCGCCCAAGGCAAACACCCCGCCCTGCCCGGTAACCGGGAACACCAACCCCGTCACCAACGGCCCCAGCAATGAGCCGACCCGACCAATCGCCGAAGCGAACCCCGAGCCGGTCGCCCGTGCCGAGGTGGGATACAACTCCGGCGTGTAGGTGTACAGCACCGCCCACATGCCAAACAGAAAGAACTGCATCAATAAACCCGAGGTGATCAGCAAACCGACATTGCCACCGAATACCGCGCTCTGCCCATACACAAACGCCATCACCCCGCCGCCGAGCAAGGTCACCACGCACACCGGCTTACGCCCCCCAGCGCTCCACCAACCAGGCGGCCATCAGGAACCCGGGGATGCCGCCCAGGGAAATGATCACGGTGTAATACACCGACTGGGTCACCGCAAAACCTGACTGCTGCAGCAATGCACTCAGCCACGAAGTCAGGCCGTAAAAGCCGAGCAAGGCAAAGAACCAGACGCACCAGATCATCATCGTGCGCTGGCGATACTGCGCCGACCACAATTGCTGGAATGCCGAAAAAAACGTCCCCGGCGTGCCTTCCACCCGTGGCAGGCGGATCGGCTCCGGCAAATCGACGCGGCCCAATGAAGCACGCACCTTCTGTTCGATACCCTGCAAGACCTGGTCGGCAGCCGCATGCCGCCCGGCCTGCTCCAGCCAGCGCGGCGACTCCGGGATAAAAAACCGAATCGCCAGTACAAACACCGCCGGCACCGCCAGCACCAGGAAGATGTCACGCCAGCCAATCACCGGCAGCAGGAAGTAAGACAGCACACCCGCCGCCACAAACCCCAGCGGCCAGAAGCCATCCATCAACGCAATGTACCGACCACGCCCCTTGGCCGGAATCAGCTCCGACAGCATCGACTGGGCAATCGGGAATTCCATGCCCATGCCGATCCCCAGCAAGATGCGAAACAACGTCAGCATCTCCAGCGTCTGCGCCGTGGAACACAGGTAGCTGGCAATGCCCCATAACACGATGCTCCACTGGAACACCGGCTTACGGCCAAAGCGATCAGCCAACATGCCCGACAACGAGGCGCCGACCACCATGCCGAAAAAGCTCGAACTGGCCAGTAACCCGGCCTGGGCCGTGCTCAGGCCAAACTCGGTTTTGATGGAACCTAACAGGAAGGTCATCATCGCCAAGTCCATGGAGTCGAAGAAAAACGCCAGGGCGATAATGATGAAGATGATTCGGTGGTAGCCGCTGATGGGCAACCGTTCCAGACGCTCCGCCGCGCTATAGCCCTGTAAACCCATGCCGCACCCCCAGTGTGAAAATCCCCTCGGTCAGTGTGCGGCATCATTGGCGCGGGTTATTGCTGGATGCGACCTGGTCGAAACCCTGAACGACGCCGGCCGACGGGCATCAGGGTTGCTCAGGCGCCGCGATCAACTGGATGTGTGCAAGCCCGACGTCGTTCACCAACAAGGCCCGAAACTCGTTGATCACACTGATCCAGTTCGACTGCAGGAACAGTTGCAGCAGCCCCACGCCCAATGCGCCACCCAAGTGGGGTTGTGGCTGGCTCCAGTCGAAACAGTCGCAGACCAGCGGCGACGCCAGCGCCTGAGTAAAAATACCCAGGTCTGCCAGGCATTGCGCGCCCTTGACCGTGACCTCGATACGTTGTTCGTGACGCTCAATCCAACCCGCCGCCAACATGCGCTGATACAACCCCGCCGCCAACTCCCCACCGAGGTGCCCATGGCACAACCGGGCACGGCGCAACAGCGGCGGCGCCACCAACGCCGGTGGCGAAACAGCGGGGCGGCTACGGGCGGCGCTGGCCATGGTGGTACTGGCCAGCGCGTCGATGGCGGCACTCACATCGGCGGCCGCCACACGAAACAGGCGCTTGCCGCGTCGGGCCTCGGTGAGCAGCAGGCCGCTTGCGGTCAGCCGAGCCAAATGGGCGTTGGCCGACGCGGCGGACAACCCGGTGAGCACTGCCAACTCCTCTGAAGATTTCACGGAACCGTCCATCAAGGCCCAGAGCATGGCCGTACGTTTAGGCTCGGCAAGCAAGCTGGCGATCTGACTGATGCAAGGTGCTTCTTCCACGTATTCACTCCCTGTTGAATCATTTATCTGCTGCGGTTGGCGCCAAAGTATAGGTGCGCACCCCGCACGCACCGCCGGGTCTGACGCTGCAGATAGGGACAGGGTCTGAGTGAAATTTCCTGCTGTGGTGGAAGCTATTGCCCAGGGTTCAAGCGCTCCGACCAATGCGCAGTCAATGTCGCACAACGGGATACCAGCATTTCCCGCAGCAAGTTGATCGGCTTGCTCAATTGCGCACGGTGGGCACATAGCAGGTTGAGCGGTGTGCGCTCCCCCCGCAGCTCAGGCAGGATCACCCGCAAACGCCCGGCCAGCACATCCGTGCTCACATCCAACCAGGACTTGTAGGCAATGCCGACACCCGCGACAGCCCAGCGACGAACGACGTCGGCATCGTCACTGAAACGGTCGCCGGCCACCGTCAGGCTCACTTCACGCCGGCCGTCGTGAAAACTCCAGCGATCGTGGACTCGGCTGCCGAGCATATAGAGCAGGCAATTATGCTGGGCCAGTTGCTCCAGGTGCCGGGGCTCGCCATGCCGGGCGAGGTAGCTGGGGGCGGCACACAGCACGCGAACATTGTCCGGGGCGATGGGCAGTGCAATCAGGCTCGAGTCCTCGGGCTCGCCGTAGCGCAAGGCAATATCGACAGGCTGGCGGAACAGGTCGGCAATGCGATCGCCCAGCAACAGGCGCACCGCCAGTTGCGGGTATTCACGCTGGAACTCATCCAGCCATGGCAACAGCTGGTTACGCCCGAAGTCCGAGGGCGCCGACAATTGCAACACGCCGCTGACATGGTCCTGGCCACTGGCCAATAAGCGCCGTCCTTCGTCCAGCGAACTCAATGCGGCACGGGCGTATTCCAGGAAACCTTCACCTTCGGCAGTCAACCGCAGGCTGCGCGTCGAGCGCGCCAACAAGCGCGTGCCCAGTTGCTGTTCGATGCGCTTGAGCGCAGCGCTGGCCACCGCGGGCGACAGGTCCATGACCCTCGCCGCGGCAGACAGGCTGCCCAGGTCCGCCGCGCGCACAAACAGCTGCAAATCATCGAAGCGCAGCATGTGTTCTCGCTCATTATCAAAAATTTATTGATACAGCCTGCTGTTTTAGCCGCTTTTTCCTTCACGGGAAATAGCCAATCATCTATCCACCGCTTATCACGTGCCAGGAGTTGAGTATGTCTGCTGCCTTTAATGTCATCGCCACGCTGGTTGCCAAACCCGGCCAACAGGCCACGCTGGAAACCCTGCTGCGCGGCCTGCTGGAACCGACCCGCCTCGAAGCCGGTTGCGAGCAGTACGACCTGCACCAGGACCTGCAACACCCCGAAACTTTCTACATGCTCGAACGCTGGAGCGACGATGCGGCGCTGGCCGACCACGACCAGAGTGCACATATCCAGAGTTTCCGCGCCAAAGCCGCGGATGTCCTCGAACACTTCGAACTCAAGCGCCTGAAATTTCTCGCCTGATTACCGCCCTTTTCCGGAGCCCCCATGAAAGCCATTGCCTACTACGCCTCACTGCCGATCAACGATCCCCAATCCCTGCAAGACATCGAACTGCCGGAGCCCGTCGCCGGCCCACGCAACTTGCTGGTAGAAGTCAAAGCCATCTCGGTCAACCCGGTGGACACCAAGGTGCGCCACAACGTCGCCCCGGAAAATGGCGCCGCCAAGGTGCTGGGCTGGGATGTGGCCGGTGTGGTCAAGGCGGTCGGCAGCGACGTGACGCTGTTCAAGGCCGGCGACAAAGTGTTCTACGCCGGTTCGCTGGTGCGCCCGGGTGGCAACAGTGAGCTGCACACGGTGGATGAGCGCATCGTCGGGCATATGCCCAAGAGCCTGGGTTTCGCCGAAGCCGCCGCGCTGCCGCTGACCGCCATCACCGCCTGGGAGCTGCTGTTCGAGCGCCTGCAAATCCGTGAAGGTCAGGAAGACCAAGGCCAGAGCTTGCTGATCGTTGGCGCGGCCGGTGGCGTAGGTTCGATCCTGACCCAGTTGGCCAGCCAGCTCACTGCGCTGAAAGTCATCGGCACGGCCTCGCGCCCCGAGACTCAAGAATGGGCCAAGGCGCTGGGCGCCGATCTGGTGGTCGACCACAGTCAACCACTGAGCGAAGCCTTGAAAGCCGCCGGCCACCCGCAGGTGACCCACGTTGCCAGCCTGACCCAGACCGACCTTCACCTGGACCAACTGGTCGAGGCCCTGCTACCTCAAGGCAAGCTGGCGCTGATCGACGACCCCAAGGCGCTGGACGTGAGCAAGCTCAAGCGCAAGAGCCTGTCGCTGCATTGGGAGTTCATGTACACCCGCTCGATGTTCGAGACCCCTGACATGATCGAACAGCACAACCTGCTCAATCGCGTCGCTCAACTGATCGACGCCGGCACCTTGAAAACCACGGTCGGCGAGCACTTCGGCGTGATCAACGCAGCGAACCTGCGACGCGCCCACGCCCTGCTGGAAAGCGGCAAGGCCAAGGGCAAGATCGTGCTTGAAGGGTTCTGAATAACAGCGGTCGGAGGCGTCCATTATTCATGTGGGTAATGGACGACACCATTAGTCCGAGAGTTGATCTTTGTCATATTTACGCGCGCATTCGGGTTTATATTGGCCGCCTTTGCCACGATTCTTTTACGTGAGGAAGTCAGCAATGAAGATCCTGATAAAAGCGTTAGCAAAATCCCAATGGGAAGTACGCCTGGACCAAAAAGCCATTACCTTTCGCAGTGAGGCCGAAGCCCGAGCTTTTGCCGACACCCTGAAAGCCCGAATCCAGGCGCCCCACCACATTCCCCTCAGCCAGCAGCACTACGCCGCCGGCTGATCGCGCGTCAGACCTGCGCCTGCATGGCCCTGGCCCGTTGCAGGCGCTGGGTCGACACCGCCACCGTCACCGCCAAGACACCGCACAAGCTGATGACCATTGCCATCGGCATGGCCGTGCCGTCGTGCAACACGCCGACCAACGAAGCAGCCCCTGCCGCCACACCAAACTGAATGCAACCGAGCAACGCCGACGCACTGCCGGCCCGTGCCCCCTGCCCGGCCATGGCACAGGCCGAGGTGTTGGGCAAAATGCAGCCCAGGCTTGCGATGCAAATGAACAGCGGCACCAGCAATGGCCACAACGCTTCGGTGCGCAACGCGGCGATACCGAGCAAAGTCAACGCCGCCAGCACGTACACCCACACCGTGCGCGACAGCAGAAACGCCGGGCCGCGCTTGGACAGCAGCCGTGCATTGAGTTGCGCCACCAGAATGAAACCTGCGGCATTGGAACCGAACAGCCAGCCGTAATGCTCCGGGGCCACGCCATAGAGCTTGATGAACACGAACGGTGAACCGGCGATGTAGGCAAACATCCCGGCAATCGAGATCCCCCCGGTGAGGGCGTAGCCGAGGTAGACCCGATCCGACAGCAGCGCACCGTAGCGGCGCAGCGAGCCGGAGAGCGGCTGGCGCGGCTTGTCGGCCGGAAAGGTTTCCGGCAAGCCGACCGCGACAGCCAGGGCCGCCATCACGCTGAACATCGATAGCGCCAAAAAGATCGACTGCCAGCCCCACAGGCCGACCATCACCCCGCCCGCCAACGGCGCGAGGATGGGTGCCAGGCCGGTCACCAGCATCAGTTGCGAATACACCTTGGCCGAGCCCACGGCATCACATTTGTCGCTGACCACCGCACGGGAAATCACCATGCCCGCACATCCGCCGAGGGCTTGGACGAAACGCGCACCGATCAGCCACTCCAGCGACGGCGCATAGGCGCACGCGAATGAGGCCAGGGTGAACAAGGTCACACCGCTGAGCAGTGGGCCGCGTCGGCCAAACCGGTCCGCCAGCGGGCCGTAGATCAATTGGCCGATGGCCAAGCCGCCGAAATACACCGCCAGGGTCAACTGGATATGCTTCTCGTCGGTCGCGAAGGCCGTGGCCATGGCCGGAAAGCCGGGCAAGTAGAAATCGATCGCCAACGGCGCAAAGGCGCTCAAGGCGCCCAGAATCAGGATTATGCGGAGGTTCATCAGACACCCAAGTGAGTCGGCAGCTCGACAGTCTAGCCGCGCTTGGGTGTCATGAACATTAAGTTAGCTCGCTAACTATCAGAAAATTCAAGCGAGCCTGGCGCTGTAGCCTTCCTCACTGATCAGGCTGATCACCTGCTCGGCAGACAGACGGCTTTCAACCCCGACTTCCTTGGCCGCCAGGTCGACCTTCACACTCGCCGCCGGGTCCTGGCTTTGCACCGCCTGGGTCACGGCCCGGACGCAATGGCCGCAGGTCATTCCTTCAACACTGAATACTTGCATGATATTTCTCCTTGAACGAGGTAGGGAGTAGTGAGCGGGCTTGCCCCGCGCTGGGGGGCGAAGCCGCCCTATAACCAGGCGCCGCAGTTTTCCTGGAACACGGCGGCGGCCTTGTTGGGGCGGCTTCGCCACCCAGCGCGGGGCAAGCCCGCTCACTACAAGGTTTGAGGGAGTCTTGGGCTTGCCACGATGGCAAGGTCAAGTTCTGAAAATTTCTGCCGGGCTGGTATTCGGCGGCTTCAAAGGCCAAGCTTCACCTATCGTTGATTCAAACCACGGAGCATTCGCCATGCGCTGGTTGTTTTTTGCCCTTGCCGGGCTGATGGGCTTATCTGTCGCTGCGCCACAAGCCTTGGCTGCTGAAGACTATGCGGTGTTGATCATTTCCCGGGAGCGCCTGGAAGTGCCGACCAATTGTGAAATCGGCCTGTACCTGAATGACCAACTGGCAGGCCGACTGTTCCAGGAGCAGGCCAATTCCTTCAACCTGCCGGCGGGCAACCTGTCATTACGCCTGAAACTGCTGCCGGGCCAGGCTCCGGGTTGCCTGCCGGGCCTGCTGGCGCCGCCGGCGCAGAACATCACGCTGAAGGCCGGGGATGTACGCAAGTTGCGTATCGCTCAGGGCCCGGAAGGCATGTACCTGAAACCCGCCGCACTGGAATACTGATCGGCCCTTGACCTTCCCCACAGGTCAAGGTTGATCCTAGGGGCAACTTCTTCTGGAGGACTGCCCCATGAATGGATCCACCGCCTTTGACCTGCCCATCAGCGGCATGACCTGTGCCAGCTGTGCCGGCCGCGTCGAACGCGCCCTGAGCAAGGTGCCGGGGGTGAAAAGCGTCAGCGTCAACCTGGCCAATGAACGTGCGCATGTCGAAGTCCTGGGGCAGCTGGACCCCGGCGTGTTGATCGCTGCCGTCGACAAAGCCGGCTACAGCGCCAGCCTGCCCCAGAGTGAAACCGCTACGGACGCCAACCAGGCCCAGCGCCTGCATCGCGAGCGCTGGTCGTTGCTGCTGGCAATTCTATTGGCGCTGCCGTTGGTGTTGCCCATGCTGGTGGAGCCCTTCGGCCTGCACTGGATGTTGCCCGCCTGGATGCAGTTCGCGCTGGCCACGCCGGTGCAGTTCATCTTTGGTGCACGCTTTTATATCGCCGCCTGGAAAGCCGTACGCGCCGGCGCCGGGAATATGGACCTGCTGGTGGCCATCGGCACCAGCGCCGGTTACGGCTTGAGTATCTATGAATGGCTCACCACCCCGGCAGGCGGCATGCCGCACCTGTACTTCGAAGCCTCGGCGGTAGTGATCGCCCTGGTACTGCTCGGCAAATACCTCGAAAGCCGCGCCAAACGCCAGACCGCCAGCGCCATCCGCGCCCTCGAAGCCTTGCGTCCGGAACGTGCGGTGCGGGTGCTCGATGGCCGTGAAGAAGAGGTGGCGATCAACGCGTTGAAGCTCGACGACCTGGTGCTGGTCAAGCCCGGCGAACGTTTCCCGGTGGACGGCGAAGTGGTGGACGGCCAGAGCCATGCCGACGAAGCGCTGATCAGCGGCGAAAGCCTGCCGGTGCCGAAACAGCCAGGCGACAAAGTCACCGGCGGCGCCATCAACGGTGAAGGCCGCTTGCTGGTGCGTACCCAGGCCCTGGGCGCAGAAAGTGTGCTGGCGCGAATCATCCGCCTGGTGGAAGAGGCCCAGGCGGCCAAGGCGCCGATCCAGAAACTGGTGGATAAAGTCAGCCAAGTATTCGTGCCCGCCGTGCTGGTGCTGGCGTTGATCACGCTGGTGGGCTGGTGGTGGTACGGCGCATCCCTGGAGACGGCAATCATCAATGCCGTCGCCGTCCTGGTGATCGCCTGCCCCTGCGCCCTGGGCCTGGCGACACCGACGGCGATCATGGCCGGTACCGGCGTGGCCGCGCGTCATGGCATCTTGATCAAGGACGCCGAAGCCCTGGAACGTGCGCATGAAGTCAGCGCCGTGGTG
Organism: Pseudomonas sp. Q1; assembly: GCF_009935975.1. NCBI lineage: Bacteria > Pseudomonadati > Pseudomonadota > Gammaproteobacteria > Pseudomonadales > Pseudomonadaceae > Pseudomonas > Pseudomonas sp. Q1. The sequence goes on along the minus strand of NZ_QODI01000001.1, from coordinate 645,289 downwards.
TTCGACAAGACCGGCACCCTCACTTCCGGTGCTCCGAAAATTGCCCATATGGCGGCGGTGGATGGCAATCAAGCCTTGTTGCTGCAACAGGCCGGCGCCTTGCAACGCGGCAGCGAACACCCCCTGGCCAAGGCCGTGCTGGACGCCTGCCACGAGCAGGGGCTGAACGTGGCGGATGTGAGTGCCAGCCAAGCCCTGACCGGTCGCGGTATCGCCGGCACGCTCGACGGTCGGCAACTGGCCCTGGGCAATCGCCGTCTGCTGGAAGAGGCCGGTTTGAACGCGGGTGACTTGGCCGCATCCGCCAAGGCCTGGGAGGCCGAAGGCCGCACCTTATCCTGGCTGATCGAGCAAGGCTCCCAACCCCGTGTGCTCGGGCTGTTCGCGTTCGGCGACACACTCAAGCCCGGCGCGCTGGAAGCGGTGGAGCGGCTCAAGACGCAACACATCAGCAGCCACTTGCTGACCGGCGATAATCGCGGCAGCGCCCGGGTGGTTGCGCAAGCGCTGGGCATCGAAGATGTGCACGCCGAAGTGCTGCCGGCGGACAAAGCCGCCACGGTCGCCGAGCTGAAAAGAACTGGGGTGGTGGCCATGGTTGGCGACGGTATCAACGATGCTCCAGCCCTGGCCGCGGCCGATATCGGCATCGCCATGGGCGGCGGCACCGACGTGGCCATGCACGCCGCCGGCATCACCCTGATGCGTGGCGATCCGCGCCTGGTGCCCGCGGCACTGGACATCAGCCGCAAGACCTACGCAAAAATCCGCCAGAACCTGTTCTGGGCCTTTGTGTATAACCTGATTGGCATTCCCCTCGCGGCTTTCGGCCTGCTTAACCCGGTACTGGCGGGCGCGGCGATGGCCTTGTCCAGCGTCAGCGTGGTGAGCAATGCGTTACTGTTGAAGACGTGGAAACCCAAGGACCTGGAGGATCAACGCCCATGAACATCGGCCAAGCCGCTCGCCAAAGCGGGCTGAGCGCAAAGATGATTCGCTACTACGAATCCATCGGCCTGCTCAAAGCCGCGCACCGCACCGACAGCGGCTACCGTGTATATGGCCCCGACGACCTGCACACGCTGGCGTTTATCAAGCGCTCGCGGGATCTGGGGTTTTCATTGGAAGAGGTCGGCAAGCTGCTGACCCTGTGGCAGGACCGGCAACGGGCCAGTGCTGATGTGAAAGCCTTGGCGCGCCAGCATATCGATGAGCTGAACCAGAAGATTCTGGAGCTGGGACAACTGCGCGATACGCTGCAGGACCTGGTGGAACATTGCCAGGGCGATCATCGGCCGGACTGCCCGATCCTCAAGGAATTGGCCTCAGGCAGTTGCTGTACCTGATGCATGACTGACTCCACACATCAAAATGTGGGAGGGGGCTTGCTCCCGATTGCAGTGGGTCAGCTACAGATAAGTTGACTGATCCACCGCTATCGGGAGCAAGCCCCCTCCCACATTTTTCAGATCTTCATTTCTTGCAAGATCACTGCATCCAGGGCGGTGGCGGGGGTTCGTCAGACGCTTTGCCGGGTGGCGCATCATCCGCCGCACGAATTGCCTGGCGACGTTCTTCATCCCGCCGTGCCGCTTCGATTTCGCGCATCACGCCACCCACATCCGCCTGCTCTTCCGGTTCGTCGAACTCGCCGGTCAAGACGCTGGCCGGGTGCAGCGTACCGGCTTCGTACAACGCCCACATTTCCTTGGCGTACTTGGTCTTTTTCAACTCCGGGGCAAAGCGCCCGAAGTAGGACGCCATGTTGCCCACGTCCCGCTCCAGCATGCTGAACGCGTGGTTGTTGCCCGCCGCATCCACCGCCTGGGGCAGGTCGATGATCACCGGGCCGGTCGGGGTGAGCAGCACGTTGAACTCGGACAAGTCACCGTGCACCAGGCCGGTACACAGCATCAGCACGATCTGGGAGATCAGGAAGGCGTGGTACTCGCGCGCCTGGTCCGGCTCCAGCACCACGTCATTCAGACGCGGCGCCGCATCGCCGTACTCGTCGGCCACCAGCTCCATCAACAGCACGCCTTCAAGGAAGTCGTAGGGTTTAGGCACGCGAACACCGGCACCGGCCAGGCGGAACAACGCCGCCACTTCGGCGTTCTGCCAGGCATCTTCGGTTTCTTTACGGCCGAACTTGGAACCCTTGGCCATGGCGCGGGCTTGCCGGCTGTTGCGGACCTTGCGGCCCTCCTGGTATTCGGACGCCTGACGAAAACTTCGTTTATTCGCCTCCTTGTAAACCTTGGCGCAACGTAATTCGTTACCGCAGCGCACCACATAAACAGCTGCTTCTTTACCACTCATGAGTGGGCGCAGCACTTCGTCGACCAGACCGTCTTCGATCAGGGGTTCAATGCGTTTAGGAGTCTTCATCAGCTTTTATTGTGGGTCCTGTATTACCAAACACGCGTGTGGCACTCGTTATACGGCAATCGGCTCGCCGGTGGGAGGGGCTACCGACCGTTGATCACTTAAGAATGCATCCAATATGCCAGTTTCAACGCTCAATGATCGCGGTAACCCCCTGCCCACCGGCTGCACAGATGGAAATCAGGCCGCGCCCCTTGCCCGCCGCATCCAACAGTTTGGCCAGGTTGGCGACGATACGCCCGCCTGTGGCGGCGAACGGGTGCCCGGCGGCCAGCGAACTGCCCTTGACGTTGAGCCGGCTGCGGTCAATGGCACCCAACGGCGCATCCAGCCCCAGGCGTGTTTTGCAGTAATCCGCATCTTCCCAGGCTTTGAGCGTGCACAACACCTGGGCAGCAAAGGCTTCGTGGATTTCGTAGTAATCGAAGTCCTGCAGCGTCAGGCCATTCCTTGCCAGCAAACGCGGCACCGCATACACGGGCGCCATCAACAAGCCTTCGGCGCCGTTGACGAAATCCACCGCCGCCGCCTCGCCATCGCGCAAGTACGCCAAAATCGGCAAGCCACGCTCCTTGGCCCAGGCTTCACTGCCCAGCAATACCAATGACGCACCGTCGGTGAGCGGCGTGGAATTACCGGCGGTCAGCGTGCCCTTGTCGCTGCGCTCGAATACCGGCTTGAGGCTGGCGAGTTTTTCCAGGGTCAGGTCGGCGCGCAGGTTGTTGTCGCGGGTCAGGCCCAAAAAGGGTGTCAGCAGATCGTTGTGCCAGCCTTCAGCGTAGGACGCGGCCATTTTCTGGTGGCTTTCAAGTGCCAGCTGGTCTTGCTCGGCACGCGGAATCTGCCAGGTTTGCGCCATCAGCTCACAGTGCTGGCCCATGGACAAACCCGTGCGCGGTTCACCGTTGCGCGGCAGCTCGGGCTTGAGGTGATGAGGGCGAAGTTGTAACAGCAGTTTTAATTTATCTGCCATGGATTTGCTGCGGTTGGCCTGCAGCAGAATCTTGCGCAGCCCTTCATTCACGCCGATCGGCGCGTCGGAAGTGGTATCCACCCCACCGGCAATCCCGCATTCGATCTGGCCCAGGGCGATCTTGTTGGCCACCAGCAATGCCGCCTCAAGCCCCGTGCCGCAAGCCTGTTGAATATCGTACGCCGGGGTTTGCGGCGACAGGCGTGAGCCCAGCACACATTCGCGGGTGAGGTTGAAGTCGCGGGAATGTTTGAGCACCGCTCCGGCCGCCACCTCACCGATCCGCAGGCCGTGCAGGTTGTAGCGTTCGATCAGGCCCTCCAGGGCAGCGGTCAGCATGGCCTGGTTGCTCGCTGTGGCATAGGGGCCGTTGGAGCGGGCGAAGGGAATGCGGTTACCGCCAATGATCGCTACACGGCGCAATTGAGTCATGGAAAGCTCCCTGATGGTGGTGGGTGGAATCATCAAGCCTAGCCTAGGCTCAATCGAACGACCGTTACCCATTGATGGTCCACCGTTTGAACCCCAGCACTCGGAGAGCGTTCCATGTCTGACCGTTATATCGACTTCGCCAACTCAAGCCTCGGCCATCGCCTGGTCGCCGCCATTGGCCTGCCGTCACCGGTACGCCTGGAACGCTGGCAGGCCGGACGCCTGCGCCCGGTCGAAGGCGCCCTGCTGCTCGGCGGCGGCGCGCTGGCGAACCAGGTGCAGGCCTTCGCCCACAAACTCACCGATGCCATCTACAGCTACGGCACCACAACGTCGACGTGGATTCCGGGCCACGGTCCCAAGCTCAAGGCGGTGGTGTTCGATGCCAGTGACCTGCAATACACCGACCAGCTCAAGCAGTTGCGTGAGTTCTTCCAGCCCTTGTTGAAAAACCTGGATAACAGCGCGCACCTGGTGATTCTCGGCCGTGCGCCGGAGAGCCTCAGCGACCCGTTCGCCGCCAGCGCACAACGGGCCCTGGAGGGTTTCAGCCGCTCGTTGGCCAAGGAACTGCGCAACGGCGGCGTGGCGCAGTTGCTGTATGTCGGCGACGGTGCCGAGGAGCAGTTGGAAGGCGCACTGCGGTTTTTCCTCTCGCCTAAAAGCGCCTATATCTCCGGCCAGGTCATTCGCCTGCAAGCCTGCGTCACTGCGGTCGAGGATTGGACTCGCCCTCTCGCCGGGCGCAAGGCCCTGGTGACCGGTGCCGCCCGAGGTATTGGCGCGTCCATTGCTGAAACCCTCGCCCGCGACGGTGCAGAGGTGATCCTGCTCGACGTGCCCCAGGCCAAGTCGGATCTCGAAGCCCTCGCCGCCCGCCTAGGGGCACGTACCCTCGTGCTGGATATCTGCGCAGAAGACGCCGCCACGCGGCTGATCGAACAACTGCCGGATGGCCTCGATATCCTGGTGCACAATGCCGGTATCACTCGCGACAAAACCCTGGCGAACATGACCCCGGAATATTGGGACGCGGTACTGGCGGTCAATCTCAATGCACCCCAGGTGCTGACCAAGGCGTTGCTCGACAGCGGCACCCTGCATGACAACGCCCGCGTGGTGCTGCTGGCCTCCATCAGTGGCATTGCCGGCAACCGTGGGCAAACCAACTATGCCGCGAGCAAGGCCGGCTTGATCGGGTTGGCGCAGGCGTGGGCGCCGTTGCTGAAGGAACGCGGGATCAGCATCAACGCAGTGGCACCCGGGTTTATCGAAACCCAGATGACCGCGCATATTCCCTTCGCCCTGCGTGAAGCCGGGCGGCGCATGAGTTCGTTGGGCCAGGGCGGCCTGCCCCAAGACGTGGCTGAGGCCGTGGCCTGGCTTGGCCAACCGGGCTCTGGTGCGGTCAGCGGCCAAGCCTTGCGCGTGTGTGGGCAAAGCCTGCTGGGAGCCTGAACATGGAATGGCAGACACTCGACCGCACCCCGCCTCTGCCGCCGCTGTACTGGCGGGCCGCGCTCAAGCGCAAGATCACCGGCGACACCCTGCCCGATGCAGGACTGCGCTGTCACATTCGCCTGAACCCCACGGAGGTGGCCGCCTATCGCCAGGTCTGCGGGTTCGCTGACAGTTCGGTCCTGCCAGGGACTTATCCGCATATCCTGGCGTTTGGCTTGCAGATGCAATTACTCACCGACAAACAGTTTCCCTTTCCTTTGCTGGGGCTGATTCACCTGAGCAATCGGATCCGTATCCATCGTCCGCTGGGAGGCGTGAGCAATGTGCTGATCAGCGTGTACGCGCACAACCTGCGGCCCCATGCCAAGGGGGCGACCTTTGATATTGTGACCACGGTCGAGGATTCACTGGGACTGTTGTGGGAGGCGGATAGCCGTATGCTCTGCCGCGCAGTGAAACTCGAAGGCGACGCCCAGGAAGAGCATTTGTCGGTAACCGATAACGTCAGCGAACTGGCCCGCTGGAAGGCGCCCGCCGATATTGGCCGCCGATACGCTCGGGTATCGGGCGATTACAACCCGATCCACCTGAGCGCATTGACGGCCAGGCTCTTCGGGTTCCCCCAGGCTATCGCCCATGGGCTGTGGAATACCGCCCGGACACTGGCCGCATTGCACGAGCATTTGCCCGCCGCCAATGTCGAGATAGACGTCGAATTCAAAAAGCCGGTGCGCCTGCCCAGTGAAGTTGTATTACTCACCACGGCTGCGGGTTCCAGTGGCGAGTTGCAACTCAAGGGGGCCGGCGACATTCAACATATGCTCAGCAAGTGGCGACCTATTGCGTGAACCACAGGAATTAATTGTATATAAACCCTAAGTTATAGCGGACGCTTCGGCGTCCGCTTTTTTTTTACTTAACTCATTGTTCTTCATGAAAGAACCCCATCCAAAAGCCCTCTATTTTACATACTTGGTATTAGTCATTAAGCCAACTAACGCCGCGCCTATATAAATCGTTAATACCAAGTTGAGCATTGCGAGAAAGAGCACTCAGGTCTGTGATTAACCCACGGACAAACGTATGCCTATCCCTAGAAATAGTCGACGTTTGAAACAACCAAGGTTGTACAGGTGCAAGGGAACTCAATCATGAAAACTCAAACTCAAGTAGTGCTATGGAAAGCAAGTACCGCGCTGGCCCTGGTCATGGCGATGAGCCTTGGCGGCTGCAGCAGCGGTGGCGGCGGCCATCACAGCAGTGTGGCGGCGTCTTCCCCGGATGCGGGTGCGGGAAGTGGTAGTGGAGGCACAGGTGGCGGTAGTGGGACTGGAAGCGGCACTGGCGGTACCGGCGGTGGCACTGCTGGCACTGGCGGCGGCACTGACGGCACCGGCGGTGGCACTGCTGGCACTGGCGGCGGCACTGACGGCACCGGCGGTGGCACTGACGGCACCGGCGGTGGCACTGGCGGCACCGGCGGCGGTACTGGCGGCATCGGCGGTGGCACTGCTGGTACTGGCGGCGGCACTGGCGGCACCGGCGGCGGTACTGGCGGCACCGGCGGTGGCACTGGCGGCACCGGTTCGACAACCACCCCGCTGGTCACAGGCCAGATCGCAGGCACGCTGGGCACTACCGTCGGTAACGTCGGTGCTGCCGTCGGCGATCTTGGCTCGACACTCAACGGCGTCCCCGTCGTCGGTGTTACGGCCGGTGGCCTCGTCACCGCGACCGGCAATGCCGTCACCAGCATCGGCAGCGGCGTGACCAATGGCCTGGGTACCCTGGGCACCAACAGCAATGCGCTGGGCACCACCGTCGCCGGCATCGGTACTGGCGTGGCCAACCTCGGCACCGGCGTGTCGAACACCGGCAGCACCCTGGGCACCACGTTGGGTGGCGTGCCAGTCGTCGGCGGGTTGACCGGCGGCGTCGGCACCGCAGCGGGGGGGCTGGTGAGTAACGTTGGCCAAGCCGTGACCATGCTCGGCGATACCCTGAGTACCGCCAGCACCACCGGACCACTGGGCAGCGCAACCAACACCCTGAGCAGGAGTGCACTGGTACCGGTGGTTTCCCTGGTGGAAAACACTACTGGCAACCTCGGTAGAGCTACCGGCCTGGGCACTCCGCTCAACGGCCTGCTGAATCAAGTCGGCTCGACCGTTACTGGCGTAGGCGGCCAAGTCGCCGGTGCCGGCGGCGCAGGCAACCCTGTCACCACGGCGGCCGGCGGCGCGCTGGCCAGCGTCGGTGGCGTGCTCAACCAGTCGGGTGGCTATGTTGCGCCCGCCGGCGGTGCCGCTGCTCCCGGCTTGCCGGAACTGGTCGGCGGTGTAGTCGCCAACGTAGGTAACGGCCTGACGGCCGGCAGTACTAACGGCACAGTCGGTACTGCGGGTGTCACCGGTGGGGCACTGGGCAATACCGTGGCCTCGCTGGGCACTGTCATCGGCGGCACCGGCGTCGCCAATACCGCCCCCACGACGCCAGTCGCAGGCTTGGCGACCAACGTCGGCACAGCGCTGGCCCCGGTCACCAACGGCGTCACCAGCCTGACGCAAAACGTCGGCACCACCACCGGCATCGGCGCTCCGGTCAACGGTCTGGTCACCCAGGTCGGCGGCGCTGTCAGCAGCCTGGGCACCAACCTGACCACCGCCAACGCCAACCCGGTCACCAACGCCGTAGGCACGACGGTAACGTCGCTCGGCAACACCGTAGGCTCAGTGGGTGGCTTGGTCACCGGCGGAACCGGCAGCACGGGTGGCGGCCTGCTCGGTGGCTTGAACGTCGGCGCCAGCACCACGACCAACACCTCGGTCAACGGCAGTGCCAGCACCGGGACAACGGGTGGCCTGGGAGGCTTGCTGAACGGCCTGACAGGCCCTAATTAGAATTGCACCTGGCCGATTAGACGGCCTCCCCTCCAGCGCCTACGCTTGGTTGAGACGAGAGACCCTGAGTAAGTCTCTCGTCTTTTTTATGGGCCGGCCTTGTCGAACAACGCCTGGTCCTCCCGAACCGAGTCCCAGAACCCGGCGGGCCCGAGACGCTGCTGCAGTTGACCATGGAGTGTCCTATGCGCGTGTTCACACCGTTGTTAGTCCTTTCCCTCAGTGCTTACGCCCAAGCCGAGAGCCTGCCCAACTTTCTCAACAGCAACGACACCATCCGCAACCTGCCGGTGCCTAACCTGCCCGCCGACGCCTACCGACCGGTCACGCCCAAGACCCAGGTGCCGGAGGCCCCCGCTTCCCAGGGCCAGCCTCTGTTGATGGACACCAAAATCACCATCCGCAAGCTGCAGATCGAGGGCGGCACGATCTACCCGCTCGGCGAGACCGCCAAAGCCTACTCGGCGTTGATCGGTCATGAGACCAACCTGGCGCAATTGATCGAAGCCACCCGCAGCATCACCCGTCGTTATCAAGAGGACGGTTACCTGCTGTCCTACGCCTTCCTGCCGCAACAGAACTTTGAAAACGGCCTGGTACGCGTGGTGCTGGTGGAGGGTTACATCAAGGACTACCAACAAAGCAGCGACATCGGTTCGGTGTCGGCCTATGTCGATAAACTGGCGAACAAACTCCTCGCCGAACGCCCACTTACACGCAAGACGTTCGAGCGCTATACCACGCTCATGGGGCGTATCCCCGGCGTGACGCTGCAAGCGCAAGTACCGCCGCCTGGGACCACCGATGGCGCCGCGCACATGGTGATCCAGGCCAGCCGCAAACCCTTCACCACCAGCATGAGCCTGGTGGAAGACAACCGCAGCGGCACCCAAGCGTTGCTCACCGCCACCAGCAATGCCCAGACATCCATGGGCGAACAGCTCAACGTCAGCGGCCTGTTCCCGCCCGGCGACGACAAAAAGCACTATTACCGCGTGGGCTACAGCCAGTTCATCAATGCCGAAGGCAGCCAGCTTGTGCTGGGGGCCGAACGTTATCGCGCCGACCCCAAAAGCAATATCCAGCTGGACGGCGGCTTCGAACTCAAGCCGCACCAGTCGATCGATCGCTACACCATCGGCCTCAGCCACCCACTGATCGCCTCGCCCACCGAATCCTTGACCCTGGGCGCGCGCCTGTATGCGGTGGACCAAACCACACGCTATCAACTGGTGGGCTACCCCAACCGCTTCGATATCGAAACCAACCTGCGCGCGCTGGCGTTCGAAGGTGACTGGCGCAAGGCCGACGCCCGGCAATTGCGCATCCTCAGCGCCGGTCTGTATCAGGGTATCAACGGCCTGGGCGCCAGGACCCACAGTGATCTGACCAGTACCACGCCTGACCTCGACTTCTTCCGCCTGCGCCTCTCCGGCGTGCAGAGCGACAAGTTCTTCGATAACTGACAAGGGGTACTGTCGGGCGCGTTCTACTGGAGCGATGCCACCCTGCCCGACAGCGAACGCGCCACCTTCGGCGGGCAGAACTTCGGCCGTGGCTACCCTGACGACCAGGCTTCCGGTGACAAGGGTTGGGGCGTGGCGTACGAGGTCAACTACAGCTTCAACCGCGCCGGTGACTGGGTGAAGGTGCTGCAACCCTACGTTGTGCTCGATCGTGCCAAGACCTGGTTCAACACCCTGCCGGTCAAGGGCAACGACATGTCATCGGCGGCCGTGGGCCTGCGTTTTGGCGATAACAAGTACTACAACATCGCGCTGGAAGCCTCCAAACCCATGTCGGATATCGCCCTCGACAGCCTCAACCGGCGGCCGCGGTATACGCTGAGCTTCAGCTATCAGCTCTGATGATTGTAGTGAGCGGGCTTGCCCCGCGCTGGGTGGCGAAGCCGCCCCAAAGCCGGCCAACTCCGGTTTTCTGAAACACCGTGGCGTCCTTGTTGGGGCTGCTGCGCAGCCCAGCGCGGGGCGAGCCCGCTCACTACAAGGGGTGTTTGATCAGGGGGAAGAGGTTGTTGAGGGTATCGATCAAGCGCACCAGGTAGATGGGCTTGCGAAACAGATCCAGCACCTGCAAACGCAGCATATCGCTGACATCATCCATCTGAGCATGCCCCGACATCACGATCACCGGCAAGTGCTGGCGCTCAGTGTGTTCGCGCAGGCGCTTGATCAGTGAGATACCACTTTCCTCGGGCATGCTCAGGTCGGTGATGACCAGGGCGATGTCCGGGTTCAGGGTCAACTCCTGCAAGGCGAGGGTGACGGAGGTGGCGGTAAAGCAAACGAAGCCCTCGTTCTCCAGCGACTCGGCCAGTTCTACGAGGGCATCTTCTTCGTCGTCCACCAACAGGATTTGTTGGCGAAAAGGTGCAGTTGCAGCATTCATGGGTACTACCTAGCGTTGCCAAACAATGACGTGTGTACTCACCGATGCTGTCTGAAGCTCAGGTTATAGCGGTCGTGATTTTAGCAATGAACGTCGTGATCTGCGGCCCCAGGGTCGCCCCCGCCGCCAGTACGACCAGCGCCACGATAGCCACGAGAATGAGGTATTCAATCGCCGTAGCGCCGTCTTTGCGATACAACAGCAATAGTAGCTGGTTACGCACTTTCATCAACAGATCAAGGACCATAGCACTTCTCCTCAGTCGCAGGATACGGTCTGGAACTCAGGTCAGGGCAGTGTTGATTTTACCGAAGAAGGTCGTGATTTTAGGTCCCAGGGTTGTCCCGGCAGCCAGGATCACCAGGGCCACGATGGCTACCAGAATCAGGTACTCAATCGCCGTAGCGCCGTCTTTGCGCTGAAAAAGCAACTGAAGTTGAATATGAAGTTTTACCAACAACTCAAGGATCATCGTACTTCTCCTCAGGCGCTGGGCGCCTTATCAGCACGCCGCACAGTAATTGCGATGTGCCATCTGAGCATTGTCAACAAACCCCAGCCTCACAACTGTAAGAACTGATTAATCACAAAGTAGGGGGTTACTTTATTGACGCCTTAATTCCGTGGTTTTCAACGTCATCCCGCCCTTCGCACAAGAAAACTTGCTGTCAGTAATGGCATTTTGTCCTAGCTGAACTACCTTCAAATAGCGAAATAGTTAGTCACAGGTTCATAGCAGCCGCGTTGCGAAATTAGCCCGCTCGGAGAGACGGGTGTGTCGTGCAACAGCAAAGGGAGCGCCGTCATGAACACGCGTCTGAGCATGGTGTTGGCCGGGGTGCTTCTGCTCGGTGCGCTGTTTGCCGGTTATTGGGGATTGGTCCTGAGCCGGGCGCCTGTACCGGCACCGCCTCCCCCGGTCCCCCAGGCAGCACCTGTCGAAAAAGCCGTTACCGTGGTGGAAGACCAGACCCGCCAACCGGTGGTGGTACTGGCCCGCGACGTCCCACCCTTTGTGCCCCTGAGCGCCGCCGATCTCGCGGTGGAAAAACTGCGTACCGTACCGGCCGGCAGCATGAGCAGCGTCGACCAGGCCATCGGCCGCACGCCTTGGCGAGCCCTGCGGGCAGGCACCTGGTTGAATGAAGACAGTTTCACCCCAGGTGGCCCGCTGGCGCGAATGATTCGCCCCGACGAACGCGCACTGGCCGTAGCCGTGGATGAAGTGATTGGCGCGGCCGGCCAACTGAGCCCCGGTGATTATGTGGACGTATTGCTGTACCTGCGCCAGGACGCCGCCAACCTCGAACAATCGGCCCAGGTGGTGGTGCCCGCCATGCGTTTGCTCAGCGTCGGCGATCAAATGGGCTTGAGCAATGATGGCACCCCAGCCTCCCCGCCTGCGCTCACCGCCGAGGAACGAGCCCAGCGTCGCGGCCCGCCACGCACCGTGGTGCTGGCGGTGCCCGAGGCCCTGCTGAGCCGCCTGATGCTCGCCACCCAAGCCGGCACTTTACGCCTGGCAGTACGCAGTGCCGACGAACGTTTACTGGGCCAATACTGGGCCGGCGAAAGCGATGTGCCGGGCAAGGTGCAAAGCGCCAACCGCGACCTCTATCAGTTCACGCAACTGGCCTTCGCCCAAGCGCCGAAAAAACTCGTCCAGGGCAGCCCACGTCGCACCGGTATCGAGGTGATCCGCGGCAATCAAGCCACCCAACAAACGCCTGACTGAACAAGGATGCCCTGCATGAACCGACGTTTCGCACCCGTGTTCACGCTGAAAATCGCCTGTGCCCTGCTGCTGTCGAACCTGTCCGTGGAACTGGCCGTGGCTGCCCCTGGCAATTGCGCCAGCCTGGGTCAGCTACCCGCCGCCCTGTCGGTGGGTGAAGGCTTGCAACAGGAACTGCAATCACCGGTAGCCATCACCCGCCTGGCGATTGGTGACCCGAAAATTGCCGACGTCCACCTCAACGGCGACCGGGGTTTCCTGCTGACCGGCGTCGCCTCCGGCACCACCAGCCTGATGGTCTGGACCGCCTGTTCGAACACGCCGCGCCAGAGCATGGTGTTCGTCAAGGGCAAGGCCATCTCGGCGCTGACCAGCCTGTCGTTGTCGCCATCGGAAGACCCCTTGCTGCCCAGCCAGGTACAGACCGATATCCGTTTTGTCGAGGTCAGCCGCACCAAGCTCAAGGAGGCCAGCACCAAGATTCTGGGCAATGGTAAAAACTTCTTCCTGGGCAGCCCCAGCCTGGTATCGCCTTCCGAAGGGGTCTTCAAACTGCCGGTGAGCCCCGACAACTTCAATATCGGGTTTGGCGGGGGGCGCGTATCCGCGATGATCAATGCCCTGGAAAGCAGCGGGTTCGCCTATACCCTGGCACGTCCAAGCCTGGTGGCCATGAGCGGCCAGAGTGCGACCTTCCTGGCGGGCGGCGAGGTGCCGATCCCGGTGCCGAGCAGCGCCAGCAACAATATCTCGATCGAATACAAAGAGTTCGGCATCCGCCTGACCTTGACCCCGACCGTGATCGACCGTAACCGGATCTCCCTCAAAGTCGCACCGGAAGTCAGTGAGCTGGACTACACCAACGCGGTGGTCATCGACAATATCAAGGTCCCGGCCCTGACCATTCGCCGCACGGACACCAGCGTGTCCCTGGCAGACGGTGAAAGCTTCGTGATCAGCGGGCTGATCAGCAGTAGCAACACCACCAGCATCAGCAAGTTTCCCGGCCTGGGTGACATCCCGATCCTGGGCGCGTTCTTTCGCGATTCCAACATCAATCGCCAGGACAAGGAACTGCTGATGATCGTCACCCCGCACCTGGTGCAGCCGTTGGCGGCCAATGCCCAGTTGCCGTCCTTGCCAGGCGAGAAACTGCGTAATTACGACCCGAACTGGTATCGCCTGTACTTCCTGGAAAACGGCAACTTCGACCGACTCAACGGACTGTCCCAATGAGCGATAGCCTGAGCCAGACGTTCCTGGCAATCACGCGCAACACCACCGACCTGGAATGGCTGCAGGGCGCGCTGGCCCCACTTGGCCAAGTGGTCAGCGCCGGCAGCGGCACCCTGGACGAACTGCTTGCCTTGGTCGATGTGACCTTCGCCGGCCTGGTGTTTATCGGCCTTGACCGCGAACACGTGGTGGCCCAAAGCGCGTTGATCGAAGGCGCCCTGGAAGCCAAACCGATGCTCGCCATCGTCGCCCTCGGTGACGGCATGGACAACCAGCTGGTACTCAATGCCATGCGCGCCGGCGCGCGGGATTTTGTCGCCTACGGCTCGCGCTCCAGCGAAGTGGCCGGGCTGGTAAGGCGCCTGAGCAAACGCCTGCCGCCGGTCACCACCAACACCCAGCTGGGTGGCCTCAGCGTGCTGTATGGCACCCAAGGCAATGCCGATGGCGCACTGTTGGCCAGCCACCTGGCGCTGGTCGTACAAAAGAGTGGTCAGCACACCTTGCTGCTGGACTTGGGCCTGCCCCGAGGTGACAGCCTGGCGCTGCTGGGGCTGGAAAGCTCGTTCCATTTCGGCGATGCCCTGCGCCACCTGCGACGGTTGGACACGACCCTGATCAACAGCGCATTCACCAGCGCGCAAGACGGCCTGCGCATCCTGGCCTACGCCCCCAACGATGAGCCCCTGGAGCGCACCAGCGCCGCCGAGTTGTACATGCTGCTCAGCGCGTTGCGCCAACATTTCCAGCACATTGTGGTGAACCTGGTTGGCCAACCGGACAGCGAAGCCCTGCGCACCTTCGTCAGCCATTGCGACAAGCTGTTGTGGTACACCGACCAGAGCGTGCTGGACTGCCGACGCAACCTCGCGGTGCTGAACCTGTGGCGCGAAAAGGGCATGAAGCTGGAGCACGCCAAACTGTTGGTCGACAGCTACCTCAAGAGCTGTGCACCGGACGCCGAAACCCTGGGCAAAAGCTTTGGCCTGGAGGTGATTGCCGTGCTGCCGCTGAGCCCGGACGTGCGCCTGAATGCAAAAAACCAGGGCCAGACCTTGTTCGCCCTGGCGCCACGCGAACCCCTGACCCAGGGTCTGAAAACCCTCGGAGAGCGCCTGGCAAAACGTTCGGCAGGCAACGAACAACCCTCCAACAAATGGCTTGATCGCCTGTTGAGAGCCGGCAAATGAACAGTGAAAAACTTTTCGGTGCCCCTACCGCAGGCTTCGGTAGCAACACCGAGCACGACGGGCTCAAGCTGGTGTTCCATCGCTACATCATCGATGCCATCGAGGAGTCGGGGAAAAACCTGCTGGAAGGTTCTCGCCAGTTGCTGGCGCAGTTTGTCATCGACAAAGTGGCCGAATACAGCAACCGCATGCACTTGGCGATCTCCCGCTATGAGATGGAACGCCTGGCCGAAGAAATCGTCGACGAGCTGACCGGCTTCGGCCCGCTGGAAGTGCTGCTGCGCGACCCATCCGTCACCGAGATCCTGGTCAACGGCCCGCACCGGGTGTTTATAGAACGCGACGGCCTGCTGCACCAGAGCGACCTGCGGTTCATCGACGCGCACCATGTGGAGCGCGTGATGCAACGCATCCTCGCGCCCCTCGGGCGACGCCTGGACGAGTCCTCGCCCATGGTCGATGCGCGCCTGCCCGATGGCAGCCGGGTCAACGCGATCATCCCGCCGATAGCCCTGGACGGGCCATGCCTGTCGATTCGCAAGTTTCGCAAGGACATGCTCAAGAGCAGCGACCTGGTGGCCATGCAGACCATCGACCAGAACATCTTCGACTTCTTCCAGGAGGCCGTGGGCAAGCGTTGCAACATCCTCATCAGCGGCGGCACCGGCACCGGCAAAACCACATTGCTGAACATCCTCAGCCAACTGATCAACCCCCATGAACGGCTGGTGACCATCGAAGACGTGGCCGAACTGCAACTGGGCCACCCCCATGTGGTGCGCCTGGAAACCCGCCCGCCGAATGCCGAGGGGCATGGCGAGGTCAAGGCCAGCGACCTGATCCGCAACGCCCTGCGGATGCGCCCCGACCGCATCATCCTGGGTGAGATCCGTGGCGTGGAAGTGCTCGATGTCCTCACCGCCATGAACACCGGCCACGACGGTTCCATGAGTACCGTGCATGCCAACAACGCCGCCGATGCCCTGCTGCGCCTGGAAACACTGGTGGGCCTGACTGGCCGGACGGTGGCGGAAAAAACCCTGCGCCAAATGATCTGTGCGGCGCTGGATGTGGTGATTCAACTGACCCGCCTGCCCGACGGCCGCCGCTGTGTGAGCGAAGTGGTCGAGGTGGTGGGCATTCGCGAAGACGTGTACGTGACCAACACGCTGTTCCGCCATGACCGGCGAACCGGCTTCGGCTTCCTGCGCGAGGCGGTCAACCCGGCCGGTGAAAAGCTGCGCCGCGAACCGGCATTGCCGTGAAAGGGATTCGACCATGACTGGGGCCATCCTGCTGCTGATTTGCCTGATCCTGACCGGCCTGTCGATTCGATCGTTTTACCATGGCCTGCGCCGCGCCCAGACCGAACGCGTATTGGACCGCCTTGCCGAAGGCCAGCCCAAGCTCGCCGAAGAAGCCAGCCACTGGAACGGCCTGGAGCGCATGTTCCTGCGCGCAGGCTTGGGCAAACCCAGTGACAGCCTGGGGCTGTGGCTGGCGTTGTGGGCCCTGGGCGTCGCGTTGGGGTTGATGGTTGCCGGCTGGTTTGGCCTGGTGATGATGCTGCTGGTGCCACCGCTGTTGCTGCGTTTGTACCTCGCCTGGCGGTATCAGCGGCTCATCAAGCGCATGATCGAACAGCTGCCGCAGTTGCTCGATCACACCGTACGCAGCCTCAAGGCCGGGCGCACCTTGACCGACGCGGTGCTGGGCGGCATCGAGGTCAGCGAAGACCCACTGAAAAAAGCCATGGGCCGCATCCAGCGCAACGTGCAGTTGGGCGTCAGCCTGCCGGAGTCGACGCATGACTTTGCCGAATTCTATGAGCGCGACGAATTTCGCCTGTTCGCGTTGGGCTTGAAGGTTAACCACCGCTATGGCGGCAACGCCAGCGAGCTGTTGGAAAACCTGATCAAGATGATCCGCGAACGCGAGCAAGCCGCCCGTCAGCTGCGCGCCCTGACCGGCGAAACTCGGGTGACCGCCTATGTCCTCACCGCCCTGCCCATTTCCATGGTGGGCTACTTCCTGGCAGTGAACCCCGCGTACCTGATGACCATGTGGAACGACGACACGGGTCGCCTGTTGCTGTTCGTGGCCCTGGCCATGCAGCTCATGGGTTGCTTCACCTTATGGCGTATGTTGCGGAGTGTATGACATGGCGATTGCCCTGCTGATCAGCGCCGTCCTGTTCCTTGCCGCCCTGGCGCTGGTGCTCGCCAACCTGGTCAGGCAGCGACGCGGCCAACGCCTGGTTGCCCAGCGCTTGCAGGGCCAATTGGGCCGCAAAGATAAGTTCGGCAGCCTGATGCAGCAACTGGGCAGTAGCCCGCTGGCGCAACGTTCGCTCAGCCTGGACAACGAAACCCAGGTCCTGCTCAACCGGGTCGGCTGGCGTAAAGCCAGCCAACGCTCGATGTTCGCCGCCTTCCAGATCGGCACGCCGCTGGTGCTGATGGGCCTTGTGGGGGTGGCCCAGGGCGTGTTGTTTGCCCACAGCGACTCGCCCTGGCTCGCGCCCCTGATCGCCTTGGCCATTGGCTACCTGCTGCCCAAGCGCGTGCTGTCCAGCCTCGCTAAAAGTCGGCAGCAGCAGATCGCCCGCGAAGTGGCAACCTTCATCCCGCTGCTGCGCATCCTGTTCGAGTCAGGCATGGCCGTCGAACAGACACTGCGCGTGCTCAGCCTTGAAGCGCAGCGCCTGCTGCCGGCCTTGACCCATGAGCTGCGCCTGATCCTGACACGGGTCGACTCCGGCCTGGAACTCAGCGAGGAGCTGGGTAAGACCGCCCGGCTGCTGGCCGTGGATGAGTTCACCGATACCTGCACCATCCTCCAGCAATTGGTCCAGCAAGGGGGCGGCGCGATGAAGTCGTTGCTGGCGCTCAAGCAGTTGCTCGACGACCGCCGCCTGACCCGCATCCAGGAGTTCGTTTCGAAGATGTCGGCGAAGATGTCGGTGGTGATGATGGTTTTTCTGTTTCCCGCCTTGCTGATCGTGCTCGGAGGGCCTGCATTCATCGGCATCTCCCGAGCCTTGAGTAACCTATGAGGAGCACCCGATGAAAGCCTTGATAGCCGGTTTGAGCCTGTTATTGCTCGGCGGTTGTGCCACCAATGGTCAAACCCCGTGGAGCGCGCTCACGGCCACCGGCAGTTGCCCCAAGCCCGCTTCCGACCAGGAGCTGGCATTGAACCTGGCCGATGAAATGGCCAACGACGGCAAGCTGCACGCCAGCCTGGCCAACCTGCAGAACCTGCCCTCGCACCTGCCCCAGGTGCGCCTGCGCCAGGCCAAGGCCTATCGTTTGCTGGGCCGCGGCGAAGCCGAGCCGTTATACCGCAGCCTGCTCGGCACCTGCATGGCCGCCGAAGGTGAACACGGCCTGGGCCAACTGGCCTCGGCCAAAGGCGACAACGGGCAAGCCATGGCGCACTTGCAACGTGCGGCACGCTTGGCACCCACCGACGAAAAAATCCGCAATGACCTGGGCGTGGTGTACCTCAACCAACTGCGCCTGGAAGACGCCCGCTTCGAATTCATGACCGCCATGGAACTCAAGCAGAGCGACCCGCTGGCGGCGATCAACCTGGTGACCTTGCTGATCTATCAGGACAACTGGAAGCAGGCCGCACAAGTGGTCGGCCAGATGGGCCTGAGCCCGGAACAAGTCACCGAGGCCCAGGCCAGGGCCGAGAAACTCAAAGGCTCCGGCGCTCCTGTCGCCAAAGCCAGCGATCAGCTCGCCACGGTCAGTGAGACCACCGGTAACTCGAGGAATTGATGATGAAACGACCCTATCTCACCAGCCTGGCAGTGCTGACATTGCCCATGAGTGTCCTGGCCATAGAGCCCGGGCCCTCATCCCCACAACAGGCCGCCACTGAAAATTGGCTGACGTTGCAGGTCAGCGGCAAGCTCGCATCCAGCACCCAGCAAAAAGCCACCGCCGCCGAACGCGAACAGGCTGCCCAGCGGTTGCTGGACAGCTACAAGCATCCGATCCCGGAGTTTTTCGAACAGAAAGTCGGCGGGCAAACCGGCGGCAATCATCAGTAGTTTGTGGGAGGGGGAATGGTGCGGTGATCAGTGAGCCGTCACCTGCTGGTGCGGCGCCAATTTGCCAGGCGACAGCGCCAGTGCCAGTTGCGTACGGTTATGCATGTGGGTCAGGCGCAGCACCTGGGAGACGTACAACTTCACAGTGTTTTCGGTAATGCCCAATTCGCAGGCAATCTGATAGTTGGTCTGGCCTGTGCCCACCAGCCGCGCCACATCCCACTGGCGCGGTGACAGCGGTTTGAAGATCGCCGGAATTTCCGACGGCCCCGCCGGGACCGCTTCGCCCTGCGCCCCTGGCGGGCTGCGGCGGACTTTATCGATGTCCTGATACAGCTCGTTGATGGACTCGGACAGAAATTGCAGCTTCTGATTCAAGTGCCCCAGTTGCAGATCCTTCCTGCGCTCTTGCAATGCTGCGTCCTGGCGCTGCAAGCCTTCGAGCAATTCATCCAGGTTGATCGGCTTCTGATAGTAGTCGGCGAAGCCGGCCCGCAGAGCCTTGATCACATCCTGCTTGTCGGCGCGCCCGGTCAACATGATGGCTTCGAAAGCCCGCTGCTTACCGGCGACCTTTTGCAACGCCTGGACCAATTCGATGCCGTCCATGTCCGGCATATGCAGGTCGCACAACACCAGGCCGATCTCGGCGTCTTCGCTGAAACACGTCAAGGCCTGCTGGCTGGACTGACAAGGGACGCAACGATAGCCGCTGCTTTCGAGAAACTCACAGAGCTCCTCCACGATCAGTGGCTGATCGTCGACCACGAGCACTTTAACCGCAGAGGTAAGCTTGTTCACACGCTACTCCATGCCAGGCACGCCAAAAGATTGGCCCATCTTTTACGACGAATATCCCTACACAACTTAAACAACATTCCTACACAACTTAAACGTAGACGTACTTTCCGACTATGTACATAGCGTTAATCCCCCC
Organism: Pseudomonas sp. Q1; assembly: GCF_009935975.1. Lineage (NCBI taxonomy): Bacteria > Pseudomonadati > Pseudomonadota > Gammaproteobacteria > Pseudomonadales > Pseudomonadaceae > Pseudomonas > Pseudomonas sp. Q1. The sequence continues at coordinate 625,568 of NZ_QODI01000001.1, read as the reverse complement.
ATGGCGACTAATGGATCCAAAACCACGTAAGTACGAATCCCACCAGCAAAAACGGCGCGAACGGCAGTTTTTTTGACGATTGCGGCGCCAAACCGGCCATTTGGTTTTTAAACACCGGCCCCAGAAGCGCCCACACTTTTGACGCAAGCATCAGCCAGAGCACACTGGCGAATGCCGCCCCGATAAAAGCCCCCAGCAGATACTCGGCATTCGAGGCCAGCGCCAACGCCGCGAGCAACTTCACATCGCCCGCACCCAGGCGACCCAGGGCGTAACCTGGCAGGGTCAGCAGCAGCGCCAGCACCAACGCCAGCGCACCCTGCCCGGCCGGCGCGCCCAGCCATGTGCTGCCCGTGCCCAGCAGGTAGATCAACGCCAACAGGGCCGCCCCCAGCGTCAGGCGGTTAGCCAGCAACCGCTGCCGAGCGTCCTGCGCCGCACACAGCCCCAACCACACCAATACCACGGCACCCTGGATCACGTAAAAAACATCCCTTTTTGCTGATTGATTCTATGCTGATATCAAGTAGTAGCCGTCAGGGTAGACGCGGTGATGAGAACAAGCCTCCCCAAAAAGCAAAAGGGTACGGCGGCGATCGAATTCGTCGCCGTGTTCATGATTTTTTTCGGCGTGTTCTACGCAATGGTCAGCTATAGCCTGCCACTGCTGTTAAAACAGTCGTTCAACCAGGCGACCGCTGAAGCCGTGCGCCTGGTCGTGGGCCTGGACCCCACGATGCAAGGCTATGACGCGGCGGTGATCAACATGGCCAATACCACCGTTGCGACACGCCTGGGGTGGCTTCCCGCAGCCTTCAATTTCAACGCAGCGACACAGGTCACCACCACCTTGGTCAGCGGCCTGGTAACGGTAAAAATCAACTACCCCACGGCCAATCTGCAGAATGTGATGCCCTTTATCGTGTTGCCCGGCATTGGCAGCGTGCCGCAGTTGCCGGCGACGCTGCAGGCCCAGTCGAGCCTGCAGTTTTGACCGCCGGGGACAAACTCTTCGGGCGTCTGCTCGGCCGCAGCGGCGCGCTGGCCCTCGACACGCCGGCGCCACCTAGCGCCGGGCTGCACCTGCACCTGGATGCCCAGGGGCGCGTGCTCGATATCAGCGGCACCTTGCGCCAATACCTCGCGCCGCACGCAGTCGCGTTACCGTTGCAAGACTTGCTGTGCGCCGACAGCGCCCTGGCGGTGGAAGGTATTCCCGCCGACTGGCAACGCCACAGCCTCGACCTGGATTTCCAGGGGGCCGCCGGGCAGCCCTTGCACACCCGTGGCACGCTGGAGCCGCACGCCAACGGCTGGTTGCTGCATGCGGTGGATATCGGCGATTTACTCGGCGGCCGGCAATTGGCCGAGCAACGCGAACAGAACCACCAGCTCACCAGCCTGGTCAGCGCGCAACTGCGGGTGTGCAGCCTCAGCCGTTTGTCCGAGGTGTTCAACGAACAGTTGTGCAGTGTGGCGCAGCGCTGGCGCATTCCCTGTGTGGCTCTCGCATTGCTCGATCAGGAAGATCAAGGCTGGCAGATCTATAGCCAGTACGCCAACCATGATGCGCCGCAGCTCTGGCACACCGGGCAGCGCCTCGGCACCTGCCTGGACAACCTCAACGGCACCACCCCACTGGCGCTCAAAGCACCCTATGGGCGTGGCGAGCACCCGCGTTTACACAGTGTGTTCGGCAACGCCGATGGCTTCCTGGTGCCCTATCGCGACGGCCAGGGCGTCGCCGCGTGGCTACTGTGCGGCCCCTACAACGGCCATCCCCACTGCACGGATCGCGACTGGCTGAACCTCGCCGCCGCCCTCGCCGCGCCGTTGCTCAGCCGCGTGCGCGAACAGCACCACCACCAGCAGTTGGAGCGCCTGGAAGCCCTGCAAGGCTTGCTGGGTACCGGCTGGTGGGAGCTGTTGCCCAGCAGCGACGAGATCCAGCTTGCCCCGCAATTGATGCGCAACCTGGGCCAGGCAGAAGAACCGACCCGGCAAGCCCTGGACACCTGGCTGCACCTGATCCACCCCGCCGACCGTCTTGAACTGCAGAGCCGTCTGCGGGATCTGCATCACCTTGGCAAACCTCTGCTCGCCAGCGTGCGCTTAAGCCGCAGCGACAGCACCTGGTATCGCGTCCAGGGCCAAGTGCTGGGCACCGGTGAGCAACGCCGTTGCATCGGTTTCATGCTCGACATCAGCGACATCAAAAACCAGCAGTTGCAGGCCGACGTCGCCCATTCGCGCCTGGAAAACCTGATCGCCAGCTCGCCCGCGATCATCTACGTGCAACGCTATGTGGATGGCGCGCTGCAACCGGTTTTTTTCAGCGACAGCCTGCTGCCGCTGCTGGGCCGTACCCTGGCCGAATGCAACCACGAAAGCCTGGTGCAATGGGTGCACCCGGATGATCGTGACCTGTACTTCCAACGCACCCGCCAGTTGCTGCGCGAAGGCAGCGTACGCAGCCGTTATCGGGTACAAGACAAACAGGGCGGTTACCACTGGCTGCTCGATGAAGCCAAGCTGCTGCGCGACGACCTCGGCCTGCCGGTGGAGGCGGTCGGCCTATGGCTGGACGTCACCGAGGCGACCTTGACCGCGCAGCAAGTCAAGGACAGCGAGGAGCGCTACCGAATTCTGGTGGAGGACTCCCCGGCGATGATCTGCCGCTACCGCCCGGACCTGACCCTGACCTTCGGCAACACGCCATTGGCCAACTACCTGGAATGCCTGCCGGCCCAACTGCCGGGCCTGAACCTGGGCGGCTGGTTGTCGGACGAACAACGCCAGGCGTTTTTACAACGCATCCACCAATTGACCCCCGAATTTCCGGTCAGTACCGCGGAAATCAGCCTGCAACTGCCGGGGCGCGAGCATGCCTGGTGGGTATGGTCGGACCGTGGGGTGTTTGATGAGCAGGGCGCGTTGCTGGAAGTGCAGGCCGTGGGCCGCGACAACACGGAAGTCCGCCGCTCCCAGCAACAACTGACCCAAGCGCGAAAATGGCCACCCTCGGCGAAATGGCCACGGGCCTGGCCCATGAGATCAACCAGCCGCTGAACGTGATGCGCATGGCGATCGTCAACGTGCTCAAGCGCCTGAGCACCGGCAACGCACAGGTGGATTACCTCACTGAAAAACTCCAGCGCATCGACGCCCAGGTGCAGCGCGCGGCACGGGTGGTGGACCATATGCGCGTGTTCGGCCGCCGCTCGGAAGTCGAGCAGCAACCGTTCGACCCGGCGCAGGCGGTCGAAGGCACCCTGTCGTTGCTCAGCGAAGGCCTGCGCGGCAAAGGCGTCGAGGTGCGCGTGAGCCAGGCGGATATCCCGGTGCAAGTCAAAGGCCACATCGATCAGCTTGAACAGGTGCTGATCAACCTGATGGTCAACGCCCGTGATGCGCTGCTCGGCCAGCGCGAGAGAAACCCCGAGTTGCGCCCGTGGATCGCCCTACACACCGAGCACGATAGCCAGCACGTACGCCTCTGGGTCGAAGACAACGGGGGTGGCATCGACCCTCGCTTGCTGGAACGCATCTTCGAACCCTTTTTCACCACCAAGCCGATAGGCGTAGGCACCGGGCTGGGCTTGTCGGTGAGCTATGGCATTGTGGAAAACATGGGCGGGCGCCTGAGCGTCAGCAACGGCGAGCACGGCGCACGCTTTTGCGTGGAACTGCCCAGGGCCACCGACGCTTAAATCACCAGGTAGGCTTCCCCGGTCTGGCCACAGCTCAGGTTGGCGCCGACATTCACGTTCGCCAGGCTGATCCCCAAGCTGTTCAACAGGTTGTTGAGGATCGGGTTCAACAGCGAGCCCAACAGGCCATCCACCGCCGGTGTGACGATAGCGCTGACGCCACTGAGCAGCGACACGGTATTGGTGATCAGGCTGCCCAGCGGGTTACTGCCCACCGGCTGGTAGGCCGTGAGACCGACGCCGCTGAGGGTCGCGGAAAGGCTGCTGACCACATTGGTGGCCGGCGTGGCGGCTTGATAGGTCGGTGCAAGGCCGACGTTAGGCGGCGTGGCAAATGGCGCGGTACTGGAGAACACCTGGGTCTGGTTGCTTCCGGCGATCGGGCTTTGCACCTTGATCCCGATGCCACCGCCGGCAAACGGCACACGGCTGTCACAGCTGCCAATGAAGGCAATCATATGGCAGGTCTTGGTGCCGATATCGATCAGCGCCAGCGGCGCCACCGTCATCGGCTGGGTGGTCGAAAAAGCATTGGTGATGCTGCCGATATTCAGCGAGGCCAGCGAGGTAGTGGTGCTGGCCGTCAGGCTCTTGGTGCCCGTGCCGCCCGTTGGGCAATTGTAGGCGGTGACATAACTGCTGGCGCCACCGGCATCCAACACGACATTGAGCGGCAGGTTGCCCGGCATCACCAGCAAATCCAATTGCTGGCAACCAGCCCCCAGCAAGCACAAGGCCGAATTGATCGAGGTCACCAGGTTCAAGCTCAGCAGGCCATTGACCACGGGGGTCAGTGGCCCCAGCAAGTTATCCACCGCCGTAGTCAACCCCGACAAACTGTTCAACACCGGCAAACTCACCGTCACTTCGGTGCGTACCTGGGCCGTACGCACGTAGATCGCATTCGGCCCCTGTGGGTTGGCCGCCGCCAGCGCCGGGTTGCCGACGGCCGACAGTTGCGGCGGCTGGGTGACTTTGACCTGGGTGGTGATGTTGGCCAGCCCCAGCAGGCTGACCGGCAAGGTCGCCGCCACCGCGCTCTGGCTGTTGGACAGTTGCACAATGCCCTGGACCAGTTGGAAGACTTGAAGGTTGGCGTTCAGCGCCGACGCCGTGGTGCCGGTCTGCACCTGCAGGATCTGCCCAAGCGTCAGCGGTGCCTGGTTGATTGCGGCCAATTGCAGGTTGCCCAGGGCGGTCAACACATCCACCGAGGCGCCGTTGGCGGTCAACACATTGATCGCGGCCTGGATCAACTGCGTCGCGGTGACGTTGGTGTTGAGCAACTGCGTGTAATTGCCAGCGGTCAGGTTCAGGTTGATCGCCAATTGGTTAAGGTAACTGAGCAGGTTGATATTGGTATTGATCAGGCCATTCCAACCGGCGACCGTCAGGTTGACGTTGCCGCCGAGCAGCCCGGAAAACAGCGGGTTCAACAGGCCGGCATTGGCCGTATTGACGCTGGCCAGCGTGCTGTTGATGGTGAGCTGGGCCAATGCCGGCGTGGGTATCGCCGCCACGGCCGTGGCGGTCAAGACGGTACTGAGGCTGAGAGGGTTGCCGGAGGTCAGTGCCCAGACGCCTGCCGCGATGCTGGTTGGCACGGTATTGCTGACCACCACTTGAATCGCTGACGACAGCGCCGGGTTGGCACTGAAGGTGCGCATGCCCGAAGCGCCGGTGGTCACCGAACCGCAGCGGGCCACCAAGGTATTGCCATTGCCCAGTACAAAATTATTGCGCGCCACACTCTGCGCAGCAAAAGCCGCAGCGCTCAAACCGGCCTGGCACGTTCCCCCGCGGCTGACGGCCTCCAGCGCGGCCGTGTCCGCCACGCCTTGCAACTGGCGCTTGGCCAAGTACAAACGGCCGCTGTCGATCACCAGTAATGTGCACATCAACGCCAATGCCAACACGCCTACCGTCATCAGACCCACGGCGCCACGCTGCTTGTCATGAAATCGGGGAGACATCGAGCACTCCTGTGCCGGCGAGTCGCCGAGCGCTTACTCTCCTGGAGTGTAGATGAGGGCTCATGCAAACGCAGGCGTCAGGGTACCGAAGGTCTTGTGGGGGGGGCTTGCTCCGCTATCGGGAGCAAACCCTAATGCCAGTCAGTTAAGGATTAACGCGGTCACTGTGGGAGGGGGCTTGCTCCCGATAGGCCGCGCAGCGGCCTCAAAAATGGGCCTGCTACGCAGTCCATCGGGAGCAAGTCGAATCGTCGCACCGCCCCTCCCACAATTTATCCATCGTCCGCTTTATCGCTTAACTGACAGGCATTAGGGCAAGCCCACCTCCCACGGGATTTGCGCTGTCTTTATCGGGGTGGGTAGTTGGACAGGATCTTGCCCACGGTGGAGCGAATCGCATTGCTGCGGTCCTGCGGGTTCGGCGAGCTGGCCATGATCTGTTCGTCACTGCCCCGCCATACCAGTTTGCCGTCCTTGCCGTCGAGCAGGTCGATCTGGATAGTCGCCACTTTGTAGGTGATGTTGCGCGTTTCGTTGTACATCGGCGCCCCCCAGTAACCATTCCATGGGCCGCCCCAGGCGCCGCCGTAATTGGTGGTGACTTGCTGCTGGCGGTCCTCGACGATCAGGTAGGCCTGCACCTTCAGGTCGGCATGCCCACCCGCCGCCGCAGGGCGCAAGCCGCGTTGGTCGAGTTGTTCGCCCACAGCCTGGCGGATGCGTTGTTCGGTAAGGTCACTCTTGATCCGTGGATCATCCGGGCGGTATTGCAGCGCCGGGTCTTTCCAGGCCCAGCTGCGGTAGGCGCCAAAGTCGCGGCTGGCATCGAAGTCATGGTTGACCTGACTGGTCTGGCAGCCGCCCAGCAATACAACAACGGCAAGTGCAGCAATGCGACGAAACATGGAGGTTCTCCAAAAGACGTTCGAGCCTGAAATGAGAATAGCGGCTAACTGGGCGGATAGGCGGACATTGCCTTCTGCATCGCCTCGCGCAATGCATCAGCTCGCTCACTCAGGCTGCCCTGGCTGCTGGTTTCGGCGCTGGTGCTCCAGACCGGCTGGCGGGTGCGCGCATCGAACAGGCTGATCCGCGCCACCGCGACGGTGACTTCATAGGTGCGCACCACCGGCACCGTGTTGTACATGCCGTAGCCATTGCCATAGCGGTTATAGCCGCCATAGCCGTAGCCATAGTCGTCCTGCACCTGCCGCAGGCGCTTTTCCAGGCGCACGTCGGCACTGACCAGCAGGTCTGGCGCACGGTTGTCATGCAACAGGCGCAGGCCGCGCTGATCGAGGGCACCATTCACCGCCTCGGCAATCTGTGCCGAGTCGACCCAGGCAGAGCCCGCCGGCAGTTGGCCGTTGAGCCAGGCCCAACTGCGGTAGGCACCGTAGTCACGCACCGGCGCCGGGTAGGCGCTGGCATCGAAAATCTTGGCCGCCTGGGCCGGTGCCGGCGGCATTGGCGCCGAAGCCGCCACATAGGGGTTGGGGCTGGAACAGGCGCCCAGACCGAGGGACAACAGGATCAAACACAGACGACGCATTTCGACCTCCGCAACTGGGCCGCTCAAACCGGACGGCAGATCCAGTGTAAATAACGCCCAAGTCCGGCAAAGCTTGGGTGACGACGATGAGCGAGTTCCATCTCCAACAAATCCTGCAGGTCGGCACGGGCCTGGAACTCCACGGGCATATAGTCGTGGAACACCCGCACGCCACTTTGACTTTCGACTTGCCACAGCCCCTCAAGTTGCGCCGCCAACTCCCGTGGATCAAGCGGCTGTTGCGGGGTGAGGCTCTGCTTTTCGCCGGCCATGTCGTTCTTGCGCATCTTGCGGAAGTGGCCTTTGAGCAGGTTGCGATAAATCAGCGCATCGCGGTTGTAGAACGCCAGCGACAGCCAGCCGTCAGCCACGGTGAGTTGGTGCAGCACCGGCAGGATCGCGTGGGGTTCGGCCAGCCATTCCAGCACGGCGTGGCACAGCACCAGGTCATAGGGCTCGGTGAGTTGCCCGAGCAAGTCCTGCCAGGGCGCATGGATAAAAGTCGCGGCCTGCCCGGCCTCGGCAAAACGTTGACGAGCGCCCTCGAGCATCGGCTCGGCAGGTTCGGCCAACGTCACGTCATGGCCGCGCTCGGCCAACCACAGCGACATGTGCCCCAGGCCCGCACCGATGTCCAATACGCGCAACGGACGATCCGGCAGCGCTTCACTCAGGTCGGCCTGCAGCACGGCCAGGCGAATGGCGCCCTTGGCACCGCCATAAATCTTCTCGGCGAACCGTGTGGCCAGTTGGTCGAAATGACGGTCACTCATGGGCAAACCGCCGTTCGCTATCGGCCAGCTTGGCGCGCACCACCTCGTTCATGTCCAGGCCCAACTCACTGCACAGCAACAACAGGTACAGTACGATGTCGCCGACTTCCTGGCCGGCGTGGGCGAGTTTGTCCGCGGGCAACTGGCGCGACTGGTCTTCGGTCAGCCACTGGAAAATTTCCACCAGCTCGGCCATTTCCACACTGGCGGCCATGGCCAGGTTTTTCGGACTGTGAAATTGCTTCCAATCGTTGGTATCGCGGATGCGATGCAAGCGTTCGGTGAGGTGTTCGAGGTTCATGCGCGGGCTCCTGAAGGCGTATAGCTTCGGGCGGATAAGCCATCAAGGCAAGTGAATCCAGCGACGCCCAACACAGCCCATGATTACCACGCGGCAAACCTCTATGCTTATAGGGAACTCGCCGGGCGCAATCGCAACCCAAGGCACAGCAACGTCCACTCTCTCATCAGGGCACACACATGCAGGTAGAAAGCTTTTTCGGATGGTTGGGCCAGGCGCTCGGTTCCATCATCCGCTTTATCGTCGACGGACTCAGCGGGCTATTCGGTGCCTTGACCAACGCCGGTGGCAACTTCGTCGATGGACTGTCACGCACCTTGGGCATGGACACCTCGATCATCAGCATCATTACCCTGATCATCGGCCTGATGCTGTTGTACTCGGCGGTGCGCGCATTTATGCGGGCGTCGATCATCGTCGGGATCATCTGGCTGATGCTGGGCCTTTGGCTGCTCAGCTGGGTCGTGCATTAATAATTGAATACCCTACTCACCGACTGGCGCCACCGTTCCACCCATCGTCGCGTCTGGGCCCTGGCCGCACCGATGATCCTGTCCAATATCTCCGTGCCGCTGGTGGCCCTGGTGGACAGCATGGTCATCGGTCACCTGCCCCACGCCCATCAATTGGGCGCCGTGGCCGTTGGCGCCAGCCTGTATACCTTTCTCGCCTGGGCCATGGGGTTCTTGCGCATGGGCTCCACCGGGTTTGCCGCGCAAGCCGCCGGGCGCGGCGATGGCGCGGCGTTGCGGCAAATCCTGCTGCAAGGTCTGTCGCTCGCGCTGGGCCTGGCGATAGTGCTGGGCACAGTCGGCATTCCCCTCAGCCATCTGGCCCTGGAATGGATGCAACCGTCCCCCGAACTGACTGAGCTGACCCGCGAATTCTTCCACACCCGCCTGTTCGGCCTGCCCGCCGCACTGGCCAGCTATGCGCTGGTGGGCTGGTTCCTCGGCACCCAGAACGCCCGTGCACCGCTGGCGATCCTGCTGACCACCAACCTGGTCAACATCGCCTTGAACCTGTGGTTCGTGCTTGGCCTGGATTGGGGGGTAGTCGGTTCGGCGCGAGCGTCGGTGGTGGCCGAGTGGGCCGGCGCCCTGCTCGGCCTGGCGATGACGCACAAAGCCCTGCGCGCCTACCCCGGGCATATCGCCTGGGCGGCGTTGACGCGGTGGAAAAGCTGGCGCCCGCTGCTGGCGGTCAACCGCGACATTTTCATCCGCAGCCTCACGTTGCAATCGGTGTTTTTCATGATCACGGTGCAAGGTGCGCGCCTGGGTGACGCCACCGTGGCGGCCAATGCACTGCTGCTCAACGGCCTGCTGCTGACGGCTCACGCGCTGGACGGCCTGGCACACGCGGTGGAAGCGCTGTGCGGTCACGCCATTGGTGCGCATGATCGCCAGGCCTTGCGTCGCTCACTGGTGGTAGCCGGCGGCTGGTCACTGATCGCCAGTACGGGATTCGCCGTACTGTTCACCTTCGGCGGCCACCTGTTTATCGCCATGCAAACCGATATCACCAGTGTGCGCGAAACCGCCGACCGCTACCTGCCCTACCTGGCCGTGCTGCCGTTGATCGCCGTCTGGAGTTACCTGCTGGACGGCCTGTTCATCGGCGCAACGCGGGCACGGGAAATGCGCAATGGCATGCTGCTGACGGTCTTGCTGACATTGCCATTCGCCTGGGCGTTGCAGGGCATGGGTAACCACGGCCTGTGGATAACCTTCCTGCTCTTCATGGCGCTGCGCAGCCTGACCCTGGCATTCATCGGCTGGCGCCTGAACACGCAGAATCGCTGGTTGGTCGGGTCATGAAATAAAAAACCCACCTGAGAAGGTGGGTTTTTGCTCAACCGCTATCGACTCACGACGACAGGTAAGACGAGCGAGTCAACCCGAGACGCAATGCATCCAGGAACTGGGTACGTTCACTCGCACTGATCTTCGCGCTGGCGCACTTGTCACGGTAGTGCGTCATCAACTCCTCCGGCGACAAGTGCACGTAGCGCAGCATGTCTTCGATGGTGTCATGGGTCTCGATCCCGGCGCTGTACACCGAACCGTCTTCGCGCTGGTAGATGTTCACCGAATCGGTATCGCCGAACAGGTTGTGCATGTCTCCCAGGATTTCCTGGTAGGCGCCCACCAGGAAGATACCCAGCAGGTAGTCCTCACCTTCATTCAGGGCGTGCACGGGCAGGCTGGTCTCGATGGACTGCTCATCGACGTACTGCTTGATCTTGCCGTCGGAGTCGCAGGTCAGGTCCTGCAATACCGCACGGCGCAGCGGCTCTTCGTCGAGGCGGTGCAGCGGCAGGATCGGCAGCACCTGGCCGATAGCCCAGGTGTCCGGCAGGCTCTGGAACACCGAGAAGTTGCAGATGTACTTGTCGGCCAGCTTGTCGTTGAGTTCGTCCAGCACCTGGCGGTGCGAGCGCTGACGCGCCTTCAACGAGTTGTGCAGGCGGCGGCACACGGCGAAGTAGCATTGTTCGGCCAGGGCTTTCTCGGCCAGGGTCAGCTTGCCGTCGGCGTACTGGGCGGCCACGTCGCTCATGTAATGCGTGGCGCGCCAGTAGGTTTCGGTGACCATTTCGATGTCGGTCGGGCCGAGCAGGTCGACCAGCCACTGCACGGTCTCCGGCAGCGCTTCCTTGTTCTCGATCTGCGGCACGTCGTCGTTGTGTTTCTCGACGTCGGTGACCTGTACCACCAGCATGGCGTGGTGCGCGGTCAGCGAGCGGCCGCTTTCGGAGAAGATGTGCGGGTGCGGCAGGCTCTGCGCATCGCAGAATTCCTTGAGCATCCCCACTACCACGCCGGCGTAATCGTCCATGTCGTAGTTGATCGAGCTGGCGTTACGCGAGTGCGTACCGTCGTAGTCCACGCCCAGGCCGCCGCCGACGTCAATGTGGTCCACCGGCAGGCCGAGGTTGCGCAGCTCGCCGTAGTAACGGATGGCTTCCTTGAACCCATGCTGGTAGTCGGCCAGGTTGGCGATCTGCGAGCCCATGTGGAAGTGCAGCAGGCGGATGCCCTGGTCCAGGCCGGCAGCGCGGAAGCGCTCGACCACCGACAGCAACTGCGCCGCCGACAAACCGAACTTGGATTTCTCGCCGCCGGTGTCCGCCCATTTGCTCGACGCCAGCGACGACAAACGCACGCGCAAGCCAACCTGTGGCTTGACCTTGAGGCTCGCGGCCTCTTCGATCACCAGGCCGACTTCGGACTCTTTCTCGATCACGATAAATACATTGTGGCCCAGCTTCTGGCCCATCAGCGCGAGGCGGATGAACTCACGGTCCTTGTAACCGTTGCAGACGATGGTGCCGCCCTTCGGTGCCAGGGCCAGCACGGCCAGCAGCTCAGGCTTGGAACCGGCTTCCAGGCCGATGGACACGTTCTGGGTGGCGATGATGTTTTCGATCACCGCTTCCTGCTGGTTCACCTTGATCGGATACAGCGCGGTGTACTTGCTCTGGTATTCCAGGCGCTCGATGTTCGAATCGAACGCGCCGGTCAGTTGGCGCACGCGGTCTTGCAGGATGTCAGGAAAGCGCACCAGCAGCGGCAAGGACAAGCCGCTTTTGCGCAACTCGTCGACTTGCTCGTACAAGTCGACGGGTGTGCTGTTCGGGCCGTTCGGACGGACTTCAACGCGACCGGCATCATTGATCGCGAAATACCCGGCCCCCCAATGGCGAATCCCGTAAACACTGCGGCTGTCCGCAACTGTCCATTGGCTGCCATCGTCTTTGCGTGTGCGTCGTACGGACATCGAAGTCCCCTATAAATGAAGTCGAAGGCACCGCCCCCATCTGAGGCTGGCGCAGTCTAAAGAATTAAAATGACGATTTGCCTGTAAGAGAGGTAGACCCCGCTCGCAGGACAGAGTTTAGACACAGGTCGGGAAGAGGCTTTCAGCCGCCGGACTTCTTGGCCTTGTACCCGAGCTTGATCAGCTCGGCCAACAGCAACTCGACGTGATCGCCCTGGATCTCGATGACGCCGTCTTTCAACGCGCCACCGGTGCCACAGCGCTTTTTCAGCGTCGTGGCCAGCTCCTTCAGGGCATCTTCGGCCAGCGGTACGCCGGTGATGGTCGTCACCGTCTTGCCGCCACGGCCTTTGCTCTCGCGTCGCACGCGGGCAATGCCGTCGCCTTCAGGGATCAGGGTCTGTTTGCAGGTGCAAGCGGCCACGGGCTGACGACAGTCCGGGCAGTGTCGACCTGCGTCGGTGGAAAATACCAGGCCACCAAGGGCGGCGAAGGATGCGGCTTTTTTGGCCACCGGCAATCCTCTTGGGAGGACAAAGACAGATCGGTACCTGCGAAGAGGTCACCGACCGCGAAGCCCCACTCAGGCAGGGGCAGCGCTACCGAACCGCACAGGGTGGTTCGGGTGAAAAGTCGCGCAGTGTAACCACAAAAAGCCGACTTGCTAAGAGCCAAATGGCGCCAATTTATACAACTTTAGCGACGCGAGGCCAGATAGCGCCGCAGGCCCTCTTGAGCGTCCGGGCAATAAGGCTTTTGCTCAGCCTCCAGCAGCACGGTTTCAATGGGTAAAAAGCGTGCTTCCATGACCTCCTCGGGCTGCAACCGCAGGGGGCCATCCCACACGGCGGAGTAGGATTTGCACCAAAGCCGGCTGTCGCCGTCTTCAAAGAAGAAGTGATCGTGCTCGGTCAGTACCGCCCCGGCGACGCCCAGTTCTTCTTCCAGCTCCCGCGCCGCCGATTCAGCGTAGGACTCGCCTGCCGCCACCATGCCACCCGCCGCCGTGTCCCAGAACCCGGGATACAACGCCTTGCTCAGGGTGCGTCGGTGCACACACAGCAAACCTGCCGAATTGAACAGGAAGATAAAGGTGCAACGGCCGATCAGGCCGCGCTGGCGCAGGTCAGACCTGACGAGGTGGCCGAGCAGGTTGTCTTGCCTGTCGACCCAGCAGATCAGTTCAGCATCAGAGGCCGCGCGGTGCGCGGCCTCGTTTGGAATAGCGTCCATCATCAACCCTGGTTGAGGAGCTGACGCAAATCGATCACTGCAGCGTTTGCCCGGGAAATATAGTTGGCCATCACCAACGAGTGGTTGGCGAGAACGCCGAAACCACTGCCATTAAGGATCATAGGACTCCAAACGGTTTCCTGCGAGGCCTCCAGCTCACGAATGATCTGACGCACGCTGACGGTGGCGTTCTTCTTGGCCAGCACATCGGCAAAGTCGACTTCAATGGCGCGCAGCAAATGGGACAATGCCCACGCCTGGCCACGGGCTTCGTAGAACACGTTGTCGATCTGCATCCACGGCGTTTCCACCACTTCTTCATCGACCTGCGGCACCTCACCTGGAGCCAGGGCTTCAGTTTTCAGTGCAGTGTTCAGCTTGACCCGGCCCACGCTGGCCGACAGGCGTTGCGACAGCGAACCCAGGCGGGTGGCGACATCCCCCAGCCAGTTGTTCAGGTTGTCGGCACGCGCATAGAACAGCGCGCCGCGCTGGTTCGGATCAGACAGGCGCGCTTCATAGCGGCTCAGGGAGTTGATACCTTCCTGGTATTCCGACTCACTGGACGGGAGCACCCAACTCTTGTTGTCGAAGTTGAAGCGCGGCTCGGCCTTGGCCAGATCGGCGTCTTCAGCCGACTGCGACTGGGATCGGGCAAAATCCTTACGCAGGGCGCGGGTCAGGTCACGCACCTGTACCAGTACGCCGTACTCCCAGCTCGGCATGTTGTCCATCCACAGGCCAGGCGGGAAACGATCGTTGGAAATGTAGCCACCGGGCTTGTTCAGCAACGTGCCGACCACGGTCTTGAGGGTTTCAACGGTGGTGTAGCCCACCACCATCTGCTTGCCTTCCTTCTCGGCGGCAAGCTGGGCGTTTTGCTGGACCGGGAACAGCGCCGGCTCTTCGCTCCAGTACCAACCCAGGGCACCGGTGACCAACAGGTACAAGCCCAACACGCTGAGCAAGGCTTTGCTCATCAGCAGGTTGCGAAAGTAGCCACGATTGGCCGACTTGGGCTCAGGGGCGGGGCCTTTGGCACTGCCTTCACGGTTTTTCCAGTCCAGCATGGCGATATCCTTTCAATCACTTGAGTTCATGCACATCAATTGTCCGGGTGCGTTCAAACACTCCGACCACAACCCTACCCCATCGTGCCCGCCGGTGCGGGCCTTTTAAACGAAAGTGGCACACAGGCAGATTCGACTATAAAGGATGCACGCTTTTTACGCTGCGCGACCACTCGGTCAAAAACTGAATGGCAGAGACTTGCACTTAATTGACGTATGACACTCATGCAACATAAAAGAGGTGCTAGCATAGAGCCATCAGTCGACCTCAGCATGCACCCTCACTAGTAGTCAGGATATGACCGAGCCAGAAGACCCCAGCCGTGAGCGTCTCAAGCACCATTTTGCCCAGCGGGTAATTCATCAGGCACGTCAAATTCTTGAGATCTGGCAACGCCTGCAACGCAGTGAATGGTCGAACGCCGATTTTTCCGAACTCAGCGAAGCCAACCTGCGCCTGCTGCGCTTTGCCGAGCGCTTCGAACAGCCGGAGCACGGTCAGCTGGCACGGCATATCGGCGAGTCCCTGCAGGCTGTGGACGAAAATCGCGGGCGCTTGAGCAGCCAACTGATCACCGAACTCAACCGCCTGATGCAACGCCTGTCACGCACCGGTCTGCGCCAGGGCGACCAGTTGGAACAAACCTTCCTGCCACCGATGCGCAAGCCGATCTACGTGATGTTGGCCGATCACGACCGCGCCGAGCGCCTTGCCAAGCAGCTGGAATTCTTTGGCATGAGCGCCCAGTCCCTGGACAGCATCGCGGCTTTTCGGGCGTCCATGGCCGAGCGCCTGCCGTCCGCCATCGTGATGGATGTGGACTTCTGCGGCGAAGGCCAGGGCCTCAAGCTCGCCGCCGAAGCCCAGGAGGGCCTGGAGCAAAAGCTGCCGCTGCTGTTCTTCAGCTTGCATGAAACCGACACCCCGACCCGCCTGGCCGCCGTGCGCGCCGGCGGCCAGGAGTTCCTCACCGGCACGCTGGAAGCCTCAAGCCTGCTGGAAAAGATCGAAGTGCTGACCTGCGTTGCCCAGTACGAACCCTATAAAGTCCTGATCATCGATGACTCACGCGCCCAGGCATTGCACACCGAGCGGCTGCTCAACAGTGCCGGTATCGTCACCCGCACCCTGATCGAACCGATCCAGGCCATGGCTGAACTGGCGGATTTCCAGCCAGACCTGATCATCCTCGACATGTACATGCCCGCCTGCACCGGCACCGAACTGGCCAAGGTGATCCGCCACAACGACCGCTACGTCAGCGTGCCGATCATTTACCTGTCGGCCGAGGATGACCTGGACAAACAGCTGGACGCCATGAGCGAAGGCGGTGACGACTTCCTCACCAAACCAATCAAGCCGCGCCACCTGATCACCACCGTGCGCAACCGCGCCGCGCGTGCGCGCAACTTGAAGGCGCGGATGGTGCGCGACAGCCTGACCGGCCTGTATAACCACACCCATATCCTGCAACTGCTCGAAGACTGCAGCTTCCGCGCGCGGCGCGAGAACAAGCCGTTGAGCTTCGCCATGCTCGATATCGACCATTTCAAACGGGTCAATGACAGCCACGGCCACCCTATGGGCGACCGCGTGATCAAGAGCCTGGCGCTGTTTCTCAAGCAGCGCTTGCGCAAGACCGACTATATCGGGCGCTACGGCGGTGAAGAGTTCGCCATCGTGATGCCCGACACCGACCTGGAATCGGCCTGCAAGGTGCTGGATGAAATCCGCGGGCGCTTTGCCGAAATTCATTACCCGGCCCAACCCCAGGATTTGTGGTGCACCTTCAGCGCCGGCCTGGTGGAATTGTGTGATGGCTCCGACAGTTTGATGATGGCCGCCCAGGCCGACGAGGCGCTGTACCGCGCCAAGGATGCCGGACGCAACCGCGTACTGGCCGCACGCACGACAAGGCAAAGTGCCACTTTTTCACCGGAATCCACTGATTCCGTCATAACTATGTAATAGAAACGCAATAACTTCAGGCACTTATCTTTCGCCGTCGGTTGAAACCCCGCATGCGCCTGAAGCTGCTGACCAATCTCAATACCCTTCTATTGGTGGCCGTGTGCCTGGCCCTGGGTGCGACACTCTGGTGGTCGCAACGGGCGCTGGAACGACCTTACCTGTTGATGGAGCGTTATCTGGGTTTGTCCCAGACCTTTCAGAACCAGGCCGCGCGCAATATCGACGATTACCTGGCCAGCGGTGATGCCTTGCGCCTGAGCAGTGCCGGCCAGAGCCTGGAAAGCCTGCTGCAGCATCTGGATGACCTGCCGGCGGAGCTCGCGCAGAACCTGCGCCCCAGCCTCGTTGACCTTGATGCGTTCAGCAAAACCGACCTGCTGGCCGCCGGCAAACTGGCGGGTGACCCGCAAGCGCTGTTGCTGCAAGCCGAACGTGAAGTGGGTGCGAACCTGGAACAACTGAGCCAGTACGCGATGGGCGTCAACTCGCCTGAGGCGGCGCGCTACCTGCCGCCGCTGCTGGACGCGTCCCAGCACCTGGGCAAATTATCCCTGGCCCGCGATAAGCTGGTCAGCAGCGGGCGCGCCGAACTGGCCGACGATGTAGAGCGAGAGCTGGGCAGCATCCGCACCCAGGCCGAACGGTTGGCGCAATTGCCCCTGCTGGGCGTCAAGGCCAGTAGCGAATCCAGCGCCGATGACTTCTCCGCCATGATGGGCCTGGAAAACAACGAAAAGACCGAAGCGCAAGACACCGGCGTCGACCTCAAGCGCGAACTCAACAGCCTGCTGACCCGCTACCCCGCCGAACTCAAGCGCACCCGCGAGCAGATCCAGCAACGGGCCGACCTCGCCACGGCCACCCATTTGAAAATCGCCGCCGTGCAGCAAGCCATCGCCGGCCTGGAGCCCGTGGTGCGTGCGCAACACGGCAAGATCCAAGGCGAAGTACGCTTGATGCAGGGCGTGATGATCGGCCTGATCCTGCTGATCGCATTGTTGATCGATACCCTGCAACGGCGCCTGGCGCGGGTGCTGACCCATCTTGCCCCGGCGCTTTCGACCTGGGCCGAAGGCGACTTCGGCCAACCGATCGCCCTGGGCAAGACCAACCGCGAACTGCACGACATCGAAGCCTCCCTGAACCGTCTGCGCGCCTACCTGGTGGACTTAGTCGGCACCATTCGCGGCAATGCCGAGGAAGTTGCCGGCACCAGCCGTACCCTCGCCGAGCTGAGCAGCGGCCTTCACGACGGCGCCGAGCGTCAGGCGGGCGATACGGCGCAGATTCGTGACTCCCTGGGCGAGCTGGAAGCCACCATCCAGCAAGTGGCGGGTGATGCAAGCCAGGCCGCCGACGCCAGCCGCAGCGCGGGCCAGGCTGTGGAACAGGGTCAACGGGTGATCGGCTTGAGCCTCACCGGGCTGCATTCGCTGGTCGGCGAAGTGCAGCAAAATGCGCAGATGATCGAAAAACTCGCCGAGGAGTCCGCCACGATTGGCGGCGTGCTGACGGTGATCCGCTCGATTGCCGACCAGACCAACCTGCTCGCGCTCAACGCTGCCATCGAGGCCGCCCGCGCGGGTGAGGCCGGGCGCGGGTTTGCCGTGGTCGCCGATGAGGTGCGCTCCCTGGCCCAACGCACGGCGGGCGCCACGGCGCAGATCCAGGACCTGATCGCCGGCCTGCAAACCGCTGCCCACCAATCGGTGCAAGGCATGCGCGCCCAGGTCGAACACGCCGAAGCCACAGCCCAGCAAGCCCAGGCGGCGGATGGCGCGCTGGATGAAATCGTCGGGGCGATCCAGACCATCTCCGACACGGCAGTGCGCATCGCCGATGTGACGGCACAACAGAGCGGCGCCGTCAGCGAGATTCGCGATAACAGCGAGCGGATTCACCAGCTGGGTGAGGACAACCTGCAGCGCATCGGCCAAGGGCGCAGTCAGGGCGAGCACCTGCTGGTGCTGGGAGGCCAGCTCAATACGGCAGTCAAAGCCTTCCGCGTCTGAGCCGTTCCAACACCATATGAGGATAAATTTGGGAGGGGGCTTGCTCCCGATTGCGGAGTGTCAGTCTCAGTATCCATGACTGATCCACCGCAATCGGGAGCAAGCCCCCTCCCACAGTTGATGTTCGTTGGATTCGGAGTGTGCCGCCAATGACCGGATCCTGCGGCGCAGTCACAAACTTTGCGCTATCCTCGCTAATCGTGCCGCCTACTGCATAGAACTGGACAGTCACAAAGGCTTTGCGGCATAGTCGCCGGGTTCTGCCGTACCCCATCCATAACAAGGAACAGCCGATGGCGACCTTACTGGTTCTTCACGGACCCAACCTGAACCTGCTCGGCACCCGCGAACCGGGCGTCTATGGGGCAGTGACCCTGGATCAGATCAACCTTGATCTTGAGCGACGGGCCCGTGAAGCCGGCCACCATCTGCTCTACCTGCAAAGCAATGCCGAGTACGAATTGATTGATCGTATCCATGCCGCTCGCGGTGAAGGCGTGGACTTTATCCTGATCAATCCCGCCGCTTTTACACACACAAGCGTTGCATTACGTGACGCATTGCTGGCGGTGAGCATCCCATTCATCGAAGTGCATTTGTCCAACGTGCATAAACGCGAAGCTTTCCGCCATCACTCTTATTTCTCCGACGTAGCGGTAGGAGTGATCTGCGGCCTTGGCGCCAGCGGTTACCGACTGGCCCTGGAGGCCGCCCTGGAACAACTTGAACAACCGGCCAAGCGCCCCTGACCGACCCTTGGGAGTTGATGATTCATGGATATCCGTAAAGTTAAGAAACTGATCGAACTGCTGGAAGAATCCGGTATCGACGAGCTGGAAATCAAGGAAGGCGAAGAGTCCGTACGCATCAGCCGTCACAGCAAGACTCCGGCCCAACCCTACTACGCACCACAAATGCAGGCACCGGCTCCCGCCGCACCTGCTCCGGCCGCCGCACCCGCTGCCGCTGCTGCACCTGCCGCCCCAGCCGCACCTGCGCTGAACGGTTTCGTGGTCAAGTCGCCAATGGTCGGTACTTTCTACCGTACCCCGGCACCGGGTTCGCCATCCTTCGTTGAAGTCGGCAAAACCGTGAAAGTGGGTGACACCATCTGCATCGTTGAAGCGATGAAGATGATGAACCACATCACCGCTGAAAAAGCCGGCGTCATTGAATCCATCCTGGTAGAAAACGGTCAGCCGGTTGAGTACGACCAGCCGCTGTTCACCATCGTTTGAACCGCGGAGCGCCTTCGATGTTGAAACCTGCGAAGAAACTGCAAAAAGTCCTGATCGCCAACCGCGGCGAGATCGCGCTGCGTATCCTGCGCGCCTGTAAGGAAGAGGGCATCAAGACCGTCGCTGTTTACTCGACGGCCGATACCGAATTGATGCACGTGAAGCTGGCGGACGAAAGCATTTGCATCGGCCCGCCACTGGCCTCGAACTCGTACCTGAAAGTCTCCAACATCATCGCGGCCGCGGAAGTGACCGGCGCTGATGGCATCCACCCGGGCTACGGCTTCCTCGCGGAAAACGCCGACTTCGCCGAACAGGTGGAAAAGTCCGGCTTCGCCTTCATTGGCCCCAAAGCCGACACCATCCGCCTGATGGGCGACAAGGTGTCGGCCAAGGACGCGATGATTGCGACCGGCGTGCCAACCGTTCCAGGTTCTGATGGCCCGCTGCCTGAAGACGAGGAAACCGCCCTGCGCATCGGTCGCGAAGTCGGTTACCCGGTGATCATCAAAGCCGCTGGTGGTGGTGGTGGTCGCGGCATGCGTGTGGTGCACAAGGAAGAAGACCTGATCGAAGCGGCCAAACAGACCCGTGCCGAAGCCGGTGCCTGGTTCGGCAACTCGATGGTCTACCTGGAAAAGTACCTGACCAACCCACGTCACGTGGAAGTGCAGGTACTCTCCGACGGCCAGGGCAACGCCGTCCATTTGGGCGACCGCGATTGCTCGCTGCAACGTCGTCACCAGAAGGTACTGGAAGAAGCTCCGGCACCGGGCCTGGACGAAAAGGCTCGCCAGGAAGTGCTGGCTCGCTGCGTCAAGGCGTGCATCGACATCAACTACCGTGGCGCCGGCACCTTCGAGTTCCTCTACGAGAACGGCCGCTTCTACTTCATCGAGATGAACACTCGTGTGCAGGTAGAGCATCCGGTCACGGAGATGGTCACCGGTGTCGACATCGTCAAGGAGATGCTCAGCATCGCCGCTGGCAATAAGCTGTCCTTCACCCAGGACGACGTGAAGATCCACGGTCACTCCCTGGAGTGCCGGATCAACGCCGAAGACCCAAAAACCTTTATCCCAAGTCCAGGCCTGGTCAAGCATTTCCATGCTCCCGGCGGCAACGGCGTTCGCGTCGACTCGCACCTGTACAGCGGCTACAAGGTTCCGTCCAACTACGACTCGCTGATCGGCAAGCTGATCACCTGGGGC
Source organism: Pseudomonas sp. Q1 (assembly GCF_009935975.1). Classification (NCBI taxonomy): domain Bacteria; kingdom Pseudomonadati; phylum Pseudomonadota; class Gammaproteobacteria; order Pseudomonadales; family Pseudomonadaceae; genus Pseudomonas; species Pseudomonas sp. Q1. Next base: position 604,740 of record NZ_QODI01000001.1, on the reverse strand, counting down.
GCGACCCGCGACGAGGCCATGGCCCGCATGCGTAACGCCCTGGACGAAATCGTGGTCGACGGCATCAAGACCAACGTCCCCCTGCATCGGGACCTGGTTCGTGATGAAGGCTTCTGCGAAGGTGGTGTAAACATTCACTACCTGGAACACAAGCTGGCCAACCAGTAAGTGCTCTACCCAACAAAGCCGCCTTCGGGCGGCTTTGTTGTTTCTGGCCTGCTGATGTGATCGTTCCCACGCTCCGCGTGGGAATGCATCATGTGACGCTCCGCGTCACGAACGTGGGAACGATCGTCGGCGCAGTCGTCTTCTGCCCGCCTCTCGCGTAAACTTGCGCGCTTTCGCGACACATGTAGTCGTACACTCATTTTTTCAAAGGTGCCTGCCATGCCTTGGCTGCAAGTCCGTCTCGCCATCAGCCCAGAACAAGCCGAAACCTATGAAGACGCTTTCCTCGAAGTAGGCGCCGTTTCGGTCACGTTCATGGACGCCGAAGACCAGCCGATCTTCGAACCCGAACTCAACACCACGCCGCTGTGGTCCCACACCCACCTGCTGGCCCTGTTCGAAGACGGCACCGATGCCGCCAGCGTGCTGGCCCATATGGAATTGCTCACCGGTAGCCCGCTGCCGGAGCATCACAGCGAAGTGATCGAAGACCAGGATTGGGAACGCAGCTGGATGGACAACTTCCAGCCGATGCGTTTCGGCCAGCGCCTGTGGATCGTGCCGAGCTGGCACGCCGCACCGGAGCCTGGCGCCGTCAACCTGCTGCTGGACCCGGGCCTGGCGTTCGGCACCGGCACCCACCCCACCACTGCGCTGTGCCTGGAATGGCTGGATGGCCAGGACCTCACCGACTGCAACGTACTGGACTTCGGCTGCGGCTCGGGGATTCTGGCGATTGCCGCGCTGTTGCTGGGCGCCAAGCAAGCCGTGGGCACCGACATCGACGTGCAAGCCCTGGAAGCCTCCCGCGATAACGCAGGGCGCAACCACATTCCCGAGGACAAATTCCCGCTCTACCTGCCGGAGCAATTGCCCCAGGTGCAGGCCGACGTGCTGGTGGCCAACATCCTCGCCGGGCCGCTGGTTGCCTTGGCGCCGCAACTGTCGAGCCTGGTCAAGCCGGGCGGCCGCCTGGCGTTGTCGGGCATCCTGGCCGAGCAAGGCGAGGATGTCGCCGCCGCTTACGCCGAGGATTTCGAACTGGACCCGATCGCCAATCGTGATGGTTGGGTACGCATCAGCGGTCGTCGGCGCTAGAATGAGCGCTTGCCTGAATCGGATGGCCGCATGACCGACAGTTTCGTCACCCAGTGCCCGCATTGCCAAGCCCGCTTTCGCGTCAGCCACGCCCAGTTGAGCGTGGCCCGTGGCGTGGTGCGCTGCGGCTCGTGCCTGCAAGTGTTCAACGCGGCTCGCCAGTTGCTGGAGCAACGCGCTCAAGCACCTGTACCCGCACCTGCGCCGGAACCTGAACAACCGACCGCCGTCGAGGCAGCACCCGCGACGCCACGGGCCATCAGCCAGAAGCAGTGGACCGCCGAAGTACTGGACCTGGATAACCTGGACCTGGACGAAGAACTGGCCAAGCTGGAACGCCGTGAGATTCAGCATACTCAGCCATTGAACGCAGAGCGCCGCCAGGCGGGCCCCGACCGCCGGCAAAAAGACGCCCTCAGCGCCAGCCGCGACACCGCCAAGGCCGAGGAAGAAAAATGGGCCGCCAGCCTGTTCAGCGAACCGCCGGAAGAACGCGCCCAGGCCAATGACGCCGAACCACCCTCTGCGACCCGGCAGCGCACCGAACCGTCCATGTCGCATCCTATCGACGATCTGGATGATGAACCGCCGCTGAGTTCAGGCCCTGAGGATGAGGTTTTCGACCCGCCCGTGACGCCGGTCATCGACGAAGTGGAAGAGCCCGCTCCCGAGGAATCACAGCCGCGCCGCAAACAGGCACGGCCGCAGGCAAGCGTTCACGACGACGTCCTCCAGGACCTGGAAGACGATCCGCTGCACCTTTATTCACAGAAACGTCCGTCAGGCTGGGGCCGTCGACTGCTCTGGCTGCTGCTGGTAGTAATCGCCGCCGGCGGCCTCGCCGGCCAGTACATCGCCTACCAATTCGACGACCTGTCGCGCCAGGATGCCTACCGCCCCTGGTTCCAGCAGTTGTGCCCGAAATTGGGATGTACGGTGCCATCACGGGTCGACATTGCTCATATCAAGAGCAGCAACCTGGTGGTGCGCAGCCACCCGGAATTCGCCGGAGCATTGGTGGTGGATGCGATCATCTATAACCGTGCGACGTTCTCCCAGCCGTTTCCGCTGCTGGAACTGCGTTTCGCGGACCTGAACGGCAACCTGATCGCCAGTCGTCGCTTCAAACCCGCCGAATACCTGAGCGGCGAGCTGGCCGGCGTGAGCGAAATGCCCTCGCAAACTCCCATCCACATCTCCCTGGACATCCTCGACCCGGGCAATAAAGCCGTGAATTACAGCCTGAGCTTTCACTCGCCCGAGTGAAGCGGTGCACGACCGAAGGTTTGGCGACGGATTATTGACTGCATCGCCGCCGACCAAACCGACGGCGATAAAGAAATAGCTGCTCAGATTTTATCCAATTCAGCCTTTATCCAGTCATCGAGAGCGGGTATCATGCCAACCCTTTTTCGAACTCTAATGATCCGGCCCCACAACAGGGAAGTCCTATGTCGGCGGTACGCATCGGCCCATACACATTGCAGAACGGCTTGATTCTCGCCCCAATGGCGGGCGTCACCGACCAGCCCTTTCGTCAGTTGTGCAAGCGTTTGGGCGCGGGTCTAGTAGTCTCGGAAATGGTCACCAGCGACATGAGTTTGTGGAATACCCGCAAATCGCGGATGCGCATGATCCACGAAGGTGATCCCGAGCCCCGCTCGGTACAGATCGCCGGTGGTGATGCACAGATGCTGGCGGATGCGGCCCGGGCCAATGTGGAACTGGGTGCGCAGATCATCGATATCAACATGGGCTGCCCGGCCAAGAAGGTCTGCAACAAGGCCGCCGGTTCCGCGCTGTTGAAAGATGAGCAGTTGGTTGCCGAGATCCTGCAGGCCGTTGTTGGCGCAGTGGATGTGCCGGTCACGTTAAAGATTCGCACCGGCTGGGACCGGGACAACAAGAACGGCCTGACGGTGGCGAAGATCGCCGAACAGGCAGGAATTACAGCGCTGGCAGTGCATGGTCGCACCCGCGCCGACCTTTACACCGGTGAAGCCGAGTACGACACCATTGCCGCGATCAAGCAGGCGGTGTCGATGCCGGTCTTTGCCAACGGCGATATCGACTCAGCCGAGAAAGCCCGGCGCGTGCTGCACGCAACCGGTGCCGATGGCTTGTTGATTGGCCGGGCTGCCCAGGGGCGGCCGTGGATTTTCCGTGAGGTCGATCACTTTCTGCGTACCGGCGAAGTCTTGCCGGCACCGGAGCTGATCGAGGTGGAACGTATTCTGCTAGAGCATCTGGCCGCCCTGCACGCCTTCTATGGGGACGTGATGGGTGTACGCATTGCTCGCAAGCATGTCGGCTGGTATCTCGCAACCCTGCCGGGCGCCAGGGAGTTTCGCGCCCACTTCAATCGTTTGGAAGATACGCAAGCACAGGTCACCACCGTTCGAGAGTACTTCAGCGAGCGCGAAAAGAGCCTGAGGACAGGGAACGGAGAGGGGGTGGCCGCATGACGATGATGACCGAGACTTTAGTGAGTGGAACAACACCCGTGAGCGACAACGTCAATTTGAAACAGCACCTCAACACACCGAGCGAAGAAGGCCAGACCCTTCGCGGGAGTGTCGAGAAGGCGCTGCACAATTATTTCGCCCACCTTGAGGGCGCTTCCGTCACGGACGTGTACAACCTGGTCCTCTCGGAAGTCGAGGCGCCCTTGCTCGAAAGCGTGATGAACTACGTCAAGGGCAACCAGACCAAAGCCAGTGAGCTGCTGGGCCTCAACCGGGGCACCTTGCGCAAAAAGCTCAAGCAGTACGATTTGCTGTAAGCATTCAATCAACCCAGAAAGGCGCCCGCGTAAAAACGGTCGCCTTTTTTGCTGACTCCTTTGCTTTTGATGGAAATTGAAATGACCGACCAGACTACCCGCCTTCCGATCCGCCGCGCCTTGATCAGTGTTTCTGACAAGACCGGGATCCTCGAATTTGCCCGGGAGCTGGAAGCTCTGGGTGTGGAAATCCTCTCCACGGGCGGGACCTTCAAACTGCTGCAGGACAACGGCGTGGCCGCAGTAGAAGTCGCGGACTACACCGGTTTCGCGGAAATGATGGACGGTCGGGTCAAGACCCTGCATCCGAAAATCCATGGCGGCATCCTCGGCCGTCGCGGTATCGATGACGCCATCATGAGCGAGCACGGCATCAAGCCGATCGACCTGGTCGCCGTCAACCTGTACCCGTTCGAAGCTACCATCAACAAGCCAGGCTGCGACCTGCCGACCGCCATCGAAAACATCGATATCGGCGGCCCGACCATGGTGCGCTCGGCGGCCAAGAACCACAAAGATGTGGCCATCGTGGTCAACGCCGGCGACTACGGCCAAGTGCTGGAAAGCCTAAAAGCCGGTGGCCTGACCTACGCCCAGCGCTTTGACCTGATGCTCAAGGCGTTCGAACACACCGCCGCCTACGACGGCATGATCGCCAACTACATGGGCACCGTGAACCAGGCCGCGCAAACCCTGAGCACAGAAGGCCGCAGCCAGTTCCCGCGGACCTTCAACAGCCAGTTCATCAAGGCCCAGGAAATGCGCTACGGCGAGAACCCGCACCAGAGCGCGGCGTTCTACGTGGAAGCCAAGCCGGCCGAAGTGGGCATCGCCACCGCGACCCAACTGCAAGGCAAAGAGCTTTCCTACAACAACGTGGCCGATACCGACGCCGCGCTGGAATGCGTGAAGAGCTTCGTCAAGCCGGCCTGTGTGATCGTCAAACACGCCAACCCATGCGGCGTGGCCGTGAGCCCGGACGCAGAAGGCGGGATTCGCCAGGCGTATGAACTGGCCTACGCCACCGATACCGAATCGGCCTTCGGCGGCATCATCGCCTTCAACCGCGAACTGGATGCCGAAACCGCCAAGGCGATCGTTGATCGTCAGTTCGTCGAAGTCATCATCGCGCCAAGCGTGAGCGAAGAGGCACGTGCAATCGTTGCCGCCAAAGCCAACGTACGCCTGCTGGCCTGCGGCGAATGGTCGGCCGAACGAGCCGCTGCCTGGGACTACAAGCGCGTCAACGGCGGCTTGCTGGTACAGAGCCGCGACATCGGCATGATCAGCAGCGCCGACCTGAAAGTGGTGACCCAGCGCGCCCCGACCGAACACGAGATCAACGACCTGATCTTCGCCTGGAAAGTGGCCAAGTACGTCAAGTCCAACGCCATCGTCTACGCCAAGAACCGCCAGACCATCGGTGTCGGCGCTGGCCAGATGAGCCGTGTGAACTCGGCGCGTATCGCCGCGATCAAGGCCGAACACGCTGGCCTGCAGGTTGCCGGTTCGGTGATGGCCTCCGACGCATTCTTCCCCTTCCGTGACGGTTTGGACAACGCCGCGAAAGCCGGCGTAACCGCCGTGATCCAACCGGGCGGCTCGATGCGCGATGCCGAGGTGATCGCCGCGGCCGATGAAGCCGGCATTGCCATGGTCTTCACCGGCATGCGCCACTTCCGTCACTGATCGATCGTTCCCACGCTCCGCGTGGGAACGCAGCCTGGGACGCTTCGCGTCCCAAAGCGTGACGCAGAGCGTCACAAGAGGCATTCCCACGCAGAGCGTGGGAACGATGACCCAAACGAGGTTTTTGAAATGAATGTTTTGATCATTGGCAGCGGTGGCCGTGAACACGCCCTGGCCTGGAAAGTTGCCCAGGACCCACGCGTTCAGAAAGTCTTCGTGGCCCCCGGCAACGCCGGCACCGCGATTGAAGCCAAGTGTGAAAACGTCGCCATCGACGTGTTGGCCCTTGAGCAACTGGCCGACTTCGCCGAAAAGAACGTCGCCCTGACCATCGTCGGCCCGGAAGTCCCGCTGGTTGCAGGCGTCGTGGACCTGTTCCGCAGCCGTGGCCTGGATTGCTTCGGCCCAACCGCCGGCGCGGCCCAACTGGAAGGCTCCAAGGCGTTCACCAAGGATTTCCTGGCTCGCCACAAGATCCCGACCGCCGACTACCAGAACTTCACCGAGATCGAGCCGGCCCTGGCTTACCTGCGTGAAAAAGGTGCACCGATCGTGATCAAGGCCGATGGCCTGGCCGCCGGCAAAGGCGTGATCGTTGCCATGACCCTGCAGGAAGCCGAAGACGCCGTGCGCGACATGCTCGCCGGCAACGCCTTTGGTGAGGCCGGCTCGCGCGTCGTCATCGAAGAATTCCTCGATGGCGAAGAAGCCAGCTTCATTGTGATGGTCGACGGCAAGAACGTATTGCCAATGGCCACCAGCCAGGACCACAAACGCGTCGGCGACGGCGACACTGGCCCGAACACCGGCGGCATGGGTGCGTACTCCCCTGCCCCAGTGGTCACCAGCGAGGTGCACCAGCGCGTCATGGACCAGGTGATCTGGCCGACCGTGCGCGGCATGGCCGACGAAGGCAACGTGTACACCGGTTTCCTGTACGCCGGCCTGATGATCGACAAAGCCGGCAACCCGAAAGTCATCGAGTTCAACTGCCGTTTCGGCGACCCGGAAACCCAGCCGGTGATGTTGCGCCTGCAATCGAGCCTGGTGCTGCTGGTGGAAGCCGCCCTGGCCCAGGCGCTGGACAAGGTTGAAGCGCAGTGGGACCCTCGCCCGAGCGTCGGCATTGTGCTGGCGGCCGGTGGCTACCCTGCCGACTACGCCAAGGGCGATGTGATTGAAGGCCTGGACGCGGCAGCTGCGCTGGAAGGCAAGGTGTTCCACGCGGGCACCGCGCTCAAGGATGGCAAAGTCGTGACCGCGGGTGGCCGCGTGCTGTGCGCCACGGCAATGGGCGCCAGTGTCGACGCGGCGCAACAACAGGCATACAAGCTGGCGGCGAAAATCGACTGGAAAGGCTGTTTCTACCGTACGGACATCGGCTATCGCGCCATTGCCCGTGAACGTGGCCAGAACAGCTGAGCCGCTACTCTCCAGTAGCTATCCGTTCGGTTAGGTAAGGGCCTTCGGCCCTTGCCCTACGCATGTCGCCCCGCGCATAGTTAACCCATGCATCACGTGCATCAACCTACGAAGGGATTTCGCCGTGCGCTGGCTCAGGATCGCCATAGGTTTCACCGTCAGCCTGCTGACACTGCTCTGCTTGTTCCCGGCCCAGGCCGCGGCGCAAGGCAGTGGTTGGGCGGTATTACTTGATGAACAGGCCGACCTGCAACTGAGCGACATCCGCTCCTCACGCTACACCAATCAATTCAGCCCCATCGAACTGGACCGGATTACCGCTGCGCAACCGGACGGCGCGTTGTGGGTGCGCTTCAGGCTGCAACCCGGCAAGCACGAACAAGTGCTGCGGGTGTTTGCCCCGGACTTGTCCCATCTGAGCCTGTATGTGCTGGACGGCGACACCCTGGTGGAACAACAGACCACCGGCACCCGCCAACCCCAGGTTGAAAGGCCGCTACCGAGCAGCGACTTCATGCTGCCGATGCCCCAGAGCCCCAAACCACTCGACGTCTACCTGCGCCTGGTGTCGGAGCATGAGCTGCGCCCCTATATCACCCTGGAGCCGGCCGTACTGGCGGCGGCCGACCAGCACCAGACGCTGATCTACGGGCTGCTGTTCGGCGTCCTCTTGATGCTGATCCTGCACAACCTCACGCGCTTCGCCTACCACCGCTCGCGGAGCAGCCTATGGCTGGCCGCCTGCGAGTTCCTGTTGATGCTCAGCCTGCTGCTGTTGCTCAACCTGATCGGGCCCTGGCTGCCGAACTGGCAAGCCATCCAGACGCCCGGCGCCTACCTCGCGCTATTGCTGACCGCCCCCTGCGGGCTGATGTTTGCCTACCGCTTCTTCATGCCGCTGGGCCCGCATCCGCTGAACAAACTGTTGATGGCGGACATCCTGTTCATCGTGCTGTGCGGTCTGCTGCTGTTGTTCGTCAACACCTTGCCGCTGAACATCATCACCTATGCCCTGGTCGCCCTGGCCGGGTTGAGCATGCTGTTCATCTCGGCCTACCACTGGCAGAAAGGCTATCGCCCGGCACGCTTGTTCGTGGCGGCCATGGTGGTGTTCAACCTCGGCACGCTGATCATCCTGCCGGCCCTGCTCGGCCTGACACTGGTAGCACCGCAGGGTTTGATCGTCACCCTACTGAGCTTTATCTGCCTCAGTGGCCTACTGATGAGCCTGGCCCTGGGCGAGCGCCAGCGTGCAATTGTTGAAACCCGCTTCAGCCTCAGCCGCGACCTGGCCGCCAGCAACGCCGAGATCGCGGCCAAGGCCGAGTTCCTGGCGAAGATCAGCCACGAAATCCGCACCCCCATGAACGGCGTGCTGGGCATGACCGAATTGCTGCTGGGAACGCCGTTGTCGGTCAAACAGCGGGACTACGTGCAGACCATCCACAGCGCCGGGAATGAGCTGCTCACGCTGATCAACGAGATCCTCGATATCTCCAAGCTGGAGTCCGGGCAGATCGAGCTCGATGATGTGCAGTTCGACCTCAACGCACTGATTGAAGACTGCTTGAGTATCTTCCGCGCCAAGGCCGAGCAGCAAAACGTCGAACTGATCAGTTTTATCCAGCCCCAGGTGCCTCGTGTGATCAGTGGCGACCCGACACGTCTGCGCCAGGCACTGTTGAGCCTGCTGGAAAACGCCCTGCAGAAAACCGACGAAGGCGAAGTGCTGATCGTCGTCGCCCTGGACGAGCGCAGCCCCAAGCCGCGCCTGCGCATTGCCGTGCAAGACAGTGGCGTCCCCATGGACGCCATCGAGCGCGATGCCCTGCTGCACAGCGAACTGCACAGCAAGAACTTCCTCTCGGCCACCCGTTTGAGTGGCCATCTGGGCCTGGTCATCGCCCGCCAACTGATCCTGCTGATGAACGGCGAGTTCGGCATCAAGAGCAGCAGCCATCAGGGCAGCACCCTGTGGTTGACCCTGCCGCTGGACCCGGAACGTCTGGAACACCCGACCTCCGATCTCGATGGCCCGCTCAAGGGCGCACGGGTGCTGGTGGTGGACGACAACGACACCTGTCGCAAAGTGCTGGTGCAGCAATGCTCGGCCTGGGGCCTGAACGTGAGTGCCGCGCCCTCCGGCAAAGAGGCCCTGGCCTTGTTGCGCACCAAGGCGCACCTGCGCGATTACTTCGATGTGGTGCTGCTGGACCAGAACATGCCGGGCATGACCGGCATGCAGCTGGCGGCAAAGATCAAGGAAGACCCGAGCCTGAACCACGACATCCTGCTGATCATGCTCACCGGCATCAGCAACGCGCCGAGCAAGATCATCGCGCGCAATTGCGGGATCAAGCGCATTCTCGCCAAGCCAGTGGCCGGGTATACGCTCAAGACCACCCTGGCCGACGAACTGACGCAGCGCAGCAAAGGCAACGTGCCGCCACGCCCCGTCCTCAGTGCACCGGCAGCCATCACCGTACCTGCCGATTTCCGCATCCTGGTGGCTGAAGACAACAGCATCTCCACCAAGGTGATCCGTGGCATGCTCGGCAAGCTCAACCTCAACCCGGACACCGCCAGCAACGGCGAAGAAGCACTGGAGGCCATGAAAGCCCAGCGTTACGACCTGGTCCTGATGGACTGTGAGATGCCGATCCTCGATGGCTTCTCGGCGACCCAGCAACTGCGTGCCTGGGAAGTCAGCCACCAGCGCATCCGTACGCCGGTCGTGGCGCTGACGGCGCACATTCTGTCGGAACACAAAGAACGCGCACGCCTGGCCGGGATGGATGGGCATATGGCCAAGCCGGTGGAATTGTCGCAGTTACGTGAGTTGGTGGAATACTGGGTGGCGCAGCGTCAACAGCGCCCGGAACACGCCCCCTCCTGAGAAACTTGTAGTGAGCGGGCTTGCCCCGCGCTGGGGGGCGGAGCCGCCCCAATAACAACGCCGCAGTGTTTCAGAAAGACCGAGGTGTCTGGTTTTAGGGCGGCTTCGCCACCCAGCGCGGGGCAAGCCCGCTCACTACAAAGCCCCTTGCAGATTTGGTGTGTGCCGCCTGATAGACTCCACACACTTTATCCGCCACGAGCCACTCACATGCTCCACGTGTTATTCAGCGTCTACCTGAAAATGCTGGTGCTCTACAGCCCGTTCTTCGTGCTGTCCTGTTTTATCAGCCTTACCCGGGGTTATTCCAGCAAGGAGCGTCGGCGCCTGGCGTGGAAAGTGGCGCTGGCCACACTGGTGTCGAGCGTGCTGCTCTACCTGTTCGGCCGCGTGATTTTCAGTGTCTTCGGCATCACGGTGGATGCCTTCCGCATCGGCGCCGGTAGCGTACTGTTCATTTCCGCCCTGGGCATGGCCCAGGGCAAGTCGGCGGTACAGGCCGACAATGTGCAGCAGGACGTGACCATCGTACCGCTGACCATCCCCCTCACGGTCGGCCCCGGTACGATCGGCGCCCTGCTGGTGATGGGCGTGAGCCAGCCGCATTGGGATGACAAGATCATGGCCATCCTCAGCATCGCCCTGGCCAGCCTCACGGTCGGTGTGGTGCTGTATTTGTCCAACCGCATTGAACGCATTCTTGGCGACCAGGGCTTGCAGATTGTCAGCCGGCTGATGGGGTTGTTCGTCTGCGCGCTGGCCGCGCAGATCATCTTTACCGGCGTGCGCGGTTACCTGGTGCCCTAGATGCGGTACTTGGCGATCGCCAGTTGCACCTTGTCTCCCGCACTCTCGCGCATCAGCTGAAGGGTCTTTTCGTTGACCACCGTGGTGTTCAGCACCAGGCAGGTCTGCCCGCTGAAAGCCTCGAACGAGGAGCTGTCCCACTCCAGGAAGGGCAAGCCCACCTGTTTATCCACGCCACGGGTGCTGTAGGTCACCAGCACCATCATCAATCCACCCTCTGTTTGCGCACAAGACGCCAGGCCAAAATCACCGCCCTGATGCACCGAGCTATTGCGTTTGAACAACTCGAACGACGCCGGCGTCTGCTTCAACGCCTCCAATGCATCGGCCGCCAGTTTCGGCAGCGCAGTGAGCAGCGGCCCGGACAAGGCACTCGACGCCAGCATGCCGGCGATGAGGTTCAGCGCCGCCAATTGCACGGTCAGGCCCTTGCCCATACGTGAGACCCGCTCGAAGCTGCTGCGCACCGGCAACCACCCCAGGCTGACCATCACCTTGATGAATTCGTCGTACCAATCCTCGGTTCCACGGTGCACTTTCAGCACATCGCTGACGTAGCTGCTGGCCAGCAAATAGCTTTTACGCACGTACTCCCTGTTCAGGCCGGACAAGCCTTCGGCAAACGAGATGACGCCATTGTTGACCACGGCTGCATTGAAGTCGTCCTCGGCGTCCTGCGGTAAAACCGCCTGCCTGGCTGATGCTCCCGGCAGCTTATAGGCAGCAATCAACTTGCGCCGTTTTGTACTGCTGATCCCTCTGTGATGTCGCTCCATTTTGATTCTCCACAAGCACCCCAACTCGGGGCTTATGTCCACCCTAGTCCACGGGCTGATGGGCTTTCCAGACGCTATAAATCCCTTGGCCCAACCCGGCGAAGCGCGCTGCCCAGCAATCACGCCGCGTGACGGGCAGGCTGGCGGATTTCGTCGCAGAAAAAAGAAAAAGCCCCGAACGACGCCAGGAAAATCCCTGGGTCATTCGGAGCTTTCCGGCGACCAATGAAGCGCTTTCAGGACGCAGGCTTTTCGCCGTACCAGCGCGGTGTATATACCCATTGACCGCCACCGGCACGCGGGAATGTGCAGGTAGTGGACGAGCCGATCAACACCATGGTGCGCATGTCCACCTGCTCCGGCGTCAGTTGCCCCAACGTAGTGACACGCAGGGTCTGGCCCGGACGACCGATATCGCGCCCCAGCACCACGGGCGTTTCAGGCGTGCGGTGCAGTGCCACGATTTCCAGTGCACGCCCCAGCTGCCACGGGCGTGAGCGGGAGATCGGATTGTAGAACGCCAGCGCCAGATCGGCCTGGGACGCGAGGTCCAGGCGTTTTTCGATGATCGACCACGGCTTGAGGTTGTCCGACAGCGACATCACACAGAAGTCATGGCCCAACGGCGCCCCCGCCTGGGCGGCGGTGGCGAGCGAGGCCGAGACACCCGGCAGGATTTGCAGGTCGACCTGATGCCACGTCGGGTCGGTGGACTCGTGCAAAGCCTCGATCACCGCGGCGGCCATGGCGAACACGCCCGGGTCGCCGGACGACACCACCACCACCGAGCGCCCCTGGGCCGCCAGCTCGAAAGCGTGGCGCGCGCGCTGCATTTCTTCGCGGTTATCGGTGCAGTGCTGCACCTGATCGTCACGAAACGGGCCGGCCATGCGCACGTAGGTTTCGTAACCCAGTACGTCGGTGCAACGCGCCAGTTCAGCCTTGACCGCCGGCACCATCAATTCGGCGGCGCCAGGGCCGAGGCCGATCACGGCAAGGCGGCCACGCACCCGGCCGACTTGCGACAGGTCCAATGGTTGCTCGGCGACATCGATGACGATATCGGCATCGCGGCCGGCACTGACGAAACGCAGCGGTACACCCAGCTCCAACGCCGCTGCGTGCAACGACGCTTCAGCCATGTGCGTATCGCTGGCCAGCAGGCACGCCAGGGATTGCACGGCGATACCCGCCTCACCCAGCGCCGTGCGCACACGCTCAGCCAGTTGTGCACCTGGTTTGCAGGTTACGCTCACGTTCTTCGGATAAATCAGCAATTCATCGGGGACTGGGCTGCGCTCGGCATTGCCCACGTGAATCGCCAGGCGTGCCTGTGCGTCCTGGGGCAGGTTGGCCTGGTCCAACCACGGCGCTACGCCCTCGATGCGTACCCTTTCACCGGCCAGCAGGTCGGAAACGAAGCGCTTGCCCAGCTCCAGATCCGCCAACTCATAGCCCTTGGGCGGGTTGAGCAGACAAGTGCCGAAACGCAGCTCGCCACTGGTGGTAATCGCAGCGGCCACCTGCAGCGCAGCACCAATGTCGCGTGCCATGACGTTCACGCCGCCCAGCCCGCCGAGCAGCGGCACCACGGCGCTACCGTCTTCGGCAACCGCCAGCACGGCGGGTTCTTCGCCCTTTTCCAGCAGCAGCGGCGCCAGGGTGCGGATCACAATGCCGGCGGCGCACAGCGCAATCAGCGGCGTGCCTTGTTGATAGAGCTGGCGCAGGGTCGTACCGAACTCACTGTAGACCCGGTCGGCGCCGTCGACCCGAGCCGCCAGGCCGTAGATCAAGGCGCCGGGGTACACCTGCTGGATCTTGCGCGCAGTGGCCAGGCTGCCCTGGCCGAGGATGACAATCGCTGGGCTCATCAACCTTGCCACCGTTCACCGGGTACGATGATCAACGAAAAGTACGGCGACGAAGCCGGATCCACCTGGTCCAGCGGTACGATCTTCTGGTTGGCCATGGTCGCGCGCTCCACATACAGCGCACGCTTGGCCAGGCCGAGCTCTTCGAGCACCTGGCGCACCTTGGGAAAGTTGCGCCCCAACTTCATGATCACCGCGGCATCGGCGTCCGCCAGGCGGCGCTTGAGATCGTCGTGGGGCAACACGCCCGAAAGCACCGACAAGCTCTGGTTGCGATACACCAACGGCGCGCCGAGCACCGACGCACCACCGAGCATCGAACACACCCCCGGAATGACCTGGGCTTCATAGCGTTCGGCCAGGCGGTCGTGCAGGTACATGTAGGAGCCATAGAAGAACGGGTCGCCTTCGCAGATCACCGCCACGTCGCGGCCGGCGTCCAAGTGCGCGGCCACGTCGACACTGGCGGCGTCGTAGAAATCGCTGATGACCTGTTCATAGGACATCGGTGCCGGCAACACCTCGGTGGTCACCGGGTACACCAGCGGCATCAGGGTCTGCTGCGGCACCAGGTGCTCTTCGATGATGCCGAAGGCGTTGCCCTTCTTGCCCTTGGCCACGAAGTACGCCACCACCGGCGATTCGCGCAGCAGGCGCAGGGCCTTGAGGGTGATGAGTTCCGGGTCACCGGGGCCGACGCCCAGGCCGATCAAACGTCCGCGTACCGGCATTATTCGACCTCCGTGGCCAAGGCGTTGACCGCAGCGGCAGCCATCGCACTGCCGCCCAGGCGGCCCTGCATGATCACAAAGGGCACGCCACGGCTATCGGCTGCAAGCATGGCCTTGGATTCGGCAGCGCCGACAAACCCCACCGGGAAACCCAGGATCAATGCCGGTTTCGGGGCGCCGGCGTCGAGCATTTCCAGCAAGTAGAACAAGGCCGTCGGCGCGTTGCCGATCACCACCACGCTACCTTCCAGGTGCGGGCGCCACAGCTCCAGGGCGGCAGCGGAACGGGTGTTGCCCAGCTCCCTCGCCAATTGCGGCACGCTGTCGTCGCGCAGGGTGCAGATCACGGGGTTATTGGCCGGCAGGCGTGCTCGGGTCACGCCTTCGGAGACCATTCGCGCATCACACAGAATCGGCGCGCCAGCGGCCAACGCAGCGCGCCCGGCCTGGCCCGCGCCTTCGGAAAACTGCAGGCCGTCGATTGCCTCGACCATGCCGCACGCATGAATCACGCGCACCGCGAGTTTTTCCAGGTCGGCCGGGATACGGTCCAACTTGGCTTCCGCGCGAATAATGGCAAAGGAGTTGCGATAGATCTCCTGACCGTCGCGGATGTAATCAATCATCGGTGTTGCTCCGTGGGCGGGCGCGTAGCAAGGCGCCCGTCGCTTCAATGGAAAGGTTGTGCGCGTGCAGCCGGCCGAAACCGGGTTTGGCTGGATCACGAAAATAGAGGTCGTAGTGACCCGGGCTTACCGCCAGCAGCGTGACCGGCGCGGTGTGCGCGGCGGCGCAGGAACGCGGGCAGCCGGACAGGTGCACGTCATGGCCGGGGTGCAACGCGGCGAGTTGCACCGCGTCAGCCTTGGTGTCGGCCAGGGCTTTGCCGCAGCCGCTGGAGCCGGTGCAGGCGATCATGCGCGCCAGGGGCTGCTCGATAGAACAGAGAAAGCCCAACTGCGCCAGGCGTTGGGTCACTGCGTGCGGCTTTTCGACGTAGGGCAGTAGCACGCCCTGCCAAGGCGTGAAACGCAAGGTGCCGTCGCCGTACTCGTTGGCCAGTTGCGCAGCGCCTTTGAGCATCGTCGAATCCAGGCGGCCCAACGGGGCGATAGCCGCGACGTAGAACTGGTTCTTTTGCTCCTGTGGATAGGTTCCGAGGTGCAGCAACGCACCGCTGGGCGGGCGTTTGAAGCCGTCGGTGGACAGCAGCGGCAGGTTGAGACGGCCCAACACACTCTCCACGGGCAGATGGCGCATGCGGGTTTGCGCAGGGCTCGCCAGATCGAGGAACGCTTCCAGGACCACCACCACCAGGGCATGGCCCTGCTCCAGCGGTACGGCGCCCAACGGTGCATTCAGCCCAGGGCAACCGGCCAGGCCGAACGCGAGCAGCGTCTGGCCGTCGCGTACAAACGCCGACAGCCACAGATCGTGATGATGTTCGAGCATCGCCAGGGCTTCGCCACCATCCAGCTGCACCGCGAACTTGGCCGACAGCTCATGAAAGCGCGGATGGCTTTGCAAGGTGGCGAGAATCTGGTCGGCCAACGGGCGAGTGTCGAACAGCATTTGCGGGTCGATACCGGCGCTGGGGCTGAGCATCAGGTTGCGCACGTCGTCGCCGCCGGCGTTGCGGGGGCCAAGACCTGCGGCCAGCAGCGTCGCAATCAGCGCTTCCTGGTCGGCACCGATTCCGCGAATCTGCAGGTTGGCGCGGTTGGTCGCCTCGATCACCCCACCGGCATAGGCCTGGGCCGCGTCTGCCACGGCGCTGGCTTGGGCGGCGGTGATTGAACCGCCCGCCAGTTTGACCCGGCAAATGCCGCCATCCAGCGCCTGGACAATACGCAGCAACCCCGGACAAGCCGAGGGGCGCAAGGTATTCACAGCGGGCGTTGGGTTCACGGGGCTACCGGTTGACGGGTCAAGGCGCGGTATTATGCCTGCTTTGTCCGGCGGCATGAAAAGCCTGCCCGTCGGATGTCGTTCAAGGAATTGATATGTCGCCCTGGCTGACGGTTGTAGGCATCGGTGAAGACGGCTTCAAGGGGCTGGGCAGGAATGCCCGGCATGCCCTGTTGCGCGCCACGCGGATCATAGGCGGCCAGCGCCAGCTGGACCTGTTGCCGGTATGCATTCGGGGTGAGCGCCAAGTGTGGCCAAGCCCGTTTTCCCTGGAGCCGGTGCTGGCTCGGCGTGGCGAACCGGTGTGCGTGCTGGCCAGCGGCGATCCGATGTTCTATGGCGTGGGCGCCAGCCTGGCGCGGCAGGTGCCGGCGGCAGAGTCGCTGATAGTGCCGGCGCCGTCGTCGGTGTCGCTGGCGGCGGCGCGATTGGGCTGGCCATTGCAGGAAGTGGTGACGTTATCCGTGGTGGCCCGGCCCTTGGCGGCGCTGAATATGCACTTGGCCAGCGGCGTGCGGTTGCTGGTGTTGAGCAACGACGGTCGCAGCCCTGCTGCGATCGCCTCGTTGCTGGCTGAATCCGGGTTCGGGCCCAGCCGGTTGAGCGTGTTCGAACACCTGGGCGGCGCGGACGAGCGGCGTATCGACGGTTTGGCGGCTGATTGGCAACAGGCTTCAGTCGCCGATTTGAACCTGGTCGCCATCGACTGCGTAGCCTCCTGCGCAACACCCCGCCTGTCACGCCTGGCGGGCCTGCCCGATTCCGCCTTCAAGCACGACGGTCAATTGACCAAGCGCGACGTGCGCGCCATGACCCTGGCCCGCCTCGCGCCGATGCCCGGTGAACTGCTGTGGGATGTGGGCGCGGGCAGCGGCTCCATTGGTATCGAATGGATGCGTGCGCACCCCAGTTGCCGTGCGCTGGCGATTGAAGCGGATGAAGGTCGCCAGGGCCTGATCGAACACAACCGCGATGCGCTGGGCGTGCCTGGGCTGCAACTGGTTCGCGGCAAGGCTCCCGAGGCGTTACGCGGTCTGGAAGCACCGGACGCGATCTTCATCGGCGGCGGCGTCACCCGCGACGGCGTGCTCGAGACCTGCTGGCAACAGCTGCGGCCTGGTGGAAGGCTGGTCGCCAATGCCGTGACCCTGCAAAGCGAAATGACCTTGATGAACTGGCGCGCCCAGCATGGCGGCGAGCTGACCCGTGTCCATGTGGCGCAGGCGCAGCCGCTGGGCGAGTTCGATACCTGGCGCCAGGCGTTGCCGATCACGCTGCTTGAAGTGGTCAAGCCGCTATGAAACGCATCTTGCTGCTGGGCGGCGTGACCGAGGCACTGGCAATTGCGCGGACTCTGGGGCCGGAGCATATCTACAGTCTGGCCGGGGTGGGCCGCGTGCCGACGGACCTCAAGTGCCAGGTGCGGGTTGGCGGCTACGGCGGCGCCGAGGGCTTGGCGGCGTTTGTTCGGGACGAGGGGATTGGCCTGATTCTCGACGCGACCCACCCCTACGCGGCGCAGATCAGCCGCAATGCCGCCGAGGCTGCACAGTTGAGCGACATCCCATGCTGGGCGCTGCGGCGTCCGGCATGGCAGCCGCAGGCCGGGGATGATTGGCGCGAGGTCAGCGATTGGGCCGACTTGATCGCCGCCCTAAAACCCTTCAAGCGCCCCCTGTTCACGTTGGGCCGCGAACCGTTGCAGCACCTCGATGAAATCCCGGTTGACCAGTTCTGGACACTGCGCGCGCTGGACGTGTATCCGGGGAATGAGCGGTGTGAAGTGATCGGCGCACGTGGGCCGTTTTTGATCGAAGACGAACGCGCGTTGTTTGAACGGCGCGCGATTGATGTGTTGATCAGCAAGAACAGCGGTAGCGCAGCGACGGAGCCGAAGCTGGAAGTGGCGAGGGAGCGAGGGGTGCCGGTGCTGGTGTTGAAGCGGCCGGTGTTGGCTCTAGTAGAGCGCGAATTCTTGTCGCCTGAAGAAACACTCATCGCATTGGCAAATTTCATTCGATAAGTCAGGATTGCTCGCTTGCTTGATTAGTAACCTATTTGTTACCTTCAGGACGGCTGATGATTGAGATTGAAGAATACCGACGCGATAACCAGTCGAGCCCGTTCGATGAATGGTTTTCATCTTTGAGTGTACCGGCGGCAAGCAGAGTTTCCACGGCGTTGGTTCGACTTGAAATGGGTAACACCAGCAACATCAAGTGGTTCGATGGGATCGGCGAATACCGCATCGACTGGGGGCCTGGCCTAAGAATCTATCTCATACAAGAAGGTCAACGACTAATCATCCTGTTCGGTGGTGGAGACAAGTCCACTCAGAAGCGCGATATCAAAGCCGTAAAGTCGCTGGTTATTGAGCATCAGCGTTGCAAGAAACTGGAACAAAAGAGGTGACCCGCATGGCGCTAACCCGCAGCTACAAACACACCATCGCCGAACGTGCTCAGCGCGACCCTGAATTTGCCCAAGCGCTCCTTGACGAGGCAGCTACGCTGTTTCTCAATGGTGAACCGGAAATTTCACGCGTGATTCTGCGTGATCTAGTTAACGCAACGGTGGGTTTCGAGGGACTTGCGAAAGAAACCGCCAAACCGAGTAAAAGCCTGCACCGAATGCTGTCAGCCAGTGGCAACCCAAGCATGGATAACCTTGCGGCGATTTTTGCGGTGATTAGAAAAGCCTTGGGCGTTGATATGCAGGTCCACGGAGTTCCAACTGCATAATTTACAGCTCCACGTCACCAATCGTTCCTCCGGGTGAACGCAGGAACGATTTGACATAAGGCTTCTAACTCATCGTAGGCATTGTTTGTCCAACACCGTCGCGCACGCGATCCGCAAGCAACTGCGCCAACTCAATCAACTGCGCAACGCCCAGCAACTCCTCTCGTTTCGAGCCTTCCAGGTTAAACGCAATATCGCAACTCAGTGCATTGGCCGAGGCGAGTGTTTCGCTGAGGTTGACCAACAGGTCCTCGGTGCTGATTTCATCGGCCACGGTGAAGAGCCGGATGGGGGGATTTGGGGTGGGTTTAAACATGATGAACTCCTCAATCTAAGTGGAACTGCCACTCATCGCCGCGACGCGATGGGGTGGCAGCTGTGCGCAGGTTCGCGGACCGGAGATCAAGGAAGCCGGCATACCCGAGGGTATCCCACGCACAGCCACCATAGCGCCGCACAGTAAACGATAAAAAAGCGTCAACTGAAAGGAGGCAATGCTTGATCTATCCGGGCCGCGACGCCCGACCGCTGAGTTCACAGCGGTGTACGGAGACTAGAGATCGAGTGTCCTAGGGGCAACCTCAAAGACTTGTCGGATATTTCCGTTTGCACGAACAATCAGCCGGACCGTCACCGATTTCGCTCCTCACCTTGAAGCCGAATTCCCCTACAAACACTTCCGAACCAGCCGGCTGGTTCAGCCAAAAGCCACCGCTCTAACCTCCCCTCTCGCGGTTTCGCACCGGCATCCGCGATGGGGATGCACTGATTTTGCAGTGCGTCGCACTTGTCATGCTGTATCCCAAGGAATACGATTCGAGATGATCCGTTTCAAGAGATCCGCCGAGTTTCAGGAGTGGTTTCATTCGTTGCGCGATAAACCCGCCCGTGGACGAGTACTGACAAGATTAGATAACGCAACGATGGGCAACTTCGGAGACTGCGAAACCGTTGGAAATGGCGTATCGGAAATGCGCATCCACTATGGCCCGGGATACCGGGTTTACTTCATGCGCATAGGTGAGGTGGTTTACCTGCTGTTGATAGGAGGCGATAAATCAACGCAACAGCGCGACATTCAGCGTGCGAAACAAATTGCAGATGAGTTTAGAAAAAAAGGAGTGGTCCATGACTGAATTTAAAGATTTCGACATAGCCGAATACCTCAAGACCCCCGAGGACATGGCCGAGTATCTTGAAGCCTCTTTCGAGGAGGATTCAGGTGACGGATTGCTGATTCGTTCAGCCCTTAATCATATCGCTCGCGCCCAAGGCATGACCCAAATCGCCCGCGACGCCGGCCTCGGACGCGAAAGCTTGTACAAAGCCCTTTCCAGCACTGGCAATCCCGAATTCGCGACTATCATGAAGGTCATGAAAGCGCTGGGGCTGAAGCTCCACGCCAGCGCTCGCTGATAGCACTGCGACACCAAACCACACCACCGCTTTTTACTTATCCCCCCCGATCAGGCTAAATACCCCCCTGATCGTTAAACCCCTACGGATTGTCCGCCATGGCCCGTCAACGCTTTGCAATTGTGTGGATCGCCTGCCTTGCAGTGCTGTTCAACGCCTTTGCCATGCCGATGGCCGGGGCGATGCAACAGTCCCAGGACCCCGTGCAGCAATTGCTGTGGGGCAGTTTCTGCTCCTCCAATGGCGCCAGCCTGAAGACCATCGCCCTGGGCAAACTGGAGATTCCGGCGCCGCAGCAGGACGATCATTCCGCCATGCAGCACTGCTGGTGTTGCTCGGGCTCGGCGCCATTGGTGGCGCTGCCGGGGCATGTGCCGCAGTTGTATGTCACCCGGTTCGACGCCGCGCAAAGCTTGCCGGCGCCCCGGGTGCAAACCCCAACCCCGCGCCAGCAATGGCCCAGCCTCAACCCTCGCGCCTCTCCAACGGCCTGATGTCTTCGCAAGTGAACTGCGTTTAGAACCGTTCTGGAGAACTGCCATGCTCAAATCTTCCCTGCTTCTGGCTGCGTTGCTGTTGCCGGTGTTCAGTGCTGCCAACGCCGAGGACTACAAGGCCGGCGACTTGCTGGTCAGCCAACCCTGGTCCCAGGAGTTGCCGCCCAATGCGCCGACCGTCGCGGCGTATTTTGTGATTCATAACACCGGTGAAACGCCGGACCGCCTGCTCAGCGTGCAAACGCCGGTGGCGGACAAGGCCGAGCTGCATGAGCATGTGATGCAGGGCGACTTGATGAAGATGCAGCAAGTACCCAGCGTGGCAGTGCCGGCCAAGGGCGAGCTGACCTTCGCACCGATGGCCTATCACGTGATGTTGCTGGGGCTCAAAGACCGCAGCCTGTTGACCGATGGCAAGCAGTTCCCACTGGTATTGACCTTCGAAAAAGCCGGCAAGGTGCAGGTACAGGTCTCGGTGCAGAAAACACCACCGATGGCCGGCCACGAGCATAAGCACGCCCAATAGGCTGACACACAATGGGCGCCCCTCGCGCCAGGCTATCGGTGCACCGCCGCGTGAAACGCGGCAGTTGGATCAGCCTGTTCGCCATGTTGATGATCTTTATCGGTCCGCTGATCTCCCAAGCGATGCCGATGGATCATCACGCCGGTATGTCGATGAACATGCCGATGGAGCATGGCCAAGCCCATCACAAAAAAGCACCTGACGAACACCACGCACTCTGGGCCAAGTGCGGCTATTGCGACCTGCTCTTCAGCTGCCCGGCCTTGCCCGGCAGCGTTTCGCCGGTGCTGCTTGATACCCCGCCGCCCGCCAACGCCCTCACCCCCGCCACGCGCCTGGGCCATGCCCGGCAGAGCATCTTCCCCGGCGCCCGCAGCCGCGCCCCACCCATCCTTACGTAAGCGCACCAAGCACCGTTACTTCACCCCGGCCGACTTTAGACAGACAGCCGCAGGCTGCTGGCCGTGTTGTTTACGAATGATTGATGGAATTTTTCATGTCCAGGTTTTCTGCTGACTCCCGTTTGGGATGCTCCCCCGTTTTCGCCGTTCTGTGCGGCGCACTGCTGGTTCCACAGGCCCATGCCGACGAGCACGAGTTGAGCCCTACCGTGATCACCGCGATCGCGCCGAGCTCGCCGCTGACGGTCATCACCAACCCGAAAGACCCGCGCCAACCGGTGCCCGCCAGCGACGGTGGCGACTACCTCAAGACCATCCCCGGCTTTGCCCTGGTGCGCAATGGCGGCACCAATGGCGACCCGGTGCTGCGCGGCATGTTCGGCTCGCGCCTGAATATCCTCACCAACGGCGGCATGATGCTCGGCGCCTGCCCCGGGCGGATGGATGCGCCCACCTCGTACATCTCACCGGAGACCTATGACAAGCTGACCGTGATCAAAGGCCCGCAAACCGTGCTCTGGGGCCCTGGCGCATCGGCCGGCACGATCCTGTTCGACCGCGAACCCGAGCAGTTCGGTGAGTTGGGCACGCGGGTCAACGCCAGCGTACTGGCCGGTTCGAATGGGCGTTTCGACAAGGTCATCGATGCAGCCGCCGGCGGGCCGCTGGGCTATGTGCGGGTGATCGGCAACCAAGCCCACGCCGATGATTACAAGGACGGCAACAACAAAACGGTCGCCTCGCGCTACGACAAATGGAACGGCGACGTGGCCGTCGGTTTCACGCCCGACGCCGACACCCTGCTGGAACTCACCGCCGGGCGCGGTGATGGGGAAGCGCGTTACGCCGGGCGCGGCATGGACGGCTCGCAGTTCCTGCGCGAAAGCCTGGGCCTGCGTTTCGAGAAGTCCAATATCGGCGAAGTGCTGGACAAGGTCGAAGCCCAGGTCTACTACAACTATGCCGACCACGTGATGGACAACTACAGCCTGCGCGTACCGTCGGGCACGGGCATGATGGCCGGGCCGATGGCCTCCAACGTCGACCGTCGCACCCTCGGTGCCCGCATCAAGGCCACCTGGCGCTGGGCCGATGTGCAATTGATCAGCGGCCTGGACGCGCAAACCAATGAACACCGCCAGCGCAGCAGCATGGGCATCGACACGTACAAGGATCTGCCGCGCAACAAGGACGCCAACTTCCACAACTACGGCGTGTTCGGCGAACTGACCTGGTACGCCGCCGACCGCGACCGCCTGATCACCGGGGCACGCCTGGACCGCGCCTCGGCCAAGGATTTCCGCCAGACCACCGGCTCGGGCATGATGTCCCGCCCCAACCCCACCGCCGACGACACGCGCGCCGATACCCTGCCGTCGGGCTTTGTGCGCTACGAGCACGACCTGGCTGACACACCCACCACCGTCTATGCAGGCTTGGGCCACGCCGAACGTTTCCCGGACTACTGGGAACTGTTTTCCCCCAACACCGGCGCGGCCGGCTCGGTCAACGCCTTCGATGGCGTCAAGCCGGAGAAAACCACGCAACTCGACTTCGGCGCGCAATACAAAACCGCCGACCTGGAAGCCTGGGCCTCGGGTTACATCGGCCGGGTGCAGGACTTCATTCTGTTCGACTACAGGCCGGGCATGATGGGCACCACCTCCCAGGCACGTAATATCGATGCACGCATCATGGGCGGTGAACTGGGCGCAGCCTACAAGCTGACGCGCAACTGGAAGGCCGACGCCACCCTCGCCTACGCCTGGGGCAAGAACAGCAGCGATGGCAAGGCCCTGCCGCAAATGCCACCGCTCGATGCCCGTTTCGGCCTGACCTACAGCGAAGATGACTGGAGCGCCGGCGCCTTGTGGCGAGTGGTCGCGGCGCAGAATCGCATCGCCCCGAACCAAGGCAACGTGGTCGGCAAGGACTTCGACAAGAGCGGCGGTTTTGGCGTGTTCTCGCTGAACGCCGCGTACCGCATCAATAAGAATTTCAAGGTCAGCACCGGCGTCGACAACCTGTTCGGCAAGGCTTATGCCGAGCACCTGAACCTGGCCGGTAATGCCG
The DNA here is from genome assembly GCF_009935975.1 of Pseudomonas sp. Q1. Classification (NCBI taxonomy): domain Bacteria; kingdom Pseudomonadati; phylum Pseudomonadota; class Gammaproteobacteria; order Pseudomonadales; family Pseudomonadaceae; genus Pseudomonas; species Pseudomonas sp. Q1. Next base: position 580,935 of record NZ_QODI01000001.1, on the reverse strand, counting down.
GGTTCGGCTACCCGGCCAACGACCCGCAAGCCCTCAAGGAACCGGGGCGCACCCTCTGGACCAAAGTCGACATGAGCTTCTGACCGCCTCGCGGGCAAGCCCCCTCCCACATTTGCAATGCATTCCAATGTGGGAGGGGGCTGGCCCCCGATTAGCGGCCTACCTGACACAAAAAAACCAACGCCTTGCGGAGCCCCTGATGTCCACTCAAAAAGTTTCCTTCTACAACCTGGCCTGGCGCTGGCACTTCTACGCCGGCCTGTTCGTCGCCCCGTTCATGGTGTTGCTGACCCTCACCGGCATCATCTACCTGTTCAAACCCCAGCTCGACCCGCTGATGTATGGCGACCTGCTGACCGTGCCCAGCGCCGAGCATGCCCTGAGTGCCGATGAGCAATTGCAACGAGCCCAGGCAGCGTTCCCCCAAGCCCGGATCAGCAAATACCTGCCACCGGCCGACGCCACCCGCAGCGCACAGTTCATCATGCACAACGACGGCCGCGAAGTGACGGTATTCGTCGACCCGTATCGTGGCACCGTGCTCGGCCAACAGGACGCCAAATACAACCTGCAAGCCATCGCCCGAGCCCTGCACGGTGAGTTGATGATCGGTACCGTCGGCGATCGCCTGGTGGAACTCGCCGCCGGCTGGGGCGTGATGCTGGTGGTGTCGGGCCTGTACCTGTGGTGGCCGCGCGGCAAGTCGGCGGCCGGTGTGTTGTGGCCTCGGTTGAATGCACGCGGCCGGGTGTTCTGGCGCGATATGCATGCCGTGGTCGGTTTCTGGGGCGCCGCGTTTCTGCTGGTGATGTTGCTCAGCGGCATGACCTGGACCGGCTTCTGGGGCAAGCAGTATGCCGAGCTGTGGAACCGCTTCCCGGACGCCATGTGGAACAACGTGCCGCAGTCCGACCAGCAGGCACGCACCCTCAATACCGCCAGCCAACAGACCGTGCCGTGGGCCGTGGAAAACACCCCCATGCCGATGTCCGGCGACCATGCCGAACACATGAACCACGGCGCCATGCATGCAGGCCCAGCCGCACCGGCGCTGCGCCTGCAACAAGTGGTCGACCTGGCCAGCGCACGCAAGGTCGAGCCCGGCTACAGCATCACCTTCCCCACCACGACCACCGGCGTGTTCACGGTCGCGGTATTCGCCGACGACCCGCGCAACGACGCCACCCTGCATGTGGATCAATACACCGGCAAGGTCCTGGCCGATGTGCGCTGGCAACACTACAACAACGTCGCACGCGCCACCGAGACCGGCATAATGCTGCACGAGGGCAAGATGTTCGGCGTGGTGAACCAGATCATCGTCTTGCTGATCTGCCTGATGATTCTGCTCAGCGCGGTCAGCGGCCTGGTGATCTGGTGGAAGCGCCGCCCAGCAGGCGGTTTAGGGGTTCCGCCGCTGCGCCATGACCTGCCCAGGTGGAAAACCGCAATGGTGATTATGTTCGGCCTGGCGCTCCTGTTCCCGCTGGTGGGGGTTTCACTGGTATTGATGTGGGCCCTGGACCGGCTGGTGCTGTCACGGTTTTTCTGGCAAAGCGCGAGCGGCTCATAGCTCGTCTTTGGTCGGTACCAGCACCACCTCGCCGACCGAGGAGGCCAGGTCCGCGCCGAGTTTTCCGCGCAGACGCCAGAACGCCGACGGGTGAATCACCCGCAACTCACCGAGGCGCGCCAGCTCCAGAACCACATGGGAGGGGGCTGGTGCATACGCGGTGTAGCCGCCGGCCAGGGACCATTTGAGGCCGGTGTCCAACAGGTTGTACTCATCGTTGCTGAAACTTGGCTGGTAGCTCAACAGGGCACCATCGCGTGTGGTCAGGTACAGCGCGTTGATCGCCACCCCGGCACTCTTCAAGGCGTGGACGTAGAAACCCACTTCACGCCACGAGACGAAGGACCTGCGGTAATTGTCCTCACTCGCCCTTTCAGGCTGGTCGAGCCCGTCGTGAAACACCAGGTGCGCGGCGCAGAACCGGTAGCCCTCCGGCAGCTGCGGCACCCTGCGGGCCGGGCCGATGCCCTTGAAAGCCTGGGGGAACAAGCGTTCGGCAACTAGGGAGGGGTAGCCTTGGTCCAGCGTCGGAAGGACCGGTTGGTAGCCACTGCCCCCCGTGTTTTTCAGCTGCGCCCCCAGGTACTGTTTACCGGCAAACTGCCCCGCCAGTTCATGGATATGCAGCGCCGCATCCTCGGCATGGATGTACACCGGCCCCAGGCTCAGGGGGTGTTCGTCTTCTGCCGGCACACCCTGCGAACGCCCCGGTTGCCACTGGCTGTCCACCACCCCAAGGCCCGGCCAGTTGTCACTGGAACGCAGGATGCGCAAGTCGCCGGCCGCCGCCATGCGCCGGATGAAATCGCGCGGGCTCAGCACCCGTGCGTGCAAATCCGACAGGTCGCGGTATTGAACAAACCGATCGTTGACCACCACGAACTTAAGCAAGGCGCCGTCGGCACAGAAGATGTACAACGGCAGGCTGGCACGTTCACGGGTGCCACGGACCTGATACAGCGCATCCTTGAGGTCGTAGGGCGAAAACAGCCCCTGAAAAATCTCGTCGCCACTGATGGTGACGCCACGGGGACGCAACTCGACGGGCTGCGACACGCAAAAGTACAGCCCGGCCATTGCGTAGCCAAGCGGGTAACCCGCGTCGCTGAACACCCGTCGATGGGCGAACCGCGCACCACTGTCCTTGATCGGCAAGGTCGCGACGTAGTGGCCGTCCTGGGACTTAAGCAGATAACCGACTTGCAGCTCGTCGCACGTGGTCAGCGCCTGGGACAACAACCGCGCAGCATCGTCCGGTTGCGTACAGACCGGGCCAAACGCCGGGTCATGCCGCGCTCGCAGATAACCGCGCTCGGCGGTGTGTGGTGTGGCGTAAGGCACCCAGCCCGACACCGGCCCCTGCGTGCCCCATAGAGCGCCGCCCAGCACCACGTCCAGAGAGAACGACGCGGCGACCCGGTTGACGTACTCCACAGGCGTCAACTCGCCGGAACGCAACGCGCATTCAGTCTCACCATAGAGCCAGTCGCGACGGTTGTGCGGGCGCATGACCAGGTTGGCCTGAGTGATCAGCGGGTATTTGACCCGGGCCGTCGCCAGCAGGCGGATCAGCGAGCCGTCCTGGCCCAGCGAATAGTGCGTGATGCCCTTGTGGCCCTCGCTCATCGCGTGGGCCAGCAGCCGGGTGGAAAACATGTTGCTGTACACCGTGGCCTGCTCGCTCGTCAGCAGGAACGGCATCCGCATCACCGGACGCGAAGAGTAATAGGCCACCAGCTTGCAGCGCTCAGGGTAAAGCCCACGGGCCACCAACTCATCGGGAAACAGCCAGCTCTGCTCCAACGCCTCATCGGCAAGCCACAGGGGTTCGCTGGCGATGAACCAGCCGTCATCGCGACGCAGAATCGCCCCGCCATAGCTTCTTGTGCCCCCTCCTCCTGACATTCTGCTGCACACGTAGCGCGCGGCATCGTCCATCGACAGGAACGCCGCGCTCATGGGCCGACGCGGCAGATGCGCATAAGCCTCCCAGGTGGCCGAGACGATACCCGGGCGGTCCCAGCACGGGCTGGCGGCAACCACCCGCAACTCGCCGGCGGCAGCCACCTTGCGCACGAACCCAGGCCCGTCCAGGGTACCGAAACTCAACTTGGCCTTGATCTGCTCGACGCTGTCACCGCTGCTCTCGGCCTCGAACAGACCACGGGGCGAGGGTGATCGGTAACTCAACAAGGCACCTTCCGGCGGCGCGATATAAATCGTCGCACCACGGCTCGATGAGGGAATCGCGGCGCGCCCCTCGATGATGGCCGTGCTCAAATCATCGGGCAGGATAAACAGTCGCTCCAGCCATGCCGTCGAACGGCTGCCCGCCGTTTGCCGGGTGTAGTACACGCCCTGGCAGGCAAAGCCTTCAGGCACCGGGTTGGCGGACACACCAGGCAGCGACAGCAGTGGGGTTTTCTGCGTGACCGGCACCCACTCGCTGGCGACATATTCCTCACGGCTCTGGTGTTTGAAGATGAACGCAAAGAACACGTTGGCATAGCGCGGGTAGGCGCGCTCCGGTTGCCGATGCTGCAGGTCCAGGGCCGCAGCGTCGGCGCTGGCGAACACGGCGCCATAACTCAACGCGCCGGGCCGTTGAAACTCCAGCACCCGCACGAACGGCGCCCAATCCGTCTCGACCTTTTCCGCCGGCCCCCACAGCTTGCTGGCGGTCATCACACGCAGAGTGCCAGGCTCGGCCAGGATGCGCACAATATCGGCAGGCTTGATCGCGCCGCTGTCCAGACGTTGGGCGATCGGGCTCATGCCGCCGGAGGCCGGTGTCTGCCACTGCTGGCGCCAAGCCGCCGTCGCCTCGCCCGGCTGGAACGCGATCAGGCTGTCCTGCGTTCCCGAGAGGTAACCCGGACAATGGGATTGCAGGATGGCCTGTATATCCAGGTCGCTGAACATCTGCGCATGCAGCTCGGCCTCCTTGTGGCTCCACTTGAGTCGCGTGCCCTGGGCGCGGTCAGTTTTCCACAATGCCCGCCGCGACCCATATCGTGCATGCAGGCGATGGCCGGCGTGCAAAATGATCAGGCCACCCTGGCGGTCCTTCGGGTAGCCGCCATCCAGCGTGAACGGGCTGCCCTGGGCCCGCACCGGGTCAGTGGCCACGAAACGCCCGTCGCTGCGCTGCAGGATCAACCCGCCATAGGCCTGGTCGCGTTGTTCGTCGATGTGCAGGTGCGCATGCCGGGCGGCGTCGTCGGCCGATAGAAAAGCCTGCTTGAGCGGCATCAGTACGCGGTTCGAATAGGGGCGCCAGTGGGCGTCGACCACTCCGGGGCGATCCCACAGGGCACTGGTTTTTTCCACCGTCAGCTCGCCGGCCCTGGCCACGCGCAGCACATAGTCGCGCGTCAGCAAAGCGCCGCCGGCCAACTGCGCCTGCAAGCCCTGATCACGAACCGCACCATCGGCCTCAGTCGCAAACAGCAGTGATTCGTCCGCCGAGCCGGAGAACCGATAACGCAACAGCGCCTCATCACGCAGGCGAATAAACAGCGAGGCGCCCAGGGTCGAAGGCTGTGCCAGCGCATAGCCACGAAACTGGGCAATGCACTGCGCCAGCTCCAGCGGGCTGATGAAGTTCTTGTACAACCAGGCTTCCAGCTCGGGATAGTTGCCAGGCAAGGGTCGCGAATGCAGGTACACACCGTGCAGGTGAAAGCCTTCCGGCAGGGGCGGCAGTTGCTTGAGCTGAGCGGGCGGTTGCGGTTCGGCGGCGGTATACAGGCCTTTGACGCTGTGCTGTAACACCAGCACCTGCTGTCGTACGGTGGGTTGGCGCTGGATACGCGTCCAGGCCTGTGTCAGCGCCTGCTCCTGGCGGGTGAACACCGGGCCACACGGCAGGGGCAGCGGCGCCGCGCTGAAGGGCTGATAGGGTTGCCAATCGGCAGGCACGTCCCCTACCGATCCCCCCCAATTGGGACTGGAAAGCAGAAATCGCAGAGTGCCGACCGCAGCGAGCTTTTTAAATACCCCCTCGAGGCTGCCGTCATGGGCATGCGGCGAGTCCCACGGGCCGCTCTCGGACAACCAGCGTGCATACTGCGTTTCCTCCTCCGAGTGGCTGACCTGATAGCGCAGCAACGTGCCGTCCGGGCCGGACAGATACGCATACGGCAGCGTCCGCCGGTCTTGCTGGGCAAGGATCACATCCGGAATGGAATAGAAGCTCATGAAGGCCTTGACCTGCTGCATCGTAAAGCGCGGGTTCTGCTTCTGGGTGTCGGCCTGGGTGTCAGGGTGCGAATGCAATGTCGCAACCAGCGTGTAGCCGTCCGGCTGGCGGTATTCGCCATCGGCGCTGATGCGGTCGAGCAACAGTGTGAAGTCGAACGTCGTCGGCCGATCCGCCCGGGGCTCTGTGCCGACATACAGCTGGTCCGAGTGCCGCTGCAGGATCACGCAACCGTACTCCTTGTCGTGCTGGTTGCCGATACGCTCATGAAGATAGCGCGCCACGTCGTCGGCGCTGATGAACGCCGGGGTCAAGGCACCCAGCTTGGCGTGCCCCTGGGGCAACGCGGCGCGTTTATCGCGTGAAAAAGAATCGTCCATGGGGGCTCCTTGGGTGTGTGTTCGAATGTCCCGACATCCTGAACACCCCAACCTGACCAAGGCGTTAGATAGTTAATCGTCCCGCACCAGCACTGTGCAACGCGTGAACCCGCCTTGAAAGCGAGCGCCGATATAGTGCACGCCCTGCGCAGCGAACCCGCGCCCGAGACGCTGATTGTGCAGGCGGACAAAGCGGGCATGCCCCTTGCAAAAGCCTTGTCATCTGTCCAACAAAAACTTGGGTTCACGGAGAACGCACCATGAAGCGTCGCAGCTTGATCAAGGCTTTCACTCTTTCGGCATCCATTGCCGCCATGGGCCTGACCTGGACCGTACAGGCCGCCGAGACCATCAAGGTCGGCATCCTGCACTCTCTGTCCGGCACCATGGCCATCTCCGAGACGTCGCTCAAAGACATGGCGCTGATGACCATCGATGAGATCAACGCCAAGGGCGGTGTGAACGGCAAGATGCTTGAACCGGTGGTCGTCGATCCGGCGTCGAACTGGCCGCTGTTCGCCGAGAAAGGCCGACAGTTGCTGACCCAGGACAAGGTCGCCGTGGTGTTCGGCTGCTGGACTTCGGTGTCGCGTAAATCCGTGTTGCCGGTGTTCGAAGAACTCAACGGCCTGCTGTTCTACCCGGTGCAATATGAAGGCGAAGAGATGTCGCCCAACGTGTTCTATACCGGTGCGGCGCCGAACCAGCAGGCGATTCCGGCCGTGGAATACCTGATGAGCGAAGAAGGCGGCAGCGCCAAGCGCTTCTTCCTGCTGGGCACCGACTACGTCTACCCGCGCACCACCAACAAGATCCTGCGCTCGTTCCTGCATTCCAAAGGCGTCGCCGACAAAGACATCGAAGAGGTCTACACACCGTTTGGCCATGCCGACTACCAGACCATCGTCGCCAACATCAAGAAGTTCTCCGCCGGCGGCAAGACCGCGGTGATCTCCACGGTCAACGGCGACTCCAACGTGCCGTTCTACAAGGAACTGGCCAACCAGGGCCTGAAAGCTACCGAAGTGCCGGTGGTCGCGTTCTCCGTCGGTGAAGAAGAACTGCGCGGTATCGACACCAAACCACTGGTGGGCAACCTCGCTGCCTGGAACTACTTCCAGTCGGTGGAAAACCCGGTGAACAAGAAGTTCGTCGCCGACTGGAAAGCCTATGCCAAGGCCCACAACCTGCCGGGCGCGGATAAAGCAGTGACCAACGACCCGATGGAGGCCACCTACGTGGGCATCCATATGTGGGCGCAGGCCGCCGAGAAAGCCAAGTCCACCGATGTCGATAAAGTGCGCGAAGCCCTGGCCGGCCAGACCTTCGCCGCGCCGTCGGGCTTCACCCTGACCATGGACAAGACCAACCACCACCTGCACAAGCCGGTGATGATCGGCGAAATCCAGGCCGATGGGCAGTTCTCCGTAGTGTGGCAAACCAATGAGCCAATCCGTGCTCAACCGTGGAGCCCGTACATCCCGGGGAATGACAAGAAGCCGGATTACGCCGTCAAGAGCAACTAAGCCCGCGGTACTGATCGTTCCCACGCTCTGCGTGGGAATGCATCGCGTGACGTTCTGCGTCACAACGCGGACGCAGAGCGTCCAAGGCGGCATTCCCACGCAGAGCGTGGGAACGATCTATAGGAAACTTGTTTATGCCCACTGCCCTTTACCGCTTCATCCTGACGGCACTGCTGTTGCTGCCCTTTGCCGCACACGCCAACGACGCCGAAGACTTCCTTGCCGCCAACCCGGCCCAACAAGCCAGGCTGCTCCAGGACTGGGCCGCCCAGCCCGACCCTGCACGCATCGAGTTGGTGGACGCCCTGCAACAAGGCCAACTCACGGTCAACGGTGAAACCAAAACCGTACGCCTGAACAACCGTCTGCGCGGCCTGATCGACAACGTACAAGCCAGCCAGCAATTGCTCGCTGCCGATCCCAAGCTGCGCTTGGCCGCTGCACAGACCCTGCAAAAAAGCGCACAGCCCACGCAACTGAAATTTCTCGACCAGCAAGTCGCCGCTGAAACCGACGAAGGCGTGCACACCGCCCTCAGCTTGGCTTTGGCCAACCTGCAATTGGTGGACACCGACCCAGTTGTTCGCCTCGCCGCCGTACGCCTATTGGGTGGCACCGGCGACCCGCTGGCGCGCACCCGCCTTGAAGCCCTGCTCGCCCCCGGCGTGGAAACCGATGCGGCCGTGCACACCGCCGCCGAAACCAGCCTGGCCCAGGTCAAGCGTAAATTGATGTTGGGTGAACTGCTCGGCCAGGCGTTCAGCGGCCTGTCGCTGGGCTCGATCCTGTTGCTCGCGGCGCTCGGCCTGGCGATTACCTTTGGCCTGCTCGGCGTGATCAACATGGCCCACGGCGAGATGCTGATGCTCGGTGCCTACTCGACCTACGTGGTGCAATTGATGATGCAGCGCTATGTGCCGCATGCCATCGAGTTCTACCCGCTGGTTGCGCTGCCGGTGGCGTTTTTCGTCACCGCCGCCATCGGCATGGCCCTGGAACGCACGGTGATCCGCCACCTCTATGGCCGCCCGCTGGAAACCCTGCTCGCCACCTGGGGCATCAGCCTGATGCTGATCCAGCTGGTGCGTCTGGTATTCGGCGCCCAGAACGTCGAGGTGTCCAACCCCGCGTGGCTGTCCGGCGGTATTCAAGTGCTGCCCAACCTGGTGCTGCCCTATAACCGCATCGTGATCATCGCCTTCTCCCTGTGCGTGGTAGTGCTGACCTGGTTGCTGCTGAACAAGACACGCCTGGGCCTGAACGTACGCGCCGTCACCCAGAACCGCAACATGGCCGCTTGCTGTGGCGTGCCCACCGGGCGTGTGGACATGCTTGCCTTTGGCCTGGGCTCCGGCATCGCCGGCTTGGGCGGCGTCGCGCTGAGCCAGATCGGCAACGTCGGCCCGGATCTGGGCCAGAGCTACATCATCGATTCGTTCCTGGTGGTGGTGCTCGGCGGTGTCGGCCAGTTGGCCGGCAGCGTGACGGCGGCCTTCGGGCTGGGCATCGCCAACAAGATCCTGGAACCGCAGATCGGTGCGGTGCTGGGCAAGATCCTGATCCTCGCGCTGATCATTCTGTTTATCCAGAAACGCCCGCAGGGACTCTTCGCACTGAAAGGACGGGTGATCGACTGATGAACCAACCATTGATGCTGACGGCCACGCAGAAGGCCGGCCCCAAGCTGACGATTGCGCTGGGCGCGCTGGTCCTCGTGGTGTTGCTCGCCCTGCCGCTGCTGTCATTGTTGCCGCCGGACAACGCATTGCATGTCTCGGCCTACACCCTGACCCTGGTGGGCAAGATCCTTTGCTACGCCATCGTCGCCCTCGCGCTGGACCTGGTGTGGGGTTATGCGGGCATGTTGTCCCTCGGGCACGGCCTGTTCTTTGCGCTGGGCGGTTACGCCATGGGCATGTACCTGATGCGCCAGGCGGCCGGGGATGAATTGCCGGCGTTCATGACCTTTTTGTCGTGGACCGAATTGCCCTGGTACTGGTTCGGCACCCAACACTTTCTCTGGGCGTTGTGCCTGGTGGTCCTGGCGCCCGGCCTGCTGGCGCTGGTGTTCGGGTTCTTCGCCTTTCGTTCGCGGATCAAGGGCGTGTACTTCTCGATCATGACCCAGGCCCTGACCTTTGCCGGGATGCTGTTGTTCTTTCGCAACGAGACCGGCTTTGGCGGCAACAACGGCTTCACCAATTTTCGCAGCATCCTCGGGTTCGGCATTACCGAGCCTGGCACGCGAGCGGTGTTGTTCGTCGCGACGGTGCTGCTGCTGGTCGCGAGTCTGTTGATCGGCTGGCGGCTGGCCAAGAGCAAGTTCGGCCGGGTGCTCACGGCCCTGCGTGACGCGGAAAACCGCCTGATGTTCTGCGGCTACGACCCGCGTGGCTTCAAGCTGTTCGTGTGGGTATTGAGCGCGGTGTTGTGTGGGTTGGCCGGGGCCTTGTATGTGCCGCAAGTGGGCATTATCAACCCCAGCGAAATGTCGCCGACCAACTCCATCGAAGCGGCCGTGTGGGTGGCCTTGGGCGGGCGCGGCACGTTGATCGGCCCGCTGCTCGGCGCCGGTGTGGTCAACGGCATGAAAAGCTGGTTCACCGTGGCGTTCCCGGAATACTGGCTGTTCTTCCTCGGGGCGCTGTTCATCATCGTCACCCTGTACCTGCCCAAGGGCGTTATCGGGCTGTTGAAGAAATGAGGAACGTCATGCTCGAACCTATTTTTGATGCCGGCATCGGCCGCGACGCCATCGGCCTGGGCCAGGCCGCCGGCAAGGGCCTGAATACCCGTCACGGCACCATTTTGACCCTTGAGAGCATCAGTGTGAGCTTCGATGGCTTCAAGGCGCTCAACGACTTGAACCTGTACATCGGCGTCGGTGAACTGCGCTGCATCATCGGCCCCAACGGGGCAGGCAAGACGACGCTGATGGATGTGATCACCGGCAAGACCCGCCCCAGCCAGGGCCACGCCTGGTTTGGCGAAACCCTGGACTTGACCGGCATGAGCGAAGTCCAGATCGCCCAGGCCGGGATTGGCCGCAAGTTCCAGAAACCCACGGTGTTCGAAGCCCTCAGTGTGTTCGAAAACCTGGAGCTGGCGCAGAAGACCGACAAGTCGGTATGGGCCAGCTTGCGCGCGCGCCTGAGCGGCGAACAGAAAGACCGCATTGCCGAGGTACTCGACACCATCCGCCTCAGCGCCTCGGCGCAGCGCCCGGCCGGGCTCTTGTCCCATGGCCAGAAGCAGTTCCTGGAAATCGGCATGCTGCTGATGCAAGACCCTCAGTTGTTACTGCTGGACGAACCGGTAGCGGGCATGACCGACGCCGAAACCGAATTCACCGCCGAACTGTTCAAGCGCCTGGCGGGCAAGCATTCGTTGATGGTGGTGGAACACGACATGGGCTTTGTCGGCTCTATTGCCGACCACGTCACCGTGTTGCACCAGGGCAGCGTGCTGGCCGAAGGGTCGCTTGCGCAGGTACAGGAAAACGAGCGGGTGATCGAAGTCTATCTCGGTCGCTAAACCTGCGACGGACCGCTGATCGTTCCCACGCTCCGCGTGGGAACGCATCCAGTGACGCTCCGCGTCACGACTTTAGCGGCATTCCCACGCAGAGCGTGGGAACGATCGATTGAGGAGAGTTTGAACATGCTGCAAGTCGACAAGTTGCACCAGTATTACGGCGGTAGCCACATCCTGCGCGGGCTGTCCTTCGAGGTGAAGATCGGCGAGGTGACTTGCCTGCTCGGCCGTAACGGCGTGGGCAAGACCACCCTGCTCAAGTGCCTGATGGGCCTGTTGCCGGCCAAGGAAGGCGCAGTCAATTGGGAGGGCAAGGCCATCACTGGATTCAAACCGCACCAGCGCGTACAGGCCGGTATCGCCTATGTGCCCCAGGGTCGTGAAATTTTCGGGCGGCTGACGGTGGAAGAAAACCTGCTGATGGGGCTCTCGCGTTTTCCAGGCTCAGAAGCCAAGGAAGTGCCCGCTTTCATCTACGAATTGTTTCCGGTGCTGCTGCAGATGAAACATCGCCGTGGTGGCGACCTGTCCGGCGGCCAGCAGCAACAGCTCGCTATCGGTCGGGCGCTGGCCAGTCGACCGAGGCTGCTGATCCTGGATGAACCCACCGAAGGCATCCAGCCGTCGGTGATCAAGGAGATCGGCGCGGTGATCAAGAAGCTCGCTGAGCGCGGGGATATGGCCATCTTGCTGGTCGAGCAGTTCTACGACTTTGCCGCCGAATTGGCCGACCAGTACCTGGTGATGTCTCGCGGTGAAATCCTGCAGCAAGGCCGTGGTGAAAATATGGAACGCGAGGGTGTACGCGGCTTGGTAACCATCTAATCTGTAGCCTTCTAACGATAAGCACTCTGCCATGAACCTGCCCGTTTCCCCTGCCCTGTTCACCCCCAGCTGGCATGCTGCGCTGGAACTCGGCTACGCGCGTTTCGGCGACACGACGCGCCCGGTGATGCGTCGCCACCTCGGCCCGCTACGGGTGCAGAAGCACTTGTACGCTGAAGGCCCCGAGGTGTGCCAACACATCATCGTGCACCCGCCCGGCGGAATCGCCGGCGGCGACCGCCTGGCGATCAGCGCACGGGTGGGCGAAGGCGCCTGGGCGCAGTTGACCAGCCCCGGCGCGGCCAAGTGGTACCGCGCCCAGAGCCCGGCCTTCCAGCACCTGGACTTGACCGTCGAAGCCGGCGCCACCCTGGAGTGGCTGCCCCAGGAAACCATCGTGTTCAGCGCCGCTCAAGCCGAGCTCAGCACCCGTATTGAGCTGCACGGCGACGCACGGCTGTTCTACTGGGATGTGGTCGCCCTGGGCCGCCCGGCCAGCGACGAACGCTTCGACCTCGGCCACTTTCAATCACACCTGGATATCCGCCGCGACGGCCGGTTGCTCTGGCATGAGCGCCAGCGCATTGTGGGTGCCGACGGTTTGCTCGACTCGCCCATCGGCCTGGACGGGCAGCCGGTCTTTGCGACGTTGCTGCTGACGGCCGACATCGAGCCTGAACTGCTGGACACCTGCCGCGCCCTGCCCCACGCCGTGCGCGGCGACCTGACCCAACTGCCCGGCCTGCTGGTCGCCCGCTGCCTGGCCGGCGAAGCGCTGCTGGCACGCGCCTGGCTGATCGATTTATGGCGGCTGCTGCGCCCGGCGACGCTGGGCCGCGAAGCCGTTTCACCCCGAATCTGGAGCACCTGAACCATGGACCTGACCCCACGGGAAAAAGACAAGCTGTTGATCTTCACAGCAGGCTTGGTCGCCGAGCGGCGCCTGGCGCGCGGCGTGAAGCTCAACTACCCGGAAACCATCGCCTACATTTCCGCCGCCTTGATGGAGGGTGCCCGCGATGGCCGCACCGTGGCCGACCTGATGCACTACGGCACCACCTTGCTCAGCCGTGAACAAGTGATGGAGGGCATCCCGGAAATGATCCCGGACATCCAGGTGGAAGCCACCTTCCCCGACGGCACCAAGCTGGTCACCGTCCACCAACCCATCGCCTGAGGCACGCCCATGATTCGTGATGCAACCGAACAGGATCTGCCGGCGATCCGCGATATCTATAACGACGCGGTGCGCAACACCACGGCGATCTGGAACGAACAACCGGTGGACCTGGCCAACCGCCTGGCCTGGTTCAGTGCGCGTCAGGCCCAGGGTTATCCGGTGCTGGTGTCCACCGAAAACAATGAAGTCACCGGCTACGCCTCGTTCGGTGACTGGCGGCCGTTCGAAGGTTTTCGCTACAGCGTCGAGCACTCGGTGTATGTGCGCAGCGACCAACGCGGTAAAGGGGTCGGTCCACGCTTGATGGAGGCCCTGATCGAACGCGCGCGGGCTTGCGGCAAACACGTCATGGTCGCCGCCATCGAAAGCGGCAACCAGGCCTCGATCCGCCTGCATGAGCGCCAAGGTTTTATAACGACCGGGCAGATGCCCCGAGTAGGTATCAAGTTTGGCCGCTGGCTGGACTTGACCTTCATGCAACTGGCCCTGAACCCGGGTGCCGAGCCACCCCAGGAGTGACCCCGATGAGCGCCACGCACCTGCGTCGAGTGAATGCTGAAAGTTTTGCCCATTACCGTCTGGGCCTGGTCGAGCTGTTGCTGGACGCGGTCAAGCATGGCGCCAGCGTCGGGTTCATGGCCGACTTTGATGAGGCCCAGGCCCGCGTCTATCTGAGCGGCGTGCAGGCCAGCATCGAGGATGGCAGCCTGTTGCTGTGGGTGGTGGTCCGTGAGGAGCAGGTGATCGCCAGCGTGCAATTGGCGCTGTGCCAGAAGGCCAACGGCCTGAACCGCGCCGAGGTGCAGAAGCTGTTGGTGCACAGCAGCGCGCGGCGTCATGGCCTGGGCCAACAATTGATGCATACCCTGGAGCTCGCCGCCCGCCAGCACAAGCGTGGCCTGCTGTACCTGGACACCGAGGCCGGTTCGGCCGCCGAAGCCTTCTACCAGGCGCTGCGCTACACCAAGCTCGGCGAACTGCCCGATTACTGCCAAAGCCCGGACGGGCGCTACACCCCGACCGCCATCTACTTCAAGACACTGGGGCAACCTGCATGATTCCTGGCGAATATCAGATCCAGCCTGGCGACATCGAACTCAACGTGGGCCGGCGCACCGTCAGCCTGAGCGTGGCCAACAGCGGCGACCGGCCGATCCAGGTCGGCTCGCATTACCATTTTTTCGAGACCAACAACGCACTGACCTTCGACCGCGCCGCCAGCCGTGGCATGCGCCTGAATATTCCGGCGGGCACGGCGGTGCGGTTTGAGCCGGGGCAAAGTCGTGAAATCGAGTTGGTGGATTTGAGCGGTGGACGGCGGGTATTTGGCTTCGCCGGGAAAGTCATGGGTGATCTTTAGGGCTTCACTGATCGTTCCCACGCTCCGCGTGGGAATACATCCGGTGACGCTCTGCGTCACGACTTTAAGAGCGGACGCAGAGCGTCCAGGGCTGCATTTCCACGCAGAGCGTGGGAACGATCGAGGAATAACGTGCGATGAAAATTTCCAGACAAGCCTATGCCGACATGTACGGCCCCACCGTCGGTGACAAGGTCCGCCTGGCCGACACGGAGCTGTTCGTCGAAGTGGAGAAAGACTTCACGGTCTATGGCGAAGAAGTAAAATTCGGCGGCGGCAAGGTGATCCGCGACGGCCAGGGCCAGAGCCAATTGCTCGCCCATGAAGTCGTCGACACGGTCATCACCAACGCGCTGATCATCGACCATTGGGGCATCGTCAAGGCTGACGTCGGTTTGAAGAACGGCCGCATCGCCGCCATTGGCAAGGCCGGTAACCCGGACATCCAGCCCGGCGTGACCCTCGCCATCGGCGCCAGCACCGAAGTGATCGCCGGCGAAGGCATGATCCTCACCGCCGGCGGTATCGACAGCCACGTACACTTCATCTGCCCGCAGCAGATCGAAGAGGCGCTGACCAGCGGCGTCACCACCATGATCGGCGGCGGCACCGGGCCTGCCACCGGTACCAACGCCACCACCTGCACCTCCGGGCCATGGCACCTGGCACGCATGCTCCAGGCCAGCGATTCGTTCCCGATGAACATCGGTTTTACCGGCAAGGGCAACGCCAGCTTGCCCGAGCCGCTGATCGAGCAGGTCAAGGCCGGCGCCATCGGCCTGAAGCTGCATGAAGACTGGGGCACCACCCCGGCGAGTATCGACAACTGCCTGAGCGTGGCCGATGAGTACGACGTGCAGGTGGCGATCCACAGCGACACCCTGAACGAGTCCGGCTTCGTCGAAACCACCCTCGCCGCGCTCAAGGGGCGTACCATCCACACCTATCACACCGAAGGTGCCGGGGGCGGCCATGCGCCGGATATCATCAAGGCCTGTGGTTTCCCCAACGTGCTGCCCAGCTCGACCAACCCGACGCGGCCGTTCACCCGCAACACCATCGACGAACACCTCGACATGCTGATGGTCTGCCATCACCTGGACCCGAGCATTGCCGAAGACGTGGCGTTTGCCGAAAGCCGCATCCGTCGCGAAACCATCGCCGCCGAAGACATCCTGCACGACCTCGGCGCATTCTCCATGATCAGCTCCGACAGCCAGGCCATGGGCCGCGTCGGCGAAGTCATCACGCGCACCTGGCAGACCGCCGACAAGATGAAAAAACAGCGCGGCGCCCTGCCCGGCGACGGCGCCGGCAACGACAACTTCCGCATCAAGCGCTACATCGCCAAGTACACCATCAACCCGGCGATCACCCACGGTATCAGCCATGAAGTGGGCTCGATCGAAGTGGGTAAGTGGGCCGACCTGGTGCTGTGGCGCCCGGCGTTTTTCGGGGTCAAGCCGACGTTGATTCTCAAGGGCGGGGCGATCGCATCGAGCCTGATGGGCGATGCCAACGCGTCGATTCCCACCCCGCAACCGGTGCACTACCGCCCGATGTTCGCCAGCTTCGGCAGCTCGCTACAGGCCACCAGCCTGACCTTTATCAGCCAGGTGGCGTTTGACGCCGGGCTGCCCGAAGCCTTGGGTTTGAAAAAGCAGATCGGCGTGGTCAAGGGCTGCCGCTCGGTACAGAAAAGCGACCTGATCCATAACGACTACCTGCCGCAGATCGACGTCGACCCGCAAACCTACCAGGTCAAGGCCGACAGCGTGTTGCTGTGGTGCGAGCCGGCGGAAATGCTGCCGATGGCGCAGCGCTATTTCCTGTTTTAACTTGCGGCCAGTTCCTCACGGGTCAACGCTTCGATCAGGTTGGCCTCTTCGATCGCTAGTTGGGCCTGCAAGTCCTTGGCCTGTGCGGCATATTCATCGCCGGTCAGCAGGCCGGTTGCGGACTGCTCGTACAGCACCGCCAGGCGCTCCTGGTACGGCTTGCTCAGGGCATCGAACTGCGTACGGTATTTATGCGTCACGTAGTCGAGCCAGAAGTCCCGGGACAGCAGCGCTTCGAACTCCTGCGGCGAATTGTCGAGTGCGAGCACCCGCGTGCGAGCGCTGTCGAGCATCGCCTGGGTGACATTCCCCATATTGGTGAATCGCACCTGTTCCGGTTGGCCGGGCAAGTCGAGCTGGTCGGCGCCCTTGAGGCCGAAGCGATAAGCCAGGCGGATTTCGACCTCCTCCAGGCGGCTGACGCGTCGGGCTTTCTCGGCATCGCTCAAATGCGGCGTGGCGTTGATGGCAGCGGTCCGTTCGGCAATGTCGTTGAGGGCGATTTTTTCCACCTCATCCAAGCGGAACAACCCCCGCGACAGTTTGCGCAATGCCGCGCCCTGGGTCGCGTCCGTGGCGGCTGCCCGTGCCTTGTAGACCATCGCCATGACTTCGACGTTGCTGAACGACAACGCCGCCCGATCACAACACGCCGGCCGGCCGGCCCATTCGAACATCTGCTCGCGCAGGCGCTCCGACTCGCTGCTGTTTTGCGTGATGCAGTCGATCACCTCCCAGACGCGGCCTTGCAGGTCGGTGTGCTGCTCGCTGACCACGTGCAAATCGGTGAGCATCCGGAAAAACCCCGCGCTCCCCGGCCGTTCCCGCAGTGCCAGCCACTGAGCCCTGCGCGTCGCCAATTGCTCCTCGGAAAAACCCAGGCTCCAGCGCTCGAACACCAACCCTGGGGCCGTATTCAAGAGTTCACGGTGAGCAATGCGCAAGGCCGAGACCACCAACAGGTTCGGGCTGCCCGGCTCACTCAATGCGTTCTGCTCGAGGCGTTCGGAATACACCCGCACCTGCGCCAGCGTCGCTTCGCTCAGCGGGTTGTTGCTCACGTTGGCCACCCGGCTCAGGCGCACCGATTGCGCCCGTTGTTCGGGCAGCGGCGCGACCAGGAAGTCCGGTAGCGTGGTGATCTGGTTGCCACTCAAGTCGACCATGTCCAGCAGCGGCTGCTCACCCAACCCCGGCGGCCAGGTGTCGATATTGACGTTTTTCAGGCTCAGCGAACGCATGTCGGGAATCCGGCTGAAATCCGGCGCGATGCCCAGTGGGTTGTTGTCCAGCCACAACGCCCGCAGGCTGCTGCGACCGGCCAGGACCTCGGCGGTCTGCGGGGTCAACTGGATCTGGTTTTTCTGCAAGAACAAGCGCGTCAACCCGTGCATCTCGCCCAGGGCCGGTGGCAGTTCACGCAGTTGGTTGTTCGACAGATCCAGCCAGCGCACGCTGCGATAACGCGCCAGGAAGCCTTCGGGAGAGGCGCTCAGTGCCATCCCGCTGAGCTTGAGCGAACCGACATGCGAGAAATCCGCGTCCAGGTCCGGCAGGCTGGGCAGCCGTAGATTGCCCAGGTCCAGCTCCAGGCCGATGGGAGTACCGTCATGGGCCAGTTTCATCGGCGTCTCGCGACGCCAGCATTGCAGGATGCGTGACTTGGCGATGTAGCGGTCATCCCGCGTCGTCGCGTTGCTGCGCAGTTGATCGGAGCGAATATAGCGTTCACTGGCGCCGCCACCGGAGAAAGCCCAGGCGTTGAGCTGTTCGGTCAGCCTGTCGAATTCGGTCGCACGCCTCGTCAACTCCGCTTCGGCGCCCTCGCCCAGGCTCCAGATCAACTCTCTGGCGGCCTTGATGGTCTTGTCCGGGTACATGCGTTGCACCGTCAAAATGGCGGGGGACTCGACGGAAAACGCATCGGCAATACCACTCTGCGCCAACTCCGGTACGACCTCGCCCAAACGCTTCCAATAGTTGTCCACTTCCAGCATGCAGGCCTCGGAGAACGGGTTGCCGCCGATCACCGTCACACCATTGATCTGTATCGTGCGCTGGAAATGTTCGGCCTGCGGGTAGAGGTGTTCTCGCGGGATCTCGCTCAGTTGGTTGTTGCGCAGGTCCACGCGCAGCAGGTCGGCCTGGCTCAGCAGGCCCCGGGGCCACTGGGTGATGCCGGTATTGCTCAGGTCGAGGAATTTGAGGCGCTGCAGGGCAGTGAAATCCGGCGTTATGTGCAGGGGGTTGCCGGCCAGGTCAAGGCTTTGCAGTTGATCCAGCCCGGCGAGTTTTCCAGCACTGGCGTCGGTCAGGCGAATGCGGTTGCCGCGCAAGCGCAGATGAGTCAGCTGGCGCAGGTCGCCGACGATATCGGGCAGTTCCGTCATGCCGGTATCGCTGATGCGCAGTTCGCGGATGTGCATGAAGTTTTTCAGGAAGACCTGGGTGTCGGCATTCCAGACGATTTTGCCGAGGGCCAGTTCCTGCACGTGGCTGAAATCGGCGGTCAGCGCCGGCAGGCTGCGCGGGGCGATGGCCGACAGCGACAGTTCGCTGCCGGTTTCGCGGCGCCAGCAACGTCGGATGTCCATGGCGAACCGCGCGCCACTGGCATCGGACGGCGTATCGGTGGCGCGCACCCAGGTCTTGAGGCTGCGATCCAGGTTGGCGTAGTCGGCTTCCAATTGCGTCAACCGGACCCGCACATCGGCCCCCAGGAACTGGATATACACACTGACATCGGCATCGGAAAACGAAGGGTACAAGCGCCGCACCCGCGCCTCATTGCTGCGCAGTGTGTTCACCAGTTGCTTGAAACCGCGCCCTCCCCCGAGCAGGCGCATCGTGGGGTCAATGACCGGGCGGCGTAACGGGTGGTCGAGCAACACCGTACGCAAGGGTTCGCGTGGCAAAGGGTTGCGCAGGATGGCCGACTTGAGCTGCGTCACGTGGGTGAAATTCATCGCCTGTTGTTCGGCCGGCGTGAGCACTTGCCACAGCGCCGTGTAAAAGTCCTCGCCCTGAAACTGCCCATCGGCGTCCTGCACCAGGATTCGCCGCGCAGTGGCCTCGGGATGGCCGATGGCATCCAGCACCTGGCCTTCGGCAAAATGCTCGCGCAGTTCCAGGCGTGTACCGCGTGCCCAACCCGGCAACAGTTCCAAGGTGCGCAGCGCAAGACGCTGAGTGTCGATATTGCTCATCGAGTCGAGGAACAGGCCCTCATAGGCGCGGGACACCCGGACCTCCTGCTCGCTCCAGCGCAGCCGCTCATGGATCGGGCCGGGCAGGCGCCGGCTGCTGCGAAAGACTTGCAGATCCTCGGCGCTCATCCCATCGAGCAACAGCCTGGCCACCGGCGCGGGCAATTGCGGGTAGGTGTTGAGCACACGCTGCACGTCGACATCGGCGGAGCAGTTCTGCGCCTTATAGCGCTCTTCCAGCAGCGAGCCTTTGAGCTGTTCGGCGGCGTCGGCCAGGTACAGGCGCAACTGGGTGGCGCGCTCACCGAGCGTCTGCGCGGCCATGCCGGGTATGTCCTTGAGCGCCGGGTCGCTGCCTTGCAGGGTGTACAGCACCTGTTCGAGTAATTCGCCCCGCGCTTGTTGCACCGCATCCAGTGCGACGACCCGGCGAACCTGGGACGCGGGCGCCGGGTCGTTCCATAGCTCACGCCCGTCACTGCCGAGCACACGCAGCGAGGGCTCGTTGGAGAGCATGCCACGGCGTTTCATCAGCTCCAGTTGCAGCGTCGCATCGGCCTTGGCGTAGGTTGCAGGATTGCGACTGCGCAATTGCTCGATACTGTTCTCCAGCTCGCGATGCAAGGCAAAGCGCTTGAGGCTGTCGGCCAACAGCCGCGGCGTGGCGTGCTGGTCGAACAATGCTTCACGCAGCGCTTCGATCTCGACCCCGCTGGCCAGCCGCGCCTGTTGCAAGTGCTCGGCGCTGAGGTGGGCGGCCGGTTTGCCCAGTCGCCGCAGCAAGGTCGCCTCGCCCCAGGTCAGCGGGTCTTCGCCTTCGTGGGTCCAGGCACCTTCACCGTTGTGCTCCAGCAGCGGACGATAGGCGTCCGTGCGGACTGGGTGCTGCACACGGTACTGGCCGGTGCCGGTTTCCTGCTCGACCTGATAGTGCTCGCCTTCAAGGACCAGCACCGGTTTTCCCTCGTGACGGTACAGGCCCAGTCCGTCGGGTTTGGCATCCGTGGCCAGCTGGATATTGGCTTTGTAGCGTGACACGTCCGGGTTCCACAGCTTCTGCTTGCCGTCGGCCAGGATCACCGGCTTGAGTGCCTCGACCACACCGGAGACTTGCACGTGAGGCAGCACGGTTGCGCCCGTGCCGAGCATGGCCACGTTCAGCGCGATGCTGGAAAAATGCGCCCACATTTCACGGGGCTCGCCTTGTTCGTAGGCATCGATGCCTTCGTACACTTCCTCGCACATCTGCGCGGCGCCCACCACCAGCATGAGCGGGCCAAGGCCCGGTACCACGAAGGCAGCCAGGTTGAACACGCTGAGCACGGCGTCCTTGAAACCTTCCAACCGTGCCGCACGGGCCTTGGCGTCCTCGTCATCGGTGGGCACCGCCACGGCGCGGGCGTCGGCGAGGATTTTGTCGACATGGGCCTGGTGGCGGTGCTGCCACAGGTCGCCTTTGATGGTCGATTCGTCCATCGCCAGCTCCGCGGGTTGGACCGACCGCGAAGGCCGGCACAGCGCGCTGATTTTGTCGAAAAATGCTCCTTGCTCGGGCACCGGCACGAACCGGCTGAAGAAGCGCCGGTACTCGAGGCTCTTCAAGCGCTCGCCCAAGTCGGCCAGAAACTCGTACAGATTGGCGTATTCCTTCAGCGGTTGCTGAGGGTCATCGGGCAGGTACACCACCAGGCGCTCGACCCGCGCCGCACGCTTGCGCCTGGGTCCGATCAACAACGGCCCGACCAGCTCCACGCCCAGCAACTGCAGGTTGGCGAACGTCACCGGGCGGCCATCCAGCGTCGGAGCGGCCTTGGCGGCGAGCACATGCTTGAGCATCCGGTAGGCATCACTGCTGATCCCGGCACCGACCAGGTAGCTGTTGGGCTTCTTGGCGAATTGCTGCCAGGCGATTTCAGTGCTGAGCGCCAGTTGCTGGCGCTGATGCTCCTGCAGTTGCTTGACCAGCGCCTGGCGTTTTTTCTCGTCCTTGGGTTGCAGGATATCCTTGATGTGTTGCTGGTACAGGCGACCCAGATCCAGGCTGCGACACAGTTTGGCGAACGCAGAAGGTGCAATGGGCTTGGCCTGGGAGTTGACCGCCGCGAAGTCCGGGATGACGTCGCCGTCGTAGCGGCCCCAGCCGGTGATGATTTCGCAATCGGCGCAACGCGCCGGGTGTTCTTCTTCGGGCAGGAAGTTGGCCAGGGCCACTTCCAGCAACGACACGCCCCGGTACTCCTCATCCAGCCGCGATGTGCGGGTGCGGTCAAAGCTGAAAAAACCATAGAAATCATCACGGGCGCCGGGCGCGAACTTGCGCGCCAGGTAGACGTTGCGCACGTCTATATCGAGCTTGAAGCGTTCCTTGATCGCGGCTTTAAGCAAGGGTTCGGCAAACGCTTGCACATCCTGGATCGTTGCAAGGGTGGCATCGACCTGATTGAAGATTGCGCGGTACCGGCTATGGCTGGCGGCCAGCGCTTGTTTTTGGGTGCCCGAGGCTTTGACGTACCACGCGGGCAATACCAGCGCGTGGTCGGCCAGTTCCTGCCGGCGCGGCGCCCGCGCCTGGCTGAACCAGCTCGGCACGCGGGCCTTGATAAAGTCGTAGTGGACACCCCGAAGGTCGGCATGGAACACACCTTCGGGGCGCGGTGCTGGGGTTTTGCGGTCTGACATGAGCGGTCGTCCGTCACTGATGGAAACCTCAGCCTACGCAACGACCGTGCGCCACAGTGCCTGCTTACCGCACAGCGGCACTGAACTGCCGCCTCAGGCGGTGGCCTCGAGAGCTGCGACTTCCTGGCGTGATAAGGCCAGCAGCCGTTGGTTGCGCGTGGTGTCGAGTTCGATCTGCAGCGCGGTCACCGCCGCACCGTAGGCTTCGTCCAGGGCCTGATGCTCATCCTCCAGGCGCGAGCGACGCTGCTCGGACTCGCGCTCGAGGGTGTCGAACGACTCGAGGTATCTGGCCTGGAGGTAATCCACCCAGTAGCTGCGGCTGATCAGGTCTTCGTAAAACGGCTCGCCCTGTTCGGCCTGCTGTACGATTTCAATCGCCTGTTTCAGCACCTGCCCCCGAATGGGCTGGCCGGACAGCATGCCCTGCGGCTGCCCGGGCAAGTCCAGTGGGACCTTGAGGCCAAGGCGGTATTCAAGGCGCACTTCGGCCTTGTCCACATGCGGCCCCGCCACCCCATCCGCCAGTTTCTCCACCTCGCCCAGGCGAAACAGGCGCCGTGACAGGCGCAGCAATGCCGCGCCTCTGGCCGGCAGGTCATGCGGGTCGATCGCCTGTACCGCCTGGTACTCGAACACCTTCACTTCCAGCTCGCTGAAGGTCAGCATGCGTCCGTCCGCGCAGGTACCGTGCGTGCTCGACAGGCTGAACAGCAATTGACGCAATTCGGTATTGGCAGTGGCGGCCTCAATCACCGTCCATACGCGGCGGGTCAGGTCGTCGGAGTCCGCGCGATAGTCTGCGGATAACCGCAGCCGGGCCAGCAAATGGAAAAACGCCCGATTGTCGGGCTCGCTTGCCAATTGCAGCCACTGCTTGCTGCGCACGTGAGTTTCGGGCAAAGACAAACTGAAGACCCAGGGTAACAACTCCGAACTACCGGAGTCATCCTGCGCAAGCACCTCGTAGCCTTGAGCAGATGACACATGAGTTCCCAAGGTCTCTTCATCGCTATCCGGTTCAATATCCGGCAGGGTCCTTGCGGGCTGCATCGGTCTCATTGCACGAGGACCGGACAGGGGGCTCCCGAGAGGCGAATCCTCCACGCTATCAATGTGGTAGTCAGGCCGTGGAATCCCAATTGCCCAGCCCAAAGGCTCCGATGCCGGGCCGGTATCCAGAGGCGGCACGCTGGAAAAGCTGTTGCGAAAATCGTAGTTCAACTGCCAAAGAGACCGATCCGCCCCCATTTCCAGCTCAGTCACATGGGAGAAATCACCGCTGAGGACAGGCAGGTCCCGCAGTTCGTCAGTGGGTACGCCGGAGAGGTCCAGGCTCGTGGAAACCCCTGGCACGTCGTAGCGCTTCATCAAGCCTTCAATCCAACAAGCCATGAACATCCGCATCGTTTGTTGCCTGCCCAGCCTCACGGCCACCGACGTCCCGCTGTCATGCCATTGCTCCAGTTCACGCAACTGCGCTGCGTATTCATCGCTGAACGCCTCGACGGCTTCGAAGCGGGCCTGGGCGTCCGGCCAGCGATCGACAATCCTGTCGATCAAGACATACAGACGCGAGCTCGGGTGGTATGTGACCGGCGCAATGAACTGGCCCATTCGCTCGATCTGGCCCATGGCATGCCCGGCCACCATCTGCTCCAGGTCGACCTCGTGCTGGGGGTGGTTCTTGATGTACTCATACGCCGGTTTGAAGTTTTCTCGCGTCAATTTCGACCAGTCCAGCGACAGGCCCGCCCAAAGCTTTTCATGCCCCGGCTGGAGCAGACGCGCAGGTAATTGCCGCACGGTCGCGTATTGCAAGTTCAGGCGTTCGAGTTGAGGCAGGTCCAACGTGCTTTCTGGAAAGTGGCCCTGGTGGGTGTCGGAAATCGTCAGTTCGCGCAGCTGGGTCAACGGGCGAACGTCCAGATGATCGAACGAGGTGAGTACGCGATGCAGCTTGAGCGAATGCAGGTTGACCAGGCTCGCCAATTCGGCGGCCGCTTGGGGTTCGAACTCTACGAGGCCGTCGAGGGTCAGCGCCCTCAGCTCGGGCAGGCGATACAGGCCCGAGGGTAGATGGGGTACACGCTCCGAGGGCACATCCAACCTGAGTTCACGCACATTGGGAAAACGCTCCAGCATCTGGTTGATGTCGCGATCCGTCGGGGTATCCCCGCTAATCCGCAACTTACGCACATGGGAAAAATCGACATCCAATAACGCCGGCAGTCGATCCTGGGCCGAGATATCCAGTGCCGTATAGCGTGGGTCTTCGGCGGCCAGCGGCGCGTTGCGCCAACTGTCCTTGATGCTCAGTGCTGCGCGCTGCTTGCTTCTGCGGTTACCACCACGTGCGGCAACCCACTGGTCGAGCCTGGCTTCCAGGCGTTGCCATTCGCTCAGGCGATCATCAAGCAGGCTGAGAATTTGCGAGTTGCTCTTACCCGTGCGCAGTTGTTCGAGAATAAACCCGTTGGCCTGCTGCTCCGTCAGTTGCGGGTAAACGTCCCGCACTCGTCTGACCAGTGCCGGCGCTTGCCCTTCCCCACGACCACTGGCCGGGTAGCCCAAACGCATCCGGCCGATACGCTGCGGCGGTCGCAAGCGCGGCAGGTGCCTGTCGAGGACCTGCACCGCGTCGGCCGGGTGGGCGAGCGCATACTCGGTGATCGCCTGGCGCAACTCGGCACTGCGGGCCACCTCGGCAATGCCCAGGGCCTGGCGGGCTGCGTCGGGCAAGGCATGCATCAGCGAAGGGTAAAAGTTGTCGTTGTCCCTCGGTACGCTGTTGAGGGTTTCGCCACGCTCGTTGAAGGCCTGGTAGGACGGGCCTTTCTTGACCAGGTATTTGCGCTGCGTGGCACGGATGTCACCAACGCCTGCAATCAACTGCCCATCGATGCCGCCGTCGCGGATTTCCAGGCGCAGGTCGTCCGGCCAGCCCGGCAATTGACCCAGGGCATGCAGGGCCAGGCGTTTGCTGTCGGTAGCGGCCAGGTTGTCCATATGCAATCCGGCCAGTGCTCGGCTGATGCGCCCCTGGCGTGCATGCCAACGTGATTGTTCCAACAGTGACAGAGGCGCGCGCGTAGTGCGCAAGCGGGTCAATTCTTCGGCAGAGGCGTGGTCCAGCACACTTTGCGCCGCCGGTTCGCTTAAACCTGGGGTCAGGCGCTGCAGTTTCTGTACATCGGGGTCCTTGGCCGCTCGGCCTTGGTAGAGGCTTTCGAACAACGCCGGCTGGCGGGTACGGGCAAAGTCGGCCAACTGCTTGCGAAACTCCTCGGGCCGGGCGGCTTCGACGCGGGCCGCTTCACCGCCCAGTAAACGGGTGATTTGCGCCTCATCGAGGGACGCCAGAAGACGCACCGGTAGCTGGCCGCCGAGCACGTCAGCGCGGCTGATTTTGATCGGCGCCTTGGCCGTGCTCCCCGAAGGTAAATGCTGGCTGCCGTATTGAATCGAAGGGCCGCTCAGCTCGGCGTTCTCGAACACTTGCAGCACTCGCCCCACGGGCCAGCGCGGTAATTCGCAGACCAGTGCCGGGGCGTACAGGTAACGTTCATCGATCGGCTGCTTGCCCTCCAACTGCGCCAAGACCTGCTGCACGCCTCGTTCGGCCTCGAACAGGCGCAGGGTATCGGCCAACTCAGGCGGCGGCGCGGCGTTGTCCAGATGCATCTTGCGCAGGCTGCTGTCGCTGACCCCGCTGATATCGGCGGCCCTGAGCAACGCGGCGTCACTGTAGCCGTCGACAATCGGCCCCATACGCCGCAGTAACGTCAGGCGGTCCCACGCCAGCGGCTGCTCATGCACCTGGCGCCAGGCTCCGGCGCCGTTATGCACCAGTGGCGGTTGATAGGCCAGCGCATCGCTGGGGTGTTGGATGCGCCAGCGCTGCGTCGACTCATCAAAGGCGTGCTCGACCACCTTGTCGCCCAGGCGCAGATAATGTTTGCCGGCGACTGCATACTGCCCCAGCGGGTTGGCCTGGCCCTCAAGCTTGAGGTCCTGGTGATACACCGACAGGTCCGCCCGCCACAGCTTTTGCTTGCCGTCGGCCAGGATCACCGGCCTGAGCGCATCCACCACGCCGGACATTTGCACTTGGGGCAGTACCGTAGCGCCGGTGGCAAGCATGGCCACGTTCAGCGCAATACTGGAAAAGTGCGCCCACATTTCGCGGATTTCGCTTTGTTCGTAGGCTTCGATGCCTTCATACACTTCTTCGCACATCTGCACCGCGCCCACCGCCAGCATGATCGGCCCCAGGCCCGGCACCACAAAGGAGGCCAGGTTGAACACGCTGACCACGGCGTCCTTGAATCCCTGCATTCGCGCTGCCCGGGCCTTGGCGTCTTCGTCATCGGTGGGCACTGCCACGGCGCGGGCATCGGCCAGTATCTTGTCGACACTGGCCTGGTAGCTGTGCTGCCACAGATCGCCCTTGATGGTCGCTTCGCCCATCCGCCAGTCAGGCGGTTGAGGCAGCCGCGACGCCTGATATAAGGCGTTGAGCTGCCGAAAGAACTCACCTTGTTGAGATACCGGCACGAACCGGCTGAAATAGCGCCGGTACTCCGTATCTTTCAGACGACCACCCAGGTCGGTCAGGAACTCGTACAGGTTGGCGTACTCCTTCAGTGGCTGCTGCGGGTCATCGGGCAGATACACCGCCAGGCGCTCAACGCGCGCCGCACGGATGCGCGAGGGGCCGATCAACAGCGGGCCGACCAGTTCCACCCCGAGCAACTGCAGGTTGGCGAAAGTGACGGGGCGACTGTCCAGCGTCGGGGCGGCATTGGCGACCAGGACCTGCTTGAGCATCAGGTAAACAGCGCTGCTGATCCCTGCGCCGACCAGGTCGCTGTCGGGCTTCTTGGCAAATTGCTGCCGGGCGATTTCAG
Organism: Pseudomonas sp. Q1; assembly: GCF_009935975.1. Classification (NCBI taxonomy): domain Bacteria; kingdom Pseudomonadati; phylum Pseudomonadota; class Gammaproteobacteria; order Pseudomonadales; family Pseudomonadaceae; genus Pseudomonas; species Pseudomonas sp. Q1. The sequence continues at coordinate 553,723 of NZ_QODI01000001.1, read as the reverse complement.
TGCTGAGCGCCAATTGCTGGCGCTGGTGCTCCTGCAGCTGACCGGCGAGCGCCTGGCGTTCAATCACCCCCCTGGGTTGCAGGATGGCCTTGATGTGCTGTTGATACTGGCGACCCAGATCCAGGCTGCGGCACAGTTTGGCGAAAGCGGCGGGCGCAATGGGTTTGGCCAGGGAATTGACCGCCGCAAAATCGGCAATGACCTCACCGTCGTAGTCACTCCAACCGGTGATGATTTCGCAATCTGCGCAGCGCGCCGGGTGTTCTTCTTCAGGCAGGAAGTTGGCCAGGGCCACCTCCAACAATGAGACGCCCCGGTACTCCTCATCCAGCGGCGATGTGCGAGTGCGGTCAAAGCTGAAAAAACTATAGAAGTCATCACGGGCGCCGGGCGCGAATTTGCGCGCCAGGTAGACGTTGCGCACGTCTATATCGAGCTTGAAACGCTCCTTGATCGCGGCCTTGAGCAGCGGTTCGGCGAATGCCTGGACATCCTGGATCGTCGCAAGCGTAGCGTCGACCTGATTGAAGACCGTGCGGTATTTGGCATGGCTGGCGGCCAAGGCGTTTTTTTGTGCTGCAGTGGCCTTGATGTACCAGGCGGGGATGACCAGGGCATGCTCGGCCAGTGCTTGCTGGCGGGGCAGGCGAGCCTGGGAAAACCAGGGCGGGATGGCGCGCGTGAGGAAAGCGCCGTGAATGCCGGATGAAACGGCAGGGCGGGTGACGTCGGGCATGGTGTCGCTCCAGTAGATGGGAGCGCTAGCACATCACGTCAATAGCGGCGGGCGGGCGTAGATAGTTGTCGCCATGCAGCGCCCCCGCCGGGGCGCTGCACTGAGGATCAGAAGTTTTCGCGCGGGTTGAACGCGGCTTTCTGTGCCAGCTCCTGCCACAGCGCCTTGACCTCATCGTCAGCCGCCTTCGGCATCACCGCCTTGAGCTGCACGAACAGGTAACCCCGCTGCCCGGCCTTGTTCAGCAAACCGTGGCCCTTGGCGCGCATGCGCTGGCCATTCTGGCTGCCGGCCGGCACCTTGAGGTTGATCTTGCCGGTGAGGGTCGGCACCGCCACCTCGGCACCCAGCGCCAATTCCCAGGGCGCCAGCGGCAGGTTGATCACCAGGTTTTCGCCGTCCACTTCAAATTTGGCGTGCGGTGCAAACTTGATGATCAGGTACAGGTCGCCATTGGCCCCGCCGCCAATACCCGGTGCGCCCTGCGCCTTGAGGCGGATGCGCTCGCCGTCGGCCACGCCGGCGGGAATCTTCACATTCAGGCTCTTGGTGGTGTTGCTGACGTGACGGCCCGAGGCGTCGTATTGCGGCACCTGGAAGTTGATCTGCTTGGACTCGGCAGACAGCGTCTCCTCGAGGGACACCGTCAGTTGCATCTCCACGTCCTGGCCTTTACGCCCGGCAGGTCGGCGCTGGCCACCGCCGAAAGCGTCGCCACGCGAGCCGAAGATCGAGCTGAAGAAGTCCGAAAAATCGCCCGCATCCTGGCCGCCGCCGAAACCGCCACGGCTCTGCCAGCCCGGCGGCCCCTGAAACGGCTGGCCATGCTGGCCGTACTTGCGCAGTTCATCGTACTCGGCACGTTTGTCGGCGCTTTTGAGCGCCTCGTAGGCTTCGGACGCGTCCTTGAATTTCTCCTCGGCGTCTTTTTCCTTGCTTACATCGGGGTGATATTTGCGCGCGAGCTTGCGATAGGCGGCCTTGATTGCCTTGTCGTCCGCGCTCGGCTCAACGCCCAATATCTTGTAGTAGTCTTTGAAATCCATCGGCGGTTCACCATCCTAAATCGGGATCGCACAGCCCGGGGCACAACGTGCGCTGCTTTGCACCTGTTGAGTCTTGTGGCCTGGGAGTGCGTCAAAGTGTTATCGGCGCTTGCCGTATGCAACAGATGTGGGGGCAAATTGCGCACTTTCAAGCACGATTTAACAGAGCGTTGGCCTACGCATCCGCCTTCGACTGGCATACACTGCGCGGCCGTTTTTTCGACCGGAACCCGATAGCCATGAACAGCCCCTCCCCAGCCCGTGCCTGCGGCATCGACTTCGGCACGTCCAACTCCACCGTCGGCTGGATCCGCCCCGGCATGGAAACGCTCATCGCGCTGGAAGACGACAAGATTACCCTGCCGTCGGTGGTGTTCTTCAACATCGAGGAACGTCGTCCGGTCTACGGCCGCCTGGCCCTGCACGAGTACCTCGAAGGCTACGAAGGCCGTTTGATGCGCTCGCTCAAGAGCCTGCTGGGGTCCAAGCTGATCAAGCACGACACCAGCGTGCTGGGCACTGCGATGCCGTTCAAGGACTTGCTGGGCCTGTTTATCGGCCAGCTCAAGAATCGCGCCGAAGCCACCGCCGGCCGCGAGTTCGAGGAAGTTGTGCTGGGCCGCCCGGTGTTCTTCGTCGATGACGACCCGCTGGCCGATAAAGAAGCCGAAGACACTCTGGTGGAGGTGGCGCGCAAGCTGGGCTTCAAGGAAGTCTCGTTCCAGTACGAACCGATTGCGGCGGCATTCGACTACGAGTCCACCATCGAAAAAGAAGAGTTGGTGCTGATCGTCGACATCGGCGGCGGTACTTCAGACTTTTCCCTGGTGCGCCTGAGCCCGGAACGCCGCACCGTCGATAATCGCCACGCCGACATCCTCGCCACCGGCGGCGTGCACATCGGCGGCACCGACTTCGACAAGCAACTGTCGCTGGCCGGCATGATGCCGTTGTTCGGCTACGGCAGCCGCATGAAAAGCGGTGCCTATATGCCCACCAGCCATCACATGAACCTGGCGACCTGGCACACCATCAACTCGGTGTACTCGCAAAAATCCCAACTGGCGCTGGGCAGCATGCGCTACGACATCGAAGACACCGGCGGCATCGACCGGCTGTTCAAGCTGATCGAACAGCGCGCCGGCCACTGGTTGGCGATGGAAGTGGAAGAGACCAAGATCCAGCTGACCCACGAAGAAAACCGCCATGTGCCACTGGACCGTATCGAAAAAGGCCTGAGCGTCGACCTCAGCCGGGCCTTGTTCGAGTCGTCCATCGACAGCCTGCTGGAGCGGGTGCGCGGTAGCGTGACGCAGTTGCTCAACGACGCCTGCGTAGGCGTCGAGCAGGTGGACACGGTGTTCTTTACCGGCGGTTCCAGCGGTATTCCGGCACTGCGCCACAGCATCTCGGCGATGCTGCCGAAGGCGCGGCATGTGGAAGGGAATATCTTCGGCAGTATCGGCAGTGGCCTGGCGATTGAAGCCAGCAAGCGGTACGGCTACTGAGTTTCAGCTGGAAGACCGTGGCGCCCCCATCGGGAGCAAGCCCCCTCCCACATTCTGAATGTATTCACAGGTCAAAGTGTGGGAGGGGCGGTGCGACGATTCGACTTGCTCCCGATGGGGCCGGCCCAGACAGCACAAGCCTTAAACCATCCCCCCGAGCTTCAGCTCACTCTTGAGATACGCATAGTAAATCGGCCCCGCTACAACGCCGGGCAAGCCGAACGCCGCCTCGAATACCAACATCGCCAACAGCAGCTCCCATGATTTGGCGCTGATCTGCCCGCCCACAATGCGCGCGTTGAGAAAGTACTCGACCTTGTGGATCACGATCAGATACCCCAACGCCGCGACCGCCACCCAAATCGACAGCGACAACGCCACGATCGTGATCAGGGTGTTGGACAGCAGGTTGCCGATCACCGGCAGCAGGCCCAGCAGGAAGGTCAGTACGATCAGGGTCTTGGTCAACGGCAGGTGGATGCCGCACAAAGGCAGCACCACGGCCAGGAACACGGCGGTGAAGGCGGTGTTGAGCGCGGCGATCTTGATCTGGGCGAATACGATGTTGCGAAACGCCTGGACCAGCAGGTGCAGACGGTCGAACAGCGCGGCGGCCAGGGGTTTGCGTTTGGTCAGGTCGGGCACGCGCTGCAAGGCGATAATCGCACCGAGCACCATACCGATCAGTAGGGTGACGAACATGTGGGCGGCATCTTTGCCCACCAGTTGCAGTTCGCTCAGGTGTTTGCTCAGCCAGTCGCCGATGGCCACGCGGAACTCGGCGGCGCTGGCGGGCAGGTAGGCATCGAGGAACGGCGGCAACTGGCCGCGTGCGCGGTCGACCACCCCCATGAATTTGTCGAGGGAAGCCCCGGGGTTTTCCGCTTCGTGGAGCAGGAAGCTGATGGCACCGGCGAAGATCAGCGTCAGAACGCTGACGATCAATGTGCCGAGCAAGGCCACCGCGAGCCAACGCGCACGTCGCCCTTCGATCAGCCGTTGCAATTGCGGGGTGAGCATATTGACCAGCTCATACACCAGCAAACCCGCCAGCAGGCTAGGCAGTAGTTTCAATGGCAGGACCAGCAGCAACCCGCCGAAAATGATGATGCAACTGACCAGCAACAATACGTGACGCTGAGAAAACGTTGGCATACAGCCTCAAAACGGACGACGTTAAAGGATGTTGCCGCCGGAACGAAATCGCTCGTCCCGGCAGCAGAGGGCTGTGTGCGAGTGTCGCAGCCTTCTATGGCTTGGGGCTATTACTTCTTCAGGCAAGTGCTCATAAAAGTCTTGCGCGCATCGCCGGTCAAGGCCTGGGTTTTCGCCGTGGCATTGCAGTCTTTCATCTTTTGCTGCTGAGGGGTCAGGGTTTTCGCAGCCGGAGCCGGGGCGGCCTTGAGGCATGTGCTCATGAAGGCTTTGCGCTCATCGCCCTTGAGCGCCTTGGTGGTGGCATCGGCGTTACAGGTGGTCATTTTGTTTTGCTGAGCGGTCTCGGCAAAGCTCTGGGAACACAGCAACAAACCGATCATCAACAGCGGAACACGCAACATCTTCATGGAGTTTTCTCCCTGTTACCGTGCCGAAGGGGCACGGCCTACGAGCAGTGTAGCCAAAACCTGTTACATCTTCAGCGTCCGCGAATATTTGACCGACGGTACTGCTCCGGCGTGCAACCGGCGTGGCGCTGGAACATGGCGATGAAGGCCGACGCGGTGCTGTAGCCGAGGTCAAAAGCGACGTGTTGCACACTGCGTTCGCTGTCCAGCGCCTCGATGGCGGCCAGGTAGCGCAGACGCTGGCGCCACTCACCGAAGCTCATGCCCAACTCCCGCACAAATTGCCGCGCCAGGGTGCGTTCGCTGACGTGCACCTGCTCGGCCCATTGTGCCAACGGCCGATTATCGCCGGGCTCGGCTTGCATGCCTTCCAACACACTCAACAGCCCGGGATGGCGTGCGTAAGGCAGAAAGCAATCGTGGATCGGTGCTTGCTTGAGCTGGTCCACCAGCACCTGGGCCAGGCGAATATCAGCGTCGGCCTGCGGGATATTGACGCCGCGCTGGGCGAAATCGCGCAGGATGGCCTTGAGAATGTCACTGATGGCCAGGGTGCACGGCTGCGCGGGTAGCTGCTCACAAAGCTCCGGGGCCAGGCCCACCGAATGGTAGACAATCGCCTCGGCATTGTAGGAACTGTGCTCGGTATGCGGCGGCACCCACACCGCATACTGCGGGGGCGACATGAAGCGGCTGCCCGCCACCTCCATGCGCATGACGCCGCTGGCGGAATAATCCAGCGATCCCCAGAAGTGCTCGTGTGGGGTGCACTCGGTATCGGGGGCGAAATCGGAGTAACGGAAGTACACGGGGCTTGGCAGCTGGCGGAAATCCGCGAGGCGTACGGTATGTCTGGCCATGTTGTCTGGATACAAGGGTCGGTTGTCTGGTTTGCAGTATAAGCCGCTATCCAGACAGCGGATAATCGCGCCTCGTCAATACACCAGGTTTCTCTCGATGCAATACGCGTATCCCCTGCTGGCCATTTTTATCTGGGCCGGCAACACCGTTGTCAACAAACTGGCCGTGGGCTCGATTTTCCCGTCGGAGATCGGCTTTTATCGCTGGCTGCTGGCGGCACTGTTGTTCACCCCGTTCATGCTCAAGCCGGTGATTGCCCATTGGTCGAACATCCGCCCGAACCTTGGCAAGATCTTTATCCTCGGCGTGCTCGGCATGGCCGTGTACCAGAGCCTGGCGTACTACGCAGCGTCCCTGACGAGCGCGACCAACATGGGCATCATCTTGTCGTTGATGCCGTTGATGGCACTGACCGCCGCGATCATCAGCCTCGGCCAGCGTCTCACCTTCGGCGCCCTTACCGGTGCTGTGCTGTCATTTGCCGGCGTGGTCGTGGTGGTATCGGCCGGCAGCCTGGGCGCGCTGCTGCAACATGGGGTCAACCTGGGCGACGGCATGATGCTGGTGGCCACGCTCGCCTACGCGGTCTACAGCACCCTGTTGAAAAAATGGCAGTTGCGCCTGCCACCGCTGGTGTTGCTGTATCTGCAAGTGCTGGTGGCCGTGGTAGTGCTGTTTCCGCTGTTCCTGTTCTCGGCCAAGGCCGGCTTGGGCTGGGCGAATATTCCACTGGTGCTGTACGCCTGCTTGCTGGCTTCGATGCTCGCGCCGTTGGCCTGGATGCACTCGGTGAAGACCCTGGGCCCCAGCCGCACCACGCTGTTTTTCAACCTGCTGCCGTTGATCACGGCGCTGATTGCTGCGCTGGTATTGAAGGAAGAGTTGGCGCTGTATCACTTGGTGGGCGGTTTGCTGACGTTGGGTGGGGTGATTCTGTCGGAGCGCTGGACCACACCGGTCAGAGCGGCCTGAACTCATCACGCTTTAAACCCCGGCATCCTTCAAGCGCCGCGCATGCTCGACAAACAAGCGGATAGGCTCGGCGCCCTTGCCCACCAGGCCCATGGATTGGTTGACGATGTCGAAGTGATCCAAGGCATAGTCGTCACCGATTACCACCCCCAGGTGCGAGCTGTAGCGCCCGACCATGCCGTCGCACTGGCCCTTTTCCCGCACAAAGCTGCGGGCGAACAAGCGGCAGCTTCGATGGCTCCCGTCGAACAGATTGCGCCCTCGGTCGGTGATGCCCGGCTGCAAGGTGCCCGACCACGAGTAATAGCGCACACCGTTGACCTCCTCCGGGCCCTGCCCGCCCCATGCCTGGGGTAGCCCCTGTGGGTACTGGCGATTGAACAGCGTTACGCCCTCGCTAGTCAGTGACTGATGCGAAGCGCGCAGATCCGCCTTGAAGCGCGGCCCGCGATAGCCGGTCTCCAGCACGCCCATGCCCCAGGCGACCAGATGAAACAGCGCGCTGATGATGCGACCTTTTACACCCTCGGGCGGGTAATGGAGATGGAAATGGTCGGCCAGTTCCGAGCCGTGGTTGGGCCCGGCCACCGAGGTCACCGATGCCACCCATTCCGGGTGCTTGGCCGCTGCATAGCGAGCAGTGAGCGCGCCCTGGCTGTGGCCGATCAGGTTGACCTTGTCGGCGCCGGTCTCACGGCAAATGCGCTCGATGTGCACCAGCAATTGCTCGCCGCGCACCTCGCTGGAGTCGAGCGGCGCGACTTGCACAGGAAAGACCTGCGCCCCGCCCGCCTGCAGCGCCGGGACTATGCCGTACCAGTATGGAAACCCGCCCAGGCGCACAAAGCCCAGCATGCCGGGGACCAATACCAGGGGGTAACGCGTGGCGAGGGAGTCGGGCATGGAGCGCATATCCTGATCGTGTCGGCAATAACACCATCCTAGTCCAATCGATATGACCGCCCCGTGACTGCCGGGGGGTTCAGAAATGCCCGGCCAGGTCATGCAGTTGGCGCTCGGCTTCGTCACAGGCGCGCAGGAATACACGCTTGTCCGACTCTTCGCCCTCGGCGGCAATCACCCGCACATCATCGATACCGATATAACCCAGCACCGTGCGCAGGTGCGGGTCGGCATGGTTCATCCATTCGTATTCACCGCCCGGTCCAAACCCATTGCCGCCGCGGCTGGTGATGATCAATGCGCGCTTGCCCTTGAGCAACGGCTGGTACTGGGCGATGCCCTGGCTGTCTTGCGTGATGTCGAAGGTCAGGCCCAAACGCACGATTTGATCGATCCAGGCCTTGAGCCCACTGGGTACGCCGAAGTTGTACAGCGGCATGGAAATCACCAGCAGCTCGTGTTCGATCAGTTCACCGACCAGTTCGTCGCTCAATTGCAAATCAGCCTTCATCACGTTCGGCAACGCTTGCGGCTCAGGGTAGAAATTCGCCGCGACGAAGGCTTCGGTGACGTGGGGAATAAAGGCCCGTCCGACTTCACGACGGGTCAGGCGAGCGTCGGGGTTGGCGGCTTGCCAAGCGGAGAGGAACGACTCGGCCAGGCGCCGGGAATGGGAGCGCTCACCGCGTGGACTGGCGTGTATAACAAGCATTTTTTTCATCTATGCAAACCTTCAGAGGGTACACTCAGGCAACCTGGATGGCGCCTTTATGCTCGCCAATCTAAAATCGAGCGTGCCCACCGACAAATGAGCAATAGTTAATCCGGATGAATAAATTTCATCTATGGAGCCCGAATGTTCGCTGCCCTGCCCCTGACCGCCCTGCGTACGTTTGAATCCGCATCGCGCCTGTTGAGCTTCAAGGCGGCCGCCGAGGAACTGGCGGTAACGCCTACGGCGGTGTCCCATCAGATTCGCTCACTGGAAACCTGGCTGGGCCTTGCGCTGTTCGAACGCCTGCCGCGCCAGGTGCGCCTGACCGAAGGCGGCGAGCGGCTGTTTCACAGCCTGCACGGCGCGTTGCTGGATGTGGCGCAAAGCCTGGACAGCTTGCGCCCGCAACGCAGTGCCGGGCAGCTCACGGTGTCGACGACACCGGCCTTTGCCGCGCTATGGCTGGTGCCTCGCCTGGGCCGCTTCTACGCCGCTCATCCGGATATCAACCTGCGCCTGGACACCCAATGCGAAGTCGTCGACTTGCAACAGGATGCCAGCATCGATCTGGTGATTCGCTACAGCCTCGGCGACTACCCGCAGTTGTATGGCCAGTGCCTGTTCGATGAACACTTTGCGGTGTATGGCTCCCCTGAGCAGGTGGCGCGGGCCGGCAGCCAGGTGCCGACGTTGATCAGCGTGCGCTGGCATAACTCCAAGCTCTACGCCCTGGGTTGGCAAGCCTGGTGCGACAAAGCCGGGGAGCAATGGCTGGCGCAAGCTTCGCCATTGCGCGAATACGACGAAGAACACTATGCGCTGCAGGCGGCGATTGCCGGCCAGGGCTTGGTACTGGCAAGCAATATCCTCGTGTCGGAAAGTATCGCCAGCGGCTTGCTGGTGCCTTATCGCCCCGACGTCAGCGTCGACGGCGCCGGTTACAGCGCGCTTTGCGTACCGGGGCGCGAGCGGCATCCCCCCGTGCGGGCGTTTTTCCAATGGATGCAAGAAGAAGTGAAGTCGGCGCAAATCCGATAAAACTTTTGCCCTTGCCTGGGACTCACAACTGGACGCGATCACGCCGGCAGAGCGTGGCGCAACACCGGATTAGTACCAGGAGATCGAGATGACCCAAGCAAACTTGACCGACGTCGCCACCTTGCGCAGCCGCGCCCGCCAGAACGTCGAAAACGGTGCCGTCACCGAAGGCTACGACGCCGACCGCGAAGAAATCATCCGCTTGCTCAATGCGTCGTTGGCCACTGAATTGGTCTGCGTACTGCGCTACAAGCGTCACTACTTCATGGCCAGCGGTATCAAAGCCTCCGTCGCCGCCGATGAATTCCTTGAACACGCGACCCAGGAAGCCGAGCACGCCGACAAACTTGCCGAACGCATTGTGCAACTGGGCGGTGAGCCGGAGTTCAACCCGGACCTGCTGACGAAAAACTCCCACGCCCAGTACGTGGCCGGCAACTCGCTGAAAGAGATGGTCTACGAAGACCTGGTGGCCGAGCGTATCGCAGTGGACAGCTACCGCGAAATCATCCAGTACATCGGCGATAAAGACCCGACCACCCGCCGCCTCTTCGAAGAAATCCTCGCCCAGGAAGAAGAGCATGCCGACGACATGGCCGACATTCTGGAAAGCCTGTAACCCGGCAACATGCATGGCCAATATGGGAGGGGGTTTGCCTTAATGCCAGTCAGTTAAGGCTTAACGCTGTCTCTGTGGGAGGGGGCTTGCTCCCGATGACGGTGAATCAGTCGATATCGCAATTGACTGACTCATCGCCATCGGGAGCAAGCCCCTTCCCACATTTGGGATGGATATTGGGGCCTTAACCTTTTACGGTTTTCGGCGCCTTGCCCTCCTTCATCTGCTGCAGCAACGGCGCGCACTGGTTGGGCTCATCACCGCTCGGTGCAACCAACGCCAGCAACCCCGCAGCGGGCCCCGCGATCACACCCAGCGCCACCATGCCCGCACCCCGCAAGGCCAGCGGGATGGCTTTTACCCCGGCATTGGGCTTGATGAACGGCCCATTGACGTACAACGGTGAACGCAGGGAGAACAGGCGGAAGCCTTTCGATTCCGGCGTGATGGTCAGGTCCAACTGCTCCGTGGCCATATTCGCCGTGCCATCGATGTAGATGATGGCGTTCTCGGTATCGAACACAAACAGCCGCGTGGTCGCCAAGCCGGTCTTGATGCCGAAATCGGCCGCCGCGCAATTGATCTTCACTTCCTTGTCGCCGAACAGGCGACCCACCACGTAGTTGCCAACGTTAAGCCCGGCGATCTCCATCAGGCCACGACTGATGGCGCCATCGTTGATCAACATCTTCAGGTCGCCATTGGAGGTGCCCAGCAGCGCCGCCACGGAGTTGCCGCGCCCGGCGATATCCGCGTCGCCGTTGAGTTCACCAAAGCTGGTTTTCATCGGTTCGAAGGTGGGGAACAACTGCTTGAGCTTGAAGTTGCGCGCGGTGAGTTTGGCGCGGCCTTCCATCGGTGTGGTGCGGCCATTCAGGCGAATCTGCGCATCCAGCTTGCCGCCCGCCACGCCGAAACGCAGGGGTTCGAGGCTGAGCTGGCCGTCATTGAGCACCAGATGCGTATAGAGGTCGGTGAAGGGCAGCTCGGCACTGTGCACGATGCGTTTGCCGGTGAACTCCACGTCGGCATCCATATCGTGCCAGCGGTCGGTGCGGAACTCTTCCACCGGCAGGACCTTCGTTGCCGGCTGCTTGCTCGCGCCGCCACGGGCTTTCTGCTTGGCATTGGAGTCCGCGCCGATCAAGGGCGCGAGGTCGGCCATCAACAGTTGGTTGGAGAGCAAGGTGCCCGTGAGCTTTGGGCGTGGCTGGCTGGCTACATAGCCCAGGTCGCCGTGGATATCGCTGTTGCCGATCTTGCCGTTGAAGTTTTCGTAGCGAAAGGACGCGCCGCTGGCTTCATGCAGCTTGGCGATCAGGTGACCGTCGGTGGAATAAGCCGGGGAGTCCGGCAGGGTTACACCGGTCAACGGGTACAGGTTGCCCAAACTGCTGCCGGAGAGTTTCAGGCGCAGGTCGAGGGCGCCGAGGTTCAGCGGATCGGTAAGGGTGCCGGCCAGCGCTATACGGGTGTCGGCCACCTGCACCTGGGCCTGCAACGGGAATGGCTTGGCGGCGTCCTGCAACGCCAGCAGGCCGCCGATCTTGCCGGTGCCGTCGAGTTTCTGGCCGTGATACTGGCCTTTGACCTTGAGCCCGAACGCATAGTCTTGGGGCGCCGAGCCTTTTTCCAGGGCCTTCTTGGCATCGGCATCGCCGACGATCTCACCGAAAGGGATGGGTTTACCCAGCGGATCGATGATGACGTCCAGCTGGGTCTTGAGGGTTTGGTCGTCAAGGGTCACATGGCCTTTGTCGAAGCCGATGGCACCGATGTCCACCACCCAGCTCGAAGGTTCGGCATTCGGATCCTTGGGGTCAAACTTGAACGTCCAGTTGGCGCGGCCGTCAGCCAGGCGTTGCAAGTCGGCACTCGGCTCGGTGAGGTCGATACGCGGGATCACCACGCGCTGCACCAGCAACGCCAGCGGCGAAATACGCAACTCGACTTTCTTGAGCGTGACCATCTGCGGCTTTTTCGACCAGTCGGGGTTGCCCAGGGTCAGGTCTTCAGCGATCACATGAGGCCACGGTACCCAGGCGCGCCAACCACCTTCATCGGGCTCACGCTGCCACACCACCGCGAGGTTGCCGTTGATGGCGAACGGGCGATGCAGTTCTTCGGAGACTTTGGCATTGAGCGGCGGCTTGATGCGGTTCCAGTCAAAGAATGCCAGGACCACTACCGCCACGGCGATTAACAGAACGAAGCTGGCGCAGCTCCAAACCACAATTTTACGAGTGCGCGTCATTGCACAGGACTCCTGAATACGACTGGCAAGGCTGCTCCTTTGGAGCCGCTTATAAAGCTGTGACTGGCAAACCGCCTGGGGGTTTAACCGGCCTGCGGTTTTAGCCGCAAAAAGCTATTTTTCTGACCGAACAGGCAATTTCCATCATCAACGGCGCACCATTGTTACCCGTGTTCGTGTCGAAAATACCCACCACGGTGCAAAAGCGCGGGCTTGAGAGGCCCGCGCTAGAGCCTCTGCACGGAACAATCAATTCCGTTGATTATTACCATTGTGTTTATGAACTTTTATATCGACTTATCAAGAGTAGCATTAGCCCTGTACCCAATTTATCGCCCTCCCAAGGAGCAACTATCATGAAACGCCAAATACTCGCTACCGTACTGCTGTCCGTCCTGGCTTCCAGTGCTTTTGCCTTGCCAGCCGCCGAACAAGCGACTCCACAGAATAAAGCCCAAGCCGTGCAATCCAGCCAAACCCTGGCCCGCAGCGGTTCGCAAGAAGACGAAAATCGCGACTACGCCAAAGGCGCCGTTGCTGAAAACGGTTCGGAACACGCCAACAAACGCGCCTACACCGAAGGCGTTGCTGAAGGTGGCTATGATCGCCTGCAAGAGAAAGGTTTGGTAGAAGGCGGCGCAGAACAAGCTAACAAACGTGCTTACACCGACGGCGTTGCTGAAGGTGGTGCAGACCGCCTGCAAGAACTGCATCAAGCACAGAGCTAAGCCCGTGGTGGCCCAGAAAAAAGCCCGATCAGCCGATCGGGCTTTTGCTTTTATATAGACCGCGTCACGCATTGTTCTCGCCAAGTTCGACGCCGGCAAAGCGCTTTTGCTAGAGTGCGTCGCTGTACTTGCCGACTTAAGCCCTCCCGCCCATGCTGCCCCGCGCCGAACAGAAGCAACAGACCCGCCTCGCCCTGATGGATGCAGCCCGCCATCTGATGGAGGGTGGCCGAGGGTTTGGCAGCCTGAGCCTGCGCGAAGTGGCCAAGAAGGCGGGGATCGTGCCTACCGGCTTCTACCGCCACTTTGCCGATATGGACCAACTTGGCCTGGTGTTGGTGAGTGAAGTGGGCCAGACCTTCCGCGCCACGATTCGCCTGGTACGCCACAACGAATTCGTGATGGGCGGCATTATTGACGCCTCGGTACGTATCTTTCTGGACGTGGTGTCGGCCAATCGCTCACAGTTCCTGTTTCTGGCACGCGAGCAATACGGTGGTTGCCTGGCCGTGCGCCAAGCCATCGGCGCACTGCGCGAAGACATCACCCGCGACCTGGCGGCGGACCTCACCCTGATGCCCAAGCTGCAACACCTGGATGCCGAAGGCTTGCATGTGATGGCCGACTTGATCGTCAAGAGCGTCTTCGCCACCCTGCCCGACATCATTGACCCACCCGCCCATGCGTTGCCCGCGCACCTCACGCCCCAGGCGAAAATCACCCAGCAATTGCGCTTTATCTTTATCGGCTTGAAGCACTGGCAAGGCCTGGGCAGCACCGAATGACGCCATCAGCCCGCTGAGTGAAAGCGCTTGGCCGTGGTGTAGTTCTTGTTCCAGTAGCGGTTGCTCAACGAGTCGATGCGGATGTTCTTGCCGGTGCGCGGCGAATGGATGAATTTACCCTCGCCTATATAAAGGCCGACATGGCTGACCTGACCGCGCCCATTGCCTTTGAAAAACACCGCGTCGCCAGGCTTGAGGGCGTTGCGTTTGATGGTTGGAGCCGAGGAGCGGTGCATCGCGGCCGTGGTGCGGGGGATCTGGATCTGGGCTTCGGTCTTGAACAGGTAGACCAGGAAACTGCTGCAATCGAAGCCCTGTTGCACTGACGTGCCGCCCCATTTGTACGGCGTGCCCAGCAGTTCATGGGCGCGGTCGACGATATCGTCGATTGCCGTTTCCTTCAGCGAGCGACTGAAGGTGGGCTGGGGCTGCAAGGAAGCCGAAGCCGATGAGATGACAAAAGACAGGCTGATGAGTACTAAACAACACAATGATCTAAACATGATGAACGTCGCAGTGGATTAAACACGACGCACAGCCTAATGATCATGTCGGTAACGTCTTGAACGGCAAATCCTGAGTACCTGTAGGACAAATCCGAAAACGCCCATGACGGGTGCACCAAGCCAATTAGCGCACCAATTTGGAACACTCCGAGAATATTCCGACGCCCTATTAGGTGGCGCCGACGTACTTACCTACAGGCAATTCCTACTTCCCATCCAGGTTGGCAAGCCCCTTGCTCTAGCTGTTTCATCGCTCTTAGCCGGAAGCTTTCTGATGCTGGTGATCCACCGCCGAATCGCCCCCCAAGCCCTCTGGGCCGCCGAGTTGCTGCTGAATTTTGAAGCGCGCAGCAAAAGCCGCCTGCGCTGTTTCAGTGCCGACGGTGAAGACGTCGGCCTTTTCCTGGAGCGTGGCCAGCCCCCGTTGCACGATGGCGAATTCCTGCAGGCCGAAGACGGACGCGTCGTACGTGTGTGCGCCCGGCCTGAACAACTGCTGCACGTCACCTGCAGCAGTGCGTTTGAACTGACGCGGGCGGCTTACCACCTGGGCAACCGCCATGTGGCGCTGCAGGTCGGGGACGGCTGGTTGCGTCTGCTCGATGACTACGTGCTCAAGGCCATGCTCGAACAACTGGGGGCACAGACGCAAACCATCGAAGCGCCCTTTCAACCGGAGCACGGTGCCTACGGCGGTGGTCACCATCATTCGCGCCATGGCGATGAAGATTTCAACTACCCGCCCAAGCTGCACCAGTTCGGCGTGCGCCCGTGAACCCAGCCTGGGCCTTGCTGCGCCTGGCCAGTCCGCAATTGCCGATTGGTGGCTACAGCTATTCCCAGGGCCTGGAAATGGCCGTGGAAAATGGCCGTGTGAAGGATGCGGCCAGCGCCCAGCGATGGATCAGCGACCAGTTGCTGCTCAACCTCGCCCGCTTCGAAGCACCGCTGCTGCTCGCCCATTGCAACGCCGCCGCCGCACAGGATTGGCCGCGCCTCACGCAGCTATGCGAAGAACATCGCGCCAGCCGTGAGACCCGCGAGCTGTATCAGGAAAGCCGCCAGATGGGCTATTCCCTGCAACAACTGCTCAACGGCCTGCCCGAGCTGGATGCCGCCGCCCGTACATTTCTTGAGCCGTGCGCCGAACCGCATCTGGCCCTGGGCTGGGCGCTGGCGGCACGCGCCTGGCACATCAGCCCCGACGACGCCCTCGCCGCCTGGCTGTGGAGCTGGCTGGAAAACCAACTGGCCGTGCTGATGAAAACCCTGCCCCTGGGGCAGCAGGCCGCTCAACGCCTGACCAGCGAACTGCTGCCGTTGCTGCAACAAGCCCAGCAGGATGCCACGCATATCGACCCCAACCACTTCGGCAGCGCCGCGTTCGGCCTGTCCCTGGCGTGTATGGCCCACGAACGCCAGTACAGCCGCCTGTTCCGTTCCTAGGAGCGGTTTATCTTGGAGAGACACATGAACACACAACCCCTGCGTGTCGGCATCGGTGGCCCGGTGGGCTCCGGCAAGACCGCCCTGACCCTGGCCCTGTGCCTCGCGCTGCGCGACCGCTACAACCTGGCGGTGGTCACCAACGATATCTATACCCGCGAAGACGCCGACTTCCTGGTACGCAACCAAGCCTTGGCGCCTGAGCGCATCATCGGCGTGGAAACCGGCGGCTGCCCGCACACGGCGATTCGTGAAGATGCCTCGATCAACCTGGAAGCGGTGGACCAGCTCAACCGTCGCTTTCCTGGCCTGGACCTGATCCTGGTGGAGTCCGGCGGCGACAACCTGTCGGCGACCTTCAGCCCGGAACTGTCGGACCTGACCATCTATGTCATCGATGTGTCCGCCGGCGACAAACTGCCGCGCAAAGGCGGGCCGGGCATCTGCAAATCCGACTTGCTGGTGATCAACAAGATCGACCTGGCGCCGCTGGTGGGCGCCTCGCTGGAACTGATGAACAGCGACACCCAGCGGATGCGCAACGGTAAACCCTTTGTGTTCAGCAACCAGAAAACCGGCGTCGGCCTGGATGACATCGTCGCCTTTATCGAACGTCAGGGTTTGCTGACCGCCGCCTGATCATCCCTTTAAGGAGCCTGTTATGAGCCTCAAGAAACTTTTCGCCGCCGCCAGCCTGCTGCTGGCCCCCGCCCTCGCCTTCGCCCACCCGGGCCATGGCGACAATGGCCTGGTGGCCGGCATCAGCCACCCACTGGGCGGTATCGACCATCTGCTGGCCATGGTTGCAGTCGGCTTGTGGGCGGCGCAGCAAACAGGCAATGCGCGCTGGGCACTGCCTTGTACCTTTGTCGGCACCATGCTGATAGGTGGCTTGCTGGGCTTCGAAGGGCTGCAGTTGCCGGCACTGGAAAGCGGGATTGCCGCCTCGGTGCTGGCATTGGGCCTGGCCGTTGCCTTGGTGGTACGGCCGCCATTGTTCGTGGCCGTGGGGGCGACGGCGTTGTTTGCGTTGTTCCATGGCGTGGCGCATGGCTTGGAACTGCCGGCTATGTCCAGCCCTTGGGCGTATGCGGCAGGGTTCGTCGGTGCGACCGCTGCCCTGCACGCTGCCGGTTATGCGGTGGTGCGCTTCCTGCCGGCGGCGGCCGCGCCGTTGGTGCGAGTCGCCGGTGCGGCATCGGCGGCGACGGGGGTGTGGCTGCTCGCCGGCTGAATATTGCAGTGCCTGTATAGGCGTCATCGGGAGCAAGCCCCCTCCCACACTTAACGGTGTTTCAAAGTTGGAACAGTGTCGAGTGTGGGAGGGGGCTTGCTCCCGATAGCGGTAGACCGGACACCACAGAACCCAAGCCTGCTACCATGCGCGCCTACACCCCTGCCGTGACGACGCCAGCTGATGCCCATCGCTTCCCAACCCTCCTTGAATTCTGTGCTCACGCACTTCCATGACCTGATCGTGCCACTCTGGCAAGGCCCGGGCTGGAATGCCGACCTGGCGCTGCCCTACGAGGCGCTGGACGCCGATCACCGGCCACTGCCCCCGCAACGCTACCGCGCCATGGCCTGTGCCCGGCAGTTGTACCTGTTCGCCAGCCTGATCGGCGAGCCGGGCGCCGCCTTTGCCCAAGAGCGTGCAGCGGCGCTGTTCCGCTCCCTGCAACGGCATTTCCATGACGCCGAGCACGGTGGCTGGTTCTACAGCATCGACCCGACCGGCCAGCCGCTGGACAAGCGCAAAGACCTGTACACCCACGCCTTCATCATCTTCGCCTGCGCCCACTACTGGGCCAAGGTGCGCGAGCCGTTGGTCGAATCCGTGCTGGACGCCGCCCTGTCAGTGGTCGCCGAACGTTTCGCTACCGGCGACGGCCTGTACGAAGCGGTCTTGGAGCGCAACTGGTCATCCCTCAAATCCGGCCCGTTGCAAAACCCGCTGATGCACCTCGCCGAAGGCTTCCTCGCGACGCTGGCGGTGCGTGAAGATGCAGTCACCCAAGATGCGCTGCTGGATTTGGCAGGTGCGCTGCACAAGCGCTTTATCGATCCTCAGCATGGCGTGATGATGGAAAAACCGCTGGGCGCTGTGGATAACTGGTTTGAGCCGGGGCACCAGTTCGAATGGTTCTTTTTGCTGGAGTCTTCACCCGTGCTGCGCGGCACGCCGCTGCATGCAGCATTGTCGCGGGCATTTGCCTACGCCGAACTCAAGGGTGTGGATAAAGCCAGCGGCGCGGTCAGCGGCATGCTTGCCCTCAACGGCCATGTGCGCGACGGCACCCAACGGATCTGGGCCCAGGCCGAATACCTGCGGGCCCTGACCCTGCGACCGGGCAGTGAGGCAGTGTTGCAACGCCAGTTGCTGGCGCTGCAACAACGCTTCCTGCATGACAAAGGCTGGCATGAATGCCTGGATGCCAAGGGCGACGTGAGCCGACGGGACATGCCGTCGACCACGCCCTACCACTTGGCGACCTGCTACCAGGGCCTCATGCAATCCACTTGCGATCTGCGGTAAAGCTGATCGTCAGCCAGCGCGCCGCATCCGGCGTGCCGAGCCCTGTGGATATCTCTTCGCGCAGCCGATCCAGCGTCGCGATGTTATCCACCGGGTAATCCGCCGGCAGTACCACATGAATCTCGATAAACCGTGCACGCCCGTGCTTCTGTACGTAAGACACGTAGTCGTCGAAACCATGTCGGGCCTGCGCCGCGTCCATCACTTTGCGCACGGTGTCGTCCAACTGGTCCGGGGCGATCCCCAGCACCTCGCGCAGCGCCGGGCGCAGGATCTTCAAGGCCGGGGCCAGCATGCTCAGGGCCAGCAGGATCAGAATCAATGGGTCGACATACACAGCCCACTCGCCGTAGCCCTGGGACTTGAGTAACAGGGCAGCGAGAAAGCTGATCAGCAAGCCCACCGACAGCATCGCGTCCACCAGCCAGCTGATGTTATCGAACTGGATCAGTGAAGATTTCAGCCGGCGATTGCGATAGCGCACGTAAAAAAAGTAGGCGAACTCGACGACGGTAAACACCGCCGCATAGAGGATCACCAGCCCCAACTCGATCTCACGCCCGCCATTGATAATGCCGAATACACCGTTGAGAAACGCGTAGATGGCGATCAGCAGCAGGAAGCTGCCTTCGATCAGCAACACCATCGGCTCCAGGTGCCAATAACCGAACTGGAAACGCTCGTTGCTTTTTTTCGCGATCAGCTTGGCCGTGATCAGCATCAACACCTTGATGGCGGTGGCGATCAGCGAGAAAAAGCCGTCGAATAAAATGGATTGGGCGCCAGAAATCACACCCGTGACAATCCCGGCGATCGCAACGGCGAACATCAGGATGGTCGATTGTTTGAGCAGTGCCTGCTCACCTCGGTTACTCACATTTCCTCCCGTCAAAACCTTTAAACCGCACAGTGCGGAGGGGTTTTCAGGGGTGGAGTGTACCTTATGTCGTGTTTTGGCCGATTTGACGCCTTCGGGGGCAAGCCCCCTCCCACATTCGACTGAGTTTCAACTTTGAAATACGGTCAAGTGTGGGAGGGGGCTTGCTCCCGATGGCCGCGACACGGTCTGACGCCTTACTTGGCCCCGCGCTCAATCGTAAAACCCGCCCAGGTCTGGCTCACCGGCATCAGCTCCAGGCGGTTGATGTTCACATGTGCCGGCGTGTTCAACACCCAGAAAATGGTATCGGCAATGTCCTGCGGCTGGATCGGCTCGGCACCCGCATAGGTAGCGTCGTACCGTGCCTGGTCACCGCCGAAGCGCACCAGCGAGAACTCGCTCTCACACAGGCCCGGCTCGATGTTGGTCACACGCACGCCAGTGCCTTGCAGGTCGCAGCGCAGGTTCAGCGAAAACTGCTTCACGAATGCCTTGGAACCGCCATACACATGGCTGCCCGGGTACGGGTAGTTACCGGCGATGGAGCCCAGGTTGATGATGCCGGCGCCACGCCCGTAGGCGATCAGGCGTGGCAACAGCAGGTTGGTGGTGGTCAACAGGCCTTTGATGTTGGTGTCGACCATGGTTTCCCAATCGTCGAGGTTGCACTTGGGCGCAGGATCGGTGCCCACGGCCAGGCCGGCGTTGTTGATCAGCCCGCGCAGCTTGGCGAACGACGGCGGCAGGTTGGCGATGGCGTCTTCCATGCCCTTGCGGTCCCGTACGTCCACCACCAGGCCATGTACTTCAGTCTGCTTGGAAAGCTCTTCGACCAGTGCGTTCAAGCGGTCGGCACGACGCCCCGTGAGCACCAGTTTCCAGCCGGCGTCGGCAAAACGACGGGCACAAGCTTCGCCAAAACCTGAAGTGGCGCCGGTAATAAACAGCGTGTCGGACATGGTGTTCTCCTTGCGGGCATCGGGAAAAAAGTTGCCAGCAGAATGCCCTTACCCCGACGTTGCAGCAACCATTAAGCAAATAACTTCACGCACAGCTGATCACTTTTTAACCAGACCCAGCAAACCCTTACAAACCGTGGCCTGTAGCCATATGCACGCAGGTTATCCACAACTGCACCCACAGTCTTTGGGGGCAAGTAAAAAACCGCTCAGGCCGCTCAATACAAGGGCTCCAGGGAGTTTTAGAAAGTTTTTTGCTTGACCTGGGCCAAGGCGTATGTAGGCCCTGACTGAAGGAAAAAGTTCGAGCGATGGCTCCAGGCCAGTCATTTCGGCCTCTGCGGCGGTCTTTCCAGAGTTTAATCACAGACTTATCCACAGGCTTGATCAACACAAAACCGTCATATACCTGTGTCTTTAAACAGGTTGACAAACCCCTCGGGCGGTCGCGAAAAAGCCCCTGATCAAAAAACAATCGACGCGCTGCAGGCCACGCCGTTAAAGGCTTTCAGCCAGCTACTCCCACGTTACCCACAGCCGGTTCCACAGCGGATGGGGACAAGTCAAAACTGTGACAAAACAGGGATTTGCGGCGGCTATATGTCGCGCTTTAGAGGCAGGCTGGATTTGTTTTCCACAATTTGGTCGAGTGCCTGTGGACACCTGATCGTTCCCACGCTCTGCGTGGGAATGCATCCGAGGACGCTCCGCGTCCAAAGCGTGACGCAGAGCGTCACAAGAGGCGTTCCCACGCGGAGCGTGGGAACGATCAGATGACGAGGATCAGTGCCCGCCCAGGTAGGCGTTGCGCACTTCCTCGTTCACCAACAGCTCTTTACCGGTACCTGTGAGACGGATCTCGCCGTTGACCATCACATAGGCCCGGTCCGACAGGCGCAACGCATGGTTGGCGTTCTGCTCCACCAGGAAGATAGTCATCCCGGTGGACGCCAGCTCGCGCAAGGTGGAGAAGATCTGCTTCACCACGATCGGCGCCAGGCCCAGGCTAGGCTCGTCCAGCAGCAACAGCTTGGGCCGGCTCATCAGGGCGCGGGCGATGGCGAGCATTTGCTGTTCGCCACCCGACATAGTCATGGCGCGCTGGTTACGGCGTTCCTTGAGTCGCGGGAACAGCTCGAACATGCGTTGCATATCTTCCTGCGCGTACTTGTCGCCAATCGGGATAGTGCCCATCAGCAGGTTTTCCTCGACGGTCATGTCGGGGAATACCCGCCGCCCTTCCGGCGACTGTGCGATGCCGTTGGAGGCAATGTAGTGCGAGGACTTGTGGGTAATGTCGACGCCGCTATAAAGAATCTGCCCCGACTCGGCCCGTGGCTGGCCGAAGATCGACATCAGCAGTGTGGATTTACCCGCACCGTTGGAGCCGATCAGGCTCACGGTTTCGCCTTCGTTGATGTGCAGCGAGACTTTCTTGAGGGCCTGTATCGGGCCGTAGTACACGTCCAGGTCCTTCATTTCGAGGATGGGTGCGCTCATGCCAGCTCCTCCTCGTCGGCGCCCAGGTAGGCGGCAATCACTTTCGGGTCGTTGCGGATCGCGTCCGGCCCCCCTTCGGCAATCACGTTACCGTGGTCGAGCACCACGATGTGGTCGGAAATGCTCATCACCATACCCATGTCGTGTTCGATCAGCACCACCGTGAGGTCGTGTTCGTCGCGCAGCAGGCGAATCATCGCACTGAGGGCTTCGGTTTCCTGGGGGTTGAGGCCGGCTGCCGGTTCGTCCAGGCAGATGATCTGCGGCCGTGTGCACATGGCGCGGGCGATTTCCAGGCGGCGCTGCTGGCCATAGGAAAGTTCGCCGGCCAGGCGGTTGGCGCAGTCCACCAGGTCCACCACTTCAAGCCAGTAGAACGCATGGTCCAACGCGTCGCTTTCGGCCTTGCGGTAGCCCTTGGTGTTGAGGATGCCCGCGAGCATGTTGCGGTTGACCCACATGTGCTGGGCCACCAGCAGGTTTTCCACCACCGACATTTCCTTGAACAGGCGAATGTTCTGGAAAGTCCGCGCCAAACCTGCGCGGTTCACCAGGTGGGTGCCACCGAACATCTTGTAGTACACCCGGCTGAAGAAGCTTTTCGGCGATACGAAGTCGACAGGCTGGAAGCGCTCGCCGAGCAACTGGATGACGTTGGTCTGCTTGCCACGCACATTGAGTTCGATCTTGCCGCCACTGGCTTTATAAAAGCCGGTGAGGCAGTTGAACACCGTGGTCTTGCCCGCACCATTGGGGCCGATCAGGGCGAAGATCGAGTTGCGTTCGACCTTGAGACTCACATCGCTCAGGGCCTTGATGCCACCGAAGTGCATCATCAGGTTTTCCACGGACAGCACGATTTCCTTGCTCATGGTGCGACCCCCTTGCGTGGCGTCACACCCGTGCGGCTGATCCGTATCAGGCCGCGTGGCCGCCAGATCATCATCACCACCATCAACACGCCAAACAGCAGCACGCGGTATTCGGAGAAGCTACGCAGCAGCTCCGGCGCGACCGTCAGCACGAACGCCGCGATGACCACGCCCACCGTCGAGCCCATGCCGCCCAAGACCACGATGGCCAGGATCAGCGCCGACTCGAAGAAGGTGAACGACGACGGGTTGACGAAACCCTGGTAGCTGGCAAAGAACACCCCGGCCAAACCGGCCGTGGACGCACCGATGGTGAACGCCGAGAGCTTGACCAGTACGTGGTTCAGGCCCATGGAGCGGCAGGCGATCTCGTCTTCGCGCAAGGCTTCCCAGGCGCGACCCACCGGCATGCGGGTCAGGCGGTGCTTGATGTACAGCACGGCCAGCACCACCAGGAACAGCACGATGTAGATGAACATGAACTTGATGTTGGCGTTGTAATCGATACCGAAAAACTCGTGGAAAGGAACCCCGCCGTCCTTCGCCTTGCGGCCGAACTCCAGGCCGAGGAAGGTCGGTGATGGCACCGGCATGCCGTTCGGGCCACCGGTGAACGACAGCCAGTTGTTCAGCACCAGGCGGATGATCTCACCGAAGCCCAGGGTCACGATGGCCAGGTAATCGCCGTGCATTCGCAACACCGGGAAGCCGAGAATGCACCCCGCTAATGCCGCCGCGATAGCCGCCAGTGGCAGCACCGACCAGAAACCCAGCCCCAGGTATTGATAACCCAGCGCCAAGCCATAGGCACCGATGGCGTAGAACGCCACGTAACCCAGGTCGAGCAGACCGGCCAGGCCCACCACGATGTTGAGGCCCAGGCCCAGCAATACGTAGA
Organism: Pseudomonas sp. Q1; assembly: GCF_009935975.1. Taxonomy (NCBI): domain Bacteria; kingdom Pseudomonadati; phylum Pseudomonadota; class Gammaproteobacteria; order Pseudomonadales; family Pseudomonadaceae; genus Pseudomonas; species Pseudomonas sp. Q1. The sequence continues at coordinate 530,396 of NZ_QODI01000001.1, read as the reverse complement.
TCAGCCCGAGGATCACCACGGTCAGCAGGTACTTGTTGGCGAAGATCGGGAACACGATGGCAATCACGATCAGCGCCGGGATGATCCAGCGCAGCCGCGACTTGTAGTCCGGCGCCAGCACGTGCACGCCGGAACCACTGGTCTCGAAGCCCTGCAGAATCTTCAGGCCCTTCGAGGTTTGCAGGAACAGGCTCATGGCGAAACGGCCGACCATCACAATGGCGACCAGCAAGCCCACGCGGGCCGGTTCCAGGTTGAAGCTGTAGCCGTCGAGGACCACGCCGACGATGGGGCCGAACACAACCAGCGCAATCAGCCCGGCAAGGACCGTATCGACCACGCTTTTCTTGATATCGATAGATTTGGCAGCAGACATGTTTACACCTTCGCCACAAGTGGGCGACCAAGCAGGCCCTGAGGACGGAAAATCAGAATCACCACCAGCAGGGAGAAACTGAACACGTCTTTGTAGTCAGAGTTGATCAACCCCGAGAACAACGACTCGGAGATACCGAGGATGATCCCGCCCAGCATCGCCCCAGGCAGGGAGCCGATGCCGCCGAGTACCGCTGCGGTGAACGCCTTGATGCCGATGATGAAGCCGGCATAGAAGTCGAAGGTGCCGTAATTGAGCGTGATCAGCACGCCGGCCAGCGCGGCCATGGCGGCGCCGATGACGAACACGTAGGAGATCACCCGGTCGGTGTTGATGCCCAGGATCGAGGCCATCTTGCGGTCTTGCTGGGTGGCGCGGCACATGCGGCCGAGCTTGGTGTACTTGATCACATAGGTCAGCAGGGCCATGCCCGCGAAGGCGGCGACCAGGATGAAGACCTTGGTGTACGTGAGCTGGACGAACCCGCTGCCGATGTCGACACGCCAGGCCCCGGCCAGCAGGGTGGGAATACCTTGTTGCTTGGCGCCCTGGGCGATCTGCGCGTAGTTCTGCAGGATCAGGGAGATGCCGATAGCGCTGATCAGCGGTGCCAGGCGGGTGGAGTTACGCAGGGGTTTGTAGGCGACACGCTCGATGACCCAACCGTACACGCCGGTGACGACCACGGTGAAGATCAAGGTGCCGAGAATGAGCAGCGGAAAGGATTCGATGCCGAAGTAAGCCAGCAGTGCCAGACTGATCGCCGCGAGGTAAGCGGAAATCATATAAACCTCGCCGTGGGCGAAGTTGATCATGCCAATGATGCCATAGACCATTGTGTAGCCGATGGCGATCAGGCCATAGACCGACCCGAGGGTCAGGCCGTTGACCAGTTGCTGCAGGAAAATACCATCCATAACGCAATCTCACGCGGTGAGCACCTGCACACCGGTGGGTGTGCGGCACTTCTGGAGGAAAAGACAGATCTTGATGACAACACCACTCCCCTGTGAGAGGGGCTTGCTCCCGATGGCGGTGGATCAGGTTTGAACAGGCTGACTGACACACCGCGATCGGGAGCAAGCCCCCTCCCACATTGGAGCTGTGGTGCTAATGCTTACTTCTGTTTTTCCAGCTGGTGGTATTTGCCGTCTTTATCCCACTCGTAAACCACGTAGTCGGAGACCTTCAGGTCGCCCTTGGCATCCCAGGCTTTTTCGCCCATGACGGTTTTCACCGGGTGAGCCTTGAGCCACTTGGCGGCGTCTTCGCCCTTGTTGGACTTGGCACCGTTGAAACCGGCGGCCAGGGCCTGGATCGAGGCATAGGCGTACAGGGTGTAGCCTTCAGGCTCGTAACCGGCCTTACGGAACTCATCCACCACGGCCTTGCTGTCAGGCAGCAAGCGCGGATCGGCGCCGAATGTCATGAGCACGCCGTCTACGTACTGGTTGCCACCGGCTGTTTTCGCCAGTTCGTCGGTCACTACGCCGTCATCGGACATGAACTTGGCTTTGAGGCCCGCTTCACGAATCTGACGAACCAAAGGACCGGCTTCCGGGTGCAGGCCGCCGAAGTACACAACGTCGGCGTCCAGGGAGCGGATCTTGGTCACCAGGGCGCTGAAGTCTTTCTCGCCACGGGTCAGGCCCTCTTCCAGCACAGGCTTCACGCCGCGCTTGGTCAACTGGGCGGAGGTAGCGTCGGCCAGGCCCTTGCCGTAGGTGTCCTTGTCGTTGATGACTGCGACTTTCTTGCCCTTGAGCACGTCGACGATGTAGTCGCCGGCGACGATACCTTGCTGGTCGTCCCGCCCGCACATGCGGAACATGGCGCCCAGGCCGCGTTCGGTCACTTGTGGGTTGGTGGAGCCTGGGGTGATCGCGATGATGCCCGCTTCGTCGTAGACCTCGGAGGCCGGGATGGTGTTGGACGAGCAGAAGTGCCCGACCACGCCGATCACTTTATCCTGGTCCGCCAGGCGGTTGGCCACGGCCACGGCCTGCTTGGGTTCACAGGCGTCGTCACCGGCGACCAGCTTGATCTGTTCGCCGTTGATACCGCCCGCCTTGTTGATCACATCGGCCGCCGCTTGGGCACCCTTCATGTACTGCTCACCGAAAGCTGCGTTGGCACCCGTCATCGGGCCGGCCACGCCAATCTTCACATCAGCTTGAACAAACGTAGAAACACCCAGCGCCGCTGCGACGGCGAGAGCCAGGAAACCTTTCTTGTAAAACGTCTGGGACATGAGTGGTGCTCCGATATTTTTGATTTATGGCACGACAACTTGCATTCAAACTTTCCACTGAAAGCCCAGAGCAAGGCGCGTGCCATTACGTTTTTATTCTTCAAAAAGACACGGTGTCATTGTTATCACGGGTGTTTCGCCGCCTTTCGCCAGGACGTGCAACCGTCTAGCGTCAGGAGGTGCAACCTTCCACCGCAAAAAGTACAACCCGAGCAGGTCGCACCTGCAACCAGACGGATAAACGACAGTTCCTACACCTGTAACAACGTGCGTAACGGAACTGCACATTTACAGTGCGCGATTGCTACGACTTGCACCAATACAGATTAGTAGCCGGCTAAGAAAATGCAGGCTTTTGACAGGTATCTCGCCGATCAGATCACGATCCGCAGGCACTGCCCCGCGTGATACAGCGAGAATCCGGCCTCATACAGGCAACTGCGCAGGCCCACCCCGACCAACGGCTGCATCGGCGCAAAAGGAATCGGCAACGCCTGGGGATCCTGGTGGCATAAATAGTCGGCGAACGCCTTGCCGACCACGCTACCGGTGGTCACGCCACGCCCGTTATAACCCGTGACGGCCACCAGGCCCGGCGCAGGCTCGAACAGGCGCATCAAATGGTCCGGGGTGAAGGCAATACAGCCAGTCCAGGTGTATTCCCACTGCACCGATTTGAGGTACGGGAAGTAATGCTGCTGCACCCGATCGGCCCACGCCTTGAGGAACCAGGCCGGCTTCTGATTGCCGTTGCCCAGGCTGCCGAGCAACAGGCGGCCGTCGGCGTCGCGGCGGATACTGCTCAACACCTGGCGGGTGTCCCATGAACCTTGCCCACCGTGCAGAATCTGCTCGGCGGCGGCGTCAGTCAGCGGCGCGGAGGCGACCTGATAGTAGTAGCCGGGGAAAAAATTGCGCCGCAGCTCAGTCCACTCACCTTCGGTGTAGGCATTGGAGGCGATCACCACCTGCGCAGCCTGCACAGAGCCCTGCGCGGTCTGCACCGACCAGTGTGAACCTTGGCGCTCGAGCTGGGTGACCGGCGAATGGTCGAACAACTGCCCACCCAGGCCAACCGCGGCATTCGCCAATCCGGTGGTATAGGCCATTGGATTCAAGGTGCCAGCACGCCGATCCAGCAGCGCGGCGGCAATCTTGCGGGTGCCCGTAGCCTGCTCGCACGCCTGCCCGGTGAGCAGCTCAACCGGCGCGCCACGGCGCTTCCATTGTTCTTCACGACTGCGCAGATCCGCCTCGCCACGCGCGTTGTGCGCCATGTGCAAGGTGCCCTCGCGACGCAATTGGCAATCGATGTTGTATTTGTCGACCAGGCTGAACACCAGGGACGGTGCTGCGCCCAGCATGCGGTTGAGCTGGCTGCCTACCGCTTCGCCGAAACCGGCTTCGATTTCGTCCGGAGGAATCCACAAACCGGCGTTGACCAACCCGACGTTACGCCCCGAACCACCATGGCCGGTGCGATGGGCCTCCAGCACAGCAACGCTCTTACCCTGTTCCAGCAAGTGAATGGCGGCCGACAAACCCGTGATCCCGGCGCCGATCACACACACATCCACCTTGACCTCGCCCTTGAGCGCGGCACGATCCGGCCGGCCGGGGGTGAGGTATTCCCATAAACATGTTTCGCGTAGTGCCATTGCCAGACTCCGGGATGAATTCACCACCGCTCGTTCCCACGCTCTGCGTGGGAATGTAGCACTGGGCGCTGCGCGCCCGCTTCAGGTCGTGACGCGGAGCGTCACAGGATGCATTCCCACGCGGAGCGTGGGAACGATCATCATCAGTCGAAGGTGATGCCCTGTGCCAACGGCAATTCCAGCGAGTAGTTCACGGTGTTGGTCTGGCGACGCATATAGCCGCGCCACGCATCCGAACCCGACTCACGCCCGCCGCCGGTTTCTTTCTCACCGCCAAACGCGCCGCCGATTTCCGCGCCGCTCGGGCCGATGTTGACGTTGGCGATCCCGCAATCACTGCCCACCGCCGACATGAACTGTTCGGCTTCACGGACATCCGTGGTGAAGATGCACGACGACAACCCTTGCGGCACGGCGTTGTTCAGGCGCAGGGCCTCGTTGAAGTCGCTGTAGCCGATCACATACAGGATCGGCGCAAAGGTTTCGCTGCACACCACGTCGCTCTGCTCGGGCATTTCCACGATGGCAGGCGATACGTAATAGGCGTTGGGGAACTTGTCCTCCAACTGACGCTTGCCGCCGAACACCTTGCCGCCTTCGCTCAGGGCCTGCTCCAGCGCGTCCTGCATATTTTCAAAGCTGTGTTTATCAATCAGCGGGCCGATCAGGTTGCCTTCCAGCGGGTGGCCGATGCGCACTTTGGCATAGGCAGCCTTGAGGCGGGTGACGATTTCTTCCTTGACCGACTCATGGGCGATCAGGCGGCGCAAGGTGGTGCAACGCTGGCCGGCGGTGCCGACCGCACTGAACAGGATGGCGCGCACGGCCATGTCCAGGTCGGCGCTCGGACCGAGGATCATCGCGTTGTTGCCGCCCAGTTCGAGAATGCTGCGGGCAAAGCGTGCGGCGACTTTGGGCGCCACTTCGCGGCCCATGCGGGTGCTGCCGGTAGCGCTGATCAGAGCCACGCGCGGGTCATCCACCAACGCGGCGCCAGCATCGCGGCCACCGATGATGACTTGGCTCAGGTACGGCGGCGCATCGTTGAAATGCTTCAGCACGCGCTCGAACAGCGCCTGGCAGGCCAGGGCGGTGAGCGGGGTCTTTTCTGATGGTTTCCAGATCACCGCGTTACCGCACACCAACGCCAGGGCCGTGTTCCACGCCCACACCGCCACCGGGAAGTTGAACGCGCTGATCACTCCGACTACACCCAGCGGGTGCCAGGTTTCACGCATGTGGTGGCCGGGGCGCTCGGAGGCAATGGTCAAGCCGTACAGCTGGCGGGACAGGCCGACGGCGAAATCGCAGATGTCGATCATTTCCTGTACTTCACCCAAGCCTTCCTGGGTGATCTTGCCCGCTTCCCAGGACACCAGTTCGCCCAGGTCGGCCTTGTATTCGCGCAGCACGTCGCCGAACTGGCGCACCAGCTCGCCACGACGCGGGGCCGGCACCTTGCGCCAGGCTTCGAATGCATGCTCGGCGCGACTGACCTGTTGCTCCACCTCGGCGGCACCTTCCCAATGCACGCTGCCGATACGGCTGCCATCAATCGGCGAATGCACGGGTTGTTTACCCGACTGGTACAACGCCGGGTCTACCCCGAGGCGATCAAGCAATGCGGCAACCATGGGTCGCTCCTTCAATCTGCAGACAGAAAATTCGCGCCGCGCCCAGCACGGCGATCCAGAGCTTATTTGTAGCTGGCCCAAGACTTGCCAACAAACGACGATTAGGCGAGATATCATTCCGTTTATTCATGCAAAGCATCAGACGAGGCGTGCCGTGCTGAACAAAAGACATTTGCCTTCGATCACCGCCCTGCAGTGTTTCGAAGCCGCCACCCGCCATTTGAGCTTCACCCGCGCCGCCGAGGAGTTGAACCTCACGCAGAGCGCGGTGAGCAAGCAAGTGGCGCAACTGGAAGAACTGCTGCAACACCTGCTGTTCCGCCGAGTACGCCGCCGCCTGCAGATGACGCCGGCAGGGGATCTGTACCTGGTGGAAGTGCGCAAGATCCTCACGCAGGTGGAGATGTCCACCCATTACCTGCGTTCCTACGGCGGCGAGACCGAGGTATTGCGCGTGTCCACGCCGTACACCTTTGGCGCACGCTGGCTGGTGCCACGCCTCAAGGGCTGGCGTTTGCGTCACCCGCAGATCCACCTCGACCTGTGCAACGAGCAAGCCCCCGATGAACTGCTGCAAGGCAAGGCGGACATGGCCTTTTACTTCGGCCAGGGCTCACGCGCCGGCACCGAGAGCCTGAAACTGTTCAGCGAGGAATTGGTGCCGGTGTGCGCGCCGGAGAGCCTGCCGGCCAAGCCGTTCAGCGATCCGACCCAACTGAGCGAGCTGGTACTGCTGCAAAACGCCTCACGCCCCCAAGGCTGGCACGACTGGTTCGCGAGCCAAGGCTACCAGACCGAACACAGCTACCACGGGCCGCGTTTCGACACCTTCTATATGTGCATTCGTGCGGCACAGGTGGGCTGTGGCGTGGCGCTGCTGCCGCGGTTTCTGGTGGAGGAAGAGCTGGCCGAGGGCAAGCTGGTGATTCCCTGGCAGCATGCGATGCCAAGCCAGGACGCGTATTACCTGGCTTATCCCGAGCACTCGGCAGAGGTGCCCAAGGTACGCGAATTCGTGAAATGGATGATGGAGCAAGTGGCTTAGTACCCGGGATACCGCAATCGGGAGCAACCCCCCTCCCACACTTGGAATGCATTCCAACCTGTGGAAGGGGGCTTGCTCCCGATGAGGCCAGTCGTCACACCCGAAAAAATCACTGGCAAAACCCCATGGGTCTATGCGCCACTAGCGCCATTCCTTAATCGTGCGTAACGGCCGGCGCCCCTCGCCGACCCGTCTGGAGATTCCCATAATGAGCGAGAGTGTGTTTGCCGATCGCATCGTGCAGAACCTGCTCGACACCGACTTCTACAAGCTGACCATGATGCAGGCGGTGCTGCACAACTACCCCAACGTGGAAGTTGAATGGGAATTCCGTTGCCGTAACAGCGAAGACCTGCGCCCGTACCTGGCAGAAATCCGCTACCAGATCGAGCGTCTCGCCGAACTGAGCCTGAGCGCTGACCAACTGAGTTTCCTGGAGCGCATCAGCTTCATGAAGCCGGACTTCCTGCGTTTTCTCGGGTTGTTCCGCTTCAACCTGCGTTACGTGCAAACCGGCATCGAGAACGGCGAGTTGTTCATCCGCCTGCGCGGGCCGTGGCTGCATGTGATCCTGTTTGAAGTGCCGATGCTGGCCATCGTCAGCGAAGTACGTAACCGCTACCGCTACCAGACCGTGATCCTGGAACAGGCCCGCGAGCAGCTGTATCGCAAGTTCGACTGGCTCACCGACAACGCCAGCAGCGACGAGCTGTCGGAGTTGCAGGTGGCCGACTTCGGCACGCGTCGACGCTTCTCGTACCGGGTGCAGGAAGAAGTGGTCAATGTGCTCAAGCATGACTTCCCCGGTCGATTCGTCGGCACCAGCAACGTGCACCTGGCCCGCGAGCTGGGCATGAAACCCCTGGGCACCATGGCTCACGAGTGGATCATGGCGCATCAGCAGCTCGGCCCGCGCCTGATCGACAGCCAGATCGCCGCGCTCGACTGCTGGGTCCGCGAATACCGTGGCCTGCTGGGCATTGCCCTGACCGATTGCATCACCACCGATGCGTTCCTCGGCGACTTCGATTTGTACTTCGCCAAGCTGTTCGACGGCCTGCGCCACGACTCCGGCGACCCCGTGCAGTGGGCCGAGAAAGCCATCGCCCACTACCACAAGCTCGGTATCGAGCCGATGAGCAAGACCCTGGTGTTCTCCGACAGCCTGACACTGCCCAAGGCCCTGGAGATATTCCGAGCGCTGCGCGGTCGGATCAATGTGAGCTTCGGCATCGGCACCAACCTGACCTGTGATATCCCAGGGGTTGAGCCGATGAGCATCGTGCTTAAAATGACGGCCTGCAATGGCCAGCCGGTGGCGAAGATCTCTGATGAGGCGGGCAAGACCCATTGCACCGACCCGAATTTCGTCGCCTATTTGCGTCACGTTTTCAAAGTACCTGCCCTATCCAGCAAGGAGTGAATCATGCAAGCCGTACAGCGTGAGATTGCGCAGCAGCTCAAGGTCCAAGCGCCGTTCAAAGACCCGGCCGCCCTTGAGGCCGAAGTGGCTCGCCGCGTGGCTTTTATCCAGGATTGCCTGCGCAATTCCGGGCTCAAGACGTTGGTGCTGGGCATCAGCGGCGGCGTCGACTCGCTGACCGCGGGCCTCCTGGCCCAGCGCGCGATGAAGGAGCTGCGCGCCACCACCGGTGACCAAGCCTACCGCTTTATCGCAGTGCGCCTGCCTTACGAAACCCAGTTCGACGAACACGATGCCCAGGCTTCGGTGGACTTTATCGAGCCGGACGAGCGCCACACCGTGAACATCGGCCCGGCAGTGAAATCCCTGGCCAATGAAGTGGCGGCGTTTGAAGGCAAGGCGGCAGTCTCCCGCGATTTCGTACTGGGCAACACCAAGGCGCGCATGCGCATGGTCGCGCAATACACCATCGCGGGGGCTACGGGTGGGCTGGTAATCGGCACTGACCATGCGGCGGAAGCGGTCATGGGCTTTTTCACCAAGTTCGGTGACGGGGCCTGTGACCTGGCACCGCTGAGCGGGCTGGTAAAGCATCAGGTGCGAGCGATTGCGCGGCACTTTGGCGCGCCGGAGTCGTTGGTGGAGAAGGTGCCGACGGCCGACCTGGAAGACCTGTCACCGGGCAAGCCGGACGAGGCGTCCCACGGCGTGACCTATGCCGAGATCGATGCGTTCCTGCACGGCGAGCCGGTACGTGAGGAAGCGTTCAAGATCATTTGCGATACGTATCGCAAGACCGAGCACAAGCGGGTGATGCCGTTTGCGCCTTGAGGCGAACTCGATAGTGTTGGGTTGATTTGCAGAATGTCATCGGGGGCAAGCCCCCTCCCACACTTGGAATGCATTCCAACCTGTGGGAGGGGCTTGCCCCCGATGAACGATGACGCGGTCTTACTTGACGGTCACAGTGCCTTTCATCATCGAGATGTGGCCCGGGAACGAGCAGAAGAACGCATAGTCGGTACCCGCTGCCAGCTTCGACACATCGAAGGTCACCGAGTCTTTCTCGCCGGCACCGATGATCTTGGTGTGGGCGATGATGCGGGTGTCGCCGTCTTTCAGGTAGTTCTTGTCGAGACCGGCGGCCATGCCGTCGCTGGCGATACCTGGCATGTCGGCAGCGGAACTCAGCACCCAGTTATGGCCCATGACGTTTTTCGGCAAGCTGCCGGAGTGGGTCAGCTCGACGGTGAATGTCTTGCAGCTTTTGTCGATTTCAATGGCCTTGGTGTTAAAGGACATTTGATCAGTGGAGTCGACGGTGACCTTGCACTCTGCAGCAAGCAACTGGCCGCTCGCCAGAGTCAGCAGGGAAACAGCAACGAGTTTGGCAAACATGTGAATCTCCAAGGCAGGGTTTAAAAAACGCGGATTGCGACAAGGGTGCCTCAAGCAGGCAGGAATTCTTATGATCTGAATCAACAGATTGTATACAACTTTAGGCTATCAGCCGTATCAACACAATCTACCAGCCAAAGTACTACGACCTGTCTATGATCGGCCCATCACCCAACGGAGTCCGAGCCATGCACCTCAATCAATTGTTCAAAGGCCTGTTCGCGGCCTACGCCTGCGGTAAGTGAAGGCCAAGCGCGCGGCTAAGCTGCTACCATGGCAGCCCAAGGCAGCCGAGCGCCGCCACCCTCACCTTCGACCCTAGAGGATCGCCCATGGCCAAACCTAATTACTCCTTCGCCAAACGTCAGAGAGACTTGGCCAAGGAGCAGAAGAAAGAGGAAAAACTGCAACGCAAGAAAGCCGCCGCAGAAGGAGAAGCGAACGCGCTGAACCATGATGTGGATGGTGAAGAGACGAACGACGAGGCTGAAACACCAAAGGATCCGGCGCAATAAATTGCTTTGTGGTGAGCAGGCCCGACCGGCTCACCACAATCCAGGGTCATTGCAGCGGCATCACCGTCACCCGCACCTCCGGGTCATGGCTCCCCCCTCCCAGAATCACCCCTCGCAACGGCGATACATCCGAGAAATCCCGGCCCCAGGCCAGGGTGATGTGCTCCAGTGCCGGCTGCACATTGTTCGTCGGATCGAAATCCACCCAGCCCGACACCGGGCAATACACCGAAACCCAGGCATGGGACGCGTCCGCGCCGATCAGACGCGGCTGCCCCGGCGGTGGCTGGGTCAGCAGGTAGCCGCTGATGTAGCGCGCCGCCAGGCCCCGCGAGCGCAGGCAGGCGAGCATCAGGTGGGCAAAGTCCTGGCAGACGCCGCGGCGGCGCTCCAGCACTTCCACCAGGGGCGTGGCGACCTGGGTGGCTTCGGCATCGAACGTGAACTCACTGAAGATCTTCTCCATCAACGCTTGCGTCCCCAGCAGCAACGGCATGCCTGGGGGGAAACAGCTTTCGGAGAACTCAACGAAGGTTTTCTTCAAGTGCACGTAAGGCGATTCAAAGCGATAGCGGCAGGCTTCGATCAGTGGCGCCGACATCGGCTGGCTGCTGTAGGTCAGGCTGTCACGGGTCTGATCCCAGGCGGGTGACTGCTCAAAGTCCAGCGCCGGCCGCGCCAGCACCTCTACGGTCAGCCCGGCATTCACCAGCAGCTCGTCATGAGGCCGTTCGAACGCGAGACGGGTGATCGGGTTGCCGAACACGTCCAGCTCATCCCGCCGCGAAGACGGCTGCGGGCTGATATCCAGTTGCTGCGAACTGCAGCGCTGCCAGGCGCAGGGCCTGGGCCACAAGTGTGCCAATTGCTGAGCCAGGGACACCGGGCTGTCATAGTGGTAATGGGTATCATGGAAAATCTGGTAGCGCGCACTCATCACACCGACACCGTTTGTTGGCTGACATCATCCACATGGGCAAAGTGACGCAACGCCAGGCGATCCGACACCTGCCCACTCTCATCGGCCACCGCCTGCAGCAGGTCGGCCAGGCCGTCCAATGCGGCGCGTACGCTGGACTCGCCGAACAGCGGGTTCTCCAGGCAGCCCAGGTCAAACCGCGTCAGGCGCTCCACCAGAGGCCCGAGGCCGGTTTCCCGTGGCACCCCGAAGTCATCGTTGAGACGGCGCAGGGTACGGCTCACCAATTTGAGCTGGAACAGCACGGCATGGGGGTTCTGCTCATCCAGCAGCAACAAGTCGAGCACCGGAATCAATTGCGGCACCGCCAGGTAGCGAGAACGATAGGTGATGCTGCTGTTACCCAGCTCCAGCAACCATTCCAGCCCCGCCTGATCGAACACCGCCATACCGCGCAGGAACGCCGCGAGGCTGCTGCTCAGAAATTGCAGGCGCTCGATGCGCCGCCCCATCATCAAGAAGCGCCAGCCTTCGTCGCGAGTCATATCGTCCAGGGCAAACCCGGACAGCGCCGCCAGCGACATCACCAAACGGTTGAGGAAGTCCAGCAGCTCGCCGAAGTCCGGCGCTTCGCTTTCCAACTCCAGCGCTTCGCGTTGCAGCTCCACCAACGCCTGCCAGTTTTCCCGCGACAACTTACCGCGCACCTGGGACGCCGCCCACTGCAAACGCTGCAGATTGGCGCGCAGGCTCGACGGCCAGTCATCGCCCAGCAAGGCCGCCAACAGGCGCTCAGGCAACTCACCCTCCTCCGGCAACAAGTGCAGGCTGTCACCCAGCTCGACCGCCGCCTGCAACGCCCGCGGATCGTCACCGTCGACATAGCGCGCCAACACGATGCGCAGCCAGCGCGCGCTGTTATCACAGCGCTCGCAATAACGACCAAACCAGAACAGGTTCTCCACCACCCGCGACGGCAGATAAGGATCGCGGCGCACCAGGTCATGCACACCGATCGCCCGCTGTGCGCGCCAATGCTCGCCCCCGGCGGCGCGTTCGCCGAGCACCCAGGTGTCTTTGCTCGCGCCACCGCGCTGCATCGACACCACTTCGGCATCCGCCTCGGCCGCCACGCGGGTCAGCCCGCCCGGCAGCACGCGATAACCTTCCTCACTCGCCACGGCGTAGACGCGCATGCCAATGGCGCGGTGTTGCAGGTGGTCATCCACGGTATGCCACACCGGAGCCTGGGACAGTTGCGCCAACTCCTGGGCGACATACGCATAGGGTCGCGCACGCATGCGTTCGGCCAGGGCTTCGCGTTGTTCGTCGTTCAAATCACGCCCGAAGACCGGGGTGAAACTTTGCGAAGGAAACGCCGGTTTGATCAGCAGTTCCGGGAGTTTCTCCAAGGCTTTTGCGAGCACCGGCCCCTCACCGCACCACCAGGTGGCGATGGACGGCAGGATCAATGCTTCGCCAAATAAAAACTCGTTGATCTTCGGCAAAAAGCCGAGCAGGCCTGGGGACTCCAACACACCGCTGCCCAACGCATTGGCGACCAATACGTTGCCCTGGCGCGCCGCATCCAGCAGGCCGGGCACGCCGAGGGCCGAGTCGGTGCGCAATTCCAGCGGGTCGCAGAAGTCGTCATCCAGCCGGCGCATGATGGCGTGCACCCGGCGCAGGCCACTGAGGGTTTTGAGGAACACCGTGCTGTCACGCACGGTGAGATCACCGCCCTCCACCAGCGGGTAACCGAGCTGGCGCGCAAGGTAGAGATGTTCGAAATAACTTTCGTTGAAGCGCCCCGGCGTGAGCAACACAATCAGCGGCGGCTGGTCATCGCCAGGCGCCTGGCGAGCCAGGGTTTCCTGCAGGGTGCGGAAGAAACCGGTGAGGTGCTGCACTTGCAGATCGCGGTACAGGTCCGGGAACGCACGCGACACGATAGTGCGGTTTTCCAAGGCATAACCCGCACCCGACGGCGCCTGGGTGCGGTCGGCGGTGACCCACCAGCGGCCATCCGGCGTACGCGCCAGGTCCACCGCATACAGGTGCAGGAACGTCCCCTGCGGCGGCTGGATACCCTGGCACGGCCACAGGAAGTTGTTATGCCCGAACACCAGCTCGGCCGGAAGCAAGCCTTCCTTGATCAAGCGTTGCGGGCCGTAGAGATCGGCCAGCACGGCATTGAGCAAGCGCGCGCGCTGGGCGATCCCCGCAGCGAGGTGCTGCCATTCATCGGCAGCCAGCACATGGGGCAGCAGATCCAGTTCCCACGGGCGGTCGGCGCCCTTGGGGTCGGCGTAGACGTTGTAGGTCACGCCGTTTTCCTGGATCTGCCGGGTCAACAGCGCCTGACGCTGGGCCAGTTGCGCAGGCGTACTGCGTTGCAAGTGGTCGAGCAGGCGCTGCCAATGGGCACGCACCGCGCCGCTGTCATCCAGCAATTCGTGATAAGTGCCCGCAGTCAGCGGGTAACGGTCGAGCAAGTCGGACATGGAACGCTCGGCAGGGCAAAGGGGGTCAAAGTCACCGCAGTCTAATGTGGACAGGGTTTGTGTGGCGAGGGAGCTTGCTCACGCTGGGCTGCGTAGCGGCCCCGGAGATCCCGGGAGCGCTTCGCACTCCAGCGGGAGCAAGCTCCCTCGCCACACAAGCGCCGTCTCATAGTTGATCCGCGTCAGTCATTTTTATTGGGAAAACGCCGCAAATCCAGGGTCATCGGTAACTCATCGTTGATGACCACCGGCGGTACAGGGAGCTTGCCCGGACTATGGCCAAGACGGAAAAACCGCGCCATGCGCCGGCTCTCGGCTTCGTTGGCGTTCACCGGCAAGCTGTCGTAATTACGCCCGCCCGGGTGGGCCACATGGTATTGGCAGCCGCCGAGGGAGCGTTGCATCCAGGTGTCGAGCAGGTCGAACACCAGCGGCGCATGCACCGGGATGGTCGGTTGCAGGCAGTTGGCCGGTTGCCAGGCGCGGTAACGCACGCCGGCGACAAATTCACCGACTCGCCCGGTGGCTTGCAGCGGTACCGCAATACCGTTGCAGGTCAGCAGGTAGCGTTGCGGCGCCAACCCGGTGAGTTTCACTTGCAGGCGTTCCAGCGACGAATCCACATAGCGCACCGTACCGCCCGCCGCGCCCTCTTCGCCCAGCACGTGCCAGGGTTCGAGGGCCTGGCGCAGTTCCAGCTCGATGCCACCGACCGCGTAGTCGCCGACCTTGGGGAAACGAAACGCCAGATGCGCCGCAAACCATTCGGCACGCAGCGGATAACCGGCGGCATTCAGCTCGACGATCACATCGGCAAAGTCCTGCTCGATAAAGTGCGGCAACAGGAAACGGTCATGCAGCTCGGTACCCCAGCGCGCCAGTTTCGGCGGCGCATAAGGTTCGCGCCAGAAACGCGCAACCAAGGCGCGCAGCAGCAGTTGCTGAGTCAAGCTCATGCGCGCATGGGGCGGCATCTCAAAAGCGCGCAGCTCCAGCAGGCCCAGGCGGCCAGTGGCACCGTCGGGCGAGTAAAGTTTGTCGATGCAGAATTCCGCGCGGTGGGTGTTACCCGTCACGTCGATCAGCAGGTTGCGCAGCAGGCGATCGACCAGCCACGGCGCGCACTCTTCGCCGGGCGCCGGCATTTGGGCGAAAGCGATTTCCAGCTCGTACAGCGCGTCGTTACGCGCCTCGTCGACCCGCGGTGCCTGGGAGGTCGGGCCGATGAACAACCCGGAAAACAGGTAGGACAGCGAAGGGTGGTTGTGCCAGTAGCTGATCAGGCTGCGCAGCAGATCCGGCCGGCGCAGGAACGGTGAATCCTTGGGCGTTGCGCCGCCCATGACAAAGTGGTTACCGCCACCGGTGCCGGTGTGGCGCCCGTCGATCATGAATTTTTCGGTGGTCAGGCGGGTTTGTCGCGCCTCTTCGTAGAGGAATTCGGTGCGCTCCACCAACTCGTCCCAGGTGGCGGAAGGTTGCACGTTGACCTCGATCACACCCGGGTCCGGCGTGACGCGAAAGTTGCTCAGGCGCATGTCAAACGGCGGCTCGTAACCTTCCAGCAGTACGGGGCAATGCAACTCTTCGGCGGTGGCTTCGATGGCGGCCACCAGCTCCAGGTAATCCTCGACGCGCTCCAGCGGCGGCATGAACAGGTACAGGCGCCCGCCCCGCGCTTCAGCACACAGCGCGGTGCGGGTCAGCCAATCGGCGGACTCATCCACTGTGGGCACGCGCTCGTCGCCAGGCGCGGGCTCGTCGTGACTCTTCAGTTGCGCAGGCGTCGGCAGCTCCGGTTGATCCTGATTGGGGTCAACCGGATGCACGAAGGGA
Source organism: Pseudomonas sp. Q1 (assembly GCF_009935975.1). Lineage (NCBI taxonomy): Bacteria > Pseudomonadati > Pseudomonadota > Gammaproteobacteria > Pseudomonadales > Pseudomonadaceae > Pseudomonas > Pseudomonas sp. Q1. The sequence goes on along the minus strand of NZ_QODI01000001.1, from coordinate 514,837 downwards.
TACTCCGCCGCGCTCACCCATGGTTGCGACGCCAATGGCAGGCGGTAGCCGAGCGGCGAGTCCCCCGGCACCAGCCGACAGTGGTTATCGCGCAAGTACCAGCGCCCGCTCTGCCAACGATCATTGGCCGCCGTGCGCGCCAGCGGCAGCACGTGGCCGATGACTTTATCCAGGCCCTGGCTGAAGACTTTGCGCAGGCGTTCGCGCTCCAGCTCATCGCTCAGGCGCGGATCCTGGGCGGTGACGTTTTGCGGCAGCGCGCCCTCGCGCCACAGGTAGTAGAAGTTGTCTTCGAAGGCCGGGAACACGAAACGCGCAGGCAGCTTGAGGCGCTCGGCGACGCTGGCCAGGAAGCGCCCGGCCAGCGCCTCGTCGGCGCCGTAGTCCTGCTGTTCATCGGCGATCAGCGCAGGGTTGTGCCAGATCGGCACCCCGTCGCGGCGCCAGTAACAGTTGAGCGACCAGCGCGGCAGTTGCTCGCCGGGGTACCACTTGCCCTGCCCGAAGTGCACCAGCCCCGTCGGCGCGTAGTGCTTGCGCATGCGCTGGAACAGCTCGGCAGACAGGCGCCGCTTATTCGGCCCCAGCGCGGCGGTGTTCCACTCGGCACCGTCGGGGTCGTCGATGGAGACAAAGGTCGGCTCGCCGCCCATGGTCAGGCGCACGTCATCCTTGAGCAGGTCACTGTCGATCTGACGGCCCAGCGCCTGGATCGCCAGCCACTGCTCTTCGGTGTAGGGCTTGGTCACCCGTGGCGCTTCCCAAATGCGCTCCACCGACATTTCATGGGTGAATTCGCACTCGCACGGTTCCACCAGCCCACTGATCGGCGCGGCAGAGGATGGGTCGGGACTACAAGCCAAAGGAATATGACCTTCACCGGCGAACAACCCGGAAGTGGCATCCAGGCCGATCCATCCTGCACCGGGCAAATACACTTCGCACCACGCATGCAGGTCGGTGAAGTCCACGTCGGTGCCGGACGGGCCGTCGAGGGCTTTGACGTCGGCGGTCAGTTGGATCAGGTAGCCGGACACAAATCGTGCCGCCAGCCCGAGGTTGCGCAGCAATTGCACCAGCAGCCAGGCCGAGTCGCGGCACGAACCGGAAGCGTTTTCCAGGGTGAACTCCGGGGTTTGCACACCGGGTTCCATACGGATCAGGTAAGCGATATCGCTAGCCAACCGCTGATTGAGCGCCACCAGGAAGTCCACCGCCGGCAGCGGCGTACGGTCGATGCCGGCCAGGTAGGCGGCAAACGTCGGCGTCAGCGGCAGGGTTTCCAGGTATGGCGCCAACTCGCGCTGCTCGTCGGCGGCGTAGCTGAAAGGGATTTTTTCGGCATAGGGCTCAAGGAAAAAATCGAACGGGTTGAACACTGCCATCTCGGCGACCAGGTCCACTTCGATACGCAGCTCGTCAGTTTTTTCCGGGAACACCAGCCGCGCCAGGTAATTGCCCTGGGGGTCTTGCTGCCAATTGATGAAATGCTGCTCGGGCAGCACTTTCAGCGCGTAGGACAGTATCCGCGTGCGGCTATGGGCCGCCGGACGCAAACGCACGATCTGCGGGCCGAGTTCTACCGCACGGTCGTAGCGGTAATGGGTGACGTGGTGCAACGCGACATGAATCGACACGGCGGCCTCCTGCGAGCCAGGGCATGGAAACAAAGCGCGCAAGACTTATGCCAGAGCAGCGGTCATTGCGCTTTATCGTAGGACCCGGTGCAGTACAGCACCAAAACGGCGCCCAGGTGAGTGCCGTGGTGCGAGGCTCGCACATAATTGTGGCGAACCTGCGAAGACAGGTGGCGAATCTACCCAGTCAATGGTTTTTGCGTTGGGCGATCATGGTTTCACGCAGGTGACGGACCTCGACCAGCTTCTGGCGCATTTCACGGTGGCGTTTGCTGTTGAGCAATAACAACCCCATCAGCGGGAAAAACACTCCCGAGCCGTAAGCCAGCGCATGAAGGTGATACTGAATCATCGGCAATACAAACAGCAGACAGCCGCCCAGGTAAACCGCCATCAGGCCAGTGGCCCAGGTGCGTCCGCGCGCAATCATGACGTTGCTGAATACGATCACGACTACCAGCAGCAGGATCAGCAGCCCGGAGTAGCTGGACTTGAGCGCCGGATCAGCGTCGCGCCAATAAGTCACCCCTGCCATGGACACAGCAGACGAACCGGAAAAGATCGCCATGAAGATCGTGCCCATGAAAACCGGAAAATAGCGGCGCAGGAAGGCCGCCATGTCGGGAAAGCCGCTCATTCCGTCAGGTCCTCGTACAAGCCGATCGCCAGGGTACTGGCGGTGCCCACGTTACCGCTGCGATAGCTGCCCACGATACCCAGCAGGCCGCCCAGCGCATCCTTCATCTGGGTGAGGGTGGCGTGACGAATTTCGGTGGACGTATAGCTCTTGGTCAATTTGCCCGCGCGCTGCTGCAACTTGAGCAACTTGGGCGTGAGGCTGGGATCGCGCAGGCTTAACAGCTCCTTGGTCAGCTTTTTACGCTCCTGACGGCTCAAGCCCTTGAGCAACTGGTACCAACTCTTGCCAAGCGCGGCGGCCTTGTTGGCCTTGAGCAGTTTCACGGTTGTGAGCGCGCCGGTCCCGATACCCACCAATGAGACCGCATCGAGCACGGGGGAAACGGCGTTGTACCACTCGGTATCGTCCAAGCGATCGTTAGCGTCGGGGTCAAGAATCTCGTTGTAGGTGCGCGCTACACCGAACCCACATTGCGCACTGCCGGCCAGCGCCGCCGTCACGCCAATGCCGACCACAAAAGCGCTGGCACCCGCCGTGAACGGCACCGCAACGCTACCGCTGAACACCACAATCCAGCCGATCACGGCGGCGCCGCAGGACAAGCCCATGTCGAACACCTCTTTCCTCAGGCGCTCTTCTCGCGGGTCGGTCTTCACCTGCTCGACAAACTGAGCTGGCGCGATGTACTTCTGCGCCTCACGGATAATGACGCGCTTGGGCTTGATGCTGCAGATGGGCTTGAATTCACGCAGGGTCACGACATTAAAGTCGGCGTCGATGTACACGACACCCGCGCCGACAATGCCGGGGTCGGCGTCAATGGCCGCAAACAGGCGCGGCAGGTTGATCTGGCTTTCGATGCGCTGGCGGGCCATGAACTGGGAGCGGTTGAAGTCCATGCCGATGCTGGCCAGGGGGTTGCCCATGGGTGTTCTTCCTTGAAAAGAGGGGGGTGACTGGACTGACGCTATCGGGGGCAAGCCCCCTCCCACCCTTTGATGTGTGAACCCGATCCAATGTGGGAGGGGGCTTGCCCCCGATGACGGTTCAATGGGCGACACCTTAACAAACAGGCTACCCAACGCCTAGAAAGCAAAACGCCAGCACGAGGCTGGCGTTTTGCGTTTCAGGCTGCGATCAACGCGGTACGACCGGCTTGCGGGCAGGCTTCTTGCCTTTGCCCTTGGCCGCATCGGTGCGCTCCTTGGCGGCCTGCTTGTTGCGCGCCTGGGCCGCGGCCTTGGCTTGCTCGCGCTTGTCCCACGGGTTGCTGCCGTCGCTGCCACGCGGTGGCAGGCCGGTGTGCTGGGTCAGGACCCTGGTGGTGGTGTCCTTGGCGACCTTGTGGCTGCCTGCCGGTGTCGAGTTCTTGCGACGGGCGCTCTGGTAGCTGTCGGTAGCCGGTTGATGCAGCGGGATCAGTTGGTCCTTGCCCGGCCCGATCAGGTCGGCACGGCCCATGCGGGTCAATGCCTCACGCAGCATCGGCCAGCCTTTCGGGTCGTGGTAACGCAGGAACGCCTTGTGCAGGCGGCGCTGCTCCTCGCTCTTGACGATGGTCACCGCGTCGCTCTTGTAGGTGACCTTGCGCAGCGGGTTCTTGCCCGAGTGGTACATCGCCGTGGCCGTGGCCATCGGTGACGGGTAGAACGCCTGCACCTGGTCGGCGCGGAAGCCGTTGCCCTTGAGCCACAGGGCCAGGTTCATCATGTCTTCATCGGTGGTGCCGGGGTGAGCCGCGATGAAGTAAGGAATCAGGTACTGCTCCTTGCCCGCTTCCTTGGTGTACTTCTCGAACATGCGCTTGAACTTGTCATAGCTGCCAATGCCCGGCTTCATCATCTGGTTGAGCGGACCTTCCTCGGTATGCTCCGGGGCGATCTTGAGGTAGCCGCCGACGTGATGGGTGACCAACTCCTTGACGTACTCCGGCGACTCGACGGCCAGGTCGTAACGCAGGCCGGAGGCGATCAGGATCTTCTTCACACCCGGCAATGCACGGGCGCTGCGGTACAGCTGGATCAACGACGAATGGTCGGTGTTCAGGTTCGGGCAGATGCCCGGGAACACACACGATGGCTTGCGGCACGCAGATTCGATTTCCGGGCTCTTGCAGGCGATGCGGTACATGTTCGCGGTCGGGCCGCCGAGGTCGGAGATCACTCCGGTAAAGCCGGGAACCTTGTCGCGGATCTCTTCGATCTCGCGAATGATCGACTCTTCGGAGCGGTTCTGGATGATGCGACCTTCGTGCTCGGTGATCGAGCAGAACGTGCAGCCGCCGAAGCAGCCACGCATGATGTTCACCGAGAAACGGATCATGTCGTAGGCCGGGATTTTTTCCTTGCCATACGCCGGGTGCGGGATACGTGCGTAAGGCATGCCGAACACGTAGTCCATTTCTTCGGTGGTCATCGGGATGGGCGGCGGGTTGAACCACACGTCCACTTCACCGTGCTTCTGCACCAGGGCGCGGGCGTTGCCCGGGTTGGTCTCCAGGTGCAGCACGCGGTTGGCGTGGGCGTAGAGCACGGCGTCGTTGCGCACCTTTTCCACCGAGGGCAGGCGGATCACGGTCTTGTCGCGGGTCATCTTCGGGCTGGCCAGGATCTGCACAACCTTGGCCTCCGTCGGATCCTCAACCGGCCCCTTTTCCTGCTCGATGGCGCAAGCCTGGGTGTCCTGGGTGTTCACGTACGGGTTGATGATCTTGTCGATCTTGCCCGGACGGTCGATACGGGTGGAGTCCACTTCGTACCAGCCCGCCGGTGTATCACGGCGTATGAATGCGGTGCCGCGTACGTCGGTGATGTCTTCGATCTTGTGGCCCCACGACAGGCGCTGGGCAACCTCGACGATCGCCCGCTCGGCGTTGCCGTACAGCAGGATATCGGCGCTGGCGTCGATCAGGATCGAGTTGCGCACACGGTCCTGCCAGTAGTCATAGTGGGCGATGCGGCGCAGGGACGCTTCAATGCCGCCGAGCACGATCGGCACGTGCTTATAGGCTTCCTTGCAACGCTGGCTGTACACCAGGCTTGCACGGTCCGGGCGCTTGCCGGCCATGCCGCCGGGAGTGTAGGCGTCGTCGGAGCGGATTTTCTTGTCGGCGGTGTAGCGGTTGATCATGGAGTCCATGTTGCCGGCCGCGACGCCGAAGAACAGGTTCGGCTCGCCGAGCTTCATGAAGTCGTCTTTGGACTGCCAGTTCGGCTGGGCAATGATCCCGACGCGAAAGCCCTGGGACTCCAGCAGCCGGCCGATGATCGCCATGCCGAACGACGGATGGTCAACGTAGGCATCACCGGTGACGATGATGATGTCGCAGGAATCCCAGCCAAGCTGATCCATCTCCCCCCTGCTCATCGGCAGGAACGGCGCTGGACCGAAACACTCGGCCCAGTACTTGGGATAGTCAAATAACGGCTTGGCTGTTTGCATGACGGTGACCGGTGTTGAGATGAAAAAACTGCGATGAAAAATCGCGGGCGCGAAATATAGCACAAATTTTGACCAATTCCGACGATAACGGTCGGAATTGAGCAGATGGCTTATTCGTCGTCGTCGAAATTGTAGCTACCCGGCGCGAGGTTCTCGAAGCGGGTGTATTTGCCGATAAACGCCAGGCGGATAAATCCGATAGGACCGTTCCGCTGCTTGCCGATGATGATCTCGGCAATGCCCTTGTGCTCGGTTTCCGGGTGATACACCTCGTCGCGGTAGACGAACATGATCACGTCGGCGTCCTGCTCGATCGCTCCGGATTCGCGCAAGTCGGAGTTCACCGGACGCTTGTTGGGACGTTGCTCCAGGGAGCGGTTGAGCTGGGACAGCGCCACCACCGGGCAGTTGAATTCCTTGGCCAGGGCTTTCAAGGACCGGGAGATTTCAGAAATCTCGTTGGTACGGTTGTCGCCGCTGGAGCCTGGGATCTGCATCAACTGCAGGTAGTCGATCATGATCAGGGCGATGTCACCGTGTTCACGCACCAGGCGCCGCGTACGCGCACGCATCTCGGAGGGGCTGATGCCCGCGGTGTCGTCGATGAACAGCTTGCGATCGTTGAGCAGATTGACCGCCGAGGTCAGGCGTGGCCAATCGTCATCTTCCAACTGGCCGGAACGTACCTTGGTCTGGTCGATACGCCCCAGCGACGAGAGCATCCGCATGACCAGCGATTCGCCTGGCATCTCCAGGGAATACACCAGGACGGTCTTGTCGCTGCGCAACACGGCGTTTTCCACCAGGTTCATCGCAAAGGTGGTCTTACCCATGGATGGACGGCCGGCGACGATGATCAAGTCGGCAGGTTGCAGGCCGCTGGTTTTCTCGTCGAGGTCGGTGTAGCCGGTGGAAATACCGGTAATGGCGGCATCGGTATTGAACAGGGTGTCGATGCGATCGATGGCCTTGGTCAACAGCTCGTTGACGCCTACCGGGCCGCCGGTCTTGGGGCGTGCCTCAGCAATCTGGAAGATCTGGCGCTCGGCCTCATCCAGAATCTCTTCGGCGGTACGCCCTTCGGGGTTGAACGCACTGTCGGCGATTTCGGTGCTGATACCGATCAATTGACGCAGAGTGGCCCGCTGGCGAACGATCTGGGCATAGGCCTTGATGTTGGCGACGGACGGCGTGTTTTTCGCCAGTTCACCCAGGTAACCGAGGCCGCCAACCTGGGAGGTCTGGCCTTCCTTGTCGAGTTGTTCGGCCAGGGTTACCACGTCGATCGGCGAGTTCTGATCGGCCAGCTTGGCGATGGCGCGGAAGATCAAGCGGTGGTCATGCCGATAGAAATCACCGTCCGAGACTTGATCCAGCACGCGTTCCCAGGCGTTGTTGTCCAGCATCAAGCCACCGAGCACGGCCTGTTCGGCCTCGATGGAATGCGGCGGCACCTTCAGGGCAGCGGTTTGCAGATCGTATTGCTCAGGAGCTGAAATATCGTTCATGGCCACTTGGAATTGGGGGTCTGTAGAAAAACAAAAGGCACGACCTGTAAACAGGATCGTGCCCGATGTTAACCGCCCGGCACACGAGGTGCCAGCCAGTTAGGTGCGACTTAAGCTGCTACCACGACAACGCGTACGGTGGCTTCAACTTCAGCGTGCAGGTGCACAGCTACGTCGAATTCGCCTACGTTGCGGATGGTGCCGTTCGGCAGACGAACTTCGCTCTTCTGCACTTCAACGCCCGAGGCGGTCAGTGCATCAGCGATGTCGTGGGTGCCGATCGAACCGAACAGCTTGCCTTCGTCACCGGCGGTGGCAGTGATAGTCACTTCCAGCTCAGCCAGTTGGGCAGCGCGAGTTTCAGCCGAAGCTTTTTTGTCTGCTGCTGCTTTTTCCAGCTCAGCACGACGCTCTTCAAACGCAGCCAGGTTGGCAGCGGTTGCAGCGGTGGCTTTGCCGTATGGCAGCAGGTAGTTACGACCGTAGCCGGCCTTAACGTTCACTTTGTCGCCCAGGTTGCCCAGGTTGGCGACTTTTTCCAGAAGGATCAGTTGCATGTGAAAATCCTCTAACTTTTAACCTTCACCGTTCGCGTTATCGGCGTCTTTCGGCGCCAGACGACCGCGAAAATCAATCAGGCCGTCGACAATGGCCAAAACCACGAGTAACGGATAGATCAGCTGCATGAACAGCAACAGCGTGACGTACAACCCCACCAGCCAGAACCTGGCCAGGCGCTTTCGCGCAACCAGCCCATGAATCAGGGCCAGTCCGGCAAACACCAGCGGTACGCTGCAAATCGGCGCCAGCAAGGCCATCTGAGGACCGAAGTTCGGCCCGACAACCATGCACGCCAGCAGCAACATCGCCGGCCCCGTCGGGATTCTGATACTGCGAAATTCGCGACCAAAACCACCCGGGTTGTACAACAACGCCTGCCAGTAACGCCCAAGAATCAGGCTCATAACGCTGACAACCTGCAACAATGCCGCAATCAGGCCGGTCAGGACCGGGGCAATCAGTGACACAAACCGCGCTCGCTCATCTACCGACAATTGCTGGTAGATATCCCCGAGGGCCAGCGGCAGGATCTTGACGATCTCTTGTGCCAGCGCCTCGATCTGTGGGCGGAAAGCCGCGCCAAGCATCACCGAGTACACCAAACCCAATGCCACGCTGACCAGCAGCGTACGGACCCAGGACTCACTTGCGCGCAAAACCAACGCAAGGCTCGATGACCCCAGCAGTACCAGAAGTACCCGTGGATCACCCAATTGCAGCCACCAGATCAAGGCCGGCAACAATCCCAGGGCAAGAACGCCAACGGCGTCCTTCAAACCGCGCCGCAGGAGCACAAGGCAGCCTGCAGCAGCACCCAACCAATAAAACAACGGCAATGCCGCAAAGCCAGCCACTACCAGAGTGGCCTGCACACGGCCGCGCATGATGAACTCAGCTAAGGCGCGCATGCATTCAATCCCTTACTACTTGTCGACTGCCCGGTCTCAGCGGCCGTGGCTGTCGGTGTAGGCCAGCAGGGCCAGGAAGCGGGCGCGCTTGATAGCGGTGGCCAGCTGACGCTGATAACGAGCTTTGGTACCGGTGATACGGCTTGGAACGATTTTGCCGGTCTCGGATACGTAGGCTTTCAGAGTGTTGAGATCTTTGTAATCGATCTCTTTCACGTCTTCAGCGGTGAAGCGGCAGAATTTACGACGACGGAAGAAACGTGCCATTTGATAGGCTCCTTAAAAGGTCCGTGGATTACTCGTCAGCGTTATCGCTGTTGTCGCTGTCATCACTGTCAGCGCTATCAGCGCCTTCGTGCTCAGGACGGTCGCGACGCTCACGGCGCTCACTGCGGTTTTCTTCAGCCTTGAGCATCTCGGATTGGCCGGTAACGGCTTCTTCGCGACGGATGACCAGGTTACGGATCACTGCATCGTTGTAGCGGAAGTTGTCTTCCAGCTCGGCCAGGGCCTTGCCGGTGCACTCAACGTTCAGCATCACGTAGTGAGCCTTGTGAACATTGTTGATTGCGTAGGCCAGTTGACGACGGCCCCAATCTTCCAGACGGTGGATTTTGCCGCCGTCTTCTTCGATCAGCTTGGTGTAACGCTCAACCATGCCGCCGACTTGCTCGCTTTGATCCGGGTGGACCAAAAAGATGATTTCGTAATGACGCATGAATGCTCCTTACGGGTTGTAGCCTGCCGCTCAAAAACGGTCAGACAAGGAGTGAATGACACTTATGGATCTTGCCGCACGGAGGCACATCGGTGCCTGCCAGGAAGGCAAGGGGCGCAATTGTAGAGAAGGGGGAGAAAGCGCGCAAGGTGATTGGTGATTATTTGAACAATCTTCCATACACCCCAGAATAACTGTGGGAGGGGGCTTGCTCCCGATGACAGAGTATCAGTCACTGCATCTGGCGACTGTCACACCGCTATCGGGAGCAAGCCCCCTCCCACAGTTTGGATCCAGGCCCGGCTCGAGATTACTTCTTGGTTTTAGCCTTCGCGCCACGCTGACGCTGGGCCTCGAACAGGCACACACCCGTCGCGACCGACACGTTAAGACTGCTGACGCTACCGGCCATCGGCAAATGCACCAGGTAATCGCAATGCTCACGGGTCAGGCGGCGCATGCCCTTGCCTTCGGCGCCCATGATCAAGATGGTCGGGCCGGTGAGGTCCTGGTCATAAATACTGACCTCGGCCTCCCCTGCCGTACCCACCACCCACAGGCCACGCTGCTGGAGTTTTTCCAGGGTACGCGCCAGGTTGGTCACGGCCACCAGCGGAATAACTTCCGCCGCGCCACAGGCGACTTTACGCACGACCGGCGTCAAGGTAGCCGACTTGTCCTTAGGCACGATCACCGCCAGCGCACCGGCGGCATCTGCCGAGCGCAGGCAAGCGCCGAGGTTGTGCGGGTCGGTCACGCCGTCCAGCACCAGCAGCAGCGGCGCACCTTCGGTGCGGTCGAGCAGTTCATCCAGCATCGCTTCGCCCCAGACCTGGCTCGGACTGACGTCCGCGACCACACCCTGGTGCACACCTTCCACCCACGCATCCATCTCACGACGCTCAGCCTGGCCGATGGCGACGCGGTTTTCGTTGGCCAACTCGACCAGCGTTTGCACACGCGGCTCACTGCGGCCTTCCGCCAGCCACACTTGTTTGACGCGCTTGGGATGGTGACGCAGCAGTGCTTCTACGGCGTGCACGCCGTAGATTTTTTCCAGACTCATGACTTGGCCTTAGGTTTGCGCGACCCACTGCTCTTTGCAGGAGCCGAACCCGTCTTGGACGGGCCTTTACGATGTTTACTGGTCTTGCTCGACGAGCTTTCCGGCCCACGCGACTTACCGCCCGACGCCGGTTTACCACCGCTTTTGGCTTCGTTGAGCAACTGCTGCTTCAACTCGCGACTCTTGCGTACCTCAGCGTTTTTAGCCGCGGCATCGCTTGGGCGGTAGGCTTCGGAGACCTTGTCCTTGCTGGAAGAACGACGGCCGGCCTTGGCGGACTCAGGCTCGGCGGCTTTCGCAGGAGCACTTTTGCCTTTGGAGGCTGGCGCCGGGGTATCACCCCCACGTTTTTTGCGACTGCCCGGTGATTCGGCGGGTTTGTCAGACATGCCGAAGTCGATCTTGCGCTCGTCGAGATCAACGCGCATGACCTGCACTTCCACGGTGTCGCCCAGACGGAAACTGCGACCGGTACGCTCACCCGCCAGGCGGTGATGCACAGGATCGAAGTGATAGTAGTCACCTGGCAAGGCGGTCACGTGCACCAGGCCCTCGACGTAGATGTCGGTCAGCTCGACGAACAAACCAAAACCGGTCACGGCCGTGATCACGCCAGGGAACGACTCGCCCACGCGATCCTTCATGAACTCGCACTTGAGCCAGTTCACCACGTCGCGGGTCGCTTCATCGGCACGACGCTCGCTCATGGAGCACTGCTCGCCCAACTGTTCCAGGGCCGCTTCGTCGTACGGATAGATGCGCGCCTTCGGAATGGTCATCGCACCGGCGCGCTTGACGTGCGGAGTGTTCTGCTTGGAGTGGATCACGCTGCGGATCGCCCGGTGCGTCAGCAGGTCCGGGTAACGGCGGATCGGCGAGGTGAAGTGGGTGTACGCCTCGTAATTCAGACCGAAGTGCCCCTGGTTGTCGGCGCTGTACACCGCCTGACTCAGCGAGCGCAGCATGACGGTCTGGATCACATGGTAATCCGGACGATCTTTGATGCCGGCCAACAAAGCCTGGTAATCCTTCGGCGTCGGGCCGTCCTTGCCTTTATGCAGGGACAGGCCTAGCTCACCGAGGAACGCGCGCAGTTTTTCCAGTCGCTCAGGTGGCGGGCCATCGTGCACACGGTACAGCGCAGGGATTTCATGCTTTTTCAGGAATTCGGCGGTGGCCACGTTGGCCGCCAGCATGCATTCCTCGATCAGCTTGTGCGCATCGTTACGCGTGGTCGGGGTGATTGCGGCGATCTTGCGCTCGGAACCGAAGACAATCCGGGTTTCCTGGGTTTCAAAATCGATCGCGCCACGGGTATGACGTGCACCCAGCAACACCTTGTACAGCGCATACAGCTGCTTGAGGTGCGGCACCACGCCAGCGTATTCGGCACGCAGGGCCTTGGCTTCGCTGGTCTTCGGTGTTTCCAGGATGGTGCTGACCTTGTTGTAGGTCAGGCGCGCCTGGGAATGGATCACCGCTTCGTAGAACTGGTAATCGGTCATTTCGCCGGTTTTCGAGATAGTCATCTCGCACACCATGGCCAAACGGTCGACTTTCGGATTCAGCGAGCACAGGCCGTTGGACAGCTGCTCAGGCAGCATCGGGATCACGCGCTCGGGGAAGTAAACCGAGTTGCCGCGTACCTGGGCTTCATTGTCCAGCGCCGAGCCGATCTTCACATAGCTGGATACGTCGGCAATCGCCACGTACAACTTCCAGCCGCCGGAGAACAGACGCAGCTTGCCGGGCTTGGCTTCGCAGTAGACCGCATCGTCGAAGTCGCGGGCATCTTCGCCGTCGATGGTGACGAACGGCAGATGGCGCAGATCGATGCGTTTCTCTTTGTCCTTTTCTTCCACTTCAGGCTTGAGCTTGCCGGCTTCCTTGAGCACAGCCTCAGGCCAGACGTGAGGAATATCGTAGGTACGCAGCGCGACATCGATTTCCATGCCCGGCGCCATGTAGTTGCCGACCACTTCAACGATATCGCCCTGTGGCTGGAAGCGCGCCGTTGGCCAGTGGGTGATTTTCACCTCAACGAACTGACCGACCTTGGCGGCGCCATTGCGGCCGGGGGTAATCAGCACTTCCTGCTGAACCTTCGGGTTATCCGGTACAACGAAGCCGATACCGCCTTCTTCGAAATAACGGCCGACGATGGACTCGTGGGCACGCGATACGACCTCGACGATCACGCCTTCACGGCGACCGCGACGGTCCAGGCCGGACACGCGCGCCAGGGCACGGTCGCCATCGAATACCAGACGCATTTGCGCCGGGCTCATGAACAGGTCGTCGCTGCCGTCATCCGGGATCAGAAAGCCGAAACCGTCACGGTGGCCGGCAATACGGCCCAGGATCAGGTCGAGCTTGTCCACCGGCGCGTAAGTACCACGGCGGGTGTAGATCAGTTGTGCGTCGCGCTCCATGGCACGCAGGCGGCGGCGCAGCGCTTCGAGTTGGTCTTCGGTGGTCAGACCGAACTCTTCAACCAATTGCTCGCGGCTAGCAGGCGAACCCCGATCGGCGAGATGCGCCAGGATCAGTTCGCGGCTAGGAATAGGGTTTTCATATTTTTCCGCTTCACGAGCGGCCTCGGGATCGAGGGACTGCCAATCGGCCATTAGAGAGTTTTCACCTTGTCTATATGAGGGTTAGTTTGGCATACGCGTATTGAAACGGGAAATTTCAGGTTTCAACAAGCGTTTAAAAGCCTTTTGCAGCCCCTGACGGCTACCTTGCACGACCATTGGCGAAATTTTCCAGGTTTTTTTCATCGCAGGGGTTTACAGCCAAAAAATCGCTCCGTATAGTGCGCGCCATCGACGACGGCAACGTTGTTGATGCTGCCCAGGTGGTGAAATTGGTAGACACGCCAGCTTCAGGTGCTGGTGATCGCAAGGTCGTGGAAGTTCGAGTCTTCTCCTGGGCACCAAATTCAGATCAAACCCGCGAAAGCGGGTTTTTTCGTTTCAGGCCTTTGATTTTTAACGGGAATATTGATTTATATTTTTGTTATCAGGGGTTTACAGATCAAAAAGCCCTCCGTATAGTTCGCTCCATCAACAGCGCAAGCGCTGCTGATAATGCCCAGGTGGTGAAATTGGTAGACACGCCAGCTTCAGGTGCTGGTGACCTTACGGTCGTGGAAGTTCGAGTCTTCTCCTGGGCACCAAATTCAGATCAAACCCGCGAAAGCGGGTTTTTTCGTTTCTGACGTTCGAAAATATTCCCAACAGCTCATTCTCCAGTGCCGGGGTGCCAGCATCTGCGCTGACACCCCCGGATGCACCTGAGCCACTAGGCCCGGAACTGCCCCAGGCTCGCCTTCAATTGCGCCGCCAACCCGTCCAGCACCTTGCCGCTGGCGGTGGTTTCTACCACTGCCTGCGCGGCACGCTCCGCCTGCGCATGGATCACCTCGACCCGCCCCCGTACCGCATGAGCACCCTGGGCCTGGTGCTCGGCCGCACGCGTCGCCAAACCGATCGCCGCATGCACCTGCTCAACCGACACCTGTACGGTCTGCTGCAAGCGCACACTGTCGCGCAACACCAGCAGCCCCTCGCTGGCCTGGCGCCCTGCCTTGCCGATGGTTTCCACCGCCTCACGCGCGCCCTGCTGCAACGCCACGATATGGGCCTGGATGTCACCGGTGGAGCTTTGGGTTTTACTGGCCAATGCCCGCACCTCATCTGCCACGACCGCAAAGCCGCGTCCGGTCTCTCCGGCCCGCGCCGCCTCGATTGCGGCGTTGAGCGCCAACAGGTTGGTCTGCTCGGCAATCCCGTGGATCACCGTCAGTACCACCTCGATCTGCTCACTCTGCTGCGCCAACCGCTCGATCACCTGGGAACCGGCCTGCACTTGCCCCGCCAAGGCCTCGATCAAGTTACCGACTTGCGCGGAAGTCCGCGAGTTCTCATCCGTGGCCTGACGAATATCCACTACCTGCTGCAACGCTGCCTGCATCGCATGGCTTTCGGCCTGAGCCTCATCCGCCATCTGCGACAGCGCGCGCAAGCTCTCGGCCACTTCGTCGCGCTGCAAACCAGCCGCCGCATCAGCACCGGCATTGCGCTGGGTCATGGCTCCGATTTCCACGCCGGTTCGCTGAGCCACATCGCCCGCCTCGCGCACAATCGGCTGCAACTTGTCGACAAAGCGATTGACCGCCGAGGCCATGGCGCCGATTTCGTCCTGGCTATTGATTTGCACACGTTTGGTAAGATCCCCCTCGCCCGCCGCCAAGTCATCCATGGCCGCAATCAGCAACTTCAAGCGATTGACCACACGACGCCCCAGCACGATAGCGATCAGCAGCAACACGCCGAAACCAACCAGCGCCAAGCCCATGCCGATGCGCCAGCGCAAGGTGCCGGCGGCGTCCTGCACAACGCTGGCGGTGTTGGCGCTCATCTGGGTGGCCGTGGCTTGCGCGGATTGCAAGCGGGCCCCCATGGCGGCAGCGCTGTCAGCCGCCGCCCCCTTGAGACTGTCGCCCACCAACTGGTCGCCACTGGCGATCAGGGCTGCGAAGCGCTTATCCAGCGCAGCCAGATCCGCCTCCACTGCAGCGGTGGAAACCCCCATGCGCACCTTGCCGATTTCCACACCGTTGGGGCTGATGGACGCTTCGACATAGAACACTGACGGATCATCTTTCGCCGCATCCAGCACTTTATCCAGCGCGCGCTCACCCCTGCCCTTTTCCAGCAGCGCCTGGTTGATCGGGTTTTCGCGATTGAGGTAGCGGGTCAAATGCTCGCCCGCCGCGTCGTCATAGACCACGAACAGTACGTTGGGATTGCGCTGGGCACGCCGGGCGAACTCCGACAGCGTCGGCACGTCACTGTCCCACATGGCGCGGGGCGCCACCGAGGCCAGCAGTTGCGCCATGTCATTGGCGGAGTCCTTCAGGTCTTTTTCCAGGGTCGCACGCAGTTGCTTCTGCTCTTCCTGCAGTCGGGTTGAAAGCCCCACTGTCAGGCGCTGACGGGTATTGGTCGACAAGCTGTCCAGGCTGGACGTGACTTCCTTACCGGCCTGGGCCAACTCGCCAGACAGCTTCTGGCTATCGACCCCCAGCCGATTGCCCAAATCAGCCTCAAGCGCAGTGACGGTGCTCCGCGTCAGAGCGACGGCCACCAGCACTTGCACCAAAAGAGCGATACCAAGAGTAACGAACACCGGCCGCAACAGACGGCTTTGTAACAATGAGAGAACGGCAGACATCGAGAATCCCTCCACCCTGGGTGCCATTAATCTGATGGCGCCGCGAAAGGAAGAAGCGAAGCAAGGGCCGTGCCGTTCGCCCGTCACAAACGACAAAGGGCTCCCGAAGGAGCCCTTTGCTTTTTACATCAACAGCTTATTAAGCGAACGGATGACGCAGAACGATGGTTTCGTTGCGGTCAGGGCCCGTCGAAATAATGTCGATCGGTGCGCCAATCAGCTCTTCCACGCGCTTGATGTAAGCGCGGGCATTGGCCGGCAGCTCTTCCAGGGTCTTGGCACCCACGGTCGATTCGGTCCAGCCCGGCACTTCTTCGTACACCGGCTGCAGGCCCACATAGCTGTCGGCGTCAGTCGGGGCAACGCTATTGCCATCTGCATCTTTGTAGCCAACGCAGATATTGATGGTTTCCAGACCATCGAGTACGTCCAGCTTGGTCAGGCAGATGCCCGAGATGCTGTTCACGTCGATAGCGCGACGCAGGATAACGGCATCGAACCAGCCGCAACGACGGGCACGCCCGGTGGTCGCACCGAACTCGTGACCTTGCTTGGCCAGGTGTGCACCGACTTCGTCGAACAGCTCAGTCGGGAACGGACCCGAACCGACACGCGTGGTGTAGGCCTTGGTGATGCCCAGGATGTAGTCCAGGAACATAGGCCCCACGCCCGAACCCGTTGCAACGCCACCTGCGGTGGTGTTGGAACTGGTCACGTACGGATAGGTACCGTGGTCGATGTCCAGCAGCGAACCCTGGGCGCCTTCGAACATGATGTCTTTACCGGCGCGACGCAGCTCGTGCAGCTCGGCAGTCACGTCCAGCATCAACGGCTTGAGCAGCTCGGCGTATTCCTTGCACTCAGCCAGGGTCTTGTCGAACTCGATCGCCGGCTCTTTGTAGTAACCCACCAGCATGAAGTTGTGGTAATCCACCAGCTCACGCAGCTTGTCTTTAAAGCGCGGCATGTTGAGCAGGTCGCCCACACGCAGGCCACGGCGTGCGACCTTGTCTTCATAGGCCGGGCCGATACCGCGACCGGTGGTACCGATCTTCAGCTCGCCACGCGCCTTTTCACGAGCCTGGTCCAACGCAACATGGAAGGACAGGATCAGCGGGCAGGACGGGCTGATACGCAGGCGCTCGCGCACCGGTACGCCTTTCTCTTCCAGCTTGGTGATCTCACGCAGCAAGGCGTCAGGTGCAACCACCACACCGTTGCCGATCAGGCACTGCACGCCTTCGCGCAGCACGCCCGACGGGATCAGGTGCAAGACGGTTTTTTCGCCATCGATGACCAGAGTGTGGCCAGCGTTGTGGCCACCTTGGTAGCGCACTACGGCGGCAGCATGTTCGGTCAGCAGATCAACGATCTTGCCTTTGCCCTCATCACCCCACTGGGTGCCCAGGACTACGACATTCTTACCCATAACACTTGTCCTCATTCGCGCAAACTTGGTGCCGGCAATAGCCGGCAGGAAAACTCAAGAAGCCAGTGGCGATACTTGCCAAAGCCCGTTCTGCAGAATCAATTGCCGGTCACAGTCCGCTTCACGGGCGGCGGCCAATGGCTGCCCAGGCAACGCCTGGACGACACGCTGACCCTCACCGCGCAACTGGCAAACCTGCTGCCAGAGTGCTGCGTCCGTACTGTCGGGCATCCAGATGCCACCAGACGGCAGCTCGACCTCAGCACGCCCCAGGGTCACCAGGGTTTTCAAATCGGTGGAAAAGCCAGTCGCCGGGCGGGCTCGACCGAAGTCGGCGCCAATGTCGTCATAACGACCGCCCTGGGCGATGGCCTGGCCAACACCCGGGACAAATACGGCGAACACTACACCGGTGTGGTAGTGGTAGCCGCGCAATTCACCCAGGTCGAAGTACAGCGGCAACTGCGGGAAGCGCGCCGACAACTGCTCGGCAATTGCCAGCACGTCGTCCAGTGCAGCCAGTACGGGCGCCGGCGCATTGGCCAGGCGCTCACGCGCAGCCACCAGCACTTCACGGCCACCGCACAGGTTCACCAGCGCACGCAGCATGTCGGCCAGGTCGGCAGGCACGCCAGCGGTCAGGGCAATGACTTCATCGATAGCCTTGCGTTGCAGGGCATCGAACAACTGTTGTTCCACTTCACCGGACAAACCGGCCGCACGGGCCAGGCCCCGGTAGATACCGACATGCCCCAGGTCCATGTGGACATCCGGCACATCAGCCAGTTGCAGCATGGCCAGCATCAAGCTGATCACTTCAACGTCGCTGCTTGGACTGGCATCGCCGTACAACTCGGCACCCAGCTGGATCGGGCTGCGGGAAGACGACAAGGCACGAGGCTGCGCGTGCAGCACGCTACCGGCGTAACACAGACGGCTCGGGCCTTCGCGACGCAGGGTGTGCGCATCGATACGCGCCACTTGCGGCGTGATGTCGGCACGGAAACCCATTTGCCGGCCTGATTGCGGGTCGATGACCTTGAAGGTGCGCAAATCCAGGTCCTGGCCCGCGCCGGTCAGCAGGGATTCCAGGTACTCGATATGAGGGGTGACGACAAACTCGTAACCCCAGCTCTGGAACAGATCCAACACCTGGCGACGCGCTACTTCAATGCGCGCAGCTTCCGGTGGCAGTACTTCTTCGATGCCATCTGGCAGCAGCCAGCGGTCTACCGTTGCCATTACGCCATTCCCCTATGATCCGGGCGGCCAGCCCTCGGCCGAGCCTTGAGTGAAGCAGAAAATACCCGCCGCCTGCATAAACCACGCGCAAGAGCGACGTGACGATCGGCCTGCCAGCGGCCTCGTCGGGCACTTTCCTCGAAAAACCTGTCACGCCTGCCGAATCAAACATGCAGACGCAAAAAAGCCGGGAATTTCCCGGCTGCCGCATCATACACCCGTTTTCTGAAAGGATCACCCCGCCAGGCGTTTTAGCCGCCCGACGGAGTAAGTCCTACACAGCAACGCGCTGATTACTTGGCTTTTTCCAGGTAGCGGAAGAACTCGCTACTTGGGTCCAGCACCATGACGTCGGTTTTGTTTGCGAAGCTTTCACGGTAGGCACGCAGGCTACGGTAGAACGCGTAGAACTCCTGGTCCTGCCCATAGGCCTTGGCGTAGATCGCCGCGGCTTGAGCGTCGCCATCACCACGGGCCTCTTCAGACTCGCGATAGGCTTCCGCCAACAGTACACGGCGCTGACGGTCGGCATCCGCACGGATACCTTCGGCCAACTCGTTACCCTTGGCACGGTGCTCGCGGGCTTCACGCTCACGCTCGGTGCTCATGCGCTCGAACACGCTGCGGTTCACTTCCTTCGGCAGATCGATGGCCTTGACCCGAACATCGATCACTTCAATGCCCAGCTCTTTTTCCGCCATCGTGTTCAACGAGCGCGTGATATCAGCCATCAGCGCATCACGTTCACCGGACACCACCTCGTGCAGGGTGCGCTTACCAAACTGGTCACGCAGGCCCGATTCCAGGCGGCGCGACAAACGCTCGTCGGCAATCTGCTTGAGGCCGGAGGTCGCAGTGTAGAAACGCTCGGCATCCTTGACGCGCCACTTGGCATAGGCGTCAACCATCACGGCTTTCTTTTCCAGGGTCAGGAAGCGTTGCGTCGGTGCATCCAGGGTCATCAGGCGGGCGTCGAACTTGCGCACCTGGTTGACGTAAGGAACCTTCACATGCAGGCCTGGCTGGACGTCCGCCTGCACCACGCGACCGAATTGCAGCAACACCGCACGCTCGGTCTGAGACACGATGTAGAAGCAGTTCCAGGCAGCGATGACCACGACGACGCCCACAATCAGGGCGGTCAGCGATTTATTGCTCATCAACGACTCTCCCTGGTACGTGTTTGCTGTTGCAGCAAGTCAGCGGCCGAACGGGCGCTCGCTTCGTTGGCAGCAGCCGTCGAACCGGTAGACGGCGCGTTGGTGCCGCTACGGCCACCTTCGATCATCTTGTCCAGCGGCAGGTACAACAGGTTGTTCTGCCCACCTTTGTTGCCGGTCACGAGAACCTTGCTGGTGTTGCTGAAGACTTCCTGCATGGTGTCCAGGTACAAACGCTCACGCGTGACTTCCGGAGCCTTGCGGTACTCGGCAACCAGCTTGGTAAAGCGATCTGCCTCACCCTTGGCGCGGGAAACCACTTCGTCACGGTAACCGTTGGCATCCTCAAGGATACGCTGGGCCTGACCACGGGCTTCCGGCACGACGCCGTTGGCATAGGTTTCAGCCTGGTTGCGCGAACGCTGCTCGTCTTCACGGGCGCGGATCACGTCGTCAAAGGCTTCCTGCACTTCACGCGGTGCCGCTGCGCTCTGCACGTTCACCTGAGTGACGGTGATACCGGTGCGATAGGTATCGAGGAACCGTTGCAGGCGCTCCTTGATTTCGCTGGCCATCAACTCACGCCCTTCGGTCAGCACCTGGTCCATCGCAGTGGACCCCACCACATGGCGCAGGGCGCTTTCGGTTGCGTGCTGCAGGCTGATCTCAGGCTGGTCGACGTTCAGCACGAAGTCCTGCAGGTTGCTGATCTTGTACTGCACGGTCAGCGGCACTTCGACGATGTTCTCGTCTTCGGTCAGCATCTGGCCCTGCTTGGTGTAGGCACGCTCACGCGTGACGTTCTCCATGTACTTCTTGTCGATCGGCGGGAAGTAGATATTCAGGCCCGGCCCTACCGTCTCGTAGTACTTGCCGAAGCGCAGCACGACAGCCTGCTCCTGCTCGTCGACTACGTAGACCGCGCTGTACAGCCATACGGCCGCCAGCACGACAAGACCCAGGCCCAGCAGGCCATAGCCGCCACCCTTGCTTGTGCGACCGCCGTCGTCACCACCACTTTTTTTCCCACCACCGAACAACCCATTCAGGCTTTCCTGCAGCTTTCGGAAGGCCTCGTCGAGATCCGGCGGCCCCTTGCGGTCGCCATTATTGCGGCGCTTACCACCCCAAGGATCCTGATTATTCGAGTTGCCACCCGGCTCATTCCAAGCCATAGCGCTCTCCATCTGATAAAGCAAAGACGCGCCCACGGCGCGCCGACCAATGCTACAGAATGCCTGCTACTGCGACACAACCGCTTTCTCAGGCTTTTATTGCAAAGTGTGTTGTTCGATGAACTCCGCCGGTACGACGCCTTCACGGCTGACCAGCCGATTCAGTTCCGAGCGCGGCAATCGAACGGCCAGCAAGCTGACACCTTCGTCGTCATGTTCTTCTTTCTGCACTGCGCCCAACTCGAAAAACTGTGCACGCAGTCGAGCAAAACGCTGCGGCAAGCGCAAGGTGCCGATAAACAAATCGCTGCCCAACAGCTCGGCAATGGCTTGTTCGAGTAATTCCAAACCACTGCCATCACGCGCTGACAGCCATACCCGCTGGGGCTTGCCGTTCTCATCGCGTTGAATTTGTGGCTCTACGCCTTCAAGCAAATCGAGTTTGTTATAGACCTCGAGGATCGGCAAGTCCTGTGCACCAATCTCGCCCAGCACCAACATCACCTGTTCAATCTGCAACATGCGATCCGGTTCGGCCGCATCGATCACGTGCAACAACAGATCCGAGTTGCTCGACTCTTCGAGCGTAGACCGAAACGCTTCGACCAGCTTGTGGGGCAAATGACGAATAAAGCCCACCGTATCCGCCAGGACAATCGGCCCCAGGTCATCCAGGTCCAGACGGCGCAAGGTCGGGTCGAGCGTGGCGAACAGTTGGTCGGCCGCGTATACGTCGGACTTCGTCACGTTATTGAACAGCGTGGATTTACCGGCGTTGGTGTAGCCCACCAGGGAAACGGTAGGAATATCCGCACGGGAACGACCACGGCGTGACTGTTCGCGTTGGCTACGCACTTTTTCCAGGCGGCCCTTGATCTGACGCAGGCGAACCCGCAACAGGCGTCGGTCGGTTTCAAGCTGGGTTTCACCCGGGCCGCGCATACCGATACCACCACCCTGGCGTTCAAGGTGAGTCCAGCCGCGAACCAGCCGGGTGCTCATGTGGTCAAGCTGGGCCAGTTCAACCTGGAGCTTGCCTTCATGGGTACGGGCGCGCTGGGCGAAGATATCGAGAATCAGACCGGTACGGTCGATCACGCGACACTCGAAGACACGTTCGAGGTTACGTTCCTGACTGGGTGTGAGGACGTGATTGAAGATCACCAGATCGGCTTCTTCGGCGTGCACCAGGTCACGCAGTTCCTCGACCTTGCCGCTGCCAATCAGGAATTTGGCGGTTGGCCGATGACGCGGCACGTTAAAAAACGCAACGGTCTCGGCGCCGGCCGAATTTGCCAACTCCTGAAACTCCTGCGGATCTTCGCGCGCCTCAGGGTCCTGTCCATCCAAGTGAACGAGAATGACTCGCTCACCACCACCGTGGCGCTCAAAGAACAAAGGAGACTCCTATCAGGCGTTACCTGGCTCAGCGTCAGCTGCATCGTCACCTGCTGCGCTAGGCAGACGGATTGGACGAACTGGAACAACTGTCGAGATAGCGTGCTTGTAAACCATCTGGCTGACGGTGTTCTTCAGCAGGATCACGAACTGGTCGAACGATTCGATCGTACCTTGCAGTTTGATACCGTTCACCAGGTAGATGGAAACCCCCACTTTCTCTTTACGTAAAGTATTCAAGTAAGGGTCTTGTAGCGAATGCCCTTTTGACATGTGTCGCACTCCTATAAGGATCAATAATAAAAAAGCGGAAAATAGATAGCTTATGGCCGTCACACCCCCAAGGATAGACGGCAATTGCAAGGACTCAGCTCAATATGGAGACCGTTCCCAAGTATTTCAAGGCGCGTGACAGATTGTCGCTGTCCAGGCTGTCCAACCAGTGCAAATCGCTCCAGCTGCGCAGCCAGGTGAACTGGCGTTTGGCCAATTGGCGCGTGGCGATGATGCCGCGCTCCTGCATTTCGGCCCACGTCAGCTTGCCATCCAGGTGATCCCAGACTTGGCGATAGCCTACAGCACGTATGGAAGGTAGCCCGGGATGCAGGTCACCTCTTGAACGCAGTGCTACGACCTCGTCCACAAACCCCTGTTCCAACATAATTGTGAATCTTTGTGCAATTCGTTCATGCAGCACCTGGCGATTTGCCGGAGCAATCGCCAGATTCGCCACAGTATAGGGCAATTGTGACTGTCCAGATGCGTCTGCATCAGCACTTTGCGCAGTTTGTTTCAGCCTGTGTTCAGTCATGGTCTGGCCGCTCACACGCCAGACTTCCAGGGCGCGCGTGAGGCGCTGGGGGTCATTGGGGTGAATGCGCGCGGCAGAGACCGGGTCAACCGCCGCCAACTGATCGTGCAGCGCTTGCCAACCAAGGCGTGCAGCCTCCTCTTCAAGCTCGGCGCGCACCTGGGCATCAGCCGGCGGCATATCCGCCAGGCCTTCCTGCAAAGCCTTGTAGTAGAGCATCGTACCGCCCACCAGCAGCGGAATATTGCCCCGCGCGGTGATCTCAGCCATGGCAGCCAGAGCGTCGGTACGGAAATCCGCCGCAGAATAGCTTTCGGCCGGGTCGATAATGTCGATCAACCGGTGCGGATATTGGGCCAATAGCGCTTTTGAGGGCTTGGCCGTACCGATGTCCATGTCCCGGTAAACCAGGGCAGAGTCGACACTGATCAGCTCGCACGGCAACACTTTGGTCAGCTCGATGGCCAGGTCGGTCTTGCCGGCGGCCGTGGGGCCCATCAGGAAGATGGCGGGGGGCAAGGCACTCATCAACGGCCGCGCAGGAACAGTTTGTCCAGATCGTCCAGGCCCATCTGGGTCCAGGTCGGTCGACCATGGTTGCATTGCCCGCTGCGCTCGGTGTTTTCCATGTCGCGCAGCAGCCCGTTCATTTCCGGCAGGGCCAGGCGGCGATTGGCGCGGATGGCGCCATGACAGGCCATGGTGCCAAGCAGCTCATTGATGTGCGCCTGGATACGATCGCTGGTGCCGTACTCCATCAGGTCCGCCAGCACATCAGCGACCAGGCGGTTGGCTTCAGCCTGCTTGAGCAGCGCAGGAATCTGGCGGATCGCCAGGGTTTCCGGCCCAAGGCGCTGCAATTCGAAGCCCAGTTTCTGGAACACGCCGTGATGCTCTTCGGCGCAATCGGCTTCCCGCTGGCTGACCGCCAGGGATTCGGGCACCAACAGCGGCTGACCGCTGAGACCTTCGCTGGCCATGGCGATCTTCAAGCGCTCGTACATGATCCGCTCATGGGCGGCATGCATATCGACCAGCACCAGGCCGTGCGCGTTTTCCGCCAGGATGTAGATGCCTTTGAGTTGTGCCAACGCATAACCCAGCGGTGGAATATCACCCCCACCCTCCGGCAACGCAACGGCGCCCGGCTCGGCACCCGGCAATGGCGCAAAAAACTCGCGATAGGCCGCCTTGGCCTCCGCCACCGGCACTGTCGACTGCGGACGCGGCGTGTATTGGTACTGATAACCCGCGCCCGAACCGGAACCCGGCGCGGTGTATGACGGCTGTGGCTGCGGCGATTGCAACAAATTGGCCGCCAGGCTCATTTCGCCCTGTGGACCAAACTCGCCGGCCTCCGGACCGCTCGGCCGCACCACCGCCGTCACGATCGGCGCAGACAACTGATCATCCGGACGCACATCGCCCAAGGCACGGTGCAACGTGCCATAGAGGAAGTCATGCACCATGCGCCCGTCACGAAAACGCACTTCATGCTTGGTCGGATGCACGTTGACGTCGACCACCGACGGGTCGACCTCAAAAAACAGCACAAACGTGGGGTGCCGCCCATTGAACAGAACGTCGCGATACGCCTGGCGCACCGCATGGGCCACTAACTTATCGCGTACTGCACGACCATTCACGAAGAAATACTGCAGGTCCGCCTGACTACGGGAGAACGTCGGCAACCCGACCCAACCCCACAGGCGCAAGCCGTTGCGCTCGATCTCAATCGGCAGTGCCTGCTCCAGGAAACCCGACCCGCAAACAGCCGCCACACGCCGTGCACGGGCAGCGTCGTCATTGGCTTCATGCAGGCTGAGGATGGTCTTGCCGTTGTGGCGCAGATGAAAAGCCACGTCGAAACGGGCCAGCGCCAAGCGCTTGATGACTTCCTGCAGGTGATCGAATTCGGTTTTTTCAGCCTTGAGGAACTTGCGGCGCGCCGGGGTATTGAAGAACAAGTCGCGCACTTCCACCGAAGTGCCCACCGGGTGCGCAGCCGGCTGGACTCGAGGCGCCATGTCACGGCCTTCGGTTTCTACCTGCCAGGCCTGGTCGGCACCACGGGTCCGCGAGGTCAGGGTCAGGCGGGCCACGGAGCTGATGGAGGCCAAGGCCTCACCGCGAAAACCCAGGCTCATCACCCGCTCAAGGTCTTCCAGGTCGCGAATCTTGCTGGTGGCGTGACGCGCCAGAGCCAGCGGCAGGTCATCGGAGGAGATGCCGCTACCGTCGTCGCGCACGCGCAGGAGCTTGACGCCGCCCTGCTCCACATCGACATCGATACGCTTGGCGCCAGAGTCGATACTGTTCTCCAGCAGCTCCTTGATCACCGACGCCGGACGCTCAACCACTTCGCCCGCGGCAATCTGGTTGGCCAGGCGCGGGCTGAGCAGTTCGATGCGTGCGCCGCTGTTCAACTGTGATTCGCTCATTACTGCGCCGCCAATTCAGTGCCGGGAATGGTCAATACCTGGCCGACTTTCAATTCATCGGTTTTCAGGCCATTAGCACTGCGCAACGTGGCAGGCGAAACCTGGAAGCGCACGGCCAGCATGGCCAGGGTGTCGCCGGGCTGCACGCGGTGGTCACGCGGGCCCTGGGCGATTTTCCCGGAGTCGCGCAGCCAGGCAATGTAAGTGCCCGGCGGCGGGTTCTGCTGGAAGAACTGGCGGATACCGGCGCTGATCGAACGCGCCAGCGCCTGCTGGTGGCTGGTACTGGCCAGCTTGGAGGCTTCGTTGGAATTGGAGATAAAGCCGGTTTCCACCAGGATCGACGGGATATCCGGCGACTTCAACACCATGAACCCAGCCTGCTCGACACGCTGCTTGTGCAGCGAAGTGACCCGGCCAATATTGCTCAGCACTTTCTGGCCGACATTCAGGCTGGAAGTCAGCGAAGCAGTCATCGACAGGTCGAGCAGCACGCCGGCGAGCATTTTGTCCTTGTCATCCAGAGACACGTTGCCGGCCCCGCCGATCAAGTCGGAACGGTTTTCGCTGTCGGCCAGCCAACGGGCAGTCTCGGAAGTCGCGCCGCGATCGGACAGGGCGAACACCGAGGCGCCGAAGGCGGCGGACGAGGGTGCGGCGTCGGCGTGGATCGACACAAACAGGTCGGCGCCTTTCTTGCGGGCGATTTCCGTACGGCCGCGCAATGGAATGAAGTAGTCACCGGTACGGGTCAGCTCGGCGCGATAGCCTTTCATCGCATTGACCTGGCGCTGCAGCTCACGGGCGATGGCCAACACTACGTCTTTTTCATGCTGGCCCCGCGAGCCGGATGCGCCCGGGTCTTCGCCACCATGGCCGGCATCGATCACCACAATAATGTCACGCTTGCCCGGCGGGGCCGGTGGGGGTGGCGGCAACTTGACCTGCGGCTGCGACGGGTTGACCGGCACGGCCGGTACCGTGGCAACACTCGGGGTCGGCACGGGCGTCGGGTTGGCATCGGAGGCATTGTCGAACAGATCGACCACCAGCCGGTTGCCGTACTGGGCATTCGGCGCCAGGGAGAAGCTTTTCGGGGTCACGGCCTTTTTCAGGTCGATGACCACACGCAGATCGGTCGGCGTACGCTGGGCCGAGCGCATGGCGGTAATCGGGGTGTTGGCGGTGGACACCTTGAGCGGCGCGGCCAGGGACGCGCCATTGATGTCGATCACCAGGCGATCGGGCGCCGTCAGGGTAAAGACACTGTGCTGGACCGGGCCAGACAGGTCGAACACCAGTCGCGTGTTATCCGGCGCTCGCCACAGGCGAACACTTTTCACCTGCGAAGCAGCCAGAGCATTGACAGTCATTGCCGCAAGCAATACCCCTACGACAGCAACCAACGCGCGAAAGCGCATACCTAACCCCACCAATTATTTGAATTCCAATGCCAAAGCGGCGCACCAGGACTGGCCGCGCACGCTTTGGGGCAACAACTTCAACTGACGTCCTGATTCATGCGGCGTAATGGTAATGGTCAGGTCCGGCTTTGGCAAAAAGCCTGTGCCTTTATCTGGCCACTCGATCAGGCACAACGCGTCTTCGTCGAAATAATCCCGGATGCCCATGTACTCCAGCTCTTCGGGATCGACCAGGCGATAAAGGTCGAAATGGAAAGCTCGCACCTGGCCAATTTCGTAAGGCTCGACCAGTGTGAACGTCGGGCTTTTAACCGCGCCCGTGTGGCCCAAGCCACGAATGATGCCGCGCGAGAGCGTGGTTTTGCCCGCCCCCAGGTCACCTTCAAGAAAAATCAGCCCGGTGCCCGCCGTCACTTGGGCGATGCGATGGCCGAATGCGACCATTGCGTCTTCATCTGCCAGAAACAGGGTTACTTCAGACACGGCGATTGCTCCTCCAGCAATTGACGAATGGCAGGAATCAGGTCACTGGCAGCCAGCCCGCGACCCAGGGTACCTTGGCGCTCTCCCGCCGCGGCGTGCAGCCACACGGCCAGACAGCCCGCCTCATAGGCCGGCATACCTTGAGCCAGCAAGGCGCCGACCAAGCCCGCCAGGACATCACCCAGCCCCGCCGTGGCCATCGCCGGATGACCACGATCACAGCGGGAAACCCGACCGTCCGGGCTGGCAATCAAACTGCCAGCACCCTTGAGGATAACGACTGCATTGAATTTCTGGCTTAAAGCGCGCGCCACCTTAAGACGCTCGGCCTGAACCTCGGCTGTCGTGAGCCCCAACAAACGCGCCGCTTCGCCAGGGTGCGGGGTGATGACCGAGCCAACCGGCAAACTGACACCGCCCTTGGCCAGTTGATTCAACGCATCCGCATCCCAGACTTGCGGCTGCCGGGCGTTGGCGGCAGCCGACAGCAGGCTTTTGCCCCAGGATGCCTCACCCAGGCCAGGGCCAATGACAATCACCGAGATTTTTTCCAGCAACCCCATCAATTGGTTAGCCGAACTGACGCCGACGGTCATGACCTCCGGCAAGCGCGCCAGCGCCGCCGGCACATGCTCCGCCCGCGTCGCCAGGGACACCATGCCGGCACCACTGCGCAAGGCGCTTTCGGTACTCAGCAGCGCAGCACCGCCAAAGCCGTGGTCACCGCCGATGACCAGCAGGTGGCCGAACGAGCCTTTATGGGCCTGCGGAGGACGCGCAGCCAGTTGCGGCAAATGGCCGGGCAACAAAGGCTGAACGTCGGTTATTTCGTGTTTTGTCTGCGGCATGCGTCTTCAAGCTCCGATGTCTGGCAGAATTATACGCATCTCACCCGTGGTTTCCCGTGTCTCATGCCTGCTATTACCTCCGATCTGCCCGCCCTCGCCCAATCGATCAAAGACTGGGGCCGCGAACTGGGCTTTCAACAAGTCGGCATCAGCGGCCTGGACCTGGCCGAGCATGAACAGCACCTGCAACGCTGGCTCGCCGCGGGTTATCACGGCGAGATGGAGTACATGGGCGCCCATGGCAGCAAGCGCTCCCACCCGGACGAGCTGGTACCGGGCACCTTGCGCGTGGTCTCGCTGCGCATGGACTACCTGCCCGGCGACACGCAAATGGCGCAATTGCTGGCGCAACCGGAAAAAGCCTATATCTCGCGCTATGCCCTGGGTCGTGACTATCACAAGCTGATCCGCAAGCGCGTACAGCAACTGGCCGAGCGCATTCAGGCACAGATCGGCCCGTTTGGCTTTCGCGCCTTCGTGGACAGCGCGCCCGTGCTGGAAAAAGCCATCGCCGAACAAGCCGGGTTGGGCTGGATCGGCAAGAACACCCTGGTACTCAACCGCAAGGCCGGCAGCTACTTCTTCCTGAGCGAACTGTTTGTCGACTTGCCGCTGCCGGTGGACGCGCCCCATGACACCGAACACTGCGGCCGCTGCACCGCGTGCCTGGACATCTGCCCGACCAATGCCTTCATCGGCCCCTATGTGCTGGACGCCCGACGCTGCATTTCCTACCTGACCATCGAGCTCAAGAGTGCGATCCCCGAAGACCTGCGCCCGCTGATCGGCAATCGCGTGTTCGGCTGCGATGACTGTCAGATCGTTTGCCCGTGGAATCGTTTCGCCCGGCCTACCGCCGAGGGTGATTTCAAGCCACGCCACAACCTGGATAACGCCGAACTGGCCGAGCTGTTCATGTGGGACGAGGATAAATTCCTCAGCAGCACCGAGGGCTCACCGCTACGTCGCGCCGGTTACGAGCGCTGGCTACGCAACTTGGCGGTGGGCCTGGGCAACGCGCCGTCGAGCATCCCGGTGCTGGAGGCGTTGAAGGCACGCCGGGATTATCCGTCGGAACTGGTACGCGAACACGTCGAGTGGGCGCTGAACCAGCACGCCGGGCGTCAGTGCACGTCGTCGTTGTAGACGAACTTGGGCATTTCCCAGTGGAAACGGATCGCCAGCAACCGCAATAGAAAGCCGCTGAACAGCGTCAGCAAAATCGCTTGCTCGCTCGGCAGCTCCAGATACAGGCACAGCATGTAGAACCACGCGGCAAGGAACGAAACGCTGGCGTATAGCTCACGGCGGAAGATCAGGGGAATGTCGTTGCAGAAGATATCCCGCAGGATGCCGCCAAACACCCCAGTGATCACGCCACTGACCACAGCCACCAGCATGCCGTGACCCATTTCCAGGGCGGTCATGCAGCCGATCAAGGTAAACGCCACCAGCCCCACGGCGTCCAGCGCCAGGAACAGCGAGCGCAGATGGCGCATCAGCGGTGCGATAAAGATCGTCACCAGTGCGGCAACCGACGTCAGCACCAGGTATTCCGGGTGCTTGACCCACGTCAGCGGGTAATGCCCCAGCAACACATCGCGCACCGAACCACCGCCCAGGGCAGTGACGCAGGCGATCAGCACCACGCCAAACCAGTCCATGCCACGGCGCCCGGCGGACAGAGCGCCGGTCATGGCTTCGGCCGTGATGGCGATGAGGTAAAGCATAAGCAGCATGAAGCAGTCCTTATCATCAAGCCTTGATGAAATGCTTGCGGTAGTGCTGCAACTCGGCAATCGACTCGCGAATATCATCCAGCGCCAGGTGCGTGCTGCCTTTGTGGAAGCTGTCTTTGACTTCCGGCGCCCAGCGTGCGGCCAGCTCTTTCAAGGTGGACACATCCAGGTTGCGGTAATGGAAGTAGCTTTCCAGCGCCTTCATGTGGGTATAAAGGAAGCGGCGGTCCTGGCAGATACTGTTGCCGCAGATCGGTGACTTGCCCTTGGGCACCCACTTCTCCAGGAAGGCGATGGTCTGGGCCTCGGCTTCGGCCATACTGATACGGCTGTCGCGCACCCGCTGGGTCAGGCCGGAGTTGCCGTGGGTGCGGGTATTCCACTCGTCCATGGTGGCCAACACTGCATCACTGTGATGGATGGCAATCACCGGACCTTCGGCCAGGGTGTTGAGGTTGCTGTCGGTGACAATGGTTGCCATCTCGATGATGACGTCGGTGTCGGGGTTCAGACCGGTCATTTCCAGATCGATCCAAATCAGGTTCTGTGGGTTTTGCATGGCTTGATTCTCTTGGCACCTTGGCGTGGCTGCGCAGTTTAGCAGGCGGGGGCATGCTAGACTCGCGACCGTTTCACCTATCCTTTGCATTATCGACACGGAACACCAATGGCCAAACGCCAGCTCAATCGCCGCCAAAACTGGCGCATCGAAAAGATTCAGGGTGAACGCGCCGCTCGCGCCGCCAAACGTGAATCCTCCGCCGTGGAAGCGCTCGAAGGCGGCGACCTGGGCCCCGAACAAACGGGCCTGGTGATCGCGCACTTCGGCGTGCAGGTCGAGGTCGAGGCGCTGGAAGGCGAACTCGCCGGCCAGGTTTTCCGCTGCCACTTGCGCGCCAACCTGCCAGCGCTGGTCACCGGCGACCGGGTTGTGTGGCGTGCCGGCAACCAGGGCATTGGCGTAATCGTCGCCCAGTTGCCACGCACCACCGAACTGCGCCGCCCGGACAGCCGTGGCCAGCTCAAGCCGGTGGCCGCCAACGTCGACATGATCGTGATTGTGTTCGCGCCGCTGCCCGAGCCCCATGCCAACCTGATCGACCGCTACCTGGTGGCCGCCGAACATGCCGGCATTCGCCCGCTGTTGCTGCTGAACAAATTCGACTTGATCGACGAACAAAACGCGCCGGCGCTCAACGCATTGCTGGCGGTCTACCGCACCTTGGGTTACCCGGTGCTGGAAGTCTCGGCGCATCACGGCAATGGCATGGAACAGCTGCAACAACAACTGGACGGGCGCATCAGCGTATTCGTCGGCCAGTCGGGCGTAGGCAAGTCATCGCTGGTCAACAGCCTGCTGCCGGAAGTCGAGACCCGCGTGGGGCCGCTGTCGGAGCTGTCCGGCCAGGGCACCCACACCACCACCACCGCGCGACTGTTCCACTTCCCCGGTGGCGGTGAGCTGATCGACTCCCCGGGCATCCGGGAATTCGGCCTCGGCCATGTCAGCCGCAGCGATGTGGAGGCGGGCTTCATCGAATTCAACGACCTGATCGGCACCTGCCGCTTCCGCGACTGCAAACACGACCGTGAGCCGGGCTGTGCGTTGCTCAAGGCCCTGGAAGATGGCCGTGTGCAGCAGCAACGGATGAACAGCTATCGGTCGATCATTGCGAGTTTGCCGGAGAACAGTTACTAACCTGCACCAACGAAAAGGCCGCGATCATCGCGGCCTTTTTGCATGGTGATTACGACTTGGGTGCAGGCACCGTAGGATCCTTCACTCCACCATCATCAAACAGGTTCAGCTTCTGCCGTAGCTCATGGGCCGGCAACGGCTCCTGCCCTGGAGGAATGGCGTTCGGGTCAGCCGGAACTTCCCCTGGCGCGCCTTCGCCAGGTTTCGGTACCGCAGGCGCCGCACTGTGATCACCCTCGATCGCGCGCTGGGCCTTTTTGGTCAGCACCACGATATCGATCCGGCGGTTGACCGGGTTGAACGGGTCTGCGGGATCAAACAATTGCGACGAAGCAAAACCCACCACTCGCGCCACTTGCGGGTCCGGATAGCTGCCCGCCACCAGCGCACGACGGGCAGCGTTGGCGCGGTTGGCCGAGAGTTCCCAGTTGCCGAAGTCGCCCTGGCCTGCATAGGGCTTGGCGTCGGTGTGGCCGCTGATGCTGATCTTGTTCGGCACCGCCTTGATGGTGTCGGCCATGGCCAGCAGGATATCTTCGAAGTACGGCTTCAAGCGAGCACTGCCGGAGTCGAACATCGGCCGGTTAGCGGCGTCGGTGATCTGGATACGCAGGCCCTCGGGCGTGATCTCGAAGGAGATCTGATCCTTGAACTTCAGCAGTTGCGGGTTTTCTTCGACCTTGGTCTGCAGTTCCTTGAGCAGCAGTTCCAGGCGCTCCTGCTCGACTTGCTCAGCCATGGCCTCGACCGTGTCGCGCTCGACGGGGATTTTTTCCTGGGGGGCCTCGGTCTTGACCTCCGGGTTGATCGTGCGCTCAGGCGCCAACTGCGGCGAACCGCCGAGGTCGATCACAAAAGGCGTACCGCTTTCCGAGAAGCCAATGGGGTCTTTGAAGTAACCGGCAATGGCGATCTTCTGTTCCGGCGTGGCGGTAGACATCAGCCACAGAACCAGGAAGAACGCCATCATCGCCGTCGCAAAGTCGGCGAAGGCGATTTTCCAGGCGCCGCCGTGGTGCCCCGCTGCGAAGCGCTTGACGCGCTTGATGATTATCGGCTGGTTGTTTTCCATGACTTAGCGACCACGAACCGCTTGTTCCAGCTCGGCGAAGCTTGGGCGATGTTTCGGGTACAGCACCTTGCGACCGAACTCCACCGCCAGCGATGGCGGCATGCCGGAGGCCGAAGCGACCAGGCACGCCTTGATCGCTTCATAGAGGTTGATCTCTTCCTTGGCATCATGCGCCAGGGAAGTCGCCAGCGGGCCAAAGAAACCGTAGGCCGCAAGAATACCGAAGAATGTACCCACCAACGCCGCACCCACGTGCATGCCGATGGCCTTCTGGTCGCCATCGCCCAGGGACGCCATGGTCACCACGATACCGAGTACCGCCGCGACGATACCGAAGCCCGGCATGCCGTCGGCAATGCCGGTGACAGCGTGAGAGGGGTGTTCCAGTTCTTCCTTGAGGCTGAACAGCTCCATGTCGAACAGGCCTTCCAACTCGTGGGGAGCCATGTTGCCGGAAGACATGATGCGCAGGTAATCGCAGATATAGGCGGTCATGCGCTCGTCTTTGAGCACGGCCGGGTACTTGGCGAAAATCGGGCTGGCCGCCGCATCTTCGATGTCGGCCTCGATGGCCATCATCCCCTCGCGGCGACTCTTGTTGAGGATCTCGTAGACCAGGCCCAGCACTTCCAGATAGAAGGTGTGGGAAAAGCGTGAACCAAACATGCTCAGGGATTTTTTGACCACATGCATGGTCATGTACCCAGGGTTGGCTTGCAGGAATGCACCGAATGCCGCCCCGCCGATGATCATCACTTCGAAAGGCTGGATCAACGCGGCAATTTTACCGTGGGAAAGGACGTAACCGCCGAGCACGCTCGCGAGGACGACGATGATGCCGATAATTTTAGCCATAGGAGATGGGTACTTGCGCCGTCGGGTTCATGGACATAGTGGGTGTAGCAGAAAAACTCTTGTTCTACTTATCGGCAAAACTGCGCCAGACTATAGCCCGTTAAGGCGAAAAGCCAATTCGGCCCATTCCGGGCGTGTTGAATGCATGTGATGACCGCGCCCCAATCATGGCTAATGAAACGACAGTCCCAACTGCAAAACCGACCACCCTCGCCGCTTGGATCAAGCGCCTGGATGATGTGCTGCTGCCCATTCCCCAAGCCAGCCACGAGCGCGTGTGCAAAGCCATTCGCGATAGCCGCAGTTCATTGCGAGATATTGCCGAGCTGATGCAAGACAGCCCGGCGTTGGTACTCAGCGTGATGCGCGAGGCCAACAGCCACACCCACGGCAGCCTCGCGGCCCCTGCGGAAAACCTCGAAGTGGCGCTCAACCGCCTCGGCCTCAAGCGTGCCGAAGAATTACTGGCGCGCCTGCCCTCGGTGCCGGCCAAGGAAATCCCCGTGGCCTTGCGCCAACTGCTGCTGGTGAGCCTGCACGCATCGCAGCAAGCCAACGGTTTATTCGGCAGTCGCCTGGCGCGCTTGTGGCAAGACATTCACTGGGGCAGCCTGCTGTTTTTATCGCCGCTTTGGCCGATGGCCGTCACCTACCCCAAGCTCCTGGAAGAATGGGAATTGCGGGTGATCCACAAGGGCCAGCCGGCACGCCAGGTCGAGCAGGAATTGTTCGGCGTACGGCTGCTGGATTTGTGCCTTGGCTTGACCGAAGCGTGGCACTTGCCGATCTGGGTGTCCCAGGGCTACAACCTGCTGCTGAGCGAACAACGCTTGCTGGTCAAGGCGCTGCATATCGCCCGTGAGGAAGATGAACTGCGCCACCAGCAGTTGCTCGACGCCGAACCCAACCTGCGCCGTTGGTTGAACCAGCCGGCCAATACGGTGCTGCTGGCTAACGGCCTGGCAATGTCGGCCCAGGAATCCTGGACCTGCCCGCATACCGAACGCTGGCAATATCTGACTGCGCTCTACCTGGAAGCCCCCCTGGGCGATGTGCAGCAGCAAGCCCACCAGCAAGCGGTGACCAGCGCCCGCCATACCCTGATGCCCGACCTCTGGCACCCGGCCTTGTCGCTGATCTGGCCGTGGCATGTGCAGAAGGTCCATCGCGGCTTGCTGCCCGCACCACCGCCCACCGCCGAAGCCTTGGCCGTATGGCGCAAGCGCTGTACCGAGTTGCTGGTTGAACCGAACCGCTTTGCCAACGCCATGCACCTGACCACTTGCGCCAAAGAAGCATTGGTGGCGAGCGGCATGCAACGGGTGCTGCTGTTCATGGCCGACCGCGCCTTGAGTACCTTGCGCGTGCATCAAGCCGAAGGGTTGCCCAAGGACGCCGCAAACCTGAGCCTGGACGTGGTCAATAGCACGCTGCTGCAACGGCTGTTGGAAAAGTCCGCGCAGGTGCGTCTCACACCCGACAACCACGCACAGTTCTCTGCACTGCTGCCGCCAGTGCTGCGTCGCCTGTTTACCGGCGAACACCTGTTGTTGCGCTCCCTGAGCTGCAACGGCCGAGTGGTCATGCTGATGGTCGCCGACCAGGGCGGCGGGCCGTTCTCGGAAACCACGGTGCAGGCCTTCGGCAAAACAGCGCAATGCGTCGAGAAAGCACTGCACAGCTTTACCAACCGCAGCACTTGATGCTTGCGCTACAATCGCCGTCCTTTATCGCCAACATTTGTGCCCAGGAGACCTCACATGCCTGACTTCTCTGGCTTGCCGCTGGTGATCGAACCCGGCGACCTGCTCGGTCGAC
Source organism: Pseudomonas sp. Q1 (assembly GCF_009935975.1). Lineage (NCBI taxonomy): Bacteria > Pseudomonadati > Pseudomonadota > Gammaproteobacteria > Pseudomonadales > Pseudomonadaceae > Pseudomonas > Pseudomonas sp. Q1. The sequence continues at coordinate 479,526 of NZ_QODI01000001.1, read as the reverse complement.
TGGATGCCGAACACCTGATTCTGGTGGACCTCACCAGCGCCGCCCGCTACGCCGAGGGTCATATCCCAGGCGCGCATTTCGTTGACCCCAAGCGCACCCAGTTGGGCCAGCCACCGGCTCCCGGCTTGCTGCCGAGCAAAGCCGACCTGCAAAAGCTGTTCGGCGAACTGGGCCACACCCCGAACGCAACCTACGTGGTCTACGACGACGAAGGCGGTGGCTGGGCCGGACGTTTTATCTGGATGCTCGACGTGATCGGCCACCAGAAATACCACTACCTGGACGGCGGCCTGCTCGCATGGCTGGAAAGCCAGCACCCGCTTTCCACCGAGGTGCCCGCCCCCGTTGGTGGCCCGGTCAGCCTGACCTTGCACGACGGCCCTACCGCCACCCGCGAATACCTGCAAAGCCGTCTCGGCGCGGCTGACCTGGGCATCTGGGACGCACGCGGACCGCTGGAATATTCCGGCGAGAAAGTCCTCGCCGCCAAGGGCGGTCACATTCCCGGCGCGGTGAACTTCGAGTGGACTGCCGGCATGGACAAGGCACGCAACCTGCGCATCCGTCGTGACATGCCGCAGATCCTCGAAGACCTCGGGCTGACCCGCGACAAAGAAATCATCACCCACTGCCAGACTCACCATCGCTCTGGCTTCACCTACCTGGTGGCCAAGGCGCTCGGTTATCCGCGAGTCAAAGGTTATGCCGGTTCCTGGGGCGAATGGGGCAACCACCCCGACACCCCCGTTGAGATTTAAGGTTTAAGGACAGTCAATGAAAAAGCAGTTATTCATCCTCAGCCAGTACCTGTTGCCGCACCACTTGCTGTCGCGCCTGGCCGGGTGCATTGCCGAGTGTCGCGTGCGCTGGTTCAAGAATGCTTTCACCCAATGGTTTGCCAAGCGCTATCAAGTGGACATGTCCCAGGCCCTGGTTGAAGACCTGACCGCCTACGAGCACTTCAATGCCTTCTTCACCCGCGCGCTGAAAGACGGTGCTCGCCCGCTGGATCAAACCCCAGGCGCAGTGCTCAGCCCTGCCGATGGCGCGGTCAGCCAGCTTGGCCCTATCGAACACGGCCGCGTGTTCCAGGCCAAGGGCCACAGCTTCAGCGTGGTGGAACTGTTGGGTGGTGATACAGCGGTTGCTGCGCCGTTCATGGGCGGCGATTTCGCCACGATCTACCTGTCGCCCAAAGACTACCACCGCGTGCACATGCCCCTGGCCGGTACGTTGCGTGAGATGGTGTATGTGCCCGGGCGGATTTTCTCGGTGAACCAGACCACGGCTGAAAACGTGCCGGAGCTGTTTGCGCGTAATGAGCGTGTTGTCTGCCTGTTCGACACCGAACGCGGCCCGATGGCGGTAGTGCTGGTGGGTGCAATGATCGTGGCGTCGATTGAAACCGTGTGGGCAGGCCTGGTGACACCACCGAAACGCGAGCTGAAAACCTTCCGCTACGACGAAGCCGCGCGTGCGCCGATTCACTTGGAGAAAGGTGCGGAGCTGGGCCGCTTCAAGCTGGGCTCGACCGCCATCGTGCTGTTCGGGCCGGATCAGGTGAAGTGGGCTGAAGAACTGGTGGCAGGTTCGCCCGTGCAGATGGGCCAGGGTATTGGCTCACCTAAAGCCTGACCTGAAGCCGACGAAAATCAAATGTGGGAGGGGGCTTGCTCCCGATAGCGGTGATTCAGTCAACAGATGTACTGACTGATGACCTGCTATCGGGAGCAAGCCCCCTCCCACATTTTTTGCTTGTATTCCTACAGTGAGAGCCGCTTAGAGCTGACCATCGCGGTCACGAAAGCCCAGTAGATACAACACGCCATCCAACCCCAGGGTCGAAATCGCCTGCTTGGCCGATTGCTTGACCAGTGGTTTGGCGCGGAACGCCACCCCCAACCCGGCAATCGCCAGCATCGGCAAGTCATTGGCGCCGTCGCCGACCGCAATGGTCTGCTCCAGGCGCAAACCTTCCTTATGCGCCAATTCCTTCAGCAGGTCGGCCTTGCGCTGCGCATCGACAATCGGCTCTACCGCCACGCCGGTCACCTTGCCATCCACCACTTCCAATTCGTTGGCGAACACATAGTCGATACCCAGCTTGGCCTGCAGTTGCTTGGCAAAGTAGGTGAAGCCGCCGGACAGGATCGCGGTTTTGTAACCCAGGCGCTTGAGTTCAGCGAACAGGGTTTCAGCGCCTTCGGTCAATCGCAGCGAAGCACCGATCGAATCCAGCACGCTCACGTCCAGCCCCTTGAGCAGCGCCAGGCGCTCCTTGAAACTGGCACGGAAATCCAGTTCGCCGGCCATGGCGCGCTCGGTAATCTCGGAGACCTGCTCGCCCACACCGGCGGCCTTGGCCAACTCGTCAATCACTTCGGCCTCGATCAGCGTGGAGTCCATGTCGAACACCGCCAGGCGACGATTGCGGCGGAACAGCGAATCTTCCTGGAAGGCGATGTCGACATTCAGCGCCTGGGCCACGCTCAGGAATTCGGCGCGTAATGCCTGTGGGTCAGCCGGCTCGCCACGCACAGAGAACTCGATGCAGCCCTTGCCTTTGTCGGCTGGCGTGTCCAGGGGCATACGACCCGACAGACGGTCGATGTGGTCGATATTCAAACCATACTGGGCAGTGATCGAACTGACGCGCTGCAATTGTTCAGCCGTCACCTTGCGGGTCAACAGGGTCACGATGTGGCGTTTTTTGCCCTGACCGTCGACCCAATGCTGGTAGTCCTCTTCGGACACGGGGGTGAATCGCACCTGTTGATCGAGCTTGTATGCCGTAAACAGGATGTCCTTGAGTACCGAGGACGCCTGCTCGGTGCTCGGGATTTCGACAAGGATGCCGAAGGACAAGGTGTCGTGGATCACCGCCTGACCGATGTCGAGAATGTTCACACCACCCTGGGCCAGCACGCCGGTAATGGCTGCGGTGAGACCCGGGCGGTCTTCACCGGTGATGTTTATCAGGACAATTTCGCGCAAAGCGCACCCCCAGGCTGGAAAAAAACCGCATTCTACCCACTTTCAGTGACCATCGGGCACAGCCAGCGCTTTGCCGGCCCTAGGGCTATCGCTATACTGCGCGTCAACTTCACGGACCAAGAGCCGAGCGCAAGTGAACCGGCCCACGCCAGTAAAAACCGATAACTTCTTCCTGCTGATCTTCCGGGCACTGCGCCACCGCCGTGTGCCGATCGCATTACGCATCGCCAGCCATAACGTGATCCTGGTCGCCCTGGCCTTGGTGATCTACGCCTGTGTGATGGGTTTGCAGTTCAAGCAGGCCATGCACGAACAAGCTGACGCGCTGGGCGCGAGCCTGACAACCCAGACCGCCACGTCGGCGACTGAGTTGCTGGTGTCCAACGACATCCTCAGCCTGAACGTGCTACTCAATAACCTGACCAAGAACCCGCTGGTGGCTCACGCCGCTATCTACAGTGTGGATAACCGGATCATGGCCGAAGCCGGGCAGCGCCCGAAAAACGGCCTGCTGGGTGAGGCCGAGGGTCTGTACCAGAGCAACATCACGTTCCAGGACGTGAAGGCCGGCCAGTTGCGTATCAGCCTGGATATGCAGCAATTCCAGCAGCCGATGACCATCAGCCTGCAAAGCATGGGCATTCTCAGTGCGATCCTGTTGGCACTGGCCCTGGCCTTGAGCTTGCGCCTGGGTCGGCATATCTCCACGCCGCTGATGCAGTTGCGCATCTGGCTGCGGGATATCGACGAACATACCCCGGCCACCGACCGCCAGGACGAAATCGGCGATCTCGCCCGCCAGCTTCACGCCAGCTTCGCCCCGGAGCCGGTGGTGCGCGAACCTGAGCCGGAACCCGAGCCCGAATACAACGAGGCCGATGAGCCCGAGTTTGAAGTACGCGACCTGCGTGACCCAGGCTTTGATGACAGCGCCCCGGTAGCCGGGTTGAAGGCAATGCCGCGCCACGTGGTCAAGGCTGAAGAAGACGAACTGGACGACGAAGACCCGTTCGCCGACTTGCGCGACACGTCGGCCGCTGCGCCAGTCATGGCCCCCAAGCCGGTCCCCGTGAAGAACGCCGAGCCCCAGCACAGCGCGGTATTGGCGGTACAACTGGGTGCCCAGGACCAACTGCGTCGTCTGCCCCGCGCCCGCCTGACGGAATTGCTCGAACGCTACCGTGACTGCCTCGACCAGGCCGCCTCGCTGTATCAAAGCGAGTTGCACACCCTGAACGATGGCAGCACCTTGATGCTGTTCCACAGCGAAGACAGTGGCGAAGACTATCTGACCAACGCCATCTGCTGCGGTGAGCTGCTGCGCGCCCTGGGCCATGCCCTGCAAATCGAAGTGGCGGACAGCGGCATTACCTTGCAACTGCAACTGGGCCTGACCGTCGGCGACGACCTGTTCGGCATGAGCCAGATCGACTTGCTGTTGACCGAGATCGCCCAGGATGCGCTGGCCTTGTCCCAACACAGCCGCAATTTGCTGCTGGTGGAGCGCAAGATCAGCGAAGACGCCTTGATTCGCCAGCGCGCACGTATCCGTCCAATCGCCAGCCCCGAAGGTGCAAGCTGCGTGGAACGCCTGATGGAGCCGTACCCGTCGATGCTCGAACGGCAGTTGGCGCGGATGCATGAAACCCGCACCAAGCCTTGAAACACGGCGGTGCGGGCTTGTGTGGGAGGGGGCTTGCTCCCTCCCACAATTGATCTTCAGCGCCACTCAAATCCGGCGCACACAAAAAGGCCCGCTGAATCAGCGGGCCTTTTTTGTATCTGCGGTTTGGCTTAGAACCTGAACACTTCCATGTCCGTACGAATCGGCGTGGCCATCGGCATCTTCGGCTTTTCCGGGGCTGCCGGCTTGGCATGTACCGGCGCTGGTTTGCGCGGCGCTTCGGCGACCGCCGGCTGATTGGCCAATGGCTTGATCGCTACCGACAACTGCTGCGCCAAATGCTGCAACAACACGCCTTGGGCCTGGACCTGGGACGCGGTGGTGCCGACGTGCTCTTCCTGCAGGTGCACGATGCGGTTATCACGCACCTGGCCACGGCGATCGATCAAGCGCCACTGGGCATCCAGGATTGCTGGCTGCGATGCACCAGAGTCGAGCCGGGTGATGGTCAGCAAAACCTGCACATCCGGCGTAAACCCGGTTGGAGCAGGTGCCAGCACCACACGCTGGCTGTCCAATTGACCGGCCACCTGACGCAGCATCAACTGATTGATATCGGACGACAAACTGCCCGCCCAACGCCCATCGGTGGAACCTTGCAGGCTGCCGTCGTTCTGACGTTGTAGCAGGGTCTCGCGTTGCAGGTAATCGGCAACGACCACCGGGCCCAGCAATACGGCCATGCCCGCCGCTTGGGCAGGCTGAGCCGGACTTCCGCTGTCCAGCTGGTACAGCGACACCGGTTGGTGCGTGCTGCAACCCGCCAACCCCAGGAGGCCAGCGAGCATTAAAAATAGAGGAAGGCGTGGAGCAGTCATCATCCCATCCAGGTGGCTGCCACAAGGCGAACCACAACGTAATACAAAAAATACCTAAACACGCTCGGCCACGCCGGCGCTGGAAAGGCCATATCATCCGTGAATATGCGCCATGACTCCAGCGCCAAAGCGTCGATCTACGGGTTAAATCGTAGATCGAGCGTCTTAGTACGCCTTAAAGCGGCGCTTCCACCAACAAAGCATCCACTCGCTGGAAGCCTCGCGGCAGTTTGTTGCCTCGTCGACCGCGCTCACCCTTGTAGTGCTCAAGGTCGTCAGGGCGCAGCGACAATGTGCGCTTACCGGCCTGAAGCACCAGGGTCGCGCCTTCCGGGATCACGGCGATGTCGGTCACGTACTCCTCACGACTGGCCACCCGCTCCCCGGGAATCCCGATAATCTTGTTGCCCTTGCCTTTGCCCAACTGCGGCAGGTCGCTGATCTTGAACACCAGCAAACGGCCTTCAGTGGTCACCGAGGCCAGCCAGTTGCTCTCACGATCATCCACCGGGCGCGGCAATATCACTTTGGCATTATTCGGCAGGCTCAACAGAGCCTTGCCCGCCTTGTTCTTGGCCTGCAGGTCTTCACCCTTGACCACGAAGCCGTAACCAGCGTCGGAGGCGATCACGTACAGCGCATCATCATCCGGCAGCAGCACACACTCGAAATTCGCACCCGGCGGCGGCGTAAGGCGGCCTGTCAGCGGCTCGCCCTGGCCCCGCGCCGAAGGCAAGGTGTGGGCCGGCACCGAATAACTACGCCCGGTGGAGTCAATGAACACCGCAAACTGGTTGGAACGGCCGGCCGCAGCGGTCTTGAAGCCATCACCGGCTTTGTAGGAGAGCCCGGTAGCGTCAATATCATGCCCCTTGGCGGAACGAACCCAACCCTTTTCCGACAGAACGACGGTAATTTTCTCGTTCGGCAGCAGTTCGGTTTCCGTCAGCGCCTTGGCTTCCGCACGCTCGACGATTGGCGAACGACGTTCATCACCGTAGGTTTCCGCGTCTTTGATCAGCTCGCTGCGCACCAGTTTCTTGAGCTTGGCTTCACTGCCCAGCAGGGCTTGCAGCTTGGCTTGCTCCTTGAGCAGTGCGTCCTGTTCATCCCGCAGCTTCATTTCTTCCAGCCGCGCCAGCTGACGCAAGCGGGTATCGAGGATGTAGTCCGCCTGGATCTCACTAAGCTCGAAACGCGCGATCAGTTCGGTTTTCGGGTGCTCGGCGGTGCGGATGATGTGGATCACTTCATCCAGGTTGAGGTAGGCAATCAGCAAACCGTCCAACAGGTGCAGGCGGCGCTCGACCTTGTCGAGGCGAAACTGCAGGCGGCGGCGCACGGTCTGCACGCGGAACTCCAGCCACTCCACCAGCAGGTTGCGCAGGTTCTTCAACTGCGGCTTGCCGTCCAGGCCAATAATGTTGACGTTGACACGGTAGCTGGACTCCAGATCGGTGCTGGCGAACAGATGCTGCATCAGCACCTCGTGATCGACCCGGCTGTTGGTCGGGATGATCACGATGCGGCAGGGGTTCTCGTGGTCGGACTCGTCACGCAGGTCGGCGACTTGCGGCAATTTCGACGGTTTGGCCTGCATCAGCGCAGCGATCTGCTCCAACACCTTGGCGCCGGACACCTGATGCGGCAGCGCGGTGACGATAATGTCGCCATCTTCGATGTGGTACACGGCGCGCATGCGCACCGAGCCCTTGCCGGTTTCATACATCTTCAGCAGGTCGGCGCGCGGCGTGATGATTTCCGCTTCGGTCGGATAGTCCGGGCCCTGGATATGCTCGCAGAGCTGCTCGACCGTCGCTTTGGGCTCATCCAGCAAACGTACGCACGCCGTGGCGACTTCGCGCAAGTTGTGGGGTGGCACGTCGGTGGCCATGCCGACCGCGATGCCGGTAGTGCCATTGAGCAGAATATTCGGCAAACGTGCAGGCAACACCAAGGGTTCGTCGAGGGTGCCGTCAAAGTTCGGCCCCCAGTCCGCCGTGCCCTGGCCCAGCTCGCTGAGCAGGACTTCCGAGTAACGCGACAGACGCGCCTCGGTGTAACGCATGGCGGCAAAGGACTTCGGATCATCCGGCGCACCCCAGTTACCCTGCCCGTCCACCAAGGTGTAGCGGTAGCTGAACGGCTGCGCCATCAGCACCATGGCTTCGTAGCAGGCCGAGTCGCCGTGGGGGTGGAACTTACCGAGCACGTCACCGACGGTACGCGCCGATTTCTTGTGCTTGGAGTCGGCGTCCAGGCCCAGCTCACTCATGGCGTAGACGATACGCCGCTGCACGGGTTTCAGGCCGTCGCCGATATGCGGCAAAGCACGGTCCATGATCACGTACATGGAGTAGTTGAGGTAGGCCTTTTCGGTGAAGTCAGCCAGCGACCGGCGTTCTACGCCATCTAAGCTGTCTGCGAGGATGTCACTCATGCGGGCCTCATCAATATCAGGTAAGGCGCAGCGGAATTGCCGCCGCGCTGAGTCAATTCAAAAAAGCAGTGGTTCATGGCTGGGCGCTCCAGCCACCGGCCGGGGCGGCGAAACGATAGACCATTGGGCGTTTCTCACCATCGGCCCGTGGGCCGAAATTATTGTCGATGCCCACCCAGGCACCGTCTGCATCCACTATCAGGGCTTCAGCCAGGCCGTAGGGCTGGGCATAACGTCGGTTGGGCGTCAGCGCCTCGTCGGCAAATGACCAGCACAGCTCGACCTTGGCGGTGAGGGTATCGCGCCGGCAAATCTGGAACGCATTGCGCTCCAGGGTAAACAGCTTGCCGTTGTACAGCGCCAGATCGGCGAAGTCCTTGGACACCGCCTTGGCATCTTCAAACTGCGCCGGCTGCACTTCCTGGCCCGCTTCGCTGAGCAATACGCAGGGGCCGTCGCAGTCCCATACGCTCTGCCCGCGCTTGATGGCGATCAGGCCACGTCGCTCGCGTTCGGCCGCCAGCCAGATCTGATTGCCCTCGGCATTCACCGCCAGGCCCTCAAACAAGGCATTGAAGTGCAGCAACATGCCACTGGCCCGGGCTTCACGCACCATGCCCGGAGCAATTTTCAACCACTCGGCAGTCCCCGTTGCCGGCACCTGCAGCACCGCCGCATGGGCTTCGCTGACAATGTAACGATTGCCTACGGCATCGCAGGTGATGCCTTCAAAATCCAGGTCGCCCCCGCGAATGAAGGACGCGGCCTTGGTCCGCGAACGCAAGCCCCACGGCAACCCGGAGTCAGGCACCGGTGGCACGTCGATCTTTACCGTTTCGGCCTTCCAGGTCGGCGCACTGATATCCAGGCGATAGATCTGGTCGTCGTCACGGTCCGACACCGTCCACAGTTCCTTGCCGCACAAGGCCAGGCCCGACAGGTTACCGCCGCGCATACCGTCCACCGGGTGTTCGCCTACCAGCTTGAGCTCAGCCACGGGCGCGGCGACCCCTTCGGTGGCCGCCAACCCGCTCAACATCAGGATCGCCAAGGCGAAACCTGTGCGCATCAGCCCAAAACCTCGGCCAGGTTGCCGTTGGATTCCAGCCAGGATTTACGGTCGCCGGCGCGTTTCTTGGCCAGCAGCATGTCCATCATTTCGGCGGTGGCGACGAAATCGTCCAGGGTCAGTTGCACCAGACGCCGAGTGTTCGGGTCCATGGTGGTTTCGCGCAGCTGCGGCGGGTTCATCTCACCCAGCCCCTTGAATCGCGTGACCTGCGGCTTGCCACGCTTCTTCTCGGCCACCAGGCGATCGAGAATGCCATCGCGCTCGGCTTCGTCCAGGGCGTAGAAGATATCCTTGCCCAGGTCGATACGGTACAGCGGCGGCATGGCGACATAAACGTGGCCGGCCTCCACCAACGGGCGGAAGTGCTGGACGAACAGCGCGCAGAGCAAGGTGGCGATGTGCAGGCCGTCGGAGTCGGCGTCGGCCAGGATGCAGATTTTGCCGTAACGCAGCTGGCTCATGTCCTCTGCGCCCGGGTCCACGCCAATAGCCACGGCAATGTTGTGCACTTCCTGGCTGGCAAGGACCTCACTGCCGTCGACTTCCCAGGTGTTCAGGATCTTGCCGCGTAACGGCAGGATCGCCTGGAATTCCTTGTCCCGCGCCTGCTTGGCGGAACCACCGGCGGAGTCACCCTCCACCAGGAACAGTTCGGAACGCATCGGGTCCTGCCCCGCGCAATCGGCCAGTTTGCCTGGCAGCGCCGGGCCTTGGGTGATGCGCTTGCGCTCGACTTTCTTGCTCGCCTTCAGGCGTCGGCCGGCGTTGCTGATCGCCAGTTCCGCCAGGGCCAGGCCCAGCTCCGGGTGCTCGTTGAGCCACAGGCTGAAGGCATCCTTGACCACTCCGGAAACAAACGCCGCCGCTTCACGGGACGACAGGCGCTCCTTGGTCTGGCCGGAAAATTGCGGTTCCTGCATCTTCATCGACAGCACGAACGCGATGCGCTCCCACACGTCTTCCGGCGCCAGCTTCACACCGCGTGGCAACAGGCTGCGGTATTCGCAGAACTCGCGCATGGCGTCCAGCAAACCCTGGCGCAAACCGTTGACGTGAGTGCCGCCCTGAGCGGTGGGGATCAGGTTGACGTAGCTTTCCTGCACGCTGTCGCCACCTTCGGGCAACCACAGCAGAGCCCAGTCGACGGCCTCTTTATTACCCGCCAGGCTGCCGCAGAACGGCTCGTTGGGCAGGCGTTCGAAATCGCTGACCGAGTCTTCCAGATAGGAGCGCAGGCCGTCTTCGTAGTGCCACTCGACCTTCTCGCCGGTGCCTTTGTCTTCAAAGGTGACGAGCAGGCCCGGACACAACACGGCCTTGGCCTTGAGCACATGCTTGAGGCGGCTGATGGAGAATTTCGGTGAATCGAAGTATTTCGGGTCCGGCGCAAAGTACACGCTGGTGCCGGTGTTGCGCTTGCCAACGGTGCCGATCACTTCCAGGTCGGTGGCCTTGTAGCCATCGGCGAACGTCATCTGGTACTCGTTGCCGTCACGCTTGACCTTGACCCGCACCAGCGTGGACAGGGCGTTGACCACGGAAATGCCTACACCGTGCAGGCCGCCGGAGAACTGGTAGTTCTTGTTGGAAAACTTGCCACCGGCATGCAGCTTGGTGAGGATCAGCTCGACGCCCGGCACCCCCTCTTCCGGGTGGATGTCCACCGGCATGCCGCGACCATCGTCGGACACTTCAAGGGAGTGGTCGGCGTGAAGAATGACATGCACCGACTTGGCATGCCCGGCCAAGGCTTCGTCGACGCTGTTGTCGATGACTTCCTGGGCAAGGTGGTTCGGCCGACTGGTGTCGGTGTACATGCCGGGGCGTTTGCGCACCGGGTCGAGGCCCGAGAGGACTTCGATGGCGTCGGCGTTATAAGAGCTAGCGCTGGGAGTGGCCATGGGGTCTCGTCGTGAGTCGTTCGATTAAAAAATGACCTGCGACTTTACAGTGCCGCAAAGTCGAAGGATTGATACTGATCTGCGCCGATGCCGGCAAAACTCAACATCGCCGGCAATTGCTGGGCGAACCCTTGGTAACCATGGTCGCCACCGGCCTGGATACGCAAGGCACAGGCCCGGTAATACTGTTGGGCGAGGCGATAATCCAGGGTTTCATCCCCGGTCTGCAACCACACCTGGTAACGCCCGGCGTCCAGCGGCGCCGGCACTTCCAGCTCGGCCAGGGCCGCGACGTGATCGTGGGTCAATTCCCAGGCCTCACCGGTGTAAAGATTGGTCTGAGTGCCCAGGTAACCATCGAACATCCGATGGGGGCTGACCGCCGGGTTGACCAGCAGCGCCTTGAGGCCATGGCGCTCGGCAAGATGGGTTGCATAGTAGCCGCCGAGTGAGCTGCCGACCAGCAGCGGCCGCCCCAACTGCGCAATGGCCTCCTCCAATTGAGGAATCGCCTGACGCGGGTGGTGATGCAGCGCCGGCACGCGCAACTGGTCGGCCAAGCCGAGGCTATCCATCACAGCAGTCAACTGGCTGGCCTTGTTGGACGCAGGCGCGCTGTTGAAACCGTGGATATACAAGATCGAAGCGGACATGCCGGGCTCTCCGTGCAGCAGCCAAAGAGGCGCAGTTTACAGGTAAATCTCAGTAGTGAGCGGGCTTGCCCTAATGCCAGTTAGTTAAGCGATAAAGCGGGCGATGAATAAATTGTGGGAGGGGCGGTGCGACGATTCGACTTGCTCCCGATAGGCCGCGCAGCGGCCTCAAAAATGGGCCTGCTACGCAGTCCATCGGGAGCAAGCCCCCTCCCACAGTGACCGCGTTAATCCTTAACTGACTGGCATTAGGGCTTGCCCCGCTCACTACTAGTAGCCGTTACTGCCGTAATCTATGGTGAACACAAAATTTTTTACCCGCTCAACACCGGTTTCCAACCGTCCGTCGGCATGCAGGCGCAGCCAGCGGTAGCCCGGCGCCTGCTCGCTGACCTGGAAGTCTTCACTGCCCGGGGCGAACTGGATGCACGTGGACGGCGAGGCCAGCAGGCGCACGCCGTTGCGTTCGCCATCAATCTCTTGATGCACATGCCCCCAGAGCACAGCCCTGACCTGCGGGAAACGGTCGAGCACGGCAAACAAGGCTTCCGGGTTGCGCAGGCCGATCGGCTCCATCCACGCACACCCGATGGGCACCGGGTGATGGTGAAAGCACACCAGATGGTGCCGGTTCGGCGCCTCGCTCAGGGCCTGGGCGAGCAATTGCAATTGCTGGTCTTGCAGGTAGCCGGGTACCGAGCCGGGCACGGCGGAATCCAGCAAGGTGACCCGCCAGTGGCCAATGTCGAGCACCGGCTCCAGCAAATCGCTGTGCACGGCAGCATGGGCCATGACTTGCGGTTCGTCATGGTTGCCGGGAATCCAGCGCGCCGGCGCGTCGATCTGACGGGTCATGTCACGAAACTGCTGATACGACTCAAGCGTACCGTCCTGGGACAAATCGCCTGTCGCCAGCACCAGATCGATCTGCGGCTGCTGCGCGCGCACCAACTCGATCACCCGCTGAAGGCTTTCGCGGGTGTTCATGCCCAGCAACGTGCCGCTTGCCTCGGCAAACAGGTGGCTGTCAGACAGTTGCACCAGCAATGCGGGTGCGTCAGGGTTCACGGTGGATACGCTCGGCAAGGCGTTCTCCCAAGGCAATCACAGGAAAATGGGCGACTGGCGCGATTATGCTGGGCAGGACACAAAGAGGAAACCTGGGGAAGCAGACGCAGTTCACATCTACCGCACGACTTCGAACTCGTGGCCCAGGGCCAGGCAGTGGCTCAACCACTCACCGAGGAACACATTGAGCTGTGCTTTCTCATCGGGCTGGTGCATGAACACATTCGGGTACGGATAGATGCTGCGAAAACGCCGCGCATGTTCGGCGCTGATCACTTCGGCCATCCGTGCATCGTGGTACACCTGCACTTCCAGCTGCGGCACCGGCAACCATGGCAGGCTGTGTTCCTGACGCACGCGCAGGGTGGTGGTGTAGGGGCAGTTGATGATGACTTCAAGCGTCAACACGCCGAGCATCTGGTCGCCATGGGTCACGGCAATGCGCCGTGCCTCGGGCGCATGGCGCATGTCGGGAAGCAGGCGCATCAGCCGCGCATAGTTGGCCTCGCAGGCGGCTTGAAGCCCGATCAGGTCAACTCGATATCGTTCCCGTGCCTTTACTGCCATAACCCCCTCACTTCCGCGCGATTAAGCGCAAGCCATTGCAGGGCGATGATGCTGGCTGCATTGGAAATCTTACCGTCACGCACCGCCTGCAGAGCATCTTCGAACGCCCAGCGGGTGACGCGGATATCTTCGGCCTCTTCTTCCAGTCCATGAACGCCTCCGGCGCCTGTGCTGTCGCAACGGCCCAGGTACAGGTGAACGAATTCGGTACTGCCGCCGGGCGAAGGGAAATACTTCGTAATCGGCCATAAAGCGGAGAAGGTCAGCCCAGCTTCCTCCTCGGCTTCGCGGTGTGCAACCTCCTCCGGTTGCTCGTCCTTGTCAATCAGCCCCGCAACCATTTCCACCAGCCAGGGGTTGTCGGTACGGCCCATGGCGCCTACGCGAAACTGCTCGATCAACACCACTTCGTCACGCTGCGGGTCGTAAGGCAGCACGCAGACTGCGTCATGCCGAACGAAGACTTCGCGGTTGATCACCCGGCTCATGCCGCCATCGAACTTTTCATGGCGCAACTGCACGCGATCAAGCTTGTAGAAGCCCTGGTAGGCATTGTCGTGCTGAACGATTTCGATCTTGCTCGGCGTCGACTTCGCAATGTCCGTCATATCCATTCCCGTTGTACCCATACAATTGGCGCCATCCTAACGCGCTCACGCCCCCGGATGCAGCCCCTTTCCAGTTGCCGGGATAGACGGCGGGCGTCAAACTCACTCTCATCAGTCTAGTGGCGAACTGACTGCCTTGTGGGCAGTCCAAGCGCTACTCTTTTCGCTTTCCATCGATTTACGAAGGACGCACATGTCGCTTTTAAAAATCGCCTCCGTGGCTTGCATTGCCTTGACTCTGGGTGCCTGCCAGAGTCTGTTCCAACCCAGCTATCTCAAACCGCTGGACACCCAGCCGGACGCCTCGGAACAGATCAAGCCCGGCTGCAACAGCCCGGATTGCCCGCTGGTCAACATCGATACCGTGCATTTCCCCACCGAGCCGCAACTCGACACCCTGGTGGAACAGCGCCTGCTGCAGATGACCCGGACCACGCCGGGGGCAAGCGTGCCGCCGACCTTGAACGCTTACCGGGACAAGTTCCTGCGCGAGTCCGCCGACCGCAACAGCATGTATCTGCAAGCCAAGGTACGCGAGCAGCATGACGGACTGGTGATCATCGAAGTGTCCAGCTACCTGGATACCGGCGCAGCCCACGGTGAGCCGGGCCGTGGTTTCATCAACTATTCGCGCCAGCTGCACAAGGAGCTGAGCCTCGCCGACATGTTGCTGCCAGGCCAGGAACAGGCGTTCTGGAACACTGCGAAAGTCGCTCACAACAGTTGGCTGATCAACTCGCAGATGGACCGTGACCCGGAGTTCGTGAAGAACTGGCCATTCCAGAAGACCCCGAACGTGGCCTTGACCAGCAATGGCGTGGTGCTCAAGTACAACGTGGCCACCATCGGCCCGTACGCATTGGGGCTGATCGAAATGACCATCCCCTACGCACGTCTCACCGGCGTACTCAAGCCTGAGCTGATGCCCGCACGCCACTGAAGGCCCGGCCCAGGATGAACTGCAGCAGCCCTGCCAGCACCAGCGCCGGCAGGGTCGCACCGACATTCGGATACAGGTTGGCCAGCAGGTGATAGGCAGCGATGCCGCCCATCCAGGCCACCAGCGCCGGCCAGTGCAGATGAGTGACGGCGCCGCGGCCACGGCGGCGCAGGATGAAGTGGTCCACCAGCACCACGCCGAACAACGGCGCAAACACTGAGCCGATCAGCAGCAGGAAGTTCTGGTATTGCGCCAGCGGCGCAAGGCAGGCGATCAAGGTGCAGATCACCCCGATGACCAGCGCCAGGTGCTCGACCTTCCAGCGCAGTAGCATCCCGCTGGACACCGCCGCCGAGTGAATATCGGCAAAGGCGTTTTCCGTTTCATCCAGCAGGATCAGCAACAGCGGAATCCCCAGGCCCGCACCGGCCAGCGCGAGCAATAGCGCATTCACTTCGCCGCTGGGCGCAAACGCCAGGGTGTAGGCCACACCCAGGCTCATCAGCCAGAAATTACCGATAAAGAAGCCCAGCGCGGTACCGCCGAACACGCTTTTTGCGCGTTTGCCGAAACGCGAGTAGTCGGCAATCAGCGGCAGCCACGACAGCGGCATGGCGATCGCGATATCAAAACCCACCGCGAACGGCATCGTACCGTCACCGGCCTGGGACCACAGCGCAGCGAGGTCGGCCTTGGCGAACAGGTTCCAGGTCAGCCACAGGCAAGCGGCGAGCAGCAGCCAGATGCCCCATTTGCGCAGGATCTGGCGTACAAAAGTCAAAGGGCCGCTGACCGCCAGCAGGGTCGCCAAACCACCGAACACCAACGTCCACAACAGAGGGCTCGCCAACAGGCTGCCTTCGCTGAACGCCCGCGTGCCCAACAAGCTGGCGGCGTCGCGCATGACGATAATTTCGAACGAGCCCCAGCCGACCAGCTGCAACAGGTTCAGCAACGCCGGCAGGCTCGCGCCTTGGGTGCCGAGGCTGAGTTTGAGGGCCGCCATGGCGGACAGGCCGGTGTCGCTGCCGATTACGCCAACAGCGGCCAGTAACAGCACCCCTACCAGGGTGCCGAGGAAGATCGCCAGCAACGAGCCGGACAGGCCCAGGCCCGGCGCGAGCAAGGCACCGGTCTGCAGGACCATCAGGCCGATGCCGAGGGAGAACCACAGGGAAAACAAATCGCGGGCGCCGAATACGCGCTTGTCACTTGGCACTGCTATCTCAGGAGAGTAGGTACTCGGTTGAATGCTCAAGGGTTGTATCTCTGAGGGGCATGGGTTGTTTGTTGAAGTGCTATCGGGGGCGAGCCCCTCCCACTGTTTGAACTGCGAATACATTCAAAAATGTGGGAGGGCGCTTGCCCCCGATGAGGCCCGTACAGGCGCCCAGCATCTGCGATCAGACTTTTTTGTAGAGCTGGCTGCCTTCCTGCTTGAACCGCTGCGCCTGCTCGGCCAAGCCCTTGGCCACGTCGACATCCACCGCATCGATCCGCTGGTTGGCCGCGTACTCACGCACTTCCTGGGTGATCTTCATCGAGCAGAATTTCGGCCCGCACATCGAACAGAAATGCGCGACTTTGGCCGAGTCTTTCGGCAGGGTTTCGTCGTGATAGGAACGCGCGGTGTCCGGATCCAGGCCCAGGTTGAACTGGTCTTCCCAACGGAACTCGAAGCGCGCCTTGCTCAAGGCATTGTCGCGGATCTGCGCGCCCGGATGCCCTTTGGCCAAGTCGGCGGCATGGGCTGCGATCTTGTAGGTAATGATCCCGGTCTTCACATCATCCTTGTTCGGCAAACCCAGGTGTTCCTTGGGCGTGACGTAGCAGAGCATGGCGCAACCGAACCAGCCGATCATCGCGGCACCGATACCGGAGGTGATGTGGTCGTAGCCCGGTGCAATGTCGGTGGTCAGCGGGCCGAGGGTATAGAACGGCGCCTCGTCGCAGCACTCCAACTGCTTGTCCATGTTCTCCTTGATCAACTGCATCGGCACGTGGCCGGGGCCTTCGATCATGGTTTGCACGTCGTGCTTCCAGGCCGTCTTGGTCAGTTCACCGAGGGTTTCCAACTCACCGAATTGCGCGGCGTCGTTGGCGTCGGCAATCGAGCCCGGGCGCAGGCCGTCGCCGAGGGAGAAACTGACGTCATAGGCCTTCATGATTTCGCAGATTTCGTCGAAATGCGTGTAGGTGAAGTTCTCTTTGTGGTGCGCCAGGCACCACTTGGCCATGATCGAACCGCCACGGGACACGATGCCAGTGACGCGTTTGGCGGTCAGCGGCACGTAGCGCAGCAGGACGCCGGCGTGGATGGTGAAGTAGTCGACGCCCTGCTCGGCCTGTTCGATCAGGGTGTCACGGAACAATTCCCAGGTCAGGTCTTCGGCGACGCCACCCACTTTTTCCAGTGCCTGGTAGATCGGCACGGTGCCGATCGGCACCGGCGAGTTGCGGATGATCCACTCGCGGGTTTCATGGATGTGCTTGCCGGTGGACAGGTCCATCACCGTGTCCGAACCCCAGCGAATGCCCCATGTCAGTTTCGCCACTTCTTCTTCAATGGACGAACCCAGGGCGCTGTTGCCGATGTTGCCGTTGATCTTCACCAGGAAGTTACGGCCGATGATCATCGGTTCCAGCTCGGTGTGGTTGATGTTGGCCGGGATGATCGCGCGGCCGCGTGCGATTTCCTCGCGCACAAATTCCGGGGTGATGATTTTCGGCACGCTGGCGCCGAAGCTGTGGCCGGCGTGTTGCTGGTCGAGCAGGCCACTGGCGCGGGCCTCTTCAAGCTTCATGTTTTCGCGGATGGCGACGTATTCCATCTCGGCGGTGATGATGCCTTTGCGGGCGTAGTGCATCTGCGTGATGTTGGCACCGGCCTTGGCCCGGCGTGGGTTCTTCACATGGGCGAAACGCAGCGCAGTCAGTTCGGCGTCGTTGAGACGCTGCTGGCCGAAGTGCGAGCTCAGGCCGGGCAGGCGCTCGGTGTCGCCGCGCGATTCGATCCATGGCGAACGCACATCGCCCAGGCCTTTGCGCACGTCGATGATCACATTCGGGTCGGTGTAGGGGCCGGACGTGTCGTAAACGGTGACCGGCGCGTTGATTTCGCCGCCGAAGTCGGTGGGGGTGACGTCCAGGCTGATTTCGCGCATCGGCACGCGGATATCCGGGCGAGTGCCCTGCACGTAGATTTTTTGCGAGCGGGTAAAGGGTTGCACGGAGCCGGTGTCGACCTTGGCCGATTCACTCAGGTGCACGGTATTTTTCAGTTTTGTACTTTTTATTTCTGTGCTCATCACGGGCTCTCCAACTATCCAGGCGGTGGATTTTTGTCGGAGCGAACCTGAGACGGATGGACGCACTGAAAACAGTGCTGTGCTTGGCGCACGGAGTGTTCGATTGTCGAACATTCATCCCGGACGAAGCACAAGAGGACTCGCCGGGTGACGAGAAATCTTGTTCCCTACGCAGGCGCTAACCTGATCAGGTTCAACGGGATCCGGTATTTACCGATCTCAGCCTTCCAACAAGGCACCCCGACAAGAACGCAGGCAGTCTAGACCATGGCATGGGCAAATTGCCAATAGCGCTGCATTCAGCGTGATGAATGGCATGATTGCGGGATTGTTGCGCCGGGTCAGCGCCACTACACTCGGTTGCCGCCACAATGCTTGACGCCAGGAACGGCCAGCCTTAGCCTTGGGCGCTAAATTATCACCGTAATATTCAATCTAGGGATCGCCTCATGCTGCGCAAACTTTCACTGGCGCTTGCCGTGTCTTGTGCAACCAACGGAATGGTCTGGGCAGCTGAAGCGCCCCTGACGACCAAAACCGACCTGGTCAGCGTTTACCAGGAAGCGGTGGACAACAACGCCGACCTGGCAGCCGCACGCGCCCAATATGGCGCACAAAAGGAAGTGGTGCCCCAGGCCCGCGCCGGCTTGTTGCCCAACCTGTCGGGCGGTGCCGATATCAACACCGTGCGCACCCAGATCGACACGCCGGCCGCCACCGCCAACCGCGACGCTCACTCCTGGCGCGCGACCTTGAGCCAGCCGCTGTTCCGCGCCGATCGCTGGTTCCAGCTACAGGCTGCCGAGGCCACCAACGAGCAGGCCGCGCTGCAACTGTCGGCCACCGAGCAGAACCTGATCCTGCAAAGCGCCGAAAGCTACTTTGCCGTGCTGCGCGCCCAGGACAACCTGGCCTCGACCAAGGCCGAAGAGAACGCCTTCAAGCGCCAGCTGGACCAGTCCAGCGAGCGCTTCGACGTGGGCCTGTCGGACAAGACCGACGTACTGCAATCCCAGGCCAGCTACGACACCGCGCGCGCCAACCGGATCCTGGCCCAGCGTCAGGTGGAAGACGCCTTTGAAGCGTTGATCACCCTGACCAATCGTCAATACAACTCGATCCAGGGCATCGTCCACACACTGCCGGTGTTGCCACCGCTGCCGAACGACGCCAAGGCCTGGGTTGAAACCGCCGGCCGCCAGAACCTGAACCTGCTCGCCAGCAACTACGCCGTCACCGCCGCCGAGGAAACCCTCAAGCAACGCAAGGCCGGGCATGCCCCGACACTCGATGCGGTGGCGCAATATGAGAAAGGCGACAACGACGCCCTCGGGTTCAGCAACCCGAATGCCTTTGGCACGCCCTATCGCGGCGATGTGGAACAACGCACCATTGGCCTGCGCCTGAACATTCCGATCTACAGCGGCGGGCTGACCAGTTCCCAAGTGCGTGAATCCTACTCGCGCCTGGGCCAGACCGAGCAGCAACGCGAAGGCCTGCGGCGCCAGGTGGTGGAAAATACACGCAACCTGCACCGCGCAGTGAACACCGACGTGGAACAGGTACAGGCACGCCGCCAGTCGATCATTTCCAACCAGAGCGCGGTGGAAGCCACGGAGATCGGCTACCAGGTGGGTACGCGCAACATCGTCGACGTGCTCGACTCACAGCGCCAGCTCTATGCGTCGGTGCGCAACTACAACAACAGCCGCTACGACTACATCCTCGACAACCTGCGCTTGAAGCAGGCGGCGGGCACCTTGAACCCGGGGGACTTGCAGGACCTGGCGCGCTACCTCAAGGCTGACTACAACCCGGACAAGGACTTCCTGCCGCCGGACCTGGCCAAGGCCGCCGCCGAACAGCTCAAGGCCCGCCCGGGTAATTAAGCACAGCGCCTACAATGGAATCAGTGCTGATCCAATAGCCTGTCCAGGCCATCCAGCAAGCGCTTGAGCGCGCCCTGGTTGGCCTGCATCACCTTGAGCCCAGCCTGCGCCATCTTGCGCGCATCCTGTGGCAGCTCGAACAGCTGGCGCACAGCTTCGGCCAGACCTTGGGCATCGTCGACTTCGCGCAACGCCCCCGCCTCATGCATCATCGCGCTGATTTCGAGGAAGTTGAACCGGTGCGGCCCCATGATCACAGGCAGGGCCAGCGCCGCCGGCTCCAACGGGTTGTGGCCGCCGGTCGGCACCAGGCTGCCGCCGACGAAAGCACTGTCGGCCAGGGCATACAGAAACAGCAACTCGCCCATGGTGTCGCCCAGCAACACGGAGGTCTGCGCGGTCACGGGGTCACCGCTGGAGCGACGCACCGTGGCGAATCCTCGTTGCCGGCACAACTCAAACATCGGACCGAAACGCTCCTGATGGCGCGGCACCAGAATCAGCAACGCATTGGGATAGCTCTCGAGCAACTGGCGGTGGGCCGCCAGCACCACTTCATCTTCGCCTTCATGGGTACTGGCGGCGATCCACACCGGGCGCTCGCGCGCGCCCCATTGCTCCCGCAGGGCGGCGGCGCGCAGCGGCAGCTCGGGGTCGACAGTCAGGTCGAATTTGATCGAACCCGTGATTTCAACGGTTTCCGGGCGCGCACCCAGGCTCAGGAAACGCTCGGCCTCGGTACGCGTCTGCACGGCGAACAGGCTCATCTCAGCCAGCATCGGTGCGGTCAGTTTGGCGAAACGCCCATAACCCTTGGCCGAGCGCGCCGACAGTCGCGCATTGGCCAGTGCCACCGGAATGCCACGCTGGTAGCAGGCGTGGATGTGATTGGGCCACAGCTCCGTCTCCATGATCACCGCCAGTTTCGGCTGCACCTGATCCAGAAAACGCTTGGCGGCGCACGGCACGTCATAGGGCAGGTAACAATGCTGAATGCGCGGCTCATTGGCGAACAACGCCTGGATACGCTCGGAACCGGTGGGCGTCATGCAGGTGATGGTGATCGGCAGCGTCGGGTGGCGCGCCATCAGCCCGCGTATCATCGGCGCGGCAGCGATGCTTTCGCCGACCGACACCGCATGCACCCAGATCCCGCCCGGCCGCATCATCGGCAGGCCATAGGAAAACCGCTCGCCCACGCGCTTGGCATACGCCGGCGCCTTGCGCGCGCGCAGCCACAGACGTAAAGCCACCAACGGCAGCGCCAGGTAAAACAGACAGCTGTAGAGAGTTCTATTCATGGCGGCGGAGTTTATCGGCTTTTTCAGTCGATCGCCTGCAAGCACTCGGCAAATCGTTCAGCCAGGAAGCGTGCGGCAGGCCCGAGGTGTTCATCCCGACGCCAGACCAGTTCCACCACCAGGGCCGGTGGCGTCCATTCGCTGTCCAACTCGACCATTTGTTGCTGATAGGTGGGGTACTGCACGATATGCCGCGGCAGCCAGGCCCAACCCAAGCCACTCATCAACCATTCGGCCAGCACATAGAAACTGTCGGCGCGCCACACCAGAGGGCTGGCAGCCTCACTGCCGGGGTACACACTGGTCTGGGTCGACATCAACAGTTGGCGAAACTGTGCCAGGCGCTGGCAATCCACATATCGCTCCTTGGCGAGCGGGTGGTTCACGCCGCACACCGTGACCATTTCCACACTGCCCACCACCCGCCGCTCAAGCGCCTCGGGGATTTGGTCGTGATAGAACAGCAGGCCCAGGTCGGCTTTGCGCTCCACCAACTTACGCGCTACGTCGCCTTGGGCAGCGCTGGACAATTGCACTTCCAGCAACGGGTATTGCGCGGCCAGCGCTTCAAGGCTGTCGAGTACCGGCTGGAACAACATGGCTTCGTCCTGGGCCAGGCGCAGACAGGCTTCTTCACCCCGGGTCAAGGACAGCGCCCGACCATTGAGCCGCTCACACTGGCGCAACACCTCACGCGCCTCCTCCAGCAACACACTGCCCGCCTCGGTCAGGCGTGGCTGGCGGCCACTGCTACGATCAAACAGGCTCAGCCCCAGGTCCGCCTCAAGCAAGGCAATCCCATTGCTCACCGCCGATTGAGCCTTGCGCTGGTCACGGGCCACCGCGGAAAACGAACGCTGCTCGGCGACACTGACAAACAGGCGCATCTGCTCAAGGTTCCACTGCACGCTCATGGCCTAACCCATCTTTAATTCGGATAGGTAATGACTTTACCGCATCTTGGCAGTCGCTAGAATGCCGACCTTATCTAGCACGCAACACACCGAGGATTACCCCATGAATGTCGCCTACCTCTACCTGGCCATTGCCATTTGCTCGGAAGTGATCGCGACCGTTTCCATGAAAGCGGTCAAGGGCCTGAGCACACCCATCCCGCTGATGCTGATGATTGTGGGTTATGGCGTAGCGTTCTGGATGCTCACCCTGGTGGTGCGCAGCGTACCGGTGGGCGTGGCCTATGCGGTATGGGCAGGGCTGGGGATCGTGATGGTCAGTGTCGCGGCATTGTTCATCTACGGGCAGAAGCTGGATGTCCCGGCGATGCTGGGGATGGGCCTGATCGTACTGGGCGTGGTAGTGATTCAGTTGTTCTCGAAAACCGCCGGGCACTGACCGCTACTCAACAGGCTGTATACTGCGTCCCTTGTCTTGAACACTGAGGTCGCCGATGCCATCCGTTATTTCCACCGACGTACTGATTGTCGGCGCCGGGGTTGCCGGCCTCTGGCTGAATGCGCGCCTGCGCCGCCAGGGGTTTTCCACGGTACTGGTGGAAAGCGCCACCCTGGGCGGCGGGCAAAGCGTGAAGTCGCAGGGAATCATTCACGGTGGGGCGAAATATGCCCTGCACGGCGCGCTCACCGGCGCGTCCGAAGCCATTGCCGACATGCCGCGCCGCTGGCGTGAAGCCCTGGCAGGAACGGGCGAGCTGGATTTGTCCGGCGTACGCTTGCTGTCCGAAGCCCACTATCTATGGTCCCCCGGCACGCTCGCCGGCAACCTCACCAGCTTCTTTGCCAGCAAGGCCGTGCGCGGGCGTGTGGACCAGGTCAAAGGCGACGAATTGCCCCCCGCCCTGCAGGATCGCCGCTTCAAGGGCAAGGTCTATCGCTTGGCCGAACTCGTGGTGGACGTGCCGAGTGTGATTCAACGCCTGGCGCAACTGGGCGGTGATAGCCTGCTCGCCGCAAAGCAGATCGAACCGCTGCGCGAAGACGACCACTTGGTGGGCTTGAAGGTCGATGGCCGCGAGATCCGCGCGCAACGCATCGTGTTGAGTGCCGGCGCCGGCACGGCTGACTTGCTCGGCGCCCTGGGCCTCAGCCAACCGGCCATGCAGAAACGCCCCCTGCATATGATCATCGCCAAGGGCCCAGGCCTGAAGCCGCTGTATGCCCATTGCCTGGGTGGCGGCACCAAGCCGCGCCTCACCGTTACCACCCACCCGGCAGCGGATGGCAATTGGGTGTGGTACATCGGCGGAGATATCGCCGAAGCCGACGGTGTGGCACGTACCCCTGAAGAACAGATCGCCACCGCACAAAAGGAAGTGGCGCAACTGCTGCCGTGGATCGACATGAGCCAGACCCAGTGGGCCACCTTGCGGGTCGACCGCGCCGAGCCGCTGCAATCGGGTCTGAGCCGCCCCGACAATGCATTCCTCGCCGAACAGGGCCGTCTACTGGTGGGCTGGCCGACCAAGCTGGCCCTGGCGCCGGACTTCGCCGATCGCGTGCTCGACAGCCTGGAACGCGACGGTATCCGACCCGGCGCCGGCGAGCCTCTGCCCGACCTGCCGAAACCCGCGATCGGCGTGCCTGCCTGGGAGCAACTGTTGCCATGAGCCTGCCTACCTTGCACGACCTGCATCGCCCCCTGGGCAGCACGGGCCTGATCGTCTCGCCACTGGGCCTGGGCACCGTCAAACTGGGCCGCGACCAGGGCGTGAAATACCCCAGCGGCTTTCAGATCCCCGACGATGACGAAGCGCGAATGTTGTTGCGCCAGGCCCGACAGCTGGGCATCAACCTGATCGACACCGCCCCCGCCTACGGTCGCAGCGAAGAACGCCTGGGGCCGCTGCTACGTGGCCAGCGCAAGGATTGGGTGATTGTCAGCAAGGTTGGTGAAGAGTTTGCCGACGGCGTATCCCGTCATGACTTCAGTGAGGCCCACACCCGCCTGTCGATCGAGCGCAGCTTGAAAAGACTTGAAACGGATTTTATCGATCTGTTGCTGGTGCACTCCGACGGCAATGATCTGCACATCCTCAACGATTGTGAGGTTTACCAAACCCTGGCGGCACTGAAAAAAGAGGGCAAGATTCGCGGCTTCGGCTTCTCCGGCAAAACCGTTGAAGGCGGTGTGAAGGCTCTGGAACAAGGCGATTGCGCGATGGTCACCTACAATCTGAACGAGCAGGCCGAGAAGGCCGTGATTGATTACGCCGCGACCCATGGCAAAGGCATCCTGGTGAAAAAAGCCTTGGCCAGCGGCCACGTTTGCCTTGAGCCCGGAATGGATCCAATTCATGCCAGTTTCATGTTGTTGTTTGCGCAAACGGGCGTCGCCAGTGCTATTGTCGGGACCATCAACCCGCTGCACCTGGCCCATAACGTGGCGACCGCTGCCCAGGTCATTCGTCAACTCTGATGCCGCCGACGCGGCCGACCCCGTCGCAAGAAGGAGCCGACATGCCGCGAACGCTCATAAGAAAAAACCCCAGCAACTTCAAAACACTGCCGCTACACGTCGAAGCCACCCCCGAGGGCCTGAGCTACCAGAGCGTCGGCATGCCGCTCAATTTCGCCCAGACCCTGCAACGGCGCAAACCGGTAGACGTGCCGAACGCCGAGCGCTTTGCCCTGGAACTGGCCAACCTTGGCGTCTCGGTGCGACTGACGCTGCATTGGCAAAACAAGGACTACTGGGTGCTCGTGCGCCAACGCCGCCAGGACCGTGGCGATGTGGTGCTCAAGCTGATCTCCGGCTACGTCCCGGCCCATGAATTGAACCTGCCGCTGCACACCGCCATCCAGGAAATTGCCGAAGAGTGCCTGCTCGAAACCCCGGAAGGCTGGCTCGGCGGGCGCTTCAACGACACCTGGCTACCGGCGCCCTACTCCGCAGCCCTGCACTACCGTGAAGCCTTGCCCTTTCGCCTCAGCCCGCTGTCTGGCGCGGCGCGACCGGTGCGTTGCGCAACCACTCAATTGATCGAGCGCCCACGGGCTTATGTGCACCTGCCCACCGCATCGCTGCAGCTGATTTATGACTTGAGGCTGGAAGTACCGAAGGAAGCCAAGTCCCTGAGCCTGTTCCATGTCGATGAGCGCCTGGAAGGTGATCAGTTGGTCGCCCGCCTGGACCGCCAGCGCCCCGACCTGTACCTGATGCCTCTGAAAGACGGCCAGCCACTGGCCGAGCTTTACACCGTCAAGAAAGACCAACTGTACCCGGCGAGCACACGGGGTTTGTACCTGGCGGAAAGCTTCGCCCAACAGGAAGGCTGGTTGGTACGTGATGAGCGGATTCGCTGGAAAGACTGGCTCAGGCAGCAAGGCCTGGCAGAGCCGGAAAAAGAGTCGCGATTGAAGCATCTGGCACAGCGGATGCTGCGTAAAATCGTGCCAAAGAAAAAAGCCAGCCGATAAAGGCTGGCCTCCTTACCGTCAGCCTCTGAGCAAACGCTCCAGGCCCACCTTCAACGGCGTGGGCTCGGGCAGCGTAAAACTCGCCAGCAGCCGTTGGTTATTCGCCCGCGAATGTCGGATATCCCCAGAGCGTGCAGGCCCGTAAGTCACAGCCGGCAACTTGCCGACGATGTCTTGCAAGGCTTGCAGTACGTCCTTGAGCGTAGTGGTGCGGTTCCAACCGACATTGATTGCACCCAGCGGTGCAGCGGGCGCTTCAATGGCCTGTACCAGCACGTCCACCAGATCTTCCACGTACATGAAGTCACGGGTTTGCTCGCCATCGCCAAACACGGCGATCGGCACGCCTTGCTGCGCGCGCTCGCTGAAGATACTGATCACACCGGAATACGGCGATGACGGATCCTGGCGCGGCCCGAAGATATTGAAGAAACGGAAGATCACCGGCTCCAGGCCATGCTGGCGGCGGTAGAAATCGAAGTAATGCTCGCTGGCCAATTTATCGGACGCGTAAGGCGTCAATGGCGCCTTGGTGGTTTCTTCGGCAATCGAAGCCCCCTCGCCGTTGTTGCCATAGACCGCGGCGCTGGAGGCATACACCACACGCCTGACGCCGGCCTTGCGCATGGCCTCACAGACATTCAAGGTACCGACAAAATTGCTCTGGTGCGTGCTGACCGGGTCATCCACCGAGGCCTGCACCGAGGCCACTGCAGCCAAGTGCACCACGGCAGTCGCGCCGACGGCGGCCTTCGCCACCAGGTCCGCATCGGCGACATTACCTTCAATCAGCTCCAAACGCGGGTTATCCATCGACAAGTTGCTGCGTTTGCCGGTGGACAGGTTATCCAGCACCCGCACGCCATAGCCTTTGGCAAGCAACGCGTCCACCAGGTGCGAGCCAATGAAGCCCGCACCGCCGGTAATCAGGACCCACTTATCAAAGTTACTCATTGTTGCGGATCTTCTCGACAATCGCGGTGGTCGAGCTGTTCTCAACCAAGCCCAACACTTTGACCTTGCCGCCGTAGGCGCTGACGATGTCGGCACCGACCACCTGGTCGACGGAATAGTCACCGCCCTTGACCAGCACGTCCGGCTTGACCTGGGCCAGCAGATTTTCCGGGGTGCCTTCGGGGAAGCTGATCACCCAATCCACCGCGCCCAACCCCGCCAGCACCGCCATGCGACGGTCAACGCTGTTGATCGGACGGCCCGGACCTTTCAAGCGACTGACCGAAGCATCGTCATTGACCGCAACGATCAGGCGATCGCCTTGGGCACGCGCCTGCTCCAGGTAAGTCACATGGCCGGCATGCAGGATGTCGAAGCAGCCATTGGTGAACACAATGCTTTCGTTGTGGGCACGCGCATCGTCAATCGCCAGCAGCAACTGCTCGATACTCAGTACGCCACGCTCGGAACCTTCGGAACGCTGGATCGCCCGGCGCAGCTCAGGTGCACTGATGGCCGCCGTACCCAGTTTGCCAACCACAATGCCTGCCGCCAAATTGGCCAGGGCCACGGCGTGAGGCAATTCTTCACCTGCCGCGATAGACGCGGCCAAGGTAGAAATGACGGTGTCACCGGCACCGGTGACATCAAACACTTCACGGGCACGCGCCGGCAGGTGCATCGCCGGGTGGCCTGGGCGCAACAGGGTCATGCCGTGCTCGCCACGGGTCACCAGCAAGGCGCCCAGGTCGAGGTCGGCCATCAGCGCCGCACCCTTGCTCACCAAGTCATGCTCATCGGCGCAACCACCGACGATGGCTTCGAACTCACTGAGGTTCGGCGTGATCAGGCTGGCGCCCCGATAAATCGAGAAGTCCTTGCCCTTGGGATCGGCCAGCACCGGAATGCCCTTGGCCTTGGCGGCCTGAATCAGCGCCTGATGGTTCCTCAAGGCGCCTTTTCCGTAGTCGGACAACACCAGCACCTTGATGCCTTCGAGCAACTCATCAACCTGGCTGCCGAGAGCCAAGGCGTCGGTGGCGAAGGGTTCTTCGAAATCGATACGCAGCAACTGTTGGTGCCGGCTCATGACTCGCAACTTGACGATGGTCGGCTGATGGGCGATACGCTGGAACACCGCACGCACGCCGGCCCCGCGCAGGCTGTTGGCCAGGCTGTCGGCGGCTTCGTCGTCGCCGGTCACACCCACCAGGGAGGCTGGAGCGCCGAGCGCGGCAATATTGAGGGCAACGTTGGCAGCACCACCTGGACGGTCTTCGATTTGCTCGACCTTGACTACCGGCACCGGTGCCTCAGGGGAAATCCGTGAGGTACCACCATGCCAGTAACGGTCGAGCATGACATCGCCGACCACCAAGACAGGGGCTTGATCGAATCGCGGCATGGACAACTTCATGGTGCAACCCACATACAAAATGAACAGGGGCGCGATATTAGCACAGGGTTTGCGATGGCTTGTGACTAGCGCGACGCCGAATCCACTACGGGGCGAATGCTGGAGGGGGCGTGCCCGCCGATAGCGAAATATCAGCCGGCATTTCTGCAAGCTGACACTTCGCTATCGGGGGCAAGCCCCCTCCCACATTGCCCTGTGTACCTGTCGATCAGGTGATATCGGCCGATACCGGCGTATCCAGGCCCATGGAGTGCAGGCGGGCATAGTAGCCGTTTTGCGCGAGCAACTCGCCGTGGGTACCGCGCTCCACGATACGGCCATCGTCCATCACCAGGATCAGGTCAGCCTTCTCGATGGTCGACAGGCGGTGCGCGATCACCAGGGTCGTGCGACCTTGCATGACGTTGTCCAACGCCGCCTGAATGTGGCGCTCGGACTCGGTGTCGAGCGCCGAGGTGGCCTCGTCGAGAATCAGCAGCGGTGCATTCTTGAGTAGTGCACGGGCAATCGCCAGGCGCTGGCGCTGGCCACCGGACAACAACACGCCGTTTTCACCGACTTGGGTATCGAAGCCCTTGGGCAACTGGTCGATGAAGTCCTTGGCATTGGCATCCGCCGCCGCGGCTTCAACCGCCTCCCGTGGTGCTCCGGCCAGGTCGCCGTAAGCGATGTTGTTGGTCACGGTGTCACTGAACAGGGTGACATGCTGGGTTACCTGGGCGATATGCTTGCGCAGGTTGAGCAGCTTGTAGTCTTCGATTTCGACGCCATCGAGCAGAATCTCCCCACTCTCGTGGTGGTAAAAACGCGGGATGAGGCTGGCCAGGGTCGACTTGCCGCTGCCTGAGCGCCCAACCAGCGCAATCATCTGCCCCGGCTCGGCGGTGAAACTGATGTCCTTGAGCACATGACGCTCGGTGCCGGGGTAAGTGAAGTTCAACTGGCGCACTTCCAGGCGCCCGCTGACCTTGTCGCGCTCGATAGTGCCGTGGTCGACTTCAACCGCCTCGTCCAACTGCTCGAAAATGCTTTCAGCACCGGCGACACCTTTCTGGATGGTCGAGCTGACTTCCGACAGTTGGCGGATCGGCTTGGGCAACAAACCGGCCAACGTGATGTAGGCGACCATGTCACCGGCGGACGCATCGCCACGAAGATACAGAACCAGGAACATCAATACCGCCATGGCGGTGTAGATCACCAGTTGCAACGCCGGCGTGTAGATCGCGCCCGTACGGGTCATGCGCAGTTGCTTGTCGGTATTGCTCTGGCTGGCCTTGAGAAAACGCTTCTCCTCGTAGATTTCACCGCCGAAGCTGCGCACCACGCGATAGCCCTGGATGGTTTCCGAAGCCACGTGGGTCACGTCACCCATCGCCACCTGGATCTTTTTGCTCTGCTTGCGAAATTTCTTGCTGGCCGTGCTGACCATCACCGCAATCAGCGGCAGGATGGCGATCATGACGAGCGTCAGGCGCCAGTTCATGAACAACAGGGAGGCGAACAGGAAGATCACCGTCATGCCTTCACGGATGACCACCTTGATCGCATCGGTTGCCGCACCTGTGACCATGGTCACGTTGAAGGTGATGCGGGAAATCAGGTGTCCCGAGTTGTGGTTGTCGAAGTACCGGTTAGGCAGCGTCAGCAGGTTGTTGAACAACTGCACCCGCAGGTCGTGGACCAGGCCCAGGGAGACCTTGGCCAACAGGTAGTTGCCCAGGAAAGACCCCAGGCCCTGCCAGGCGGCGATCAAGATGATCAGCAGCGGCACGGCCTGCAGCAGTTGCAGGTCCCGCAGGAACGGCACAGTGGGGAACAACACGGCTTGCGGGTTGGACAGGCCATCGACAAAGTACTTGAGGATGTAACCCAGCATCGGCTGGGTTGACGCGAAAATCAGAAATCCGACGATACTCAACGCGAACAAGCCCATGTAAGGCTTAACGTAGCTGAGCAGGCGGAAGTATATTTTCAAGCTCGAAGGGCTTGCGCTCGGACTGGAGTCGGTCATATCACGCGGCGTTTTGAAAAAGGAGGCTGACTTTAGCACAGCTTCTCTGTTGTACTTGCACCCGGCTTGCCCCTCGGCCCGGCTGGATCCGACCGAAGACATTATATAGCCACTATCTTAAGATGGTCGGTTTTCTCTCTCTGGAATGGCTTTACTGTATGCACTCCAAGCGCCTTAGTTATGGCTCAAATCGCGTTTTCGACTTCCTGGTCCTTTGGATTTTGCCCATTGGCTTGTTGCTGCTCCTGAGCTCACTGTTCTTCGTGTCCAACCGCAACGTATTGCACCGAATCGTTTACATCCTTTTTACCGTACCGACCTTGTTCATGTTTTTGCAGCGTCCCCGAGAGCTCAGGGAACTGCTGCGTGAACCCTTGGCAATCGCGTTCCTGGTCTTCGCAGGCTGGGCTCTGACCAGCCTGCTGTGGAGTGTTGAACCCACCCTCGACAGCGACCTGCTCAAGCGCCCATTGAACACCTTCCTCCTGTTTGGCGGCTGCGCGCTGCTGCTGCATTACCGCGCCGAACTGTTCAAACCGATTTTCTTCGGTGCTGCGGTGATCGCCTTGGTGGTTTGCCTATGCAATCTGGTGGCGTTCGTCAAAGGGTTCGAGCCGGGCATGCGCATGATCGGCGGGCGTGGTGCCCTCGATAACCCGCTGCTCAGTTCTCATTTGTTCGGTTTCTTCTGCGTTTACTGGTTATATATCTGCATGACCACCAAGCGCCTCCAGGCGCTGTGGTTCAGCGTGCCGGCCACGATGATCATGGCTGCAGCCTTGCTGGCTACCGGCTCACGAACACCTTTGGTAGCCATGGCTCTCGCCGTTCTGTGGCTGAGTTTCCTCAGCCGTAACCGCCGCGCAGCACTGCTGATTACCGGCTTGGCAATAGCCCTGGTCGGATTACTGATCCTATACCCAGATGCCATCAGTGGGCGCGGCAGTTCGCTCCGCTTTGAAGTATGGGACCTGGCACTAGAACGCATTGCCGAACATCCTTGGATCGGCCACAGCTACAACTCCGAGCTGTACCTGACTTTCTGGAATGGCTACCAACTGTACGAACCTCACAGTTTTGCGCTGGGCGTTTTCTATTATGTCGGCATCATCGGCTTCATCCCGTGGGTATTCATGCTCGGACGGGGGTTGTATATAGGCATCAAACAACGTACGCAGCCGCTGTTTATCCTGGCATCGGCGCTCTTGGTGTACGGCATCGGCGCGGGCCTCACCGAAGGCGGCGGCATCCTTTCGCGGCCCAAGGAGCACTGGTTCCTGCTGTGGATTCCGCTGGCACTGCTGACCGGGCTGAGCATCGCCCAGCGTCGTCGAAGCTTGCTGGACACGCCGGTCAAAACCCTCACTCCGCAGGCGTTTGACCAACTATGCTGCAACGCCCACGTAATCGAGGCCGATGGCCTTGGCCCGAAGGTCCTGCGCCTGGAGGACGGCAGCTTCCTCAAGCTCTTCAGAGCCCGCCGCTGGTACACCTCCGGCTGGTTCAATCCTTATTCGGAACGCTTTGCCAGCAACGCTGCGCAGCTTCGCGCACTCGGCATCGTCGCGCCGACTATCCTCGACCTCTACAGCCTGCGCGACGGCAGCACCGCCGTGCGTTACCAGCCGCTGCCGGGGCTGACCGTGCGCCAGACCCTGCAAAGCCTGGACAGCAGCCTGCGCGGCGCTCTTGTGGAGCGTCTAGGCCGGTACATAGCCCTGCTTCACGAACGAGGCGTGTACTTCCGCTCTCTGCACCTGGGCAATGTACTGTTCATGGAAGACGGCGAGTTCGGGCTGATTGACGTGGCAGATATGCGCCTGTATCCGTCGGCACTGCGCAACGCCCTGCGTCAACGCAACCTCAAGCACATGCAGCGCTATTCGCAAGACCGCAACTGGTTGTTCGAGAGCCATTTTGAACAACTGATGCAAGGCTATGCCGCCGTCGCGTCGGCACAAGCCACGTTGAAGATCCGCGAAAAGGCACAGACGCTGCGTCCGACAGAACAGGATACAAGCCCCGCCAGCAGATGACAGGGCCCGTAGGGGGATCAGTCTTTTTCCAGCGGGGAAAAATACAGGCGGGCCAGGCCACGCCAGGTCTTCTTGTTCCAGGCGCGAAACGGAATCTGCGCCAACAACTCCCGGGCTAGCTCGCGATTGCGATTGGACGTCTTGAGGAACATGGAACTGAGGAACTTGTAACGCACCTCGTCGTACAGCGGGTGATCGCTGAACAGGGCGTAGGTGCGCAGGATGCTGTCGATCATGAAGCGGTGGTTTTTGTAGGAGTTGGTAGCGTGCTTGCGATAGCGCGCCATCACCACGTTCAAACCGTCGATGAAGTAACCCGCGTGAGTGATCTTCAATTCGATGAACAAGTCTTCCAGACGAATCTGCGGGTCGAACCCCCCGACCGCCTCCAGCGCCTCGCGCCGAATCATCAGCGTCGGTGCTGGCGGATAAGGCTTGCGCTCCAGGAACATGTCATCGAAATCGAGGCGCCGGAAGGGTACATCGCGGCGCTGGCGGCTTTCGGGATACAGCGCCCCCTCGGAGTCGATCAGTTCGATATTACCTGCGCAAATCCCCACCTCTGGCTTGCCGTCCATATAGGCAACCTGGGTCGCAATACGCTCGGGCAACATAATGTCATCGGAACCGAACGGCACAATCAACGAGCCCCTGGCGCGTGCGATGGCGTCATTGAGAGTGTTGGTCAGCCCCTGGTTCTGCTGTACGCGAAAATCAAAGGCGTGATGTTCCAGCAAGCCGCGAATGCGCACGACGCTGTCATCGGTGGAGCCGTCATCGATCACCAGCAGCTCGATGTTGGCATACGTCTGGTTCAGTACGCTCAGGATGCTCTCTTCTATATAGGGAGCGTGGTTGTACGACGCGATGATCACAGTGACCAACGGTTGATTCTGGTTCATACATTCTCTCTGCGTGCTTGAGCCAGTCCCGACTCGATGAGCTCGAGATATTCGCGACGGAACACCTCGATGTCATGATTGGCCTGGAGGTACTGATAAGCCTGTTCACCCTTGCGCGCCAAGGCGTCATCGGGCAGAGCCAGGTAGCTGTCCAGCGCCTGCGCCAGCGCCGCAACGTTGGCCGGTTCGACCGCCAGGCCGCCCGCACCCTCGATCAATGGCAGCATGGCCGGCACGCTCGACGCGATGATCGGCAGTCGCCCACTCATGCCTTCCAGCAGCGCCAGGCCCAAGCCCTCGGCCAGGGACGGCATCGCCCAGATGTCAAAAGCGCGCACATAACGCAAAGCGTTCTCGCGAAAGCCGAGCAAGTGGACACGACCGCTCAAGCCCAGGCGCTCGATTTCAGCCGACAAGTTGGCCTCCTCCCGTCCGGCGCCGATGATAGCCGTCTGCGCCGAGGGATAGCGCTCCTTGAGCTGCGCAAAAGCCTGCAGTAAATAAGTATGCCCCTTGACCGGCACCAGCCGGCCCAACGCTCCGACCAAGCGCACCGAAGGGTCGAGCCCCAGCAGCTCACGCGCCTGCTCCCGGGAATACTGCAATGCATCGGTCTGTTCGATATCGATGGCATTGGTAATCGCGTAGGTGTTGCTGTCGGTGAAGCCGCACTGACAGTCCAGCAGGTACTGCTTGACCGCCGGTGACACGCCGACAAACCGCCAATGGCCGTCAATCAGTCGCTGGGCCTGTTTGCGGCGGTATAAGCGGTCGTACTCGCCAAACCCGTGGGAGATCCCGATACACAGGGGGATCTTCAACCAGCGGTTGAGCTGCAGCAGCATGTTGACGGGCTTGAAGCGGTTGCACACCACTACGTCGAAGCGTTCCTTGCGGCAGAACTGATACAGGCGCCACATGGCAAGCAGGCGCATGCCTTTGAGGGCCTTGTCGGAAAACTCGAAATACACCGATGCGTGCGCACGGCTCACCGGCTCGCCCGGCCCCGGTCGACCGCGCAGGAAGGCTGCGGTGACCTCATAGCGATCCGTCGGCAGTGCCTTGACGATCTGCTCGGCCAAGTCAGCGAAATCATGGGATTTGACATTGTAGTCAGGCTGCAACTGCAAGACTTTGAACCGCCGGCTCATAACGCTCCTCGATGGAAACCCGTAGCATCAACAATCCAGGACGGTGCAGCCGCCAGCGCCTGGATCTGATCAGGACACGGTGTTTCCACCAATGGCCACTGATTACGCTTCCAACAGACAAAATGAAAATAGGGAAATTCCCGCTCGCCGTCCCGGTCATTGGTCAGGTGTCCCTTGTTCCAATACCACTGGTGCGGGAAGCGGTCCGTGCCGTCGTGCCATTTGATCACGCCGCCGGGCGTGCTGAATGCCTCGACAAACTCACTCTGCCGGCGCCACGGGTTGAGCTTACCGACCAGCTCGAACAATGGCTTAGGAAAGTTCTTGCGCCACAGGAAGATCCTGCTGAAGGCGCCCTCGTCCAGCGCATGGTGCTTCTGATCGGTGAAACGTTGCTGCCAATTCTTCATCTGCATGAACACTTCGCGCTTGCTGGCGGTGTTGCGCATCAGGCACAAGTGGCCCGCCACGCGGCGCTCATGGGTGGAGAACAAGTTGTAGCCGGCAAGACGCTCTGCGGTGAAATAGTTACGCAGGTTGCCGTAGATCAGGTCCAGATCGCCAAAGGCCCAGAAATCATACTCTTCAAGCCGGTCGGCGTGGATATACCCGAGCGCTGGCTTGATGTCGCACAGTTTGTAAGCAGCCTGAGGGGCAAACGGGATATTCAGGCGCTGTGATACCAGGGCGCAGTAATCGGCAAATGTGATGTGCTCGATGCGCACATTGGTCGGGACGTTGGCCGGCATTGGACAATCACTGAACAACAGCCAGTCGATATCCGGATTGTGACGGCAGCTTTCCAGGAAAAACGGCATCCAGAACGGCCAGCAGCCGAAGTAGGGGATGATAAAAATAATACGAGGGCATGGGTTGATCAAAACGGGGACTCACTGCCATTTACAGAGAGCACTCAGTGCTCTCTCACATTGCCGAACGCTTGGGGACGTCGGATCACCCAGTACAGCTCATGACGACGGACGGCCTTGCGGAAAAACTCGTTTTCTCCCCAAGGTGAAATCGTCCGGCGCGCCAGAACCCGCTGGATAACCCGCCGCAGTCGCCGCTTGAACGGCATCCGCGGTTGCAAGTCATGCATCATTCCAAGCGACATTGCCTTGTCACACTGCTGCTCATCAGTCAGCGATATGCAATAAGGGTGCAAAGTGTACGTTGAATCAAAGAAAGGTGGCAAAGCGACACCACTGCCGGCATCCCCCATCGGCCAGCGATCATTGTCGTGCAAGTGATTGGCGTATCCGAGCAACATGGACGGTTGCCATTCCAACCCCTGCAGCGCTTCCAGCACCGCTTGCTGCGCGCAGATATGGTCAGGATGCGGGTCGATGACCGGATGCGGTAACACGATGACTTCGGGGCGCGCCGTCAGTAACAAGTGACGCAGGTCAGCCAGCAGGTTGTTCCAGGTCGGCAAACCGTCACCATCGGTCGGCAGCGGGAATGGGTTGAATTGGCGAAACAGACGGGTATCCGCAAGGTCCGCTTCCCGCGAGGTAACCGGCACGTCCGGCGCGGCCTGCATGGCTTGCAGTTGCAGGCAAAAATAGCCCAGTTGCACGCAATGGGATTCGGGCACACCGGCCCAGCGCGGTACGGCGATACTGTCCCAGGCACGCAGCCGACCCTTGACGCGCGACGCCTCGACAGCCCCCAGGCCCATCTGCCGGTAATGTTCAGCTTCGATTTCACCGGCGGTCAGGGTCACGATCCACGGTTCTTCGGCCTGGCTGTAAAGGCCGAACGCCGCCAACTCAGCGTCATCGGCATGGGGCGCGACCACCATCACTCGCCGCGTACTCAGGTCAGGGTTGCTCCAGGCCCACAGCTTGGGCGCGCCTTTGAACCGGCAATGACGCGCACGTACCCGCAACTCCCCGGCGAGCAGGGCCGGCGCCAGCCCCGTCAGATTGACATAGCGCGTACCGTTTACACCGCGCTCGAATGCTTGACGGTCGACCTGCCCGCCGCCTGTCAGCTCGACGGCAGGGTCAAGAAAACGCCCCAGCCAACGGCTCTCCAACCCAATGGCCAGTATCAACGTGGCGTCCGCCTTCAATTCGTCAGGCCGATCAAGTAGCAGCCGATCGCCCTCCAGCCGCACTCCGGCCAATTGAGCGTCTTCTGCAAACGGGTATTGATAGTCTTGCGACGGCGAGTAGAACAAATGGTCGGCAAACCAGGCTTCGTGGGCGACCCATGCCAACACGGCCAGCACTATCGGTAGCCACCAGGCCACCAGCACGCCAATGACCACCAACAGCAACAAACCGATCAACAGACCGATGCGCTTGTTACGCCGGTGACGCTTGAGCAACTGCTGCTTGCGACTCATACGCTGAATACCTGCACCGGGTTGCACCAGCGGTCCTTATACTCGCGATCGGCCCGACCGAAAGAAAACCGCAGCGGTTTGCCGACTTCTCGCGCCTGCTCCCAGGCGGCTTGGGTATTGAGAAAGCTCAGGACGCTGCCTGGGCTGAATGAGCGGGTTTCAGGGTCGACACCACCATTGACATATTCCACGCTGATCCAGTCGGACGACTCGACCCGGTACACCAACTGCACAGCAATCGGCGCATCGTTAAGAAAAATAACCGAGCCGATCAGCCATTCACGCAGCAACTCGATCACCTCGGCCATCCGCTCGGCACCCGTGGCGACAAAACCCCAGCGACGCAGGAACAAATCGCAGTAGATCGCAGCCAGTTCCTGGCTGGAAAATTCGCTCACCGACCGCACGACACCACCAGCCTCCTCCAACAAGCGCAACTCACGGCGCTGGTTGTAGCGAAACTTCTTCGACAATTCTTCCGGGGTACGCGCCATGGCCAACTGTTCGGGCTGGGGCTTGAGCCCGCTGAAACGCCCCTCATTAAGGGTCGACAAGTAACGGGCCCGGTGACGCAGCGGTGCCTGGGCATCGACGGCGGCCGGCAGGATCAATTCGGCATTGCCCAGGTCGAAGAGGCCCTTCTTGCCCCGACGCTTGAGTACATCCTTGGACAACGCCAGGTCGCGCCCCCACGTAGCAATGCACGCCTTGAGTTCGTCGCCTTGCTCCCAAGCCAGATAGCGCACGGGAATACCCGCCAGCGCGGCCAGGCGTTCGATGATCTGCGGATGGGTGGCGACACTGCCGCCGAAACGCTTCCACGCGGCGCTGTAGGCAGTCGCGTCGACAACGGACCAGCCACGCTCACGCCAGCCTTGAAATCGATTGAGCATCAAGCCCCCGCGGTCAGTTCAATTACGTGGGGCAACTGCCAGAAAGCCGTGTGTACTGCCTGATCCGAGAACTGTGCATGCAGACGCTCCAGCATCATTTCGGCGCACTGGCGCTTCTGCTGCGGGCCCATTGCAGCCAGATGGACCAGGCCCTGTGCCAGGTGCTCGGCATCACCGAAGGGAAACAATATGCCAACGCCTTCGACCACTTCCCGCGCACCGCCGCAAGCCGTGGCCAGCAACGGTACACCGGCAGCCATGGCTTCAAGCAGCACCATGCCGAAGGGCTCGTGGTCGGAACTCAGGGCAAAGGCATCGAACGCACGGAAATACAGGCGCGCATTCGGCACCTGGCCGAGGAACAACACCCGATCGGCAATCCCCAATTCGCGAGCCTGGCTCTTGAGGTCTTGCTCCAGGCGCCCGCTGCCGAGGATCGCCAGCTTGCTTTCAGCCGGCAACTGCGCCAATGCCAGGGCAAAGCCCTTGAGCAGCGTGGCCTGGTCTTTGTCCGGGTGCAGGCGACCGACGTTGCCGACCACCCACTCGTCGGGTGACAACCCCAGGGCGTCGCGTGCCTCATCCTTCGACACCTGTTGCCCCTGCAGGGCCTCGACATCGATGCGGTTATACAAAGTCTGAATACGTGCCTCCGGCCATTTCGGCAGGCAGCGACGGATGTCATCACGCACCGCGTCCGAAACTGCCAGCAGGCTCAGGCGCTTCTGGAAGATCGAGGCAAACAGGCGACGACCTCGACGCTGATAGTCACCAAAGGCGTGATGCACGCCGATGACCTGCAACCCCGTGCCCAGCAGGGCGATGTAAATGGGTTTGGCGCGGTGGGCAATGCAGAAGCTGAAGTTGCGTGACGCGGCAATCTTGCGCATCTGGGCGATGGCCGACAGCTTCAGGCCACGGATGGCCTTGGAGCTGTATTCCATGAACAACACTTCATCACTGGCACAGGCCGCCGCCACGCCGGGGTCGGCGACCCCGGTGAGGAACACCGTGGTCACCTTGTAACCCGAGCCCGCGAACAGGCTGGCGTATTGCCGCGCGCAGTCCAGGAACGGCCCGTCATAGCCGTGGCAGAATTGCAGGACCTGCCGATCAGCCGAGCGCGTCATAAGGGTCCACGCCGTCTTTGACGACCAGGATGTCTTCCATGATCAGGTACTGCAGGTCGGAGCCGAAGAACATGTTCAACGCATCGGTCGGCGAGCAGATCATCGCTTCGCCACGACGGTTGAGCGAGGTGTTCAGGGACACGCCGTTGCCGGTCAGTACTTCCAGCTCTTTCATCATGTCGTAGTAGCGCGGGTTGTATTCGCGCTTGAGCACCTGGGCTCGGGAGGTGCCATCTTCATGGACCACTTCCGGCACGCGGGTTTTCCATTCCTCGGCCACTTCAAAGGTGAAGGTCATGAACGGCGCCGGGTGGTCGACCTTGATCATCTGCGGGGCCACAGTGTCGAGCATCGACGGGCAGAAAGGCCTCCAGCGCTCGCGGAACTTGATCTGGTGGTTGATGCGGTCAGCCACGCCGGTGGCGCTTGGGCAACCGATGATCGAACGGCCGCCCAACGCACGCGGACCGAATTCCATGCGGCCCTGGAACCAGGCTACCGGGTTGCCGTCGACCATGATCTTGGCGATGCGCTTAGGCATGTTTTCGATCTTGCGCCAGTTCGGCTTGCTCTCGTGTTTGGCGCACGCGGCGATCACGTCTTCGTTGCTGTAGGACGGGCCGAGGTAGACGTGTTCCATCTTCTCTACCGGTACACCACGAGCGTGTGACACATAGGCCGCCGCGCCAACCGCAGTGCCGGCGTCGCCGGACGCCGGTTGCACGAACAGCTCTTTCACGTCGTCACGCGCGATGATCTTCTGGTTGAGCTTGACGTTCAGCGCACAGCCGCCGGCGAAGGCCAGCTTGCCGGTGTCCTTGAGGATGTCGCCCAGGTAATGGTCGATCATCTGCAGGGCCAGCTTCTCGAACAGCGCCTGCATGCTGGCGGCATAGTGGATGTACGGCTCGTCGGCGATGTCACCCTCGCGTTTCGGGCCCAGCCACTCGATCAGTTTCGGCGAGAAGTAGAAGCCCTTGCCCTTCTCTTTGTAACGGCGCAGGCCGATGACGTTGGCATAGTCGGTGTTGATCACCAACTCGCCATTCTCAAACGAGGCCAGGCGGGAGAAGTCGTACTTGCTGGCATCGCCATACGGCGCCATGCCCATGACCTTGAACTCACCGTC
This sequence comes from Pseudomonas sp. Q1, assembly GCF_009935975.1. Taxonomy (NCBI): domain Bacteria; kingdom Pseudomonadati; phylum Pseudomonadota; class Gammaproteobacteria; order Pseudomonadales; family Pseudomonadaceae; genus Pseudomonas; species Pseudomonas sp. Q1. Next base: position 439,910 of record NZ_QODI01000001.1, on the reverse strand, counting down.
GAGCATCTCGAAGCCGAGGAACTCGGTGATTGCACCGTACAGGCCGCCCAGGGAGTCCGGATCGTAGAATTCCTTGATCTTGTGGATCTTGCCGTTTTCGCCGTAGCCGAAGAACGTGGTGGCGTACTCGCCCTTGCCGTCGATGCCCAGGATCGCGGTTTTTTCCTGGAAGCCCGAGCAGTGGTAGGCGCTGGAAGCATGAGCCAGGTGGTGTTCAACCGGTTCGATCTTGATCTTCTTCGGATCGAAGCCCAGTTGCTCCAGGCACCAGACGATCTTGTTGCGATAGCGCTTGTAGCGACGGTTGCCCATCAGGATCGCGTCAAGGGCGCGGTCCGGGGCGTACCAGTAACGCTTGGCATAGTGCCAGCGCGCCTCACCGAACAGGCTGATCGGAGCGAATGGGATCGCCACTACGTCAACGTCGGAAGGCTTGATGCCGGCCTGTTCCAGGCAGAACTTCGCCGACTCGTAAGGCATGCGGTTCTTTGCATGTTTGTCGCGTACGAAGCGCTCTTCTTCGGCGGCCGCGATCAGCTTGCCGTCGATATACAAGGCTGCGGAAGGATCATGGCTAAGGGCGCCGGACAGGCCAAGAATCGTCAATGCCACAGGGGTCTAGCCTCTTTTAGTCTGCATGCAGGCGGGTTGCGCCTGAAAAAAGTGTGCCTCCCACCTCGGCGGGAAACAGCTAAAGGGCGGGATTATAGCTTAAAAGCAGCACAAGACTGTTAGCGGCAAGAGGATCGGCGCGGCTTAACGGTAGACATAGAGGTAGCCGTACTCGACTTGCCGATACAGGGTATAGGGCAGAACGACCGTGTCCAATGCACCCGACAAGGCGATATCAGCCAACACAAACGGTATGAGCACGCCCGTCGGGTCTGGCGCAGCGTGCAGCAGGCAGAAATCAAACGCCACGCCGCTGTAGATACGAGGAATGGCCGCACAATAGGTTTTTTGCTTGCGCAGCTCTCGGGTCGCTGCGACATCTTCACGCAGCACCGTATTGAGTGTGCCGCAGCCACTGATCGTCATTGAAACCAAACCGACTGCCAGCGCAGTTTTTATTTTCATGGCGAGCCCTCAGAGATGGTTCGCCACGCTAGCACCTGACTTGATCGGGGTTCAGCCCAGCCCCGCCGATACAACGCGTAGGATGCTTCCGAAATGCGCAAAAACTGCCAAACCACTAAACTCGCGTCCTTTTGCGCGTTTACACACAAAGCGCCTCGCATTTCGGCTGACTCATGAAAACCCTCGCCCGCATCACCCTGCTATTACCTGGCCTGTTCGCCGTATGCGATACCGCTACGGCCGACGACGCCCTGATCCTCGATCCCAGCGTGGTCACCGGCTCGCGCAGCGCCAGCCCGACGTTCGACCTGCCGTACTCGATAGACAGTATCAGCCGCGAGCAGATCAGCGACGGCCAACTGGGCATCAACGCCTCCGAAACCCTGTCCCGCGTGCCGGGCCTGGTGGTGCAAAACCGTCAGAACTATGCGCAAGACCTGCAGATTTCCTCCCGCGGCTTCGGCGCACGCTCGGCGTTTGGCGTGCGCGGCATCAAATTGATTGCCGACGGCATCCCCGCCAGCACCCCGGACGGCCAGGGCCAGGCGGCCACGTTCAACCTCGACACCGCCGAGCGCATTGAAGTGCTGCGCGGCCCGGCAGCCACGCTGTACGGCAGCAACGCCGGCGGGGTGATCCAGATGTTCTCGCGTGACGGCGAAGGCGCACCGCGCATCGGCGCCGAAACCCTGGTGGGTAGCGATGGCCTGAACAAAAACCACCTGAGCGCCGAAGGCGCGGCCAACGGTGCCGGCTTCGTGCTCGACGCCTCACGCATGGACACCGACGGCTACCGTGACCACAGCAGCGCCCGCCGCGACCAGACCTTCGCCAAGCTCAACGTCCAGCCCGACGACGACAGCAAACTGGCGCTGATCTACAGCAGCCTGGAGCAGAATAATACGCAGGATCCGCTGGGCCAGACATGGCAAGCCTACAAGGCCGACCCGCGCTCGGTGAGCACCAGTGCGTTGACATACAACACGCGAAAAAGTATCGACCACCAACAGTTGGGGCTGAATTATGAGCGCTACTTCGGCGATGCCACCTTGCAGGTGAATGCGTACACGGGCCGCCGCAGCGTGATTCAATATTTATCGATTCCAGGTGGTACACCACCCGACAAGCGCGGTGGCGTGGTGGACTTCGAGCGTAAATTCTACGGCGGCTCCCTGCGCTGGCTGCAACCCATCACCAGCGCGCCTGGAGACCTCACGCTGATCACCGGCCTCGACTACGACCGCAGTCAGGATGATCGCCAGGGCTATTCCAATACGCTCGACGGCGTGCATGGCGTCAAAGGCGCCCTGGGCCGCGATGAAATCGACACCGCCACCAGTCTCGACCCGTTCGTGCAAGCCAACTGGCTGCTGGGCGACTGGACGCTGCAAGCCGGCCTGCGCCACAGCACCATGAAGATGGACGTCGACGATCACTTCCTCAGCGACGGTAACGACAGCGGCAACAAGACCTACCAGAAGAACACGCCGTCGGTGAGCGTCATGTACGCCTTTACGCCGGACCTGCATGGCTATGTGAGTGCGGGCAAAGGCTTCGAAACACCGACCCAGGCCGAATCGGCCTATTCCGGCACCTCGAACGGCTTTAACTTCGCGCTCAAGCCGTCAGTCAGCACCCAGTATGAAATGGGGCTCAAAGCCCGCCTCGGGCAGGACACGCGACTCAACGCAGCCGTGTTCCAGATCACCACCGAAGACGAGCTGGTGGTGCAACAATCCAGCGGTGGCCGCACCACCTATCAAAACGCCGGCCGCACTCTGCGCCGAGGCTTTGAATTGGGTATCGAAAGCCAACTGACGGAACAGTGGAGCACCCAACTTGCCTACACCCGCCTGCAAGCCACCTATGACAGCGATTTTGTTGGCGGTGGCAAACCCGTGGACAAGGGCAACTACCTGCCAGGCGTACCACAAACCACCCTGTTCGCCGAGCTGAACTGGAAGCCCCGCGACTGGGTCAGCAGCGCTCTTGAAGGCATGTACCGCAGCAAGGTCTACGTAGAAGACACCAACCAGCAACACGCGGCGCCGGGCTACAGCGTCTTCAACTGGCGTGCACGGTTCGAGCAGAAGGTGGAACACTGGACCTTTCACCAGACGTTGCGCCTGGATAACTTGCTGGATCGCCAGTATGTCGGCTCGGTCATTGTCGGTGACGGCAACGGCCGCTATTACGAAGCGGCCCCCGGGCGATCGTGGTATGCGGGCGCAGGGGCTGAGTACCAGTTCTAGATTCCCCCCAAATCAACCTGTGGGAGGGGGCTTGCTCCCCCCGATGGACTGCGTAGCAGGCCCATTTTTGAGGCCGCCGCACGGCCTATCGGGAGCAAGCCCCCTCCCACAGATTAACCATCGTCCGTTCTATCGCTTAACTGATCAGGCATTAGGTCTCGCCCGAATCAGACCTGCTTGGGCAAACGCTGGTCAATCAACTTGTAGAGCGCACTGTCCGACGGCCAATTACGCATAAACCGCGCACGATCCCTGGCAAACGCCGGGGCAAAGCTGGCGACTGAGCGGTGCTGGCACATGGCATCCAGATCGATCATTGCCCAGCGGCCTTCGTTCCAGAACAGGTTGTGCCCTTTGAAGTCGCCATGGCTGATGCGCTCGCGGATCAGTTCGGCGAACAACTGGTCCAGGGCCAACAGTTCGTTCTCAGGCGCATCGCCGTGTTCAACGTAGGGCGCGAAGCGCTCGATGATGTCCGGTCCCGGCAAGAACTCGGTCACCAGGTAAGCCCGGCCGCGCAGCCAGAGAAAACGCTTCTCCAGTACAGCCAGCGGCTTGGGTGTAGCGATCCCCAGGAACGCCAGGCGGTTGCCTTCGCGCCAGGAATGCCAGGCGCGGCTGGGGCGCCAGAAGCGCTTGAGCCAATGCACAAAACCTTTGATGTTGTATCGCTTGATCACCAACGGCCTATCAGCGACCTCTACCTTGGCGACAGTCGCCGCGCCACCGGTTTTATAGAGATGGCCCTGATCGAGCAACACGTCAGCCTGCGCCAGCACCCGCAGCATCGCCGGTTCTTCCTCACGACGAATGGCGCGCAAGGCAAAAGCCCCCCTTACGACGCTGAACAGCGTGCATTCACGGCCGACCTTGCTCAAAAAGTCCCGCAGGCGCCAGGCACTGACCTTGTGCACCTGTTTTTCCAGGGCTTCCAGCGGCAAGGCATGTTCGCCGTTGCCCAGCAGGTAATACACCAGCAGCTCCTCGGTGAACGGCTCAAGGTGTTTGGGTAGCTGGGCGAAGAACACACCGAGGTTTTCCAGCACCCGGCTGCGCGACAGCGGCTTGCCCGCTTCTTCGACACGAATCCCGGCACCATCGATCAGGTACAGCTTGCCATCATGGCGCAATAGGTTGTCCAGATGCAGGTCTTCCTGCCACAGGCCTTTGGCATGCATCTGGGCAATCGCGCCCAGGGCTTCGGCGAGTACGGCGGTTTGTTCATCTGCCAGCGGCGGCAAACCTTCGACCGCCTGCCAGGCATCGGCGAGGCTTTGCGCACCGTCGACGAACTCGAACAGCAGCCAGCCGCCCTCGCCGTCCTTCAAACCATCAGCCAGCAACAACGGCGTGGTCAGGCCGTGCTCGGCGAGCAGGCGCACACCCGAGAGTTCACGCTGAAAATGGCGTGCCGCCTTGCTGCCCACCAACAACTTGGCCAACACCGGGCGGCCACGCCACACCGCGGCACCGACGTAACGCTCACCCGGCAATACCCGCAGCAGGCTCAACAGTTGCAGTTGGCCAGGGCCCGCCGCATCCGCAAGCTCAATGGTCAGGGGCAGGTCGGGAGTACGGCCGGCCATTTTCAGCTCGGACAAACGCATCAACGGTTTTCCTTTTGGCTGCGGCGGGCGGTCAATTTCTGCAGCCATGTAGAGACCAGCGCACTGTCTTGCGGCTCGCCGAGATAGGCGGCCAGCAGTTGGCGTACCTGGTCGTCCGACCATTGCGGCGCGCGTCGCAACAACGGCTCCAGATCCTTGACGCGGTCACGCCAACCGAACAACAGCGGCCGGGTTTTCTCCAGGTCAATCAGCTGCGCGGCGTAGCCTTCATCACTGGCCCGCAGGAAAATATGCTTGGGGTAAAAACAACCATGCACCTGGCCTGCGCGATGCAGGCGCCGGGCGAGCTGACCGCACGCCAGCAGGATCGCGGCACGCTGAGCATCGCTCAATTGCGACCATTGCTCCAGCAATGTGTCCAGGTCGCTCCAGCCGTCCAATGCACGGGTCAGCAAGATGGCACGGCGCTCGCCCTGCACCTTGCGCTCACCAAAAAAGGCAGCCTGCAATGCAGGAATACCCAGCTGCCGGTAGCGGCTGATATTGCGGAATTCGCGGGCGAAGCTAGGCTCGCCGAACGGGCTATGCAAGGTACGCGTCAGATAGTTGCTTTGGCGTTTGAGGTAATAACCCTGCCCCTCCAGTTCCAGACGGAATACGCTGCTCCACCCACCACGGCTGGTGTTCGGTTCGTCGACCGCGTCCAATTGCTTGGTCCACAATGCCTCGAAGGTTGCAAGGCCATTGCGCTCAAGCAGGGCTCGGTCTTCGGCCGCCAGAAAGTCACTCATTCGCGTCCCTCGAAAAACTTCACCACATGGCGAATTCGCTGTTTGTCCGACGCCGTCAGGTGCGTACGTTGGCGGTATTGCATGTAGAACCGCAGGCGCTGGGTGGCCGACAAATGATATTTGGCAACCTTGTCCAGGCATGCCAGGTCTTTGGTAATGCGGTACTTGAGCCAGAAGCCGCGCCAGAAATCACCGTTGGGGCAGTCGATCAGGTACAGCGTCTGCTGGTCGTCGATCAACAGGTTGCGCCACTTCAAATCGTTATGGGTAAAACGGTGCTCGTGCATGGTACGGGTATATTCGGCGAGCTGGCGGCTGACCACATCCACCCATTTGCGGTTCTTGAGACGCGCATCGTTGCGGTCGGCCAGCACCGACAGGTCTTCGGTCTTGGGCAGCTCGCGGGTGATCATTGCACCACGGTCGTAGGCCAGGCCATTGCGCTCCAACCCCCAAGCCACCACATCCGCAGTGGGAATGCCCCACTTGTTGAAGCGCTTGAGGTTCTGCCATTCGGACTTGACCCGCGGCTTGCCCAGATAACGCCGCAGGCCCTTGCCGGCGCCGGTGTAGCGCTTGACGTAGTAATTGACCCCGCCCCGCTCCACCCGGATCACTTCCGACAACGGGTCGCGAGTCAGTTGCTGGCCTTGCAGGGCGAAAACCGCCTCAAGGCTACCGAAGTCATCTTTCAGGGCCGCGTAGGCAGGTTCCAGGTTCCAACCCGCCATCAGATTGCATCCCCCAAACGTTGCTTGCGCGCATATAGCTTGTCGGCCTTGCGCTGCAGCAGGCTCAAGGATGCCGCTTGTTCGGCCAGGATCTGACGCAGCGGCTGACGGAAGTACCCCTTCAGGAAACGCAGCTTGTCGCGACGGGTAAGACCTATATCCAGCGCCGAGTAGTACAACGCAGACAGATCTTTATCACGCCAGCGCAACGGCAATTGAGCGCGCAATTGGGCACGGTGCAGGTCGATCACCGAGAGCTTGATATTGCGTGCGTCAATCGGTTGCGAGGTGTCCAGCAGGAAGTGGCACAGGTAGCAGTCGCGGTGATTGACGCCACCCCGGTGCATGTCTCCGACCATGCGCGCCAATTCGGCCGTGAGGGCGTGGCGTAACGCGGGCGCAGGGGGTTCAGCGGCCCAGTTCACGGTAACGTCTTCGAGACTGAGAGTCGGCGCCAGCTCTTCGGTGATGATGAACGAGTGCTGGTCTGCCGGATTACTGCCTTTTTCGCCGAAGGCTACGCCGGTCATGGTCGGCACGCCGAGTTCCTGCAAGCGATGAATCGCCGCCCACTCGAGGCCGGCGCCCAGCACCGGCAACTTGGCGGTAATCAGGTTCTTGAAGATTTCGCCCCAGCCAATGCCACGGTGGACCTTCACGAAATACGGACGGCCACCCACCTCGGTGCGCAAAGTACGACGTGCCGCCAGTTCGCGAAACACTTCGCCTTGCAGTTTCTCGACTTCGGCAAAGGCATCAAGCCCAGCCCATAAAGTCTTGAAGGGTTCGGCAAGGATCAACTTCATCGTTTGGGCTCCGCCAGAATCACATCCGCAGCGTGTTGCGGCATGCTGTAGAGGTCGGCCGTCTCGGCAAAGGCCAACCCATTGCGGCTCCAGGCCGCGCGCTGTGCAGTGTCGGTGAGCATGTGCGTCAGGTAATGGTTGAGCTGGTTCTGCTCGAACGGCTCATCCAGTACCAGGCCACTGTCGGCTTCAGCAATGTAGTGGGCATAACCACACACGGCCGAGACCAGCACCGGCAAACCCGCCACCAAGGCTTCGAGCAACACCGTACCGGTATTTTCGTTGTACGCCGGATGAATCAACAGGTCGGCGCCCAGCAGGAAACGCGGGATATCGCTGCGGCCCTTGAGGAACTGCACGTTATCCCCCAGCCCCAACGCCGCGCTTTGCAGTTGGAATACCTTGGGGTCGTCCTGGCCGATTACAAATAACCGGACGCGTTTTTTCAGCTCGGGCGACAACGCGGCCACAGCCTTGAGGCTGCGATCGACACCTTTGGTCTTGAAACCCGAGCCGATTTGCACCAGCAGCAAATCGTCGTCACCCAAGTTGAATTCCTTGCGGAAACCCTCGCGAATCTCGGCGGCATTCGGCGGCGCACGGCGGTCCTGGGCAATGCCTGGCGGCAGCAGATGGAAGCGTTCAAGCGGCGTATCGTAATGCTTGATGAACAACGGCTGCTGCACTTCGGAAATCATCAGGATTTCGGTCTTGGCCTCCCTGGCGAACACCGCACGCTCGTACTCGGCAAAGTGCTTGTAGCGGCCGAAATAGCGGTACAACGAGTGACGCAGGTTTTGCGCCTTGTCTTCAAAACAGCCGTCGGCGGCATAGTAAACATCCAGGCCGGGCATTTTATTGAAGCCGATCAAACGGTCCACCGGGCGCTTGGCCAGGTCCGCTGCCATCCAGGCGCTGAGTTTCTCGTTGCGACGATGGTTGAAGAACGCCTTGACCGGCGCCACCAGCACTTCAAAACCCGGCGGGATATCTCCTTCCCAGATCAACGTGTACACGCGAATCTGATGACCACGCTGCTGGCACTCCAGGGCGATACGCATGAAGTCGCGTTGCAAGCCGCCGAAGGGAAAGTATTTGTAGAGTACAAAAGCCAGTTGCATCAGTGCAGGTCCTCGGCCAGTAACAGCGTGGTCAGTCGGCTTGCCACACGCTCGGGATTCAGGCGTGTAAAGCACAATGGCGATTCACGCCGGATGTCGAACCGACGCAAGTCGTCGGCCGTGGGCTGATAGGTGCATTGCTTTTGCAGGCAGGGTGCACATGGGAAGTCACTGGCCATGTGGATCTGGCCTTTGCCATAGGCGCCGGTGAGGCCGGGGTTGGTGGGGCCGAACAGCGAAAGGGTTGGCACATCCAGCGCTGCAGCCAAGTGACCAAGGCCCGTGTCCACCGCCACGCAGGCGCGGGCACCGGCCAACACACGGGCGACGCCGGCGAGGTTCAGTTTGGGCAGTACTTCGGCGTTGGGCAGCCCCTGGGCCAGGCGTTCGGCCCGGGCCTTTTCGGCAGCATTGCCCCACGGCAGCTTCACGTCCATGCCCAGGCGGCCCATCCGCTCAGCCAGCTCGCGCCAATAGGCCTCGGGCCAATGCTTGGTATCCCAGGTGGTGCCGTGCAGCAACAGTACAAAGGGCTTTTGCGGCGGCAGGCCAAGCAACTTTTCGACGTTCAGGCCGTAATCGCCCAGGGCCTTGGGCAGGTCATAGCCCAACGCCACGGCGAACAGCTGGCGCAAGCGCTCCACCGCATGTTGCCCACGGGCCACGGCCAGGCGCCGGGAATAAAAGCGCGCCGCGATGGGTTCACGTGCGGAGTTCTTATCGAAACCGGCCACCGGCGCACGCACGTAGCGCGTCAGCCAGGCGCTTTTGAGCAGGCCCTGAGCGTCGATCACCAGGTCGTACCTGGTTGACTGGATGCGTTGCTTGAAGCGTCGCCACTCACCGCTCTTGAAGGTCTGCCAGAGGTTCTTGCGCCAGCGACGAATCGCCACCGGGATCACTTTGTCCACCGCCGGGTGCCAGGTGGGGATTTCGGCAAAGCCTTCTTCCACCACCCAATCGAAGCGGATACCGGGAATGGCCCGCGCCGCGTCGGTCAGTGCCGGCAACGCATGGATCACGTCGCCCAGGGATGAGGTCTTGATTACCAATACGCGCAAACTAACGGACCTCGACCACTGAGCCCTGCAACCGCTGCAAAGCCTCGTTGACCGGCTGCGGCAGCAATTGGCGCAGGCAGTTGTAGTGACCGAACCGGCAGGTGCGGTCAAAACACGGGCTGCAGTCCAGGCCCAGGCGCACCACTTCGACCTGGTCGGCCAACGGCGGTGTGAAACCGGGTGAGGTGGAACCGTAAACGGCCACCAGCGGGCGGTTCAGCGCGGCCGCTACGTGCATCAGGCCCGAGTCATTGGACACCACCGAATCCGCGCAGGACAGCAGGTCGATCGCCTCGGCCAGCGAGGTGTCGCCACTGAGGTTCACCGCTTCTTCGCGCAGGCCGGGGATCAGGCGCTGACGGATGTCTTCGCCTACCGAGTGATCGTTTTTCGATCCGAAGAGCCACACCTGCCAACCCTCGCGGATCTTGGTCTCGGCGACTTTGGCGTAATGCTCCGACGGCCAGCGTTTGGACTCGCCAAACTCGGCACCCGGGCACAGCGCCAACACCGGGCGGTCCAGGGTCAGGCCGAACTTGGCCAGTGCCGCGTCGCGGGTCAGCGGGTCGATCTGCAGGCTGGGGCGCGGGTAAGGCTTGGGCAACTCGGCACCCGGCTCGTAAGCCAGGGCCATGAACCGCTCGATCATCAGCGGGTAGCGCGCCTTGTCGAGGGTGCGCACGTCGTTGAGCAACACATAACGGAACTCGCCGCGCCAGCCGGTACGCTTGGGGATGCCGGCAAAATACGGCACCAGCGCCGACTTCAGCGAGTTGGGCAGCAGGATGGCCTGGTCGTACTGGCCGGCCAGGGATTTGCCGATGCGCCGACGGGTCGCCAGTTCAAGGGCGCCGTGGCCGAGCGGGAAGCTCAAGGCCTTGCGCACCTCGGGCATGCGCTCGAGGATCGGCCGGCTCCACTCGGGGGCGAGCACGTCGATTTGGCAGTCGGGATGACGCTGTTTCAGGCACTGGAACAGTGTCTGCGCCATCACCATGTCACCGACCCAACTGGGCCCAACGATCAGAATATTCATGTAGTTTCCACAAACGATGCGGGGAGGCTTATGCCTCCCCGCCCTAATAGTGTTTCAGCTCAACCCCAGCTCCTGCCAGATTCGCATCACCTGCCGCCGTTCGTCGGCGAACTGATCCCCGGCGACCGTGCCGGACTCGTTTTGCAGAGCCTGGCGATGCGCAGCGGAACGGTAGGCCTTATACACCTCGCGCAGCAGGTGGGCATCGGCGGCGGGCATCAGCCCTACCTGCTCCAAGCCTTCCAGAATGCGGATATTGTCGGTATAGCGCAGCAACGATGGATGTTGCGCAGACCACGCCAAAGCCGCGTATTGCACCATAAATTCAATATCGACGATACCTCCGGCGTCCTGCTTGAGATCGAACACCGCCGTCGCCTCGAACGCATTGGCGCCGGTGCCGGCCGCCGTGGTCTTGGTGCCCAGGTTATCGCGCATCTTGGCGCGCATCTCGCTGACCTCCTGGCGCAGCTTGACCGGGTCCCGCTCACGGCCCAGCACACGGGCCCTCACCTGCTCGAAGGCCTGCCCGACGTCCTGGCTGCCCACCAACACCCGGGCGCGGATCAGGGCCTGATGCTCCCAGGTCCAGGCTTCATTTTGTTGATAGCGATCAAACGCGCCCAGTGAACTGACCAATAACCCTGAGGCGCCGGAAGGTCGCAGGCGCATATCCACCTCATACAGCTGGCCCGAGTTGGTCTGGGTGGTCAGCAGGTGAATGATCCGCTGGCCCAGGCGCGTGAAGAACTGCGCCCCATCGATCGGTTTGGCCCCATCGGTTTCCGCCTGCGGGTCGCCATCATGGATAAAGACCAGGTCCAGGTCCGAACCATGCCCCAGTTCGATCCCGCCGACTTTGCCATAACCGACAATGATGAACCCAGGATCGCACAAGGTGCCGTCCACGCGCTGCGGCGAACCATGGCGGGCCACGGTCTGGCGCCAGGCCAGGGCCAAGACTTGTTCGAGGATGGCTTCGGCAAGCCAAGTGAGGTAATCGCTGACCTTCATCAACGGCAAGCTGCCGGCGATCTCCGAAGCGGCCACGCGCAGGCGGTGAGCCAGCTTGAAATGGCGTAGCGCCTCCATCTGCTGCTCAAGGTCGTCCTCGGGGATGCGCGTCAGGCGCTCGCGCAACTCGGCCGCCAGCTCAGGTGCCAACGGCGGTTTGAACAGGCGACCTTCGTTGAGCAACTCGTCGAGCAGCAACGGAAACCGCGTGATCTGCTCGGCGATCCAGGGACTGGCGGCGCACAACGTCAGCAAACGGCGCAGCGCATCGGGGTTCTCGGTCAGCAGCACCAGGTAAGCGGAGCGCCGCGCGACGGCTTCCACCAGCGGCAGTACGCGCTCCAAGACCAGGTCGGGGTTGGCGTGTTCCACCGCCTGGGCCAGCAGGCGCGGGATAAACGCGTCCAGCCGCTCACGCCCCAGGCGCTGCATCGCGCGCAATTGCGGGCTGCCTCGCAGGCTGGCCAGGGCCTTGAGGGCCTTGGGCGCGTCGCTGAAGCCGCCCTCGGCCAACTGGCGGCACGCCGCGTCTTCATCCTGGGACTCTTCCCACAGCGGCAACCACTCACCGCCCACCATCAGCTCGCTTTCGTCGCCTTCCTCTTCATCCGGGTCAGCGATCACTTGGCGAAAATGCCAATCCACCCGACCGCGCCAATACATCAAGCGCTCATGAAATGCCGCCCAATCGGCAAAGCCCAACATAAAGGCAATACGTGCCTGATCCTGCGGGTTGTCCGGAAGCATCTGGGTCTGCCGGTCGGCGATGGCCTGGATGGCATGTTCGGTGTAGCGCAGGAATTCATAGCCTTCGCGCAACTCGGCAATCACCGCCGGCGGCAGGTAGGCCTGGCCTTCCAGAGTGCCCAACACCTTGAGCAGCGGGCGCTGTTGCAGGCTGAGGTCACGACCACCGTGAATCAGCTGGAACGCCTGGGCGATAAACTCGACCTCACGGATCCCCCCCGAGCCCAGCTTGATATTGTCGGCCATGCCTTTGCGCCGCACTTCCTGCTGGATCAACTGCTTCATGGTGCGCAGCGCTTCGATGGCGGAAAAATCCAGATAACGGCGGTAGACGAACGGTCGCAGCATATCGAGCAGTTGCGCGCCGGCCACCTGATCGCCCGCCACGACGCGTGCCTTGATCATGGCGTAGCGTTCCCAGTCGCGCCCCTGATCCTGGTAGTACTGCTCCAGCGCGTTGAAGCTGAGCACCAAGGCACCCGCTGAACCATAGGGGCGCAGGCGCATGTCAACACGGAACACAAAACCGTCGACTGTCATCGGGTCCAGGGCCTTGATCAGTTTTTGACCAAGACGAATAAAGAACTCCTGATTATCCAGGGCGCGCTTCACGCCCACCGTCTCGCCGCCTTCGGGATAGGCGAAGATCAGGTCGATATCGGATGACAGGTTCAGTTCCACCGCACCGAGCTTGCCCATGCCGAGGATGACCATGTGCTGCGGTTCGCCGCTACGCCGGCCGGTCGGCGTGCCGAATTGCACGCAATGGCGCTGATACAGCCACTGGTACGCTTGGTCGATACAGGCGTCCGCCATGTCGGAGAGGTCACGGCAGGTTTGCACCAGGTCCGCCTGTCGAGTCAGGTCGCGCCAGATAATCCGCACCTGCTGACGGGTACGCTGACGACGCAATACACGCCCCAGCTCGTCTTCTGTTTCAGCCTGTTGCACCGCGCCGGCCACCTGCCCGCACAGTTCGCCTGGTGCAAAGCCGCGATCCAGCTCGCCCCAGGCCACCAGCTCCAGCAACATCAACGGGTCACGAAGACTCTGTTCAATGACAAAATCACTGGCGGCGCATACCCGGGCGAAGTCGGCCCACCGTTGCGGCGTCCACGCAGAAAAGCCATGATCGTCATCCAGCGCGGCCACCGCGTCACGAAATGACTGCTCGGCCCGCTGGGCAAAAGGCAAGAGAATGGCCGGCAGTTCGGCCAGCGTTGGAAGGCTCATGGTCTATCCTTGATCGGCGCGTGAATGGCTTGTAGCTGTGAACGCAGGAACCACGCTCGGTGAAGGACTGTCGAACAAAGGTTAGAAATAGCTGAAATTAATTTCATTTTGGCAGCCAACATCAAACATTCACCTTTTCTTGTTCGCAAAAGATCAACAATAACGATTATGCTCACCAGCCAGACCGAGCCATACGCTCAGTCTTGTGTAGTTTTACTACTCGTATATACATTCGAAAGGCTGAAATGGCTGACGATTTGTAGTAAAACTACAGGACGCCGAAGCAACCTTCGGCCATCCAAGAATTTATGTCGTCTGCCCACAAGGCCAGTCGCAAACTCAGGCAACCGATTCTGGTAGCCTTTCCGCCCTGGAGCAAGCCATGCAAGACCTCGATCCCGTCGAAACCCAGGAATGGCTGGACGCCCTGGAATCGGTTCTCGACAAAGAAGGCGAAGACCGTGCTCACTACCTGATGACCCGTATGGGCGAACTCGCGACCCGCAGCGGCTCGCAACTGCCTTACGCCATCACCACGCCATACCGCAACACCATCCCCGTTACCCACGAAGCACGCATGCCTGGCGACCTGTTCATGGAACGCCGCATTCGCTCGCTGGTACGTTGGAACGCCATGGCGATGGTAATGCGCACGAACTTGAAAGATTCGGACCTGGGCGGTCACATCTCCAGCTTCGCTTCCAGCGCGACCCTGTATGACATCGGCTTCAACTACTTCTTCCAGGCCCCGACCGACGAGCACGGCGGCGACCTGATCTACTTCCAGGGCCACACCTCCCCAGGCGTCTACGCCCGTGCGTTCATGGAAGGCCGCATCACCGAAGAACACATGAACAACTTCCGCCAGGAAGTGGACGGTAACGGCCTGTCGTCGTACCCGCACCCATGGCTGATGCCTGATTTCTGGCAGTTCCCGACGGTATCCATGGGCCTGGGCCCGATCCAGGCGATCTACCAGGCACGTTTCATGAAGTACCTGGAAGCCCGTGGCTTCATCCCTGAAGGCAAGCAGAAAGTCTGGTGCTTCCTGGGTGACGGCGAGTGTGACGAGCCGGAATCCCTGGGTGCCATCTCCCTGGCCGGCCGCGAGAAGCTGGACAACCTGATCTTCGTCATCAACTGCAACCTGCAGCGCCTCGACGGCCCGGTTCGCGGCAACGGCAAGATCATCCAGGAACTCGAAGGCGTGTTCCGCGGTGCTCAGTGGAACGTGACCAAGGTCATCTGGGGCCGTTTCTGGGACCCACTGCTGGCCAAGGACGTCGACGGCATCCTGCAGCGTCGCATGGACGAAGTCATCGACGGCGAGTACCAGAACTACAAAGCCAAAGACGGCGCGTTCGTGCGTGAACACTTCTTCAACACGCCTGAACTCAAGGCGATGGTTGCCGACCTGTCCGACGACGAGATCTGGAAACTCAACCGTGGCGGCCACGACCCGTACAAGGTCTACGCGGCGTACCACGAAGCGGTCAACCACAAGGAACAACCGACCGTCATCCTGGCCAAGACCATCAAGGGTTATGGCACCGGTGCCGGCGAAGCGAAAAACACCGCGCACAACACCAAGAAAGTCGATGTCGACAGCCTGAAGCTGTTCCGCGACCGCTTCGACATTCCAGTAAAAGACGAAGAGCTGGAAAACCTGCCGTTCTTCAAGCCGGAGCCGAACAGCGCCGAAGCTCGTTACCTGAGCGAGCGCCGCGCCGCACTGGGTGGTTTCGTGCCACAGCGCCGCGCCAACAGCTTCAGCGTACCGACGCCAGACCTCAGCACCCTCAAGGCTATCCTTGACGGTTCGGGCGACCGTGAAATCTCCACCACCATGGCCTTCGTGCGTATTCTGGCGCAGCTGGTCAAGGACAAGGACATCGGCCCGCGCATCGTCCCGATCATTCCGGACGAAGCCCGTACCTTCGGTATGGAAGGCATGTTCCGTCAGTTGGGCATCTACTCCTCCGTCGGCCAGCTCTACGAGCCAGTCGATAAAGACCAGGTGATGTTCTACAAGGAAGACAAGAAGGGCCAGATCCTCGAAGAAGGCATCAACGAAGCGGGCGCCATGAGCTCCTTCATCGCTGCCGGTACTTCGTACTCCAGCCACAACCAGCCAATGCTGCCGTTCTACATCTTCTACTCGATGTTCGGCTTCCAGCGTATCGGCGACCTGGCCTGGGCGGCCGGCGACAGCCGTACCCGTGGCTTCCTGATCGGCGGCACTGCCGGCCGGACCACGCTGAACGGCGAAGGCCTGCAACACGAAGACGGTCACAGCCACATCCTGGCTGCCACCATCCCGAACTGCCGCACCTTTGATCCAACCTACGGCTATGAGCTGGCGGTGATCATCCAGGACGGCATGAAGAAGATGACCGAAGAGCAGCAGGACGTTTTCTACTACATCACCGTGATGAACGAGTCCTACCAGCAGCCAGCCATGCCGGCCGGCGTGGAGGAAGGCATCATCAAGGGCATGTACCTGCTCGAAGAAGACACCAAGGAAGCAGCGCACCACGTACAACTGATGGGCTCCGGCACCATCCTGCGTGAAGTGCGTGAAGCGGCGAAGATCCTGCGTGAAGAGTTCAACGTCGGCGCCGACGTGTGGAGCGTTACCAGCTTCAACGAACTGCGTCGCGATGGCCTGGCCGTAGAACGTCACAACCGCCTGCACCCTGGCCAGAAGCCACAGCGCACCTTCGTTGAAGAGTGCCTGACCGGCCGTAAAGGCCCGGTGATCGCTTCGACCGACTACATGAAACTGTACGCGGAACAAATTCGCCAGTGGGTCCCGTCCAAGGAATTCAAAGTCCTGGGCACCGACGGTTTCGGCCGCAGTGACAGCCGCAAGAAGCTGCGTCACTTCTTCGAAGTCGACCGTCACTTCGTGGTGTTGGCAGCCCTGGAAGCCTTGGCTGACCGTGGTGAGATCGAACCCAAGGTAGTGGCTGACGCTATCGTCAAGTTCGGGATCAACCCGGAAAAACGCAACCCACTGGACTGCTGAGGAGATTTTTTGTGAGCGAACTCATTCGCGTACCTGACATCGGCAGCGGTGAAGGTGAAGTAATCGAGCTGTTTGTGAAGGTCGGCGACAAGGTTGAAGCCGACCAGAGCATCCTGACCCTGGAATCGGACAAGGCGAGCATGGAAATCCCTGCTCCCAAGGCCGGCGTGGTCAAGAGCCTGAAAGTTAAGCTGGGCGACCGCCTGAAAGAAGGCGACGAACTGCTGGAGCTGGAAATCGAAGGTGCCGCTGATGCGGCCCCAGCGGCGGCTCCTGCTGCCGCTGCCGCGCCAGCGCCTGCTGCTGAAAAACCTGCTGTCGAGGCCGCCCCGGCCCCGGCTGCTGCACCCGCCGCCGCCAGCGTCCAGGACATTCATGTGCCGGACATCGGCTCGTCGGGCAAGGCCAAGATCATCGAGCTGCTGGTCAAGGTCGGCGATACCGTCGAAGCCGACCAGTCGCTGATCACCCTGGAGTCCGACAAGGCCTCCATGGAAATCCCTTCGCCGGCTGCCGGCGTCGTGGAAAGCATCGCGGTCAAGCTGGAAGACGAAGTCGGCACCGGTGACTTCATCCTCAAGCTGAAAGTACAAGGCGCGGCGCCTGCTGCCGCACCAGCACCGGCTGCCGCTCCGGCCGCCAAGGCTGAAGCGGCTCCGGCCGCCGCCGCCCCTGCGCCTGCGGCAAAAGCCGAGGCCGCTGCGGCCCCTGCTGCTGCCACACCCGCGCCAAGCGGTGCCAAGGTTCATGCAGGCCCTGCGGTACGTCAGCTGGCTCGTGAGTTCGGCGTTGAGCTGAGTGCTGTGTCGGCCAGCGGCCCTCACGGCCGTGTGCTGAAGGAAGACGTGCAGGCTTACGTCAAAGCCATGATGCAAAAAGCCAAGGAAGCTCCGGCTGCAGGCGGCGCTACCGGTGGTTCGGGCATTCCGCCGATCCGCACCGTGGACTTCAGCCGCTTCGGCGAAATCGAAGAAGTGCCGATGACCCGCCTGATGCAGATCGGCGCAGCAGGTCTGCACGCCAGCTGGCTGAACATTCCGCACGTGACTCAGTTCGACCAGGCCGATATCACCGACCTGGAAGCTTTCCGCGTTGCGCAGAAAGCCGTGGCCGAAAAAGCCGGCGTGAAACTGACCGTGCTGCCGCTGCTGCTCAAGGCTTGCGCGCACCTGCTCAAGGAACTGCCGGACTTCAACAGTTCGCTGGCCCCGAGCGGTAAAGCGATCATCCGCAAGAAATACGTACACATTGGCTTTGCCGTCGATACTCCGGATGGCCTGCTGGTACCGGTCATCAAGAACGTCGACCAGAAGAGCCTGCTGCAACTTGCTGCTGAAGCGGCTGCGCTGGCGGCCAAGGCCCGCGACAAGAAGCTCACCCCAGACGATATGCAAGGTGCGTGCTTCACCATCTCCAGCCTCGGTCACATTGGCGGCACTGGCTTCACGCCAATCGTCAACGCGCCGGAAGTGGCGATCCTGGGCGTGTCCAAGGCGACTATCCAGCCTGTGTGGGACGGTAAAGCTTTCCAGCCGAAGTTGATGCTGCCTCTGTCGTTGTCCTACGATCACCGTGTGATCAACGGCGCCGCGGCTGCACGCTTCACTCAGCGCCTGAGCCAGTTGCTGAACGACATCCGCACCATCCTGCTGTAAGCCTCACGGGCCTCCCTGTTACCAGGGAGGCCTGGCTGCACCGATTTCCGAGCGCCACGCTCGTACCTCAACCCCGCCACTTGGCGGGGCTTTTTTTGGGCTCTTGTTGCACAGCCAGAACAGGTTTGTACACCTTCTATCAGCCCGATTGCAGAAATCCCCCGTGCGGCCGATAACAGCCATATAGCACTTAGCCTTCATCCTCTCTTGTCAGTGCGTGCTGCATGATGCAACCTTGCCGCAGGCGACAGTAAAGAGGGCGTGAGCCCGGTGCAGTGCGCATTTTCCCAAGCGAGTTTCCCCCATGAAAAGCCAACCCGATGTCGCCCGAATGGCGGCCGAGGTAGTGACGCAATTACCGGTGCCTTCGCGCCTCGGCATGCTGCGTTTCGAGCGGCTTAATGAGGCAAGCTGGGCCATGCTTTACCTCGACCCCAATTGCGAACGCCAATTCGGCCTGCCGGCGGTCGAGTTGTGCGCCCTGCTCGGCACCCCCTACGCCAGCCTGATGGAACCCCAGGCGCGCTATCAGTTGCACGATGCGATCCAGCAGCAACTGAGCCAGAGCCCCCATTACCTGGTGCGCTACACCTTGCACACCCACGATGGGCCGCTGAGCCTGCTGGAAATGGGCGAGGCCTACAAGCAACACAATCGTCACTTGCTGCGTGGCTACCTCATGGTGGTCGACGGCCTGTTCAGTGAAGTACCGACTTTTGCCCCGACTGCCGACCTGGAAAACCAGAACAGCCGCCTGCAAATCGCCCTGGAACTCAACCAGCGTGCGCAACAGGAACAATTGCAGCACCTGGAGCGGGTACGCGCCCAGCAGGAACTGATCCTGCTGCTGGCGCGCCAGCGCTACAGCACGCCTAACTCGCTGCAGGAAGCCGCCGAGCTGATCACCCGCAGTGCCTGCGATATCTACCAGGTCGATTGCGCCAGTATCTGGAACCTCGAAGGGCAGCGCCTGGTGCCGATCTCGGCGTATCACCGCATTGACCAAAAACACCACCTGCCCGAGGCGATCGACGCCAGCGGTTTCCCGGACTACCTGGAAGCCCTGCACAGCAGCCGTGCCATCGACGCCACCCATGCGATGCGCGATCCACGCACGCGTGAAATGGCCGACCACCTGCGCGCCAAGGACATCTACGCGATGCTTGACGCGAGCATCCGCGTCGATGGCCATGTCGTCGGCGTGTTGTGCCTGGAACAGAGCGGTCGAGCACGCGACTGGCAGTCCGATGAGATCGCCTTTGCCGGCGAACTGGCCGACCAGTTCGCCCACGTGATCAACAACCACAACCGTCGCGCCGCCACCAGCGCGCTGCATTTATTCCAGCGGGCAGTGGAGCAAAGTGCCAACGCCTTCTTGCTGGTCAATTGCGATGGTGTGGTGGAGTACGTCAACCCCAGCTTTACCGCGATTACCCAGTACAGCGCCGAAGAAGTCCACGGCCATCGCCTGGCGCAACTGCCGGCGCTGGAGAACCTCAGCGAGTTGCTGTTCGACGCCCCGTCAAGCCTGGCCAAGAGCAACAGCTGGCAAGGCGAATTCAAGAGCCGGCGCAAGAACCTGGAACCCTACTGGGGCCAACTGTCGATTTCCAAGGTGTATGGCGACAACCGCGAACTGACCCACTACATCGGCATCTACGAAGACATCACCCAGACCAAGCTGGCCCAGCAGCGTATCGAGCGCCTGGCCTACACCGATAACCTGACCAACCTGGGCAACCGCCCGGCGTTTATCCGCAACCTGGATGAGCGCTTCGCCCGGGACAGCGACAGCCCTATCAGCCTGTTGCTGGTGGACATCGACAACTTCAAGCGGATCAACGACAGCCTCGGCCACCAGACCGGCGACAAACTGCTGATCAGCCTGGCCCGGCGCCTGCGTAACAGCTTGAGTGCCGGCGGCAGCCTGGCGCGCTTTGCCAGTAACGAGTTTGCGGTGCTGCTGGACGATGCCGACCTGGAGACGGGCCAGCAGGTCGCCAGCCAACTGCTGACGACCCTCGACAAGCCCATGTTCGTCGACAACCAATTGATCAGTATCACCGGCTCGGTGGGGCTGGCCTGTGCGCCACTGCATGGCCGCGACCCGCAGACCCTGATGCGCAACGCCGGCCTGGCCTTGCACAAAGCCAAGGCCAACGGCAAACACCAGGTGCAAGTGTTTACCGAGGCGCTGAACGCCGAGGCCAGCTACAAGCTGTTCGTGGAAAACAACCTGCGCCGCGCCCTGACTCAGAACGAGCTGGATGTGTTCTACCAGCCCAAGCTGTGCCTGCGCAGCGGCCGCCTGCTGGGCATGGAAGCGCTGCTGCGCTGGAACCATCCGGAAAAGGGCATGATCCGTCCCGACCAGTTCATCAGCGTGGCCGAAGAGACCGGGCTGATCATCCCCATCGGCAAATGGATCGCCCGCCAGGCCTGCCGCATGAGCAAGCAATTGAGCGCCGCCGGCATGGGCAACTTGCAGGTGGCGATCAACCTGTCGCCCAAACAGTTTTCCGACCCGGACCTGGTGGCGTCGATCGCCACGATCCTCAAGGAAGAACAGCTGCCGGCGAATCTGCTGGAGCTTGAACTGACCGAAGGCCTGCTGCTGGAGGCCACTGAAGACACGCGCCTGCAACTGGACCAGTTGAAGAGCTTCGGCCTGACCCTGGCCATGGACGACTTCGGCACCGGTTACTCGTCGCTGAGCTACTTGAAAAAATTCCCCATCGACATCATTAAGATCGATCGCAGCTTTATCCACGAAATCCCGGACAACCAGGACGACATGGAAATCACCTCGGCGGTGATCGCCATGGCCCACAACCTCAAGCTCAAGGTGGTGGCCGAAGGTATCGAGACCGCCGAACAACTGGCGTTCCTGCGTCGGCATCGCTGCGATGTGGGCCAGGGCTACCTGTTCGACCGGCCGATCCCTGGCTCAGAGCTGATGAAGATGCTTAAACGCTACCCGCGCGGGCCAATCGCCTGACAGCGATGTAACACTCGGGCACACTGACTGTCTGAATTCTTACCTAACTCAATCTGACTGAGAGGACTGATCATGGTCTTGCGCTCGGAAATTCTGGTGAACAAAAACGTGCTGCCTACTCAAGAACAAGCTTTGCCCGGCCGTGAAACCCCAATGGCGCTGCCGGACACCCACTTCGTCAACGGCAACCCGCTGCTGGGCCCATTCCTCGACGACGTCGGGTTCGCCATCTTCGGCCTGGGTTGCTTCTGGGGCGCCGAGCGCAAGTTCTGGCAGCGCGATGGCGTGGTCAGCACGGTGGTCGGTTATGCCGGTGGCTACACGCCGAACCCGACCTATGAAGAAGTCTGCTCTGGCCTGACCGGCCACAGCGAAGTGGTGTTGGTGGTGTATGACCAAGCCAAGGTGAAATACGAAGACTTGCTGAAGATGTTCTGGGAACTGCACAACCCGACCCAGGGCATGCGCCAGGGCAACGACATCGGCAGCCAGTACCGCTCGGTGATCTACGCCACCACGCCTGAGCAACTGGCAGCGGCCAAAGCCAGTGCGCAAGCCTATCAGGCCGAACTGACCAAAGCCGGCCTGGGTGAAATCACCACGGAGATCGAAGAAGCACCGACGGTGTACTTCGCCGAGGCGTATCACCAGCAGTATCTGGCAAAGAACCCGCAGGGGTATTGCGGCATCGGCGGCACCGGCGTGACCTGCCCGATCTGACCCTAACCCTGAACTTGTAGTGAGCGGGCTTGCCCCGCGCTGGGCGGCGTAGCCGCCCCAAACCCAGGCACCTCGGTCCTTCTGAAACACCGCGGCGTCCTTGTTGGGGCGGCTACGCCGCCCAGCGCGGGGCAAGCCCGCTCACTACAATCAGCAGTTACTCGGCAATAAGCCAATCCATCTGCCACCCACCCTGGGTCTGGCCAAGCTTCTTGGACAGCCATGGCAGCAGCTCACGCAATTCCTCCTCCAAGCCCCACGGCGGGTTGGCGATCGCCAGGCCCGAGCCGGTCAAGGTGTTGGGCGTGTCCAGCGGATGCACCAGCAATTCCACACGCAGCAACTTCGGCGCACCGGTGCCGGCCAGGTCCTGGTAGAAACGGCGCAACATGCGCTGGTCTTTCACCGGATACCAGATGGCCGCAACGGTCTGACGCATGCGGCCCACCGCCTCTTTGAGGGAAGCCGCGCAGCGTTGCATCTCGTCGAGTTTTTCGAAAGGCGGGTCGATCAGCATCAGCGCACGCTTTTCCGGCACGGGCAGCAAGGCACGCGGAACATGCCAGCCCTCGCCCAGGTGCACCTTCACACGACGATCACCCTTCATGTTGTCCTTGAGCAACACGCCATCGTCCGGGTGCTTTTCATTGAGCAGCACACGATCCTGCGGGCGCGTGAGACGCCGCGCCAGCTCCGGTGAACCCGGGTAGTAACGCAATTGGCCGTCCGGGTTCATCTCGTGCAATACGCGCATGTAATCGGCGGTCAGTGGCGGCAGGTCGCTTTCACCCCACAGGCGGGCGATGCCTTCCAGGTATTCACCGGTGCGGTTGGCCTGGTCGCCTTGCAGGTCGTACAGACCAATGCCGGCGTGAGTGTCGAGGTAGGCGAACGGCTGTTCCTTGCGCGACATCAGGGCGATGAGGCGGGTCAAGGTCAGGTGTTTGAAGACATCGGCATGGTTGCCGGCGTGAAAGGCGTGACGATAATTCATGGTTGCTCCTGCGCAGGGGGCGAAGTTTACCTTCTACGTGAGCAAAGGTGCAGGGCTGCGTGTCGGGCGACGCTTATGCCGCAAACACAGGAGGCCGGCTGAAAAAAATCTAAATGGTGTGGCCAGGGTGGATTTATTGTGGCGATCCGTTCTCCAGGGAGGTCAATAACAATCATGAAAGACGCCACCATCGCGCTGCATCACGGCTTCAAGTCCGACCCGACCACCAAGGCCGTCGCCGTGCCGATCTATCAGAATGTCGCTTTCGAATTCGACAACGCCCAGCACGGCGCCGACCTCTTCAACCTCGACGTGCCCGGCAATATCTACACGCGCATCATGAACCCCACCAACGATGTGTTGGAGCAACGTATCGCCGCCCTCGAAGGCGGCATCGCGGCGTTGGCGGTGTCGGCCGGCAGTGCCGCCATCCACTATGCAATCCAGACCCTCACCCGCGCCGGCGACAATATTGTCACCACCCCGCAGCTCTACGGCGGCACCTATACCCTGTTCGCCCACTTGCTGCCGAGTTTTGGGGTCGAGGTCCGTTTTGCCCGCGATGACAGCGCCGCGGCCATCGCAGAACTGGTCGACGTCGATACCAAGCTGGTCTACTGCGAGAGTATCGGCAACCCGGCGGGCAACATCGTCGACCTCGAAGCCCTGGCAGCGGTGGCCCACGCCCGTGGCGTACCGCTGATGGTGGATAACACAGTGGCTACGCCGATCCTGTGCAAGCCGATCCAGTTCGGCGCCGACATCGTCGTGCACTCAGTGACCAAATACATCGGCGGCCATGGCAATTCCCTGGGCGGCGTAATCGTCGACAGCGGTACCTTCCCCTGGACCCGATACCCCGAAAAATTCCCCGGGCTCAACAACCCTGAGCCGGCCTATCACGGCGTGGTCTACACCGAAAAATTCGGCCCGGCCGCCTTCATTGCCCGCGCCCGCACCGTGCCCCTGCGCAACACCGGCGCAGCGCTGGCGCCGATGAATGCGTTCCTGCTGCTGCAAGGCCTGGAAACCCTGGCCCTGCGCATGGAGCGCCACACTGAGAATGCCCTCAAGGTCGCGCAATTCCTTCAAGGCCATGCTGCGGTGGAATGGGTCAGTTACGCCGGGCTGCCGGACCACCCGCATTTCGCTTTGGCGCAAAAATACCTGCAAGGCAAACCCTCGGCGATCCTCTCCTTCGGCTTGAAGGGTGGCTTTGATGCCGGTGTACGCTTCTACGACGCCCTGCAGATCTTCAAGCGCCTGGTGAATATCGGCGACGCGAAGTCCCTGGCCTGTCATCCGGCATCCACCACCCATCGGCAGATGAATGAACACGAGCAAGCCAAGGCCGGAGTAAAGCCCGAGATGATCCGCCTGTCGGTGGGTATCGAGGCGATTGACGACCTGATCGACGATCTGCAGCAGGCGCTGGGTTCAACTCAACTCTGAGGCGAGGTAATCGGCCAGCGCTGCGGGGCTGATCGTCGGCCTGCGCGCCCAGTAGGCGACCTTGTGCTGCAAGGTCGTCGGCGTAAACCCGGCGTGCAGGTCGGGGCGCTGTTCTTCGAGCCATTGCAGCAGGTTGTCGACCAGGGTTTGCGGGGATTGTTCTGCCACATGCGCCAATAGAGGTGCAGGCACTCGCCACCAGGGGCTGGTCTTGGCAACCGTGACCGCACCAGGCGCAACCGTCAGCGGCCGGCCATTGATCAGATACCGCTGGAACACCGGCAATACCCTCCCCGCGTCATCGCCCAGGCCCTGCACAACCGGCAGAAACTGAGCACCATCCCAAAAACGCAAGAACACCACCTGGCCGTCGGGCAGATAGACCTTGGTCAGGCTTTGCAGATGGGCAATCACGATGTCGAGCGAGCTGGACGACACCGCCAACCAGCCCCAATCCATAGCGTCAGTGGTTGCGACCCAATCGAGAAAGGCACTGCCCGGCTCGACGATACCGACATGAGGCATGACCTCATCCCACTCGGCATAGGCGGTGCCTGCCCAGATCGATTGGGGCAGCATCCCGCCGCCCATGGCTTGCCAGTGGCCAAAGGGTCTGGCATCGCTGGTACCACTCAAGATGGCGAAGATCCGCTCATCAGCCTGCAGGGGGTGTTGTGTGATCCAGGCATTGGGGGTCAGCAGCTTGTTCATCGCGGTAAACTCCTTTCAGGTTAGGCTCAGCCACTGTGTCGAGGGATTTCACACTGGCCATGCTTGCAGCGCTCACACTCCTCGCAGAACGGCGCGCTGCGTTTCAGGCTGGCCACTTGAGCGCGACTCAACGGAGCGGGTATTACCGCCAGCAGCGTTGCCTTTATGCCCGGTAGCAACGGCGCAACAGCGGGAACCGGCGCCCCGCCAAGCTGGATCGGCACACTGCTGAATATGCCGCCCGCTGAAACCGTGATCGATTGGCCGCCCGCCTGAATCGTCACGCTGGCACCGGCATCGATCACGACACTCTGCCCGGCGCCGATCTGAACGGTCCGCCCAGCCTGTATTTGCTGCGAACCACCGACCACCAGATGATCATCCTGCTTGAGTTCAGTCAGGCGGTTACCGTGGGTGATGCGCTGCTCTTCGCCCTGCAATTCATGGTGCGACTCGCCGCCCACCGTTATCCGGCGCAGGTTATCCACCTGCACCTGCTGATCATGCAGCACATGCTCAGTCCAGTCCCGCTGGGCGCGCAGGTAGATCTCCTCGGCCCCCTTGCGGTCTTCGATACGCAGTTCGTTGTAGCCACCCCCGCCTGGGCTGCTATGGCTGCGCAAGATACTGCGGGTCTTGTCCGCCGGCAGTTCGAGGGGCACCGGCGTCGCCGCGTTGGGCAGGCAACCCATGACCACCGGCATATCCAGGTCGCCATTGACGAAGCCCACCAGCACCTCCATGCCGACCCGCGGGATCAGCACCGAGCCATAACGATCATGCGCCCAGGCACTGGCCACCCTCAGCCAGCAGCTGGAGTGGTCGTTGTGTTCTCCCGTACGATCCCAGGCCATTTGCACTTTGACCCGGCCATACTCGTCGCAATGGATTTCGCTGTCGTCAGGCCCGGTGACCACCGCATGCTGATACCCGGAAATACTCGGGCGTGGCTGCTCCGGCAGCGGCGGCCGGAAAATCACGTCCCAGGGTGCCGCCCTGAATTCATTGCGATACCCCTGGCGCAAATCCCCGCCTGCCACCTCGACCACCGCTTCCTCAAGCACCTGGGGCTGCCTGCCTTCGTGCGTGACCCGCGTCACCAGCCACAGGTCGTTCCAGTCGTCACGAGGGTGCCCGCTCAATTTGAGGAAACGGCCACTGACCAACGCCGGCTCATCAGCTTGGCCATGGGCGACGCGGTAGTCGCTGCGATGCCGCTCCAGCCTCTGCTGCGTCAGGCATTTGCCATGGGAACGGTCGGAAAATTGGCCGGGAAAACCCTGCTCCAGCAGCCGAGGAAGCTGCTCGCCAGCCACTTCACTCTCCAACGTCAGGCGTGGTTTACGGAAGTCGTAGTCGCGCAGGCTGACCGCAGTAGTGCGGGTTTCCAATTGCACGGTCATGCGCCTGACCACCGGCGTATCCGCCACCATTCCGGAACCGGGCATGTAAGCGGTGGACTGTTCGGCCTGGGTAAACACCGTCTGGTCATCACCGAACACCAGCAGGTGCCCTGCGGGCGAATGCTGGAAGTGATAGTGAATGCCCAACTCGGCGCACAACCGCTGGATGAATGCCAGGTCGGTCTCACCAAACTGCACGCAGTACTCACGCGCAGGGTAGGTACCGCTGAGTTGGAATTTGAACCGGTCACTCTGGATGCCCTGCACCTCCAGCACTTGCGCAACGATCTGCGGCACTGTCAGGTGCTGGAAGATGCGCTGGTGACTGCTGTGTTTCAGGTACGCCAGTTGCGGCACCAGGCTGACCTGATAACGCGTGAGACGCCGCCCGGAGTCACCTTGTGCCACCCGGTAAACCAGGCCGTGGACGCCATGCCCCTGGTCATCAAACCCGAGATACACCTGGCGATGCAGCAGACTTTCCAGGTCGAGATCAGGTTGCTCGCTGACCAGTTCAAGGTTGAAACGGTAGGGCTGGCTGATGGCTTCGGTCCCCTTGAACTCCAAGACCTTGAGCTCACTGGGCTCCCCATCAAGGGTGAGGGTAAAAGCACTTTGATTAGCAGGAGCGAACATCCGGTGTTTCTCTGCGGGAAGTAGGCGGATGATTCTGCACCACTGTTCTACCCCGCTGAGCACAGCCTGGATAAATCAGTAACGCCCTACATGTACACGCCCGAATCTTCTTCGGCCCTGCGAAAATCACGCGCAAAAAAAGGCCCGCCATCCGTAGGACGCGGGCCTCTTTTTCAATTCAGCGCAGGCTCAACACCTGACGAATCACTTGTTGAGGTTGTAGTCTTTTTCCGCAGCATTAAAACGCTCGACCATACCTGCGGTCGGTGCGCCCAGCTTGCTCACGAAGTAGATCGCGAGGCTGGCGAAGATAAAGCCCGGGATGATTTCGTACAGGCCGAGCAGGCTGAAGTGTTTCCATACGATGACGGTGATCGCACCAACCAGGATACCGGCCAGTGCGCCGTTGCGGGTCATGCCTTTCCAGATCACCGAGATCAGTACCACAGGCCCGAATGCTGCGCCGAAACCGGCCCAGGCATAGCTCACCAGGCCCAGCACGCGGTTGTCCGGGTTGGCGGCCATGGCGATGGCGATCAGGGCCACCAGCAGCACCATGGCACGGCCGACCCAGACCAGTTCCAGCTGGGACGCATTTTTACGCAGGAAGGTCTTGTAGAAGTCTTCGGTCAAGGCGCTGGAGCACACCAGCAACTGGCAGCTCAGGGTACTCATCACCGCCGCGAGGATGGCCGACAGCAATACACCGGCAATCCATGGGTTGAACAGCAGCTTGGCCAACTCGATGAACACACGTTCGTGGTTCTCGGTCACTGGACCTGCCACCTCCGGATGCGCCGAGAAGTAAGCGATACCGAAAAAGCCCACCGCCACGGTGCCACCCAGGCACAGGATCATCCAGGTCATGGAGATGCGACGCGCCTTGGCGATCGACTTCACCGAATCGGCCGCCATGAAACGCGCGAGGATATGCGGCTGGCCGAAGTAGCCCAGGCCCCAACCCATCAGCGAAACGATGCCAATGAAGGTAGTGTTCTTCAGCATATTGAAGTTGTCGGGATTCTTGGCTTCGATGGCCAGGAAGGTGGTGTCGACGCCACCGGTGGCCAGCAGCACGATGATCGGCGTGAGGATCAGCGCAAAAATCATCAGCGTGGCTTGCACGGTGTCAGTCCAGCTGACGGCCAGAAAACCACCGACAAAGGTGTAGGCAATGGTCGCTGCAGCGCCGGCCCACAGGGCGGTTTCGTAGGACATGCCAAAGGTGCTTTCGAACAGGCGGGCACCGGCCACAATGCCGGACGCGCAATAGATGGTGAAGAACACCAGGATCACTACCGCAGAGATGATCCGCAGCAAGCCGCTTTTATCTTCGAAACGGCTGGAGAAATAGTCCGGCAGGGTCAGGGCATCGCCGTTGTGTTCGGTTTGTACGCGCAGGCGACCGGCCACGAACAGCCAGTTCAGGTAAGCACCGACGATCAGGCCGATGGCGATCCAGCTTTCCGAGAGGCCCGACATGTAGATCGCGCCCGGCAAACCCATCAACAACCAGCCGCTCATGTCGGAAGCGCCGGCCGACAGAGCCGTCACCACGCTACCGAGGCTGCGACCGCCAAGGATGTAATCGGAAAGGTTGTTGGTGGAGCGATAGGCCATGAAGCCGATCAGTACCATTGCTGCGATGTAGATCACGAACGTGATCAGGGTTGGATTGCTAACGCTCATAAGAGTGACGCCCTGGCTTTGTTTTTATGTAGCGGCGGTCTGTCAGACGGCTACCCAGTGTTAACCGGGTAGACGAAACTGCGTGCCGCGCATTTATGACTGGCGTTTCCCCAGGAAAGCCGCCAGCCGATGAACCGAACCTTGGAGGTGGTTGCACCTTGGTCGCGAATGCTATGCAACAAAGCAAATAAGGTGCAACCAGTTTCGCGAGAATAAGTTGCACCCAGACATGTATTACGCCAAACACCGCGTTTTTGCTCCCTTTCGGAGCAAAAACAGCCGACATTATAATAAAACGCACCAAGAAGAAGCGGATTCCGCTGAGGGCCGATTTTTTCTCAAGAACCTTCAAAAATTTCCTGAACAAAAGGGTTGCACCCGGTTGCACCTCCTCATGGGCAAAGCTAATCTTGGCGCCAGCAGATGCCACTCGGTAGTGGCACCCATGAGGATAAAAAGATGGCAACGACCACCCTTGGGGTCAAACTCGACGACCCGACCCGCGAACGCCTGAAGGCTGCCGCGACCTCCATTGATCGCACGCCGCACTGGCTGATCAAGCAGGCGATTTTCAA
Source organism: Pseudomonas sp. Q1 (assembly GCF_009935975.1). Taxonomy (NCBI): domain Bacteria; kingdom Pseudomonadati; phylum Pseudomonadota; class Gammaproteobacteria; order Pseudomonadales; family Pseudomonadaceae; genus Pseudomonas; species Pseudomonas sp. Q1. The sequence continues at coordinate 410,612 of NZ_QODI01000001.1, read as the reverse complement.
TTACCTGGAGAAACTCGAGGGTGGTGCAACCCTGACCGAGCTCAATGGCTTGGGCAGCAAGGACGTTGAAGAGGCCGGCGAGATCCAGACCGATCACGCCCACCAGTGCTTCCTGGAGTTCGCCGAAAGTATCCTGCCGCAGTCGGTACTGCGTGCGTCGATCACCGCTGCTTACCGCCGCCCGGAACCGGAAGTGGTGCCCATGCTGATCGAGCAGGCACGCCTGCCGGCGCCGATGGCCGAAGCCACCAACAAACTGGCCGCCTCGATTGCCGAAAAACTGCGCAATCAGAAGAGTGCCGGCGGCCGTGCCGGTATTGTTCAGGGCCTGCTGCAAGAATTTTCCCTGTCGTCCCAGGAAGGCGTGGCCCTGATGTGCCTGGCCGAAGCGTTGTTGCGCATCCCGGACAAGGGCACCCGTGACGCGCTGATCCGCGACAAGATCAGCACCGGCAACTGGCAGCCGCACCTGGGCAACAGCCCGTCGCTGTTCGTCAACGCCGCCACCTGGGGCCTGCTGCTGACCGGCAAACTGGTCTCCACCCACAATGAAGCCGGCCTGACTTCATCCCTGAGCCGCATCATCGGCAAGAGCGGCGAACCGATGATCCGCAAGGGCGTCGACATGGCCATGCGCCTGATGGGCGAGCAGTTCGTCACCGGCGAGACCATCGCCGAAGCCCTGGCCAATGCGAGCAAGTTCGAAGCCAAGGGCTTCCGTTACTCCTACGACATGCTCGGCGAAGCCGCACTCACCGAGCATGACGCCCAGAAGTACTTGGCCTCGTACGAACAAGCTATCCATTCCATCGGCAAGGCGTCTCACGGCCGTGGGATTTATGAAGGGCCAGGCATCTCCATCAAGCTTTCGGCCCTGCACCCGCGTTACAGCCGCGCTCAGTACGAGCGTGTGATGGACGAGCTGTACCCGCGCCTGCTGTCGCTGACCCTGCTCGCCAAGCAATACGATATAGGCCTGAATATCGACGCCGAAGAAGCCGACCGCCTCGAGCTGTCCCTGGACCTGCTGGAACGCCTGTGTTTCGAGCCGCAACTGACCGGCTGGAACGGTATCGGTTTTGTGATCCAGGCCTACCAGAAGCGTTGCCCGTATGTGATTGACTACGTTATCGACCTGGCGCGCCGCAGCCGCCATCGCCTGATGATCCGCCTGGTGAAAGGCGCGTACTGGGACAGCGAGATCAAGCGCGCCCAGGTCGAGGGCCTGGAAGGCTACCCGGTGTACACCCGCAAGGTGTACACCGACGTTTCCTACATTGCCTGCGCACGCAAACTGCTGTCGGTACCGGAAGTCATCTACCCGCAGTTCGCTACGCACAACGCTCATACACTGTCGGCCATCTACCATATCGCCGGCCAGAACTATTACCCTGGCCAGTACGAGTTCCAATGCCTGCACGGCATGGGCGAGCCGCTGTACGAACAGGTTGTGGGCAAGGTTGCCGATGGCAAGCTGAACCGTCCGTGCCGCGTGTACGCACCGGTCGGCACCCACGAAACGCTGCTGGCTTACCTGGTACGTCGCCTGTTGGAAAACGGCGCCAATACCTCCTTCGTCAACCGCATCGCCGATCAGTCGATCTCGATTCAGGAGCTGGTGGCTGACCCCGTGGCCAGCATCGAGCAAATGGCCACGCTGGAAGGCGGTTTCGGCCTGCCGCACCCGCGTATTCCGTTGCCACGCGACCTGTATGGCAGCGACCGCGCCAACTCCGCCGGTATCGACTTGGCCAACGAACATCGCCTGGCGTCGCTGTCCTGCGCCCTGCTGGCCACGGCCCACAACGACTGGAAAGCCGCGCCGATGCTCGGTTGCGCGTCCAGCGAGCAAGCGACAACGCCGGTGCTGAACCCCGCCGACCTGCGCGACGTCGTCGGCCAGGTCCAGGAAGCCACCGTTGCAGACGTCGATAACGCCATCCAGTGCGCGATCAACGCCGGTCCGATCTGGCAGGCCACTCCGCCTGCCGAACGTGCCGCGATCCTGGAGCGTGCCGCCGACCTGATGGAAAGCGAGATCCAGCCGCTGATGGGGCTGCTGGCCCGCGAAGCCGGCAAGACCTTCGCCAACGCCATCGCCGAAGTGCGCGAGGCCGTGGATTTCCTGCGGTATTACGCGGTGCAGGCACGCAACGATTTCACCAACGACGCCCACCGCCCATTGGGCCCGGTGGTGTGTATCAGCCCGTGGAACTTCCCGCTGGCCATCTTCAGTGGCCAAGTTGCCGCCGCACTGGCGGCGGGTAACCCGGTACTGGCCAAGCCTGCCGAGCAAACCCCGCTGGTGGCCGCACAAGCCGTGCGCATCCTGCTGGAAGCCGGCATTCCGGAAGGTGTGCTGCAACTGCTGCCCGGTCAGGGCGAAAGCGTGGGCGCCCGCCTGGTGGGTGATGATCGCGTCAAAGGCGTGATGTTCACCGGTTCCACCGAAGTGGCGCGCCTGCTGCAACGCAATGTCGCCGGCCGCCTGGACCCCCAGGGCCGCCCGATCCCGCTGATCGCCGAAACCGGTGGCCAGAACGCGATGATCGTCGATTCCTCAGCCTTGACCGAACAAGTGGTCATCGACGTGGTGTCCTCGGCCTTCGACAGTGCCGGTCAACGTTGCTCGGCCCTGCGCGTACTGTGCCTGCAGGAAGATTCGGCAGACCGCGTCATCGAAATGCTCAAAGGCGCCATGGCTGAATGCCGTCTGGGCAACCCGGAACGCCTGTCGGTGGATATCGGCCCGGTGATCGACGCCGAAGCCAAGGCCGGCATCGAGAAACACATCCAGGCCATGCGCGACAAAGGCCGCAACGTGTACCAAGTGGCCATCGCCGACGGCGAAGAGATCAAGCGCGGCACCTTCGTGATGCCGACCCTGATCGAGCTGGAAAGCTTCGACGAACTGCAACGCGAGATCTTCGGCCCGGTGCTGCACGTGGTGCGCTACAAGCGCAAGGAAATCGACCAGCTCATCGGCCAGATCAACGCTTCGGGCTACGGCCTGACCCTGGGCGTGCATACCCGTATCGACGAGACCATCGCCAAGGTGATCGACAACGTCAATGCCGGTAACGTCTACGTCAACCGCAACATCGTCGGCGCCGTGGTCGGCGTGCAGCCGTTCGGCGGCGAAGGCCTGTCGGGCACCGGCCCGAAAGCCGGTGGCCCGCTGTACCTGTACCGCCTGCTGTCGACACGTCCGACCGATGCGATCGAACAATCCTTCGTGCGTGGCGATGCACTGGCCGCACCGGACGTGCGCCTGCGCGATGCCATGAGCCAACCGCTGACCGCCCTGAAAACCTGGGCCGACAGCAATAAGTTCAGCGAACTGAGCGCCCTATGCACTCAATTCGCCGCGCAGTCGCAAAGCGGTATCACCCGCCAACTGGCCGGCCCGACCGGCGAGCGCAACAGCTACGCCATCCTGCCTCGCGAGCACGTGCTGTCGCTGGCGGAGGTGGAAGGCGATCTGCTCACTCAACTGGCGGCGGTAATGGCGGTAGGCGGTTCGGCGGTATGGCCGGAAACTGGCCTGGCCAAGGCCTTGTTCCCACGCCTGCCGAGGGAGATTCAGGCGAAGATCAAGCGCGTGGCCGACTGGACCAAGGACGAAGTCGTATTCGACGCCGTTCTGCACCACGGCGACTCCGACCAACTGCGTGCGGTGTGCCAGCAAGTGGCCCAGCGTGGCGGCGCGATTGTCGGGGTGCAGGGTTTGTCGCAGGGTGAGACGGCGATTGCGCTGGAGCGCCTGGTGATCGAGCGTGCATTGAGCGTCAACACCGCGGCGGCAGGCGGTAACGCCAGCCTGATGACTATCGGCTAACCACCTCTGATCGTTCCCGCGCTCACACGCGTGGGAGCGATCCATGGCCGCTACCTGTTATTTCTAACAGCTATCCAACTCGTTTCATCCGTCTTAGAGTCTTGGCTCCTGAAGGGAATTTTGCAGTCTTTTGGGGAACACTAATCAAGGAGAGAGTGTGATGACCACAAAAGTTAGCGATGCAACTCGTAAAGCCAGTGTAATTACCGGCGAAATTTCCAACCAAGAGTTCATCAGGAGTGCAAGAATCGGCGAGCACATTCTGACGAAAAACAATCTCTTAAGAATTGTCGATAAGATTTACACTAAAAAATCTGATGGTAATGTCACGGTAGATATCTGGACAATCTGACTGCTCCACGGTCGCGCTCCTCAGCCTGAGGAGCGCAACCCTTATAAATCCCAACATCTTCCAGCTTCCGCTGTTCTGCCCCTCCATCACCCAAATCAATCTTGCTATCCAGCCTCCATTCGCGCACTTAGACTCAGGCCAATTCCTCCAAAGGTAACCCGCCATGTCCGAGTCGCTGCTCAGTTCCCGCAACCTGGCTTTCGAGCTGTACGAAGTCCTCGATGCCGAGGGCCTGACCCAGCGCGAGCGATTTGCAGAGCACAACCGCGAGACATTCGACTCCGCGATCGGCACGGCGCGAAACATCGCTGAAAAGTACTTTGCCCCCCATAACCGCAAGAACGATGAAAACGAGCCGCGCTATGCAGACGGTGCGGCAATTCTGATTCCGGAAGTGAAACCCGCCGTGGATGCCTTCCTCGAAGCCGGCTTCCTCAATGCCGCCCGTAGCTTCGAGGCCGGCGGCATGCAACTGCCCACTCTGCTGTCTCAAGCCTGTTTCGCGCATTTTCAGTCAGCCAACGCGGCGTCGACGTCCTACCCGTTCCTGACTATGGGCGCCGCCAACCTGATCGAAAGCTTCGGCACCGAAGAACAGAAACAGCGCTTTCTGCAGCCGATGATCGACGGCCGCTTCTTCGGCACCATGGCCCTCACCGAGCCCCACGCCGGCTCGTCGCTGTCGGATATCCGCACACGCGCGGAACCTGCCGCCGACGGCACTTATCGACTCAAGGGCAATAAGATTTTCATCTCCGGCGGCGACCACCCGCTGTCGGAAAACATTGTGCACATGGTGCTGGCCAAGCTGCCGGATGCGCCGCCCGGGGTGAAAGGCATTTCGCTGTTTATCGTGCCCAAGTTCCTGGTCAACGACGATGGCAGCCTCGGCGCGCGCAACGATGTGCTGCTGGCCGGGCTGTTTCACAAAATGGGCTGGCGCGGCACCACTTCCACTGCGCTCAACTTCGGCGATAACGGCAACTGTATCGGTTATCTGGTGGGCAAACCGCACCAGGGCCTGAGCTGCATGTTTCAGATGATGAATGAGGCACGCATCGGTGTCGGCATGGGCGCCGTGATGCTCGGGTATGCCGGTTACCTGTACTCACTGGAATATGCGCGTGAGCGCCCGCAGGGCCGCCTGCCCGATAGCAAAGATCCTACGACAGCACCGGTCTCGATCATCCAGCACGCCGACATCAAGCGCATGTTGCTGACCCAAAAGTCCTACGTGGAAGGCGCCTTCGACCTTGGCCTCTACGCCGCACGGCTATTTGACGACACCACCACTCTGGAGACCGAGGCCGAGCGCAAGCAAGCCCACGAGCTGCTGGATTTGCTCACGCCTATCGTCAAATCCTGGCCGTCGGAGTTTTGCCTCAAGGCCAATGAACTGGCGATCCAGATTCTCGGGGGCCACGGCTACACCCGTGAATATCCGGTTGAGCAGTATTACCGCGACAACCGCCTGAACCCGATCCACGAAGGGACCCATGGCATTCAGTCCCTGGACTTGCTCGGGCGTAAATTGGCGCAGAACGGTGGTGCGGGTCTCAAGCAGTTGATTCGATTGATCGCCGAGACGGGCGCACGGGCAGAGGCCTATCCGTCACTGAACGCATTGCGTGAGCCACTGGAACACCTGGTCAACCGCTTGCAAAGCGTGACGATCGGCCTGCTGACGGATCTGGCCCAAGGCAAGGTCAACAGCAGCCTGGCGAACTCGGCGCTGTATTTGAAAGTGTTCGGGCATACGGTGATTGGCTGGCGCTGGCTGGAACAGGCGATACGCGCCGAGGAAGGGCTGGCCAAGGGGAATGCGGCCGACGTCGCCTTCTATAAAGGCAAGCTCCAGGCTGCCCGGTACTTCCTGACCTGGGAAGTGCCGAGCTGCCATCATGAACTGGCGATTCTGGAGGCACGCGACGATACGTGCCTGGGGATGCAGGATGACTGGTTCTAGGGCTGGATGGCCTTGGAAATCACTTCGACCGTGGCGCTGACTTGCTCTTGGTAACGGTCGAGCTCCTGCTGGTGACGCTGTTGCATTTCGATCTGCTCGGCGCACAGGTTCAGCGCGGCCAGTACCAATAATTTGTCACCGATCAGGGTCGGGTACTTTTTCTTGGTGGTGGCCAACGAGGCCTTGAGCAGGGTCACGGCGTGCATCAGGGTTTGGTCTTCCCCGGCCGGAGCCTTGATCGAGTAATCCTCTCCGAGAATCGAAACGACCTTTATCCCTTCACTCATGCGCTGACAGGCCCTGCGCTCACACGCTCAACCAACGCCTGGATGCGAGCGGCGGTGGCGCCGTGCTTTTCTTCCTGTTCCATCAGGCTCAGTTGCAGGCTGTCGTTTTCGTCCTTGGCGCGGGCCAGTTCCGCCTTGAGGGACTCGTTGCTGCCCAGCAGGTCCTGGTTCTGCTGTACAAGGTCGCTGACCAATTGTTCCAATTGACTGAGAGATGCTTCTAACATTTTGATTTCTCGGGCTTTTAAAAGGGCGGTGACGATAAAGAAAATTCACCTCGGATGCCAGGCTTATCCCCGGCGCGCAGCCCGTTTTTTAAGGGCCGGGCCGCACTTTCGGAGCCTTAGTGACTGCAATTCCCCCATCTGGTTCCTGAATCGGTTTAACCCCTCGTCCGATGCGACAAAAGCGCGCACGCCCTTAAGACTTTAGTCGCATGGCCGATAGCCGATATATACCCGTCTAAAGACCGCATGGATCGCGCTTCTTCCCAGGATTCCCGCATGTCTCTCCGTAATATGAATATCGCTCCGAGGGCCTTCCTCGGCTTCGCGTTTATTGGCGCACTGATGTTGTGTCTGGGCGTGTTCGCCTTGAACCAGATGAGCAAGATCCGCGCAGCCACCGAAGCCATCACCCTGAGCAGCGTGCCGAGCATCCGCGCCCTGGACGAGTTCACCCAACTGACCCTGCGCCTGCGAGTGCTGTCGTACCGCCTGCTGACTAACCGCGAGCCGGACGTGCAGCAAAAGACCCTGGATGCCTTCGACCTGCGCAATCAGCAGATCCGCACAGCCCAGGCCGTCTACGAAAAGCTGATCAGCAGCCCTGAAGAACGCAATGCCTACGAGGAGTACGTACGCCTGCTGGGCCAGTACCACCAGATTGAAGAACGCATGAAGAGCCTGTCGCGCGCCAATCAGATCGAAGCCCTGCGCGACCTGCTGAACACGCAATTGTTGGACAACTCCGAGCAGGTCAATGCCGTGTTGACCCGCCTGCTGGACATCAATAACAACGATGCCAATGCCGCCAACCTGCAAGCCAAAAACCAGTACGACATGGCCTTTGACCTGGTAGTGGGCCTGCTGATCATCGCCACGGGGCTGACGCTGTTGTTCGCCTGGTTGCTGACCCGCAGCATCACCGTGCCGATTTCCCAGGCTCTGGAAGCGGCCGAAGAAGTGGCTGAAGGCAACCTGACCCGCCCGATCAAGGTCGACGGCAACGACGAAGCCGGCCGCCTGCTGGCCGCCATGGCCAAGATGCAGGACAAGCTGCGCGACACTCTGCAACGCATCGCCGGCTCCGCCACCCAGCTGGCGTCCGCCGCCGAAGAACTGAACGCCGTCACCGACGAAAGCGCTCGCGGCCTGACCCAGCAGAACAACGAAATCGAACAGGCTGCCACTGCCGTCAACGAGATGACCAGCGCCGTCGAAGAAGTCGCACGTAATGCGGTCAGCACCTCGGAGGCCTCGCGCAACGCCACCACGTCGGCCGGCGACGGACGTGATCTGGTACAGGAAACCGTCAGTGCCATCGAACGCATGAGCAGCGACGTGCAAGCCACCGCCACCCTGATTGGCGAGCTGGCCAACGAATCGCGTGACATCGGCAAGGTGCTGGACGTGATTCGCGGCCTGGCCGACCAGACCAACCTGCTGGCCTTGAACGCGGCGATTGAAGCGGCGCGTGCCGGTGAAGCCGGTCGTGGCTTCGCCGTGGTCGCCGATGAAGTGCGGGCGCTGGCCCACCGCACTCAGCAATCGACCAGTGAGATCGAACGGATGATCGGCAGCATTCAGACCGGCACCGGGCATGCGGTGGACTCGATGCGTAACAGCACCGAACGCGCAGAATCCACGCTGAACATTGCCAAAGGGGCAGGCATGTCCCTGGACACTATCAACACCGCGATCACCGAGATCAACGAGCGCAACCTGGTGATCGCCAGCGCAGCGGAAGAACAGGCACAGGTGGCGCGTGAAGTGGACCGTAACCTGGTGAACATTCGTGATCTGTCGGTGCAGTCGGCAACCGGTGCCAGCCAAACCAGTACGGCGAGCAGTGAGTTGTCGCGCCTGGCAGTGGATTTGAACGGGATGGTGAGCCGTTTCCGCCTCTGACTGGACACCACTGGCTTGAAAATGTGGGAGAGGGCAAGCCCTAATGCCAGTGAGTTAAATGGTGGAATGTAGAACACATCATCTGTAGTGAGCGGGCTTGCCCCGCGCTGGGTGGCGCAGCCGCCCCGAACCCAGGCACCTCGGTCCTTCTGAAATACCGCGGTATCTTTGTTGGGGCGGCGTTGCCACCCAGCGCGGGGCAAGCCCGCTCACTACAGGGAAATTGTTTGTATCGGAGCCTGCCGAAAAGCTTTTGACAGCGCAGCAATTCAACAGGTTAGAATCGCTGGCACGCAGACTGCATGGTCAGTTTGCGCCCGTCTTCCCAGCCCTGGAGTACCGCCTTTGAATGCAACGACCATCAACAGCCTGTTCTTGATCGGCGCGTTGCTGGTGGGTGCGAGCATTCTGGTGAGTTCCCTTTCGTCCCGCCTAGGGATTCCGATCCTGGTGATCATCCTGGCCGTGGGCATGGTCGCCGGCGTGGATGGCGGCGGCATCATCTTCGACAACTACCCGACCGCCTACCTGGTGGGCAACCTCGCCCTGGCCGTGATCCTGCTCGACGGCGGCTTGCGCACGCGGGTGGCGAGTTTCCGCGTGGCACTCTGGCCAGCGTTATCGCTGGCCACGGTGGGGGTGTTGATTACCACCGGCCTGACGGGCATGGCGGCGGCCTGGCTATTTGACCTGAATCTCATCCAGGGCTTGCTGATCGGCGCAATCGTCGGCTCCACGGACGCCGCCGCGGTGTTTTCGCTGCTGGGCGGCAAGGGCCTGAACGAACGGGTTACCGCCAGCCTGGAAATCGAGTCCGGCAGCAACGACCCGATGGCGGTGTTCCTCACCGTGACCCTGATCGACATGCTCGCCAGCGGCCAGACCGGCCTGCACTGGAGCCTGCTGACGCACCTGATCCGCGAGTTCGGCATCGGTGGCATCATCGGCCTGGGCGGCGGCTGGCTGATGCTGCAGATGGTCAACCGCATCAACCTGGCCACCGGCCTGTACCCGATCCTGGTGATCGCCGGCGGCCTGGTGGTATTCGCCCTGACCAACGCCCTGCATGGCAGCGGCTTCCTCGCCGTGTACCTGTGCGGCCTGGTCATCGGTAACCGGCCGGTGCGCAGCCGTCATGGCATTTTGCATATGCTCGACGGCATGGCGTGGCTGGCACAGATCGGCATGTTCCTGGTGCTGGGCCTGCTGGTCACGCCCCATGACTTGCTGCCGATTGCCCTGCCGGCTCTGGGCCTGGCGCTGTGGATGATTCTGTTTGCGCGACCGCTGTCCGTCATCGTCGGCCTGTTACCGTTCAAGGCGTTTCACGGTCGCGAAAAAGCCTTTATCGCCTGGGTCGGCCTGCGCGGCGCGGTGCCGATCATCCTCGCGGTATTCCCGCTGATGGCCGGGCTGCCCCATGCGCAGCTGTACTTCAACCTGGCGTTCTTTATCGTGCTGGTCTCGTTGCTGGTGCAAGGCACCAGCCTGCCGTGGGTGGCCAAACTGCTCAAGGTCACCGTACCGCCGGAACCGGCACCGATCTCCCGTGCAGCGCTGGAAGTACACGTCACCAGTGAGTGGGAGTTGTTCGTCTACCGCCTGGGCGCGGAGAAGTGGTGCATCGGCGCCGCCCTGCGCGAACTGAAAATGCCCGAGGGCACGCGGATCGCCGCCCTGTTCCGGGGCCAGCAACTGCTCCATCCGTCGGGTAGTACGGTGCTTGAAGTCGACGATCTGCTCTGCGTGATCGGTCACGAACACAACCTGCCGGCCCTGGGCAAACTGTTCAGCCAGGCGCCGCAACGCGGGCTGGATCTGCGCTTCTTCGGCGACTTCGTCCTGGAAGGCGACGCCCAGCTGGGCGCGGTGTCGGCCCTGTACGGCCTCAAGCTCGAAGGCATCGACCCGGACATGCCGCTGAGCAGCTTCATCACCCAGAAAGTCGGCGGCGCACCTATCGTCGGCGACCAGGTGGAATGGAACAACACCATCTGGACCGTCGCTGTCATGGACGGGAACAAGATTGGTAAAGTCGGCGTCAGATTTCCCGAAGGAAGTCGCCCGGGCCCCGGACTCTTCCTCTAAACTGCGGGGCCACAATGCCCCGATTCTTCACCTTGCTCGACCGGTCTCTATGCCAACCTTGCGCACTTATCTCGCCACTGCCCTGCTGAGCCTGACCCTGTGTGTCGGCATCGTCCATGCCGCCGAGCCGCCCAGCGCCGACGCCATCCAGCAAAGCCTGGACAAGCTGCCCGACCGCAAGCTGCCCGATGCCGATATGAAGGCGCTGCAGACCATCCTGCAACAGACCCTGACTTTTTTGGGCAACAAGCAGGATTACGAGCAGCGCCTCATCGACCTCAAGCGCCAACTGGAAGACGCTCCGCGCCAGACCAGCGAAAACCAGCGCGAACTGGTGCGGCTCAAGGCCACCAAAATCATCCCGGTGGCGCAGCGCTACGCGAGCCTGCCGGTGCCGCAGCTTGAGCAACTGCTGGTGCAACGCTCCACCCAGCAAGGCGACCTGCAAAAGGAACTGGCCGACGCCAACAGCCTGACCATCGCCGCCCAAACCCGCCCCGAACGCGCCCAGACCGAAATCAGCAACAGCCAGACGCGTATCCAGCAGATCAACGCGACCCTCAAGCTTGGTAAAGACAACGGCAAGACCCTCAGCGGCGACCAGCGCAACCAGCTGAATGCCGAACTCGCCTCCCTGAATGCGCTGATCCCGCTGCGCCGCCAGGAACTGGCCGGCAACAGCCAACTGCAAGACCTGGGCAACAGCCAGCATGATCTGGTGGTCGAAAAGACCGCCCGCCTGGAACAAGAGATCCAGGACCTGCAAACCCTGATCAACCAGAAGCGCCTGGCCCAGTCCCAACAGACGGTGACCCAGCAGTCCATCGAAGCGCAAAAAGCCGGCAGCAGCAGCCTGCTGGCCTCCGAGAGCGCAGCCAACCTCAAGCTCTCCGACTACCTGCTCAAAAGCACCGACCGCCTCAACGACCTGACCCAGAAGAACCTGGAGACCAAACAACAACTGGACACCGTGACCCAGAGCGACTCGGCCCTGGACGAGCAAATCAACGTGCTCAAGGGCAGCCTGCTGCTGTCCAAGATCCTCTACAAGCAAAAGCAGGCGTTGCCGCGCCTCACCGTCGACCGCAACCTGGCAGACGACATCGCCAACATTCGCTTGTACCAGTTCGAGGTCAACCAGCAACGCGAGCTGATCAGCACCCCCAGCAGCTATGTCGATAACCTGCTGGCCAACCAGCCGCCGGATGAAGTCACCCCGCAACTGCGCCGTACTCTGCTGGAACTGGCGATCACGCGTAGCGACCTGCTGGAGCGCCTGAGCCGGGAACTGAGCGCGCTGCTCAATGAATCCATCACCCTGCAACTGAACCAGAAACAACTGCTCAGCACCGCCAGCAACCTGCGCGCGACCCTGGATGAGCAAATGTTCTGGATCCCGAGCAACAAGCCGCTGGATACCGAATGGCTGGAAACCGTACCGGATCACCTGAGCAAGCAGATCACCACGTTGCCCTGGGCCTCCAGCGTCAGCGAACTGTATGACGGCCTGACTCAACGCCCGCTGCTGTTCCTGCCATTGCTGCTGTTGATCGGTGCCCTGCTGTGGCGACGCAAAGCCCTGTACCAGCGCCTGAACAAGGTCCACCTGGACATCGGCCACTTCAAGCGCGACAGCCAGTGGCACACACCGCAGGCGATCCTGATCAATATCCTGCTGGCATTGCCGGTTTCCCTGGGCCTGGCGTTGTGCGGCTATGCCCTGCAGATCGACGCTCGCGGGCAAAACGCCAACCTGGGCGTCGCACTGCTGCTGATTGCCCAAGCGTGGCTGGTGTTCTACACCGCCTACAGAATTCTCGCACCGGGCGGTGTGGCTGAACTGCATTTCCGCTGGGAGCGGCCTCAGGTGGCCTTTCTCCAGGGTTGGATACGCAAACTCGGGCTGGTCGTATTGGCGCTGGTTGCCGTGGTGGCCATCGCCGAACATCAACCGGCGGCGCTGGCCGACGACGTGCTGGGCATCGGCGTGGTACTGACCTGTTACGCATTGATGGCCTGGCTGCTCGGTCGCCTGCTGCTGAACAGCCCAACCCACGAAAAAGCCTCGCTGTTCCGAAAAGTCGTAGGGCTGGTGTTTACCGCCCTGCCCATCGCGCTGTTTATTGCGGTGTGCTTCGGCTACTACTATACCGCGCTCAAACTCAGCGACCGTCTGATCAACACCCTGTACCTGCTGATGCTCTGGCTGGTCATCGAGGCCACTTTCGCACGCGGCCTGGGCGTTGCCGCACGACGCCTGGCCTATGCCCGGGCCCTGGCCAAGCGCCAGGCCGCCAAGGAGGCCGGTGATGGCGAAGCCGTGATCGAAGAACCGACCCTGGATATCGAGCAGGTCAACGAACAATCCATGCGCCTAATCCGCCTGGCGTTGCTGGGCGGCTTCATTGCGGCGCTGTACTGGGTGTGGAAAGACCTGATCACCGTGTTCTCCTACCTGGACAACGTGACCCTCTACGAATACACCAGCGGCACCGGCGCCAACATCAGCATGGTGCCGATCAGCATCGGCGACCTGCTCGGCGCTTCGATCATCGTCGGCATCACCTTCGCCCTGGCGCGCAACCTGCCCGGCCTGCTGGAAGTCTTGGTGCTGTCCAAGCTGGACCTGGCCCAGGGCAGCGCCTACGCCACCACCACCTTGCTGTCGTATGTGATTGCCGGCGTCGGCTTCGTCTCTACCCTGTCCACCCTCGGTGTGAGCTGGGACAAGTTGCAATGGCTGGTGGCGGCGCTGTCGGTGGGGTTGGGGTTCGGGATGCAGGAGATTTTCGCCAACTTCATCTCCGGCATCATGATCCTGTTCGAACGCCCGGTGCGCATTGGCGACACCATTACCATCGGCAACCTGTCGGGCACGGTGAGCAAGATCCGCATCCGCGCCACCACCATTACCGACTTCGACCGCAAAGACATCATTGTCCCGAACAAGACATTCATCACCGGGCAACTGATCAACTGGTCGCTGACCGACACCATCACCCGCGTCACCCTGAAACTGGGCGTGGACTACGGCTCCGACCTGGACCGCGTGAAAGAGCTGCTGCTCAAGGCTGCCCGCGAAAACCCGCGGGTGCTCAAGGAGCCGGAGCCGCATGTGTACTTCCTCAACTTCGGCGAAAGCACCCTCGACCACGAACTGCGCATGCACGTGCGTGACCTGGGCGACCGCAACCCGGTGATCGACGAAGTGAACCGCTTTATCAACCGCGAGTTCAAGAAAGAGCACATCAACATTTCGTTCCGCCAGATGGAGGTTTACTTGAAAAACCTGCACGGCCAGGAATACAAACTGGTGGAAGTCGACCCGCCGACCCAGCCCGCCAACGACGGCGGTGTGCAAGAACCGCCGCCCAGCAAACTCGACTAACGGCGTTATCCCCAGCAGAATGCTCGGACATTCTGCTGGAGATGGCCGGTGAAAGCCCTCGACGAACTGACCTTCGACAACCGTTTCGCACGCCTGGGCGACGCGTTCTCAACCCACGTACTGCCTGAACCCCTCGACGAACCGCGCCTGGTCGTAGCCAGCGACGCCGCCATGGCCCTGCTCGACCTTGACCCCGCCGTGGCCGACACACCGGTGTTCGCCGAGCTGTTTGGCGGCCACAAGCTGTGGGCCGAGGCGCAACCACGGGCGATGGTCTATTCCGGGCATCAGTTCGGCGGCTATACCCCGCAACTGGGTGACGGCCGTGGGCTGTTACTGGGCGAGGTGTACAACGACGCGGGCGAGCACTGGGACCTGCACCTCAAGGGAGCCGGCATGACGCCTTACTCACGGATGGGTGATGGGCGCGCCGTGTTGCGCTCATCGATCCGCGAGTTCCTGGCCTCTGAAGCCCTGCATGCGTTGGGCATCCCCAGCAGCCGCGCCTTATGCGTGATCGGCTCCAGCACACCGGTATGGCGTGAAAAACAGGAGCGTGGCGCGATGGTGCTGCGCCTGGCGCCCAGCCATATCCGCTTCGGGCATTTCGAGTATTTCTACTACACCCAGAAGCCCGAGCAGCAGGCGCAGTTGGCCGAACATGTGCTGAACCTGCATTACCCCGAGTGCCGGGAACAGCCCGAACCGTACCTGGCAATGTTCCGCGAAATCGTCGAGCGCAACGCCGAGATGATCGCCAAATGGCAGGCTTACGGCTTCTGCCATGGGGTGATGAACACCGACAACATGTCGATCCTGGGCATCACCTTCGACTTCGGGCCGTTTGCGTTTCTCGATGATTTCGACGCGCACTTCATCTGCAACCACTCCGATCATGAAGGGCGTTACTCATTCAGCAACCAGGTGCCGATCGGGCAGTGGAACCTCAGCGCATTGGCCCAGGCGCTCACCCCGTTTATCAGCGTCGACGCGTTGAAAGAAGCCCTTGGCCTGTACCTGCCGCTGTATCAGGCGCATTACCTGGACCTGATGCGTCGCCGGCTGGGGCTGACCACCGCCGAAGATGATGACCAGAAATTGGTCGAACGCCTGCTGAAGCTAATGCAGAACAGTGGCGTGGACTACACGCTGTTCTTCCGCCGCCTGGGGGATGAGCCGGCGGCGCTGGCAGTGGCACGTCTGCGCGATGATTTTGTCGACCTGGCCGGGTTTGACGCCTGGGCCGAGCTGTACAAGGCTCGTGTTGAACGCGATGGCGACGGCAGCGAAGAACAGCGCCGTGCGCGGATGCACGCGGTGAACCCGCTGTACATCTTGCGCAACTACCTTGCGCAAAACGCTATTGCCGCCGCCGAGTCCGGGGATTACAGCGAAGTGCGGCGGCTGCATGAGGTGCTTTCCAAGCCGTTCGAGGCGCAAGCGGGAATGGAGCAATACGCGCAGCGGCCACCGGATTGGGGTAAGCATCTGGAGATCAGTTGTTCGTCTTGAAGCCCTTAGATAAAGGTCTCCACTGAAACGCCAAAACGCTCAGCCAGCCAACGAATTTGCCGCACGTTGAGCTGGCGCTTTCCGCTCAGTATCTCAGAAACCACGGACTGGGCGCCGACGCCCGGCAAGTCGCTCTGGGTAAGGTTATGCTCGCGCATCATGTATCGCAGAACATCGACGCCACTGGCGACGGGCATTGGGCGATGCTTTTGATCGTAGGCTTCGATCCAGTCGCTGAGAATGTCCACCAAGCTCATCAGAGGGCTGTCTTCAACCTCACCGATCAGGCTCAATAACTCGTCCAAACCGCACACCAGCGCATCATAGTCCGCCTCGCTTTCTGGTTTGCGCAGCACCGGCGAAACGAACTGCCAGTGTTCAGCCGCTACTCGCATGAGTGCGCTCATCTGATTTTTTCCTTCCATTTATCTTTCTCATAATCGCGGTGATCAAGCAGATGCTTGATGTAAACGCGCTGCACCTGATACGCCACGCAAGCAATCAGCCTCAGCTTGTTACCCCCGATATCAAACACGTGAAACTCTCCGACCTTGTCAGTGGCGGGGAACATGGTTTTCATCGACGCAAAGTCTTTGGGGGAGTTGCGCTTGATTACGCGATACCACTGATCCAACGCCATCGCTGAGCGCGGCCACTTTTCCTTGGCTTCCCAGATCCTTTTTTCACTGATGACTCGCATGCAACATCCTTATCGCATCTTGCTATGAAGGCTAAGCTCGAATTGCGACTATCGCAATTTGCTATAGCCACAAACAGACCAACGGCTCAGAACAAAACCGGCTTTAGCAGCCTAGGCAGCCGAACTCAGATCGACACAGGCAAAACTGTGAGCGGATAAGTCTCCTCTTCCAACCTTGATAACCCCCAGACTTGGCTCCAAATACACTCCACTGGCCACACCCAAGGAGCGCATCCATGTCCGAACCTCTCGTCATTCCCTGCCCACATTGCAACGGCCTCAACCGCATCCCCGGCGAACGCCTGGGTGATGCACCCAAATGCGGGCGCTGCAAGCAACCGGTTTTGTTGAACAAGCCTTTCGAGCTGAAGCAAGGCGACTACGCCAGCCAGATCAAGGGGGATTTACCGTTACTGGTGGATGTATGGGCCGACTGGTGCGGGCCGTGCAAGTCGTTTGCACCGGTGTTTGAACAGGCGGCAGGGCAACTGCAGGGAAAGTGCCGGCTGGCCAAGCTGGACAGCGAAGCCAACCAGCAATTGTCGGCGCAGTTGGGGATTCGCTCGATCCCGAGTTTGATCCTGTTCAAGAACGGCCGTGAAGTGGCGCGTCAGAGTGGGGCGTTTCCATTGCCGCAGTTGATGAATTGGCTGCACAGCCAGGGCATCTGATCAACCTCAAGAACAACGCAGACCAAATGTGGGAGGGGGCTTGCTCCCGATAGCGGGCTATCAGCAGCCCCTGTGCTGGCTGACCCACCGCCATCGGGAGCAAGCCCCCTCCCACATTTGACCGCGTTTTACCTAGAGATTTAAGGCGGTGAGGTTATTGCCCGTCCAGGCGTATAAACCAGGGGATCTGCCCCCTCCCACATGAGTTTTGTGTTGCGCCTCAGGTCACGCGTTTTCCAGCAGGTTATGTAACTCCACAAACTGCTGGGTCAGCTTATGTCGTGGGTCCAAGTGGATCAGCGGCTTGCTCTCCTGGTGCGACTCGCGCATGCGCACGGAACTGGCCAGGTACACCGGCAACACCGGCAAGCCTTCGGCGATCAACTCGTCGAGCATTTGCTGCGGCAGGCTCGCCCGGGCCTGGAACTGGTTGACCACAATGCCTTCCACTTCAAGGCCTTCGTTATGGTCTTCCTTCAACTCTTCGATTTCCGCCAGCAGGCCATAAAGTGCCTGGCGCGAGAAGCTGTCGCAATCGAACGGGATCAACACACGATCAGCAGCAATCAGCGCCGAAACCGCATAAAAATTCAAGGCCGGCGGGGTATCCAGGTAGATCCGATCGTAATCTTCACCCAGCTCATCCAGCAGTTTTCGCAGCTTGTTGATCTTGTGCTTGGCCTCAAGCTTGGGCTGCAAATCCGCCAATTCTGCGGTGGCGGTGACCACATGGAGGTTGTCGAACGGGGTTTCGTAGATATCCACCTGGTTTTTCTTGGAGAACGGCCCAGAAGACAGGGTTTGCTTGAAAAAATCGGCGATACCCATGGGGATATCGTCGCCGGTCAGCCCGGTGAGGTACTGGGTTGAGTTGGCTTGTGCATCGAGGTCCACCAACAGGGTTCGATAGCCTTCGCTGGCGCTGACCGCCGCCAGGTTGCAGGCAATGCTGGACTTGCCCACACCGCCTTTCTGATTGAACACCACGCGCCGCATGGAAAAACCTCCGTGTATCAATGAATGTCCCGAGTGTAGAGGGCAAAAGCGCCTGTTAGCTACCTCGTTCATCCGTTCAGCCATGCATGACACGCCGATACCAGGACCTCGCATACAAATGAAAGGGACGCGTCCGACGCCCCAACGAGCACCGCGTAAAGGACAATCGGCAAATCTCCACGACTGATTTGTAATCGACGTGCACAAATTTTTACCAAAATTTGCTAGAACCCCACGCCACCGGGATAATGCGCGCCATTCGGCCGTTGCTCCCTGTCCCGGTATTCGGGGCCAACAGCCGCACATGGAAGCCCGCAGGGGCGGGATAACGTCTCAGTGATCAACTTCAACATCGCCCAATGGCGCGCATGGGCTCCTGGCCTCGAGAGCGCGGATGCCTGGCGCACATGGTGCCTGGCCCCGGTGTTGCTGCCTGCCAGCGAAGCCTCCCCCGACGTGTCATTCCTCCCGGCCATGCAGCGCCGGCGCCTGAGCCGCTTGGCGCGCATGGCGTTCAGCGTGGGTTGGCCGCTGGCCGAGGGCCTGCAGGACCTGCCCTTGGTCTTTATCTCCCGCCACGGCGAAACCCCGCGCACCCTCGATATCCTCAGCGACCTGGCCAACGACCAGCCGTTGTCGCCCACCCAGTTCAGCCTGTCGGTGCATAACGCGGTGATTGGCCTGTGGTCGATCCTGCGCAATGAAACCAGCGAAATGACCGCCCTCGCCGCCGCCGGCGATGGCCTGGAGCATGGCCTGCTGGAAGCCGCCGCACTGCTCGACGAAGGGGCGCCGGCCGTGCTGCTGGTGATCACCGAAGAACAGCCGCCCGAAGCCTACGCCAGCTGGATCCACGACGTACCCTTCCCCTACGCTCTGGGCCTGTTGCTGACGCCGGGCGACGAGTGGCAGCTGGAACTCACCACCGGCACTGTCCAACCCAGCACCGCCCAACCGTGGCCCCACGCCCTGAACCTGCTGCGCACCCTGCTGAACGGACAGGACGCCTGCCAACATGCCTGGAAGAACCGTGTATGGAACTGGCAACGCAAGCCCTGACCCGCAAACCGCGGGACGCGTACTACTGGCGCCTGTTCGCCACCGCCGCCAGCTTCGCGCTGTTCGGCCTCGGCGGGCTGTGCCTGCGGTTGCTGGTATTTCCGTTGCTCAGTTGTCTGCCGGGCAGCGCCGACACACATCAGCGCCGTGCGCGCCTGACCATCAGCAGGTTGTTCTGGCTGTTTATCCGCCTGATGCAACGCGCCGGCGTGCTGACCTACAGCGTCGAAGGTGCTGAAAACCTCGGCCGCCCGGGCCAGATGATCATCGCCAACCATCCGTCGCTGATCGACGTGGTGTTCCTGATCGGCCTGGTGCGCCAGGCCAACTGCGTAGTCAAGCAGAGCCTGTGGCAAAACCCCTTCACCCGTGGGCCTGTGCGTGAAGCCGGCTATATCAGCAATGATGGCAGCGCCGAAATGCTCGATGCCGCTGCCGCTGCCCTGCGCGAAGGCCAGACCCTGATCATCTTTCCCGAAGGCACCCGCACCCCACCCGGCGCGACACCCGCCTTTCATCGCGGCGGCGCCGCCATTGCACTGCGCGGTGCGACAATCATTACCCCCGTGGTGATCAAGGTCAGCCCGACCACCCTGACCAAGGCCGAACCCTGGTACCGCATCCCCAAATGCCGCGTGCACTTCAGTTTGCGGGTGGGTGCCGATATAGAACCACAAGCGTTTGCCGCTCTTGGGCCTGCGCCCCAGGCTTCACGCAAGCTCAACGATTACCTGCACCACTATTTCATTAAGGAGCTCGCCGAAGATGAGCGACCAACAACGCCTTGAGCACGACATAAAAACGTTGATCATCGAGGCCCTGGGCCTGGAAGACATCAGCGCCGACGACATCGGCAGCGAACAAACCCTGTTCGGCGAAGGCCTGGGCCTGGACTCGGTCGACGCCCTGGAATTGGGCCTGGCGATCCAGAAAAAGTACGGTATCAAGATCGACGCCGACGCCAAGGACACCCGCAATCACTTCACCAACGTGGCCAGCCTTGCGGCGTTCGTCACAGCCAGACAGGCAGCTTGAGACCGTACCATGCAAACTCGTGACGATATTTTCAACACCCTGCGCGATGCCTTGGTGGAACTGTTTGAACTGCCCGCGGAACGCATCACCCTCGAGGCCAACCTGTATCAGGACCTGGAAATCGACAGCATCGATGCCGTGGACCTGATCGACCATATCAAACGCCAGACCGGCAAGAAGATCGCCGCCGAAGAGTTCAAGGCGGTGCGTACCGTGAACGACGTGGTAGAGGCGGTGTACCGTCTGGTCACGCCTGCCGCATGAGCCGGTTGATCGGCCTTGGCCTGTTGCTGGCAGGGCTGCTGTACCCCTTTGCGGTGTATTACGGCACCGAGCACTTTGCGCCATGGCAGTTCGGCCTGTTGCTGGGTAGCCTGTGGCTGTTGCGTGCACTCACTGCGGCTCGGCGCCCCGGCAGTCGCTGGATGGCCGTGACGGTGATTGTGTTCTGCCTGTTGCTGGCCTGGTTCGACAACCCGCAGTGGCTGCGCTGGTACCCTAGCCTGGTCAGCGCATTCATGCTGGCGCTGTTCGGCCTGAGCCTGAAGTATGGCCCGCCGGTGGTCGAGCGCCTGGCGCGCATGACCGAGCCGCAGTTGCCGCCCAAAGCGGTGGTCTATACGCGCCAGGTCACCGTGGTCTGGAGCGTGTTTTTTCTGTGTAATGGCCTGCTGGCCGCCGCCCTCACGCTGTGGGCGCCGCTGAGCTGGTGGACGTTGTACAACGGCTTGATCGCCTACGGGCTGATGGGGCTGTTGTTTGCCGTGGAATGGCTGGTACGACAAAGGGTTCGAGGCCGCGTATGAAAGGTTTGAAACTTGAGCACTTGCTGCTTGAGCCGCTGGAACAGCGCTGGGTGACCAGCGAGCCGCTGATGAATCATGCCCAGCTGTGGGCACACGCCCTGAGCCTCGCGGCGGGCCTGCAAGCGCGTGGCATCCAGCGTCTGGCTGTACATCTGGAAGACGCAGGCTTACTGGCGATTGCCCTGCTGGGCGCCTGGCGTGCCGGGGTCAGTGTGCTGCTGCCTGCCGACCTGCAACCCCAGACCCGCCAACGCTGGGACGACTCAGTGGATGCCTGGCTGGTTGAGCCGACTGATCTGGATGCGTTGTACCAGGCCCCATTGAGCCCCGCCGCGCTCGACCTGGATACCTGCCGACTGAGCCTGTGCACCTCCGGCTCCAGCGGTGAGCCCAAGCGTATCGACAAAACCCTGCGTCAGTTGGCCAACGAAGTCGAGGCTCTGGAAGCCCTATGGGGCGCGGACCTCAAAGACGCCTGCATCATCGGCAGTGTCGCCACCCAACACATCTACGGCCTGCTGTTCCGTGTGCTATGGCCGCTGTATGCCGGGCGCCGCTTCGTGCGCCAGCAACTGGCCTTTCCCGAAGACCTGCAGCGCGCCAGCCGCGAACACCCGCAATTTGCCTGGGTGGCCAGCCCGGCGCTGCTCAAGCGCATGGGCGACAACCTCGACTGGCCCGCGTTGCGCCAGGTATCACGGGTGTTTTCGTCCGGCGGCGCCTTGCCCATCGAGGCGGCCGGCGAGCTTTACGATCGCCTGCAGCAATGGCCGACGGAAATCCTCGGCAGTTCGGAAACCGGTGGCATCGCCTGGCGCCAAGGCGCACAGCCGTGGGAACCCTTTGCCGATGTGCAACTGAGCCAGGATGCCGAGGGCGCCCTGCGCATTGCTTCGCCCTATCTGCCGGCCGGTCATATCGAACAGACCGCCGACGCGGCGCGGATCCACGCCGATGGCCGCTTTGAATTGCTCGGCCGCCTGGACCGCATCGTCAAGCTGGAAGAAAAACGCATCTCCCTGCCCATGCTGGAACAGGCACTGATGACCCACCCGTGGGTTGCCGAAACCCGCCTGGGCGTGGTGCAGGAAAACCGCGCATCCCTCGGCGCGCTGGTGGTGCTCAGTGCCGACGGCCTGCACGCCCTGCGCAACCAGGGACGTCGCACGCTGACCCAAACCCTGCGCCAGCACCTGAGCCAACATTGCGAGGCGCTGGCCCTGCCCCGCCGTTGGCGCTTGCTGCGCCAGTTGCCGCTGAACGCCCAGGGCAAGCTGCCCCAGGCCGATGTCACGGCCCTGTTGCTCGCCCCACGGCCAAAAGCGCCGCACGTGTTGGAGCAAGTCGAAACCGATGGCGAATGGACCCTGCAACTGAGCGTCCCACCGGACCTGGCCTATTTCAGCGGCCACTTCCCCGCGACGCCGGTACTGCCGGGCGTGGTGCAGGTGGAATGGGCGTTCAACCTGGGCCAACAGCTGATGGACCTGCCCACGACGTTCGCCGGCATGGAAGTGCTCAAGTTCCAGCAACTGGTGCGCCCCGGTGACCAGATCGAGCTGCACCTGCGCTTCGACCCGGAACGCGGCAAACTGTATTTCGCCTACCGCAACGGCGTTGCCGCTTGCTCCAGCGGGCGCATCCAGCTGGTCACCGCCCATGCATAAGCCGTGCGCCCTGATCCCGGTCTACAACCATGAAGCCGCCGTGCCGGCCGTGGTCCACAGCCTGCTGGACAGTGGCCTGGCGTGCCTGTTGGTGGATGACGGCAGCAGCCCGGCCTGCGCGGCCGTATTGGCGCAACTGGCGACGCTGGAGTCGGTCACCCTGCTGACCTTGCCGAGCAACCAGGGCAAAGGCGGCGCGGTCATGGCCGGTTTTCGCGAGGCTGCACGCCTGGGCTTCAGCCACGCCCTGCAGGTGGATGCCGACGGCCAGCACGACCTGCGTGAAGTCGAGGCCTTCCTTGACGCGTCGCGCGCCCACCCAACGGCCGTGATCTGTGGCTATCCCGAATACGATGAAAGCGTGCCCAAGGGCCGCCTGTACGCACGCTACCTGACTCACGTCTGGGTGTGGATCAACACCCTGTCGCTGCAGATTCGCGACTCGATGTGTGGCTTTCGCGTGTACCCGCTGGCACCCACATTGGCCCTGATGGACTCGGCCTACATCGGCACGCGCATGGATTTCGACTCGGACATCCTGGTGCGCCTGGCCTGGCGCAACCAGCCGATGCGCTGGCTGCCGACCCAGGTGCATTACCCCGCCGACGGCCTGTCGCACTTCCGCCTGTTCCGCGACAACGTGCGTATCTCGGCCATGCATACCCGGCTGTTCTTCGGCATGTTGGTACGGGCACCGATCATCCTGTGGCGGCGGTGGCAGGCATGAACGACAGCCACAAACATTGGGCCGACCGCGAGGAGCGCGGCAGTTTCTGGTTGATGAAACTCACCGCTGTCGCCGCCAGGGTCCTGGGCCGTCGCCTGTTGAGCCCCCTGCTGTACGGCATCGTGTTGTACTTCTTCCTCTTCGGCCGCACGGCCCGCCAGAGTGCCTGGGAGTACCAGCAGCGCCTGGCGTACTGGAGCGGCCGCAACGAATTGCAACCCACCCATAAAAGCGTGTTCGGTCAGTTCATGGCCTTCGCCGACGCCTTGCTCGACAAGCTCGATGTGTGGAACGGCAAGCTGCGCATCGAACAGATCGAAATCGACGACCCGGCACAATTGCGTGGGCAACTGCGCGGCGAGCGCGGGCAGATGCTGGTGGGCGCACACTTGGGCAACCTTGAAGTGTGCCGCGCCCTGGCGGAGATCGGCGAGCAAGTCACCATGAACGTGCTGGTGCACACCAAGCATGCCGAGCGTTTCAACCGCCTGCTGGGTGAAGCCGGGGCGACCCATTTGCGTCTGATCCAGGTCAGCGAACTGGACCCGGCCACCATGCTGTTGCTCAGCCAGCGCCTGGACGAGGGCGAGTGGCTGGCGATTGCCGGCGACCGCGTGCCGCTGCACGGTGGGCGCAAGGTGCGGGTGGATTTCCTCGGCCAGGATGCCGCCTTCCCCCAAGGTCCGTGGTTGTTGGCCGGCCTGCTCAAATGCCCGGTCAACCTGCTGATGTGCCTCAAGCACGACGGCCGCTATCGCCTGACCATCGAGCCCTTCACCCAATTGATCGAATGGAAGCGCAGCACCCGCGAGCAGGTGATTGCCCAGTGGACTGCGCGCTACGCCGCACGCCTGGGCGAGTTCTGCCTGCAAGCGCCCCGACAATGGTTCAACTTTTACCCTTTCTGGAAGACCGATGACGACGCATCTTGAGCCGGTAACCTTTGGCGAACGCGCTCTGCGCATTGAAGACGTGCGAGCCCTGGCCAACCGCCAGGCGCCCACGCAGTTGCAGAACGACGCCGCGTATCGCCAGCGTATCGCCAAGGGCGCGCAGTTCCTCGACTCGCTGCTGGACAAGGAAGGCGTGATCTACGGCGTGACCACCGGCTACGGCGACTCGTGCGTGGTGGCGGTGCCGCTGCAACATGTCGAGGCGCTGCCCCGTCACCTGTATACCTTTCATGGCTGCGGGCTGGGCAAGCTGCTCGACGCCCAGGCCACCCGCGCAGTATTGGCTGCGCGGTTGCAGTCGCTGTGCCATGGGGTGTCCGGCGTGCGCGTCGAACTGCTGGAGCGCCTGCAGGCCTTTCTCGAACACGACGTACTGCCGCTGATCCCGGAGGAAGGCTCGGTGGGTGCCAGCGGCGATCTGACCCCGCTGTCTTATGTGGCGGCGACCTTGTCCGGCGAACGTGAGGTGATGTTCCTTGGCGAGCGCCGCCAGGCTGCCGACGTACACCGCGAACTGGGTTGGAACCCGCTGGTATTGCGCCCCAAGGAAGCCCTGGCGCTGATGAACGGCACCGCCGTAATGACCGGCCTGGCCTGCCTGGCCTTCGCCCGCGCCGACTACCTGCTGCAATTGGCCACACGCATTACCGCGCTGAACGTGGTGGCGCTGCAAGGCAACCCGGAGCACTTCGACGAGCGCCTGTTCGCCGCTAAACCGCACCCGGGGCAGATGCAAGTGGCCGCCTGGCTGCGCAAGGATCTGGCAATCGATGCGCCGACCGCGCCGCTGCACCGCCTGCAAGACCGCTATTCGCTGCGTTGTGCACCCCACGTACTCGGCGTACTGGCCGACAGCCTGAGCTGGCTGCGCGCGTTTATCGAGACCGAGCTGAACAGCGCCAACGACAACCCGATCATCGACGCGCAAGAAGAACGTGTACTGCACGGTGGGCACTTCTACGGCGGGCATATCGCCTTTGCCATGGACAGCCTCAAGACCCTGGTGGCCAATGTCGCCGACCTGCTCGACCGCCAGCTCGCACTGCTGGTGGACGTGCGCTACAACCATGGCCTGCCGAGCAACCTGTCCGGCGCGCCGGCCGACCGCGCCATGCTCAACCACGGCTTCAAGGCCGTGCAGATCGGCACCAGCGCCTGGACCGCCGAAGCGCTGAAAAACACCATGCCGGCCAGCGTGTTCTCGCGCTCCACCGAGTGCCATAACCAGGACAAAGTGAGCATGGGTACCATCGCCGCCCGCGACGCGATCCGCGTGCTGGAGCTGACCGAACAAGTCGCTGCCGCGACCTTGCTCGCCGCCAACCAGGGCGTATGGCTGCGCGCCCAGGCCGAGGAGGCACGGCCGCTGCCGCCGGCCCTGGCCGCCATGCACGAGGAACTGGGCAAAGACTTCCCGCCGGTCATCGAGGATCGAGCGCTGGAAGGCGAGTTGCGCCTGTGCCTCAAACGTATCGCCGAGCAACACTGGAGGCTGCATGCGTAGCCAGGGCGTGTTGCATTGCGACACTGAAATCCTCGTACCGTTTTTCGACATCGACACCATGCACGTGGTCTGGCACGGGCATTACGTGAAGTACCTGGAAGTGGCGCGTTGTGCGCTGCTGGACAAGCTCGGGCACAACTACACCCAGATGCAGGCATCGGGCTACGCCTGGCCGGTGATCGATATGCAACTGCGCTACGTGCGCGGCGCCACCTTTGGCCAGACCCTCAATGTGCGCGCCAGCCTGGTGGAATGGGAGAACCGCTTGAAGGTCAACTACCTGATTACCGACCTGGCCAGCGGCGAGCGCATGACCCGCGCCAGCACCGTGCAAGTGGCCGTGGAAATCGCCAGCCGCGAGATGCAGCTGGCCTCGCCCAAAGTCTTCACAGACGCCATCGAGAGGGCCCTGCAATGAGATCCCCTGTAGGAGCCGGCTTGCCGGCGAAAATCGTCAACGTGAATACGGGCTGCCTGACACTGCGCCGCGCCCTCAGGTTTTTCGCGAGCAAGCTCGCTCCTACAGGGGTTGGGTTGCTGCTAAGCCTGAGTGCTCATGCTTTTGACCTGCAGCAGCTAAGCGAGCAGTTGGCAAAACCATCGGTGATCCACGGCAGCTTCACCCAGGAAAAACACCTGCGCGCCCTGCCCCAGCCGCTGATCAGCAAAGGCACCTTCGTGCTGGCCAAAGACCACGGCCTGCTGTGGCTGCTCAAAACCCCGTTGCAACAGGACTACCGCATCAGCGCCCAAGGCATTGCCCGCCGTGACGCCGGTGGCTGGCAACTGCTGCCGAACAAGAGCGCCGGGGCCGAGCAGAACCGGTTGTTCCTTGCGGTGCTCCAGGGCGACAGCAGCGGCTTGCAGCGCGACTTTGAACTGCAACTGCAAGGCGAAGCCAAGCAGTGGAAGCTGACGCTGGTTCCACGCTCGTTGTTGCTCAAGCAAGTGTTCACCCAGATCAACATTGACGGCGGCGAGCTGGTGCAGACCATCCAGTTGCTCGAAACCCAGGGTGACAGCACCGTGCTGCGCATGCAGGACAGCACTGCAAGCCTGCCCCTGACTGACGCGGAGCAACACGACTTTGCCCAGTGAGCGCCTGCTGCCGCGCCTGTTCCTGATCCTGCTGGTGGCCGTGCTGGCCGTGGCCGGCTGGCAGTGGCGCCACGGTGCGCCGCTGTCGGCCAACCTGATGGAACTGGTGCCGGGCAACACGCCGGATGCCCTGGAACTGCAAGCCGAGCAGCGCATGCAGGAACCGTTGAACCGCGAGATGCTGGTGCTGGTGGGGCATACCGACCGCCAGCAAGCGGTGAGCGTAGCGCAGCAACTGGGCGAACGCTGGCAGGCCAGCGGCTTGTTTGAAAAGGTGCAATGGAACCTGCAAGCCGACTTGCCGGCACTGCGCGAACAGCTGCTGCGCGGGCGGCTGGCGATGCTCTCGGCCAAGGATCGCGAGCAACTGATCGACCATCCCGACGCGTTTATCCAGCAGCGCGTGCAGACCTTGTTCGACCCCTTCAGCGGGTTCAGCCTGGTGCCGAGCCAAGACGATTGGCTGGGCCTGACCGGGCGCATCCAGAGCAGCCAGCCGCAACATGGCTCGGTGCAACTGGATATCGGCAGCGGCGCGCTGATCGCCGATGCCGACGGCAAAAGCTGGGTGTTGCTGCGTGCGCGCACCACCGGCAATGCCTTCGATATGAAACTACCGCTGCAAGTGGCGGATCTGCTCAAGGCCAGCCGCCTACAGGCAGGCGAACACGGCGCACAACTGCTCGCCGCCAGCGGTCTGCTTTACGCGGCCAATGGGCAGCAGCAAGCCACACGGGAGATCACCTGGGTCGGCGGCGGCGCCACCTTGGGCATCCTGTTGTTGCTGTTGTTGGCATTCCGCCGCTGGCGCGTACTGCTGGCGTTTGTCCCGGTGCTGGCAGGCATGCTGTTTGGCGCGGTGGCCTGTGTCGCGCTGTTCGGCCACATACATGTGATAACCCTGGTGCTCGGCTCCAGCCTGATCGGCGTGGCCGTGGATTACCCGCTGCACTACCTGTCGAAAAGCTGGAGCATGCGCCCGTGGCGCAGTTGGCCGGCGTTACGCATCACCCTGCCCGGGCTGAGCCTGAGCCTGGCCACCAGTTGCATCGGTTACCTGGCGCTGGCCTGGACGCCCTTTCCCGCCTTGACACAAATCGCCGTGTTTTCCGCCGCCGGGCTGGTGGGGGCGTATCTGTCGGCCGTGTGCCTGCTGCCGGCGCTGCTCAAGAACGTGGAACTGCGCCCCGCGCAGTGGCCGCTGCGTATTGCCGAGGTGTTGTGGCAAGCGCGTACAGCGCTGCTCAAACGCGTACCGAGCCCGGTGTTGCTGGTACTGCTGTTGCTGTTTTGCGCCGGCGGCCTGTGGCACCTGAGCAGCAAGAACGATATCCGCCAGTGGATCGGCGCACCGCCGCAATTGCTGCAGGAAGCCCAGGCCGTGGCGCGCATCACCGGTTTTCAGCCAACCAGCCAGTTCTTCCTGGTGCGGGCAGAGAACCAGCAGCAGTTGCTGGAGCGCCAGGCCGCATTGGGCCAGCGCCTGGATCAACTGGTAAACATGAATAAGCTTCAGGGCTACCTGGCGCTCAACCAACTGGTCAATCTGCCCGCCGAACAGCAAAAACTGCGCGAGGGGCTGAACAACCTGGCGCAGCATTGGCAACCGCTGCTGGACCTCGGCATCCCGGCGAGCGCCCTGCAGGCCGAAGTCACGCAGTTGCAGGCGTTGCCTACCGAAGACATCGATGCGGCGCTCAAAGGCCCGCTGGCGGAACCCTGGCGCACCCTGTGGCTGGGCCCGGTGGACGGTGGCGTCGCGGCGATGGTCAGCCTGCAAGGCTTGAACAACCCGGCGTTGCTGCGCGTACAAGCACAGGACTTGCCTGGCGTGCAGTTGGTCGATCGCTTGGGCGACCTGAACCGGGTGTTCGCCGACACGCAGGTCAGCGCCGCCGAATTGAAACTGATGTCCTGCGTGCTGATCGTGTTGCTGCTGATCCTGCCGTTCGGTTTCGGCGGTGCCTTGCGCATTGTCGCCCTGCCGTTGCTGGCGGCCCTGTGCAGCCTGGCCAGCCTCGGTTGGCTGGGCCAGCCGCTGACCCTGTTCAGCCTGTTCGGCCTGCTGCTGGTCACGGCCATCAGCGTCGACTACGCCATCCTGATGCGCGAGCAGATCGGCGGCGCGGCCGTGAGTCTTCTGGGGACGCTGCTGGCCGCGCTGACGACGTGGTTGTCGTTCGGCCTGCTGGCGGTGTCCAGTACACCGGCCGTGAGCAATTTCGGCCTGTCGGTCAGCCTGGGCCTGGCGTTCAGCTTTATGCTGGCGCCCTGGGCCGGGCAACACAAACATGCCTTATGAATACCGTTATCGCCAAAGTGGCAAGGAGCCCTCGTGCCAATAGTTGAAATGGAACGTCGCCAGGTGGTCGTGATCGGCGCCGGACCATCCGGGGCTATCGCCGCCGCGCTGTTAAAGCGCAACGGGCATGACGTATTGATCATCGAGCGCCAGCATTTCCCACGGTTCTCGATTGGCGAAAGCCTGCTGTCCCACTGCATCGACTTTATCGAAGAAGCCGGCATGCTCGACGCCGTGCAAGCAGCGGGCTTCCAGGTGAAAACCGGTGCGGCGTTCGCCTGGGGCGAGCGCTACAGCGCGTTTGATTTCGGCGACACCTTCAGCGACGGCAAGCCGACCACCTTCCAGGTGCAGCGCGGCGAGTTCGACAAGTTGCTGGCCGATCAGGCGGCACTGCAAGGCGTGGACATTCGCTACGGCGAAACCGTCGCGGGTGTGGACTTGAGTGGCGAGTGCCGCTACCTGCATATCCGCCGGGAGAACGGCAGCGAGTACCACATCAAGGCCAGATTCGTGCTGGATGCCAGTGGTTATGGCCGCGTGTTGCCGCGCCTGCTGGAACTGGAAGCCCCTTCGAACTTTCCCTTGCGCCAGGCGGTATTCACTCACGTCGAGGACCGCATCACGCACCCAGGTTTCGACCGCAGCAAAATCCTCGTGACCACCCACCCGACGAAGCGCGATATCTGGTTCTGGACCATCCCCTTCAGCAACGGGCGTTGTTCAGTGGGCGTAGTGGCGGCCAAACAACACTTTGACGGCCGCGACAGCGATCTCGACGCGTGCCTGCGGGGCTTCATCGATGAAACCCCGAGCCTGCGCGGCGTACTGCAAAACGCCGTCTGGGACACGCCGGCACGGACCATCGGCGGTTACTCGGCCAACGTCACAACCCTGCACGGGCCGGGCTTTGCGCTGTTGGGCAATGCGGCGGAGTTCCTCGACCCGGTATTCTCCTCCGGCGTGACCATTGCCATGCGTTCGGCGAGCATGGCGGCGGATGTGCTGCATCGCCAATTGAAGGGCGAAACCGTCGACTGGCAAACCGAGTTTGCCGAGCCGCTCAAGCGCGGTGTCGATACCTTCCGTTGCTACGTCGAAGGCTGGTATGCCGGAACGTTCCAGGACGTGATCTTTCACCCGGGCAGCTCACCGGAGATCCGTCGGATGATCAGCTCGATCCTCGCCGGTTATGCCTGGGATGAACGTAACCCGTTTGTCAGCGAACCCAAGCGGCGCCTGCGGATGTTGTCGGAAATTTGTGCGAGTGAAACGGTATGACTACCCAGTACCTGAGTAAGAACTACGTCGAAGAAACCCGGTTCGGTTTCTGGTTCCTGCGCAGCCACACCTGGCAACACCATGTGTTGCGCGTGGCGATCAATGACCTGCGCAGCTTGTTCAGCGAACCGTTGCCGGTGGCGCCGGTATTGCTGGACGCCGGTTGCGGCCAGGGCAAGTCGTTTCGCTATTTGCAGCAGGTCTTTGCGCCCGAGCGCCTGATCGGCCTGGATGCCGACCCTCACAGCCTGGCGCTGAGCCAGGCCGAAGCCGCCCGCCAAGGCCTGGCGGTGGAGTTGATCGGCAGCGACTGCGCGACCCTGCAGGTGCCGGACGAAAGCGTCGACATCCTGTTCTGCCACCAGACCTTTCATCATCTGGTCGAACAGCATCGCGCACTCAAAGAGTTCTACCGAGTGCTCAAGCCCGGTGGTTACTTGCTGTTTGCCGAGTCGACCGAAGCCTACATCGATACCTGGGTGATCCGCTGGCTGTTCCGTCACCCGATGCACGTGCAGAAGAGCGCCGAAGAGTACCTGCAGATGCTCCGCGAACAGGGCTTTGAATTTGGCCCGCAGAACGTCTCATACCCCTATCTGTGGTGGAGCCGTGCCAGCGATTTCGGCCTGCTCGAACGCTGGGGCCTGCGCAATCCGCCGCCGGTGGGCCAACGTGAGGAAACGCTGGTCAACTGCGTAGCGCGTAAACCTCTGGCGAGTGCCACCCTATGATCCGCCTGTTGCTGATCGGCTGCCTGTTGCTGCTGAGCGCCTGCGCCAGCCAGCCGCCGCTGCCGGCGAAAAATCCGGCGTTGAGCTTGCCGATGCAACTGCATGTACAGCGCCGCACGGGCGGCCAGACCCAGGACTGGTTGCTGGTCATCCAGCGTGAAGGCAGCGCGATTCGCTGGTCGATGATGGACCCGCTGGGCATTCCCCAGGCCCGCCAAAAACTGGTCGATGGCCAGTGGCAGGCCGATGGTTTGCTGCCGCCCAACCCTCAGGCGCGGGAGCTGTTCGCTGCGCTGCTGTTTGCCCTGACGTCGGCCGATGACGTGCCTGCGCTGTACCCGAGCGCCCAGGCGAGGGACCTGACGCGTACGCTGCCGGGGCACTGGCAAATCGTGTATCAGTCTTCCGAGGTGTTCAGTGTGAACATGAATGGGCAGCCGTTGAGCTATCGCATCACGCCGCTTGGGGTGGGCCGATGACGGCCTATCTGAATGCGCTCGGCGTGATCTGCGCGCTGGGGCGCGGCCAAGCCGAAGTCAGCCGCAGCCTGTTTGCCGGCGACTGCTCGGGCATGCGTGCCGAGAGCGGCTGGGTGCCGGATCGCGTGCTGCCGGTAGGCGGCGTGCGGGGTGAGCTGGCAGACATTCCCGCAGCGCTGGGCGCACAAAATAGCCGTAACAACCAACTGTTGCTGGAAGCGGCGCTGCAGATTGAAGACGAGATTCGTCAGGCGATCCACACTCACGGTGCAGCACGCGTGGGTGTCGTGTTGGGCACCAGCACGTCGGGCATCGATGAAGCCAGCCGCGGTATCGCCCATTACCTGCGCAATCAGCAATTCCCCGGCGACTATGACTACCAGCAGCAGGAGCTCAGCGCGCCGGCGAATTTCCTCGCCGACTGGCTGCACTTGAGCGGCCCGGCCTATGTGATTTCCACAGCGTGCACGTCCAGTGCCCGTGCGCTGGTCAGTGCCCAGCGCCTGCTGGACCTGGGCGTATGCGATGCGGTGATCTGCGGCGGCGTAGACAGTCTGTGCAAGTTGACGCTTAACGGCTTCACCGCGCTGGAAGCGGTGTCGAGCGAACGTTGCAATCCATTTTCGGTAAACCGTAACGGCATCAACATCGGCGAAGCGGCGGTGCTGTTCCTGATGAGTCGCCAGCCTGCGCCCATCGCGTTGATCGGCAGCGGCGCCAGCTGTGATGCCCACCACATTTCCGCCCCCGAACCCTCCGGCAAAGGTGCGTTGCACGCCATGCGCAAGGCCCTGGCCAGTGCGAAACTGGCGCCGGAACAGATCGGCTACCTGAACCTGCACGGCACCGCCACTCTGCACAATGACGCCATGGAGAGCCTGGCCGTGGCCAGCCTGTTCCCCCAGGGTGTGGCCTGCTCGTCGACCAAACCCATGAGCGGCCATACCCTCGGCGCAGCCGGTGCATTGGAAGCGGCCTTCTGCTGGCTGAGCCTGGCTCACGGTGCAGTGCCGCCGCATGTGTGGGATGGCCAGGCCGACCCGGCATTGCCGGCCTTGCAATGGGCCGCAGCGGGCGACACTTTGAAAAAACGCTGCCTGATGAGCAACTCGTTTGCCTTCGGCGGCAATAACATCAGCCTGATAATCGCAGAGGCCCCATGATCGATTGGCCACTCGCCGAACTGCTGCCCCATGCGGGCGACATGATCCTGATCGACCAGGTGCTGTCGTTCGATGAGGAGCAGGTCCACACCCGTGTCACCGTCAAACCCGGCGGTTTGTTCAGCCGTCCGGACGGCAGCCTGCCGGCCTGGGTCGGCATCGAGCTGATGGCGCAGAGCGTCGCCGCCTATGCCGGTTGCCGAGCGCGCCAGAAAGGCGAAGCCGTGGAACTGGGCTTCCTGTTGGGCACACGCAAGTTCGAGTGCAACGTGGAACACTTCCCCGCAGGCGCCGAGCTGCGCATCCACGGCCTGCGTTCCCTGGAAGACGATAACGGCATGGGGGTGTTCGAATGCCACCTGACCGGCGACGGTATCCAGGCCAGCGCCCGCTTGAACGTATTTCGACCGCCCCAGGCGGCCAACTATTTAGATGAATCTAAGGACGAAACGCCATGACTGAATCCGTACTGGTCACCGGCTCCAGCCGTGGCATCGGCCGCGCCATTGCCTTGCGCCTGGCCCAGGCCGGGCATGACATCGTGCTGCATTGCCGCAGCGGCCGTGCCGAAGCCGATGCGGTGCAGGTCGAAATCCAGGCCCTGGGGCGCCGGGCGCGGGTGCTGCAGTTCGATGTGGCGGACCGCGCGCGCTGCAAGCAAATCCTGGAGGCGGACGTGGAGCAGCATGGCGCCTATTACGGCGTGGTACTCAACGCCGGCCTGACCCGCGACGGTGCGTTCCCAGCCTTGTCCGAAGACGATTGGGACGTGGTGATGCGCACCAACCTCGATGGTTTCTACAACGTATTGCATCCGGTGATGATGCCGATGATCCGCCGTCGTGCGGCCGGGCGTATCGTGTGCATCACCTCGGTATCGGGGCTGATCGGCAACCGTGGCCAGGTCAACTACAGCGCCTCGAAAGCCGGCCTGATCGGCGCAGCCAAGGCACTGGCCATCGAGCTGGGCAAACGCAAGATCACCGTCAACTGTGTGGCTCCCGGCCTGATCGACACCGCGATGCTCGATGAAAACGTGCCGGTTGAAGAGCTGATGAAGATGATCCCGGCGCAGCGCATGGGCACCCCGGAAGAAGTCGCCGGCGCGGTGAATTTCCTGATGTCGGCCGAAGCCGGCTACATCACTCGCCAGGTGCTGGCGGTGAACGGAGGCCTGTGCTGATGAAGCGTGTCGTCGTCACCGGCATGGCCGGCATGACCTCCCTGGGCAGCGATTGGTCCACTATCTCGGCCAACTTCCGCGCCAACCGCAGCGGCATCCGGCGCATGGATGAGTGGGACCGCTTCAGCGAATTGAATACACGCCTGGCCGGGCCGATTGATGATTTCGTCGTGCCCGCCCACTGGACGCGCAAACAACTGCGCAGCATGGGTCGCGTCTCGCGCCTGGCGGTGTGGGCCGCCGAGCAGGCGTTGAAAGACGCCGGTCTGCTGTGCGACGAGTCGATCAAGGACGGGCGCATGGGCGTGGCCTGCGGCTCGTCCACCGGCAGCACCGATGAGATCAAGGCGTTTGGCAATATGCTGCTCAATTCGGTGGCCGAGGGGCTGAATGCCAACTCCTATGTGCGCATGATGCCCCACACCACCGCGGCGAATATCAGTATCTTCTTTGGTCTCACCGGGCGGTTGATCCCCACGTCCAGCGCCTGCACCAGCGGCAGTCAGGGCATTGGGTATGCCTATGAAGCGATCAAGTTCGGCCGTCTGCCGATGATGCTTGCCGGCGGCGCCGAAGAACTGTGCCCCACCGAAGCCATGGTATTCGACGCGCTCTATGCCACCAGCCTGAAAAACGATGCACCGCAAACCAGCCCAAGGCCTTATGACAGTGGCCGCGACGGCCTGGTGATCGGTGAGGGCAGCGGCATGCTGGTGCTGGAAGAATTGGAACACGCCCTGGCGCGAGGAGCGCACATCCACGCCGAGATCGTCGGGTTCGGCAGCAATGCCGACGGCCAGCACACGACCCGCCCCGAACAGAAAACCATGCGCCGCGCCATGGAGCTGGCCCTGGAAGATGCCGGGCTCACCCCGGATGCCATCGGCTACGTCAACGGCCACGGCACTGCCACCGACCAAGGCGACATTGCCGAGACCCTGGCCACCAGCAGCCTGTTCGGCAGCCGCATGCCCATCAGTTCGCAAAAAAGCTTCCTGGGCCACACCCTGGGCGCCTGCGGTGCGTTGGAGTCGTGGTTCAGCATCGAGATGATGAATCGCGACCAGTACGTACATACCTTCAACCTGGACGTCGTCGACCCGCAATGCGGCGAGCTGGATTACCTGCAAGGTGGTCTGCGTGAGATGCACCACGACTACGTGATGAACAACAACTTTGCCTTTGGCGGCGTCAACACATCGCTGATTTTCCGCCGCTGGTCCTGACTTTTTAATCGATTGGAGAAAACGGAATGTCCTCCCTGCTACGCGCCACCCTGATCACCCTGGCCCTGCTGAGCACTGCCGGTTGCACCAGTAAACCGGTACTCAACACCCAGCACGATTTGGTAGCCGGCCCCCAGGTCAGTGAAGAGCAAGTCAAACAGGTCATCGTCAACGCCCTGCAAAAGCGCGAATGGACAGTGCAGCGCCTGAGCCCGCAGTTGGTGCAGGCCGAGATCACCGTGCGCAACCAGTTCTACGCACAAATCGACATCCGCTACACCCGCAACAGCTACGCCATCACCTACCGCGACAGCCGCGACCTGGGCTACAAGGACGGCAAGATCCATCGCAACTACAACCGTTGGGTGAGCATGCTGGATCGCGACATTCTGGCGGGGTTGCGGGGTGCGGGGCTGCAATAAACTCTGATTCATTGATCATTCCCACGCTCCGCGTGGGAATACCGCCTGGGACGCTCCGCGTACCGCTGTTGGCGCAAGACTCCAGTCCTGTGCCAGGGTGACGCGGAGCGTCACGGGATGCGTCCCCACGCAGAGCGTGGGGACGATCATTGCACGGGCTGGCGCGTCAACAACTCCACAAACGCTTTCGCCATCGGGCTCTGCGCGCCTTTGCGCTGCACCAGCCATACCGCCGTCACCGCCTCTTGATCCAGCAAGGTGCGATACACCACGCCATCAATGCGGATGCGCTGGTAAGAGGCCGGCAGCACCGACACGCCGAGCCCCGCCGCTACCAGGCCGATGATGGTCATCGCCTCCCCCGCCTCCTGGGCGAAGTGCGGGCTGAAACCGGCGTCACGCGCCAGATTGAGCAGTTGAGCGTAGAGACCGCTGCCGTAGGTCCGCGGGAAAAACACAAATGGCTCCTGCGCCAACTGTGCCAGGTGCAAGCCGCGCTCACTGCCGTCCACCAGGGGATGCCCGGCATTCAGCACGGCCACCAGCGGCTCGCGCATCAATTCAATGACCCCCCAGCGAGTCGGGCAACGGCAGCGGGCGCATCAACCCCACCTGGATCGACTCATCCACCAGCGACTCGGCCACTTCGGTGCTGCTCATTTCCTGCAAATTCAGATGCACCGCCGGGAACGCCTGGCGAAACGCAAAGATCGCCTGGGGAATGCTGGAGTTGAACGGCGCCGATGAGGTAAAGCCGATCTTCAGTTCGCCCAGCTCACCTGATTGCGCGCGCCGCGCTACATCGGCGGCTTTGTCGACCTGAGCCAGTACCAGCCGCGCCTCTTGCAGGAACAACCGTCCGGCCTCGCTCAACTCAACCCGACGATTGGTGCGCTCGAACAAACGCGCCCCCACTTCCCGTTCCAGCGCCTGGATCTGCTGGCTCAGCGGCGGCTGCGAGATGCCCAGTACCTGTGCGGCGCGGCCAAAATGCAGTTCTTCGGCGACGGCAATGAAGTAGCGCAAATGACGTAATTCCATGCAAGCCTCATTAGGTCGTAAAAGCTCTCAAACAGGTCGAACAATATATTGGAAAGAATCATTAGCCAGCTATATTCTTTTTTGTATTGCCAGTCCTGGCAGGCTTTCGCTTCCCGAGGTCCCCGTGAAATCTGCTGTCGCGCCATTCGCTCAAGAACGCCCACCCACTGCCCTGGACGAGGTGGTCGCCCAGCTCAACGACGAGTACATCGAAAAAGGCACGCCGATGTTCATGCGCACCGTATTGGCGCTGTTCTCCGGTGGTTTCGCGACCTTTGCCCTGCTGTATTGCGTGCAGCCGATGATGCCGGCGCTGTCCCATGAGTTTTCCATCAATGCGGCGCAAAGCAGCCTGATTCTGTCGGTGTCCACGGCGATGCTGGCATTCGGCTTGCTGATCACCGGGCCGATCTCCGATAGGCTGGGGCGCAAACCCGTGATGGTTTCAGCGCTGTTCTGCGCCGCGCTGGCGACCATCGCCAGCGGCTTGATGCCGACGTGGGAAGGCATCCTCCTGATGCGTGCGCTGGTGGGGTTGTCATTGAGCGGCCTGGCGGCGGTGGCGATGACCTACCTGAGCGAAGAGATCCATCCGCAGCACATCGGCCTGGCCATGGGCTTGTACATCGGCGGCAACGCGATTGGCGGCATGAGCGGCCGCCTGATCATCGGCGTCCTGATCGACTTCGTCAGTTGGCATACCGCGATGCTGATCATTGGCGCCCTGGCGCTGATGGCGGCCACAGTGTTCTGGAAAATCCTCCCCGAGTCGCGCAACTTCCGCGCCACCAGCCTCAAGCCCCGTAGCCTGCTGGACGGTTTTGTCATGCACTTCAAGGACGCGGGCTTGCCGTGGTTGTTTCTCGAAGCCTTCATGCTGATGGGCGCATTCGTGACGATGTTCAACTACATAGGCTATCGCTTGCTCGGCGACCCGTATGACTTGAGCCAGGCCGTGGTCGGCCTGCTGTCGCTGGTGTACCTCTCGGGCATCTACAGCTCGGCCAAAATCGGCTCCCTGGCCGACCGCCTCGGCCGCCGCCGCGTGTTATGGGGCACTATCGTCTTGATGCTCGCCGGCATGCTCCTGACGCTCTTCACCCCCCTGTGGCTAGTGGTGCCCGGCATGCTGATCTTCACGTTCGGCTTCTTCGGCGCCCACTCGGTGGCCAGCAGCTGGATCGGTCGCCGTGCGGTAAAAGCCAAGGGGCAGGCGTCTTCGCTGTACTTGTTCTGCTACTACGTGGGATCGAGTGTTGCGGGGACTGCGGGAGGGTTCTTCTGGCACTTTGCAGGCTGGAACGGGATTGGCGGGTTTATTGTGGCGCTGCTGATCGGTGCGTTGCTGGTAGCGTTGAAGCTGGCGAAATTGCCGCCGCTGGGGAATGTGAAGGTCTGACACGATAAGGTGGAAAGTGGGAGGGGGCTTGCTCCCGATAGCGGTGTGTCAGTTTCAGTATTTGTAACTGAACCACCGCTATCGGGAGTAAGCCCCCTCCCACATTTTTTGTGTGTTACTCGTGATATTGCGCCGACAACTCGTGCACCGCACGCAGGAAAGCGCCGGCATGCTCCGGGTTCACTTCCGGCGTGATGCCGTGGCCGAGGTTGAACACGTGGCCGGTGCCCTTGCCGTAGCTGGCCAGGATGCGCCCGACTTCGGTGCGGATCGCTTCCGGCTTGGCGTAGAGCACGGTCGGGTCCATGTTGCCTTGCAGCGCAACGCGGTTGCCCACGCGCTGACGGGCTTCGCCCAGGTCGCAGGTCCAGTCCAGGCCCAACGCATCGGCGCCTGCATCGGCGATGCTTTCCAGCCACAGGCCGCCGTTCTTGGTGAACAGGATGACCGGCACCTTGCGACCCTCATGCTCACGGATCAGGCCGCTGACGATCTTGCGCATGTAGGCCAGGGAGAACTCCTGGTACGCCGCCGCCGACAGGTTGCCGCCCCAGGTGTCGAAGATCTGCACCGCTTGCGCACCGGCCATGATCTGGCCATTAAGGTAGGAGGTGACCGACTGCGCCAGCTTGTCCAGCAGCAGGTGCATGGCCTGCGGGTTGTCGTAGAGCATGGCCTTGGTCTTGCGGAAGTCTTTCGACGAGCCGCCTTCGACCATGTAGGTAGCCAGGGTCCACGGGCTGCCGGAG
This sequence comes from Pseudomonas sp. Q1, assembly GCF_009935975.1. Classification (NCBI taxonomy): domain Bacteria; kingdom Pseudomonadati; phylum Pseudomonadota; class Gammaproteobacteria; order Pseudomonadales; family Pseudomonadaceae; genus Pseudomonas; species Pseudomonas sp. Q1. The sequence goes on along the minus strand of NZ_QODI01000001.1, from coordinate 371,860 downwards.
AAGCCGATCAGCGGCACGCGACCATTGAGCTCGCGGCGGATGGTGCTGACGGCGTCCATCACATAACCGAGGTCTTTGTGCGGATCAGGAATCGGCAGGGCTTCGATGTCGGCCAGGGTGCTGACGACTTTCTTGAAACGCGGACCTTCACCGGTCTCGAAGTACAGGCCTTGGCCCATGGCGTCGGGGATGGTGAGGATATCGGAGAAGAGGATGGCCGCGTCCAGTTCCGGGTAGCGGTCCAGCGGCTGCATCGTGACTTCGCAGGCGAACGCAGGGTTCATGCACAGGCTCATGAAGTCGCCGGCATTGGCGCGACTGGCGCGGTATTCCGGCAGGTAGCGACCGGCTTGACGCATCATCCAGACAGGTGTGACGTCTACGGGTTGCTTGAGCAGGGCACGAAGGAAACGGTCGTTCTTGAGGGCAGTCATGTCGGCATCCGCAAAAAAAGTGCGGGCATTTTCTCAGAGCGCAACGCAAAAGGCACGGAATGCGCCGTGCCTTTTATCTATCGGGTCAATTTGTCGCGGATATGATCGTTCCCACGCTCCGCGTGGGAATGCATCCTGTGACGCTCCGCGTCACGCTTCAGAGCAGACGCGGAGCGTCCTGGGCGGCATTCCCACGCAGAGCGTGGGAACGATCATTAGACCTGCAGGTAGTCCAGGATCCCTTCGGCGGCGTTGCGGCCTTCGAAGATCGCGGTAACCACCAGGTCAGACCCACGCACCATGTCGCCGCCGGCGAAGATTTTCGGGTTGCTGGTCTGGTGTTTGTACTGGCCCTGCTCCGGGGCTACGACGCGGCCCTGGCTGTCGGTCTGGATCTGGACCTGCTCGAACCACGGCGCCGGGCTTGGACGGAAACCGAAGGCGATGACCACGGCGTCGGCCGGGATGATCTCATTCGATCGTTCCCACGCTCCGCGTGGGAATGCATCCTGTGACGCTCCGCGTCACGCTTCAGAGCAGACGCGGAGCGTCCCTGACGGCATTCCCACGCAGAGCGTGGGAACGATCATTAGACCTGCAGGTAGTCCAGGATCCCTTCGGCGGCATTGCGGCCTTCGAAGATCGCGGTAACCACCAGGTCAGACCCACGCACCATGTCGCCGCCGGCGAAGATTTTCGGGTTGCTGGTCTGGTGCTTGTACTGGCCCTGCTCCGGGGCTACGACGCGGCCCTGGCTGTCGGTCTGGATCTGGAACTGCTCGAACCACGGCGCCGGGCTTGGACGGAAACCGAAGGCGATGACCACGGCGTCGGCCGGGATGATCTCTTCGGAACCCGGGATCGGCTCGGGACTGCGACGGCCACGGGCGTCCGGTTCGCCAAGACGCGTCTCGACCACCTTCACGCCTTCGACGCGATCTTCACCGACAATCGCAATCGGCTGGCGGTTGTAGAGGAACTTCACGCCTTCTTCCTTGGCGTTCTTCACCTCTTTGCGCGAGCCCGGCATGTTGGCTTCGTCACGGCGATAGGCACAGGTCACCGACTTGGCGCCCTGGCGGATCGACGTACGGTTGCAGTCCATCGCAGTGTCGCCACCGCCCAGCACTACGACCTTCTTGCCTTTCATATCGACGAAATCTTCCGGCGACTTTTCAAAGCCCAGGTTGCGGTTGACGTTGGCGATCAGGAAGTCCAGAGCGTCGTAAACGCCTGGCAGGTCCTCACCGGCAAAGCCGCCCTTCATATAGGTGTAAGTGCCCATGCCCATGAACACGGCATCGTATTCTTCGAGCAGTTGCTCCATGGTCACGTCTTTGCCGACTTCGGTATTGAGACGAAACTCAATGCCCATGCCGGTGAACACTTCGCGACGGTTGCTCAGTACGGTTTTTTCCAGCTTGAACTCGGGAATGCCGAAAGTCAGCAGGCCGCCGATTTCCGGGTTCTTGTCGAACACCACCGGGGTCACGCCGCCACGCACCAGCACGTCGGCGCAGCCCAGACCAGCAGGGCCGGCACCGATGATGGCGACACGCTTGCCGGTCGGCTTGACCTTGGACATGTCCGGACGCCAGCCCATGGCGAACGCGGTGTCGGTGATGTACTTCTCCACCGAACCGATGGTCACTGCGCCGAAGCCATCGTTCAGGGTGCACGCGCCCTCGCACAGACGGTCTTGCGGGCACACCCGGCCACACACTTCCGGCAGGGTGTTGGTCTGGTGCGACAGCTCGGCGGCGGCGAGGATGTTGCCCTCGGCCACCAACTTGAGCCAGTTGGGAATGAAGTTGTGCACCGGGCACTTCCATTCGCAATACGGGTTACCGCAACCCAGGCAGCGATGGGCCTGGTCGGCCGAGTGCTGGGGTTTGAAGGGTTCGTAGATTTCCACGAACTCTTTCTTGCGTTGACGCAACAGTTTCTTCTTCGGATCTTTGCGCCCGACATCGATGAACTGGAAGTCGTTATTCAGACGTTCAGCCATGTTAAAACCTCATCAAACTCTTCAGGCGCATATCACTGCGGGTTGGCACGGATGCTGGAAAGCAACGATTTCAGGTTGGCAGCCTTGGGCTTGACCAGCCAGAAACGACGCAGGTAGTCATCGAGGTTCTCGGCGAGGTTACGACCCCATTCGCTGCCGGTTTCCTCAACGTACTCGTCCAGCACGTGTTGCAAGTGGTTCCGGTAGGACTCCATGGCTTCGCCGCTGATCCGCTGGATCTCGACCAACTCGTGGTTGACCTTGTCGACGAAGGTGTTGTCCTGGTCGAGCACGTAGGCGAAGCCGCCGGTCATGCCCGAACCGAAGTTGTAACCGGTCTTGCCCAATACCGCGACGAAGCCCCCGGTCATGTACTCGCAGCAGTGATCGCCAGTGCCTTCCACCACGGTGTGGGCACCCGAGTTACGCACGGCAAAACGCTCGCCGGCGGTACCGGCGGCAAACAGCTTGCCCCCCGTGGCGCCGTACAAGCAGGTGTTGCCGACAATGGCACTGTCCTGGGTCTTGTAGACGCTGCCTTTGGGCGGAACGATCACCAGCTTGCCGCCGGTCATGCCCTTGCCCACGTAGTCGTTGGCGTCGCCTTCCAGGTACATATGCAGGCCGCCGGCGTTCCATACGCCAAAGCTCTGGCCTGCCGTGCCCTTGAAGCGGAAGGTGATCGGCGCTTTCGCCATGCCCTGGTTGCCGTGCTTGCGCGCGATTTCGCCGGAGATGCGTGCGCCGATGGAGCGGTCGCAGTTGCAGATATCCAGCGCGAACTCACCACCGCTGGCGTCATTGATCGACGAAGCGGCCAGCTCGACCATCTTCTCGGCCAGCAGGCCCTTGTCGAACGGCGGGTTGCGGTCCACACCACAGAACTGCGGCTTGTCGGCCGGGATGTGATCACTGCCCAACAGCGGCGTCAGGTCCAGGTGATGCTGCTTGGCGGTCTGGCCTTCGAGGATTTCGAGCAGGTCGGTACGCCCGATCAGTTCCTCCAGCGAACGCACGCCCAGCTTGGCCAGCCACTCACGGGTCTCTTCGGCCACATAGGTGAAGAAATTCACCACCATGTCGACGGTGCCGATGTAGTGATCCTTGCGCAGCTTCTCGTTCTGCGTCGCCACGCCGGTGGCGCAGTTGTTCAGGTGGCAGATGCGCAGGTATTTGCAGCCAAGGGCAATCATCGGCGCGGTACCGAAGCCGAAGCTTTCGGCGCCGAGGATCGCCGCCTTGATCACGTCAAGGCCGGTCTTCAGGCCACCGTCGGTCTGTACCCGCACCTTGCCGCGCAGGTCGTTGCCACGCAGGGTCTGGTGGGTTTCAGCCAGGCCGAGTTCCCACGGAGCGCCCGCATACTTGATGGAAGTCAACGGCGAAGCACCGGTACCGCCGTCGTAGCCGGAGATGGTGATCAGGTCGGCATAGGCCTTGGCCACACCGGCGGCGATGGTGCCCACGCCGGCTTCTGCCACCAGTTTCACCGAGACCAGGGCCTGCGGGTTGACTTGTTTCAGGTCGAAAATCAGCTGCGACAAGTCTTCGATTGAATAAATGTCGTGGTGCGGCGGAGGCGAAATCAGCGTGACGCCCGGCACCGCATAACGCAGCTTGGCAATCAGACCGTTGACCTTGCCGCCCGGCAGCTGGCCGCCCTCACCGGGCTTGGCGCCCTGGGCTACCTTGATCTGCAGCACTTCGGCGTTGACCAGGTATTCCGGGGTCACACCGAAACGGCCGGTTGCCACCTGCTTGATTTTCGAGCTCTTGATCGTGCCGTAGCGCGCCGGGTCTTCACCGCCTTCGCCGGAGTTGGAACGCGCACCCAGGCGGTTCATGGCTTCGGCCAGGGCTTCGTGAGCCTCAGGCGACAAGGCGCCCAGGGAAATACCGGCGGAGTCGAAGCGCTTGAGGATCGACTCCAGTGGTTCGACTTCGTTGATGTCCATCGCCGTGTCCAGGGTTTTCACCTTGAACAGGTCGCGGATCATCGACACCGGGCGGTTGTCCACCAGCGCGGTGTATTCCTTGAACTTGGCGTAGTCGCCCTGCTGCACGGCGGCTTGCAGGGTGTTGACCACGTCCGGATTGTAGGCGTGGTATTCGCCACCGTGCACGAACTTGAGCAGGCCGCCTTGCTGGATCGGCTTGCGCGCACTCCAGGCTTCGGTGGCCAGGGCTTTCTGTTCAGCCTCGATGTCGACGAAGCGCGCGCCCTTGATACGACTTGGCACGCCACGGAAGCTCAGTTCGCAGACTTCTTCGGACAAACCGATGGCTTCGAACAATTGAGCGCCGCGGTACGAGGTGACGGTGGAGATGCCCATCTTCGACAGGATCTTCAGCAGGCCCTTGGTGATGCCCTTACGGTAGTTCTTGAACACCTCATAGAGGTCGCCGAGTACTTCACCGGTGCGGATCAGGTCGCCCAGCACTTCGTAGGCCAGGAACGGATACACCGCCGAGGCGCCGAAACCGATCAGCACCGCGAAGTGATGCGGGTCGCGGGCGGTGGCGGTTTCCACGAGGATGTTGGAGTCGCAGCGCAGGCCTTTTTCGGTCAGGCGGTGGTGTACCGCACCGGTAGCCAGCGAAGCGTGGATCGGCAGTTTGCCCGGCGCAATGTGGCGGTCGGTCAGTACGATCTGGGTGCGACCGGCGCGTACAGCCTCTTCGGCCTGGTCGGCAACGTTGCGCACAGCGGCTTCAAGGCCGAGGCTCTCGTCGTAGTTCAGGTCGATGATCTGGCGGTCAAAACCCGGACGATCCAGGGTCATCAACGAGCGCCACTTGGCCGGGGACACCACTGGCGAACTGAGGATGACGCGGGAGGCATGCTCCGGCGATTCCTGGAAGATATTGCGCTCGGCACCGAGGCACACTTCCAGGGACATCACGATGGCTTCGCGCAGCGGGTCGATCGGTGGGTTGGTCACCTGGGCGAACTGCTGGCGGAAATAGTCGTACGGCGTGCGCACACGTTGCGACAGCACGGCCATCGGCGTGTCGTCGCCCATGGAGCCAACGGCCTCGTAGCCTTGCTCACCGAGCGGGCGCAGCACCTGGTCGCGCTCTTCGAACGTGACCTGGTACATCTTCATGTACTGCTTGAGCTGGTCGATGTCGTAGAAAGCCGAACCGTGGTCGTTGTCTTCCATGGTCGCCTGGATGCGCAGGGCGTTCTTGCGCAGCCATTGCTTGTACGGGTGACGAGACTTCAAGCGGTTATCGATGGCGTCGGTGTCGAGGATCTGCCCGGTTTCGGTGTCCACGGCCAGGATCTGGCCAGGGCCTACGCGGCCCTTGGCGATAACGTCTTCCGGCTTGTAGTCCCACACGCCGATTTCCGACGCCAGGGTGATGAAACCGTTGGTGGTGGTGACCCAGCGCGCCGGGCGCAGACCGTTACGGTCGAGCAGGCACACCGCGTAGCGACCGTCGGTCATGACCACGCCGGCCGGGCCGTCCCACGGTTCCATGTGCATCGAGTTGTACTCGTAGAACGCACGCAGGTCCGGGTCCATGGTCTCGACGTTCTGCCACGCAGGCGGAATGATCATGCGCACGCCACGGAACAGGTCGATGCCGCCGGTGACCATCAGTTCGAGCATGTTGTCCATGCTCGAGGAGTCGGAGCCCACGCGGTTGACCAGCGGGCCGAGCTCTTCCAGGTCCATCAGATCGTTGGCGAACTTGGTGCGACGGGCCACGGCCCAGTTGCGGTTGCCGGTGATGGTGTTGATCTCGCCGTTGTGGGCGAGGAAGCGGAATGGCTGGGCCAGCGGCCATTTCGGCAGGGTGTTGGTAGAGAAGCGCTGGTGGAACACGCAGATTGCGGTTTGCAGGCGCTCATCACTCAGGTCCGGATAGAAGGCGGTCAAGTCCGCCGGCATCATCAGGCCTTTATAAATGATGGTCTTGTGGGAAAAGCTGCAGATGTAGTGATCGGTGTCGGCGGCGTTGGCCACCGACGAGCGACGACGCGAGGTAAACAGCTTGATCGCCATGTCCTGGTCGCTCAGGCCATCGCCTGCGATGAACACTTGTTCGATCTGTGGCAGGCGCTCCAGGGCCAGTCGGCCGAGTACGCTGGTGTCGATCGGCACCTTGCGCCAGCCGACGAGTTGCAGGCCGGCAGCCAGGATCTCGCGGTTCATGTTCTCGCGAGCGGCTTCGGCTTTGACCGGGTCCTGGTTGAAGAACACCATGCCCACGGCGTATTGCTTGGGCAGGTCGACTGCAAATTGCTCTTTGGCGACGGCGCGCAGGAACTGGTCGGGCTTTTGAATCAGCAGGCCGCAACCGTCACCGGTTTTACCGTCGGCGTTGATCCCACCGCGGTGGGTCATGCAGGTCAGGGCCTCGATGGCCGTTTGCAGAAGGGTATGACTGGGCTCGCCCTGCATATGGGCTATCAGGCCGAAACCGCAGTTATCCTTGAATTCATCGGGTTGGTACAGACCTGCTTTCATAGACACTTTCTCACCAGGCTGCCTCTTATATCGAGGCAAATTTCTTTTCAATTCAACCGGTTACCTTCCACGTCGAACGTACGCCGACTTAGCGGGGGCAAAAGGGAGGTCATTGTACACACCGACACAGACGCTCACAAATTTAGCGACGAAATGTCGCAAATCTATGTCGCATTTATGAAAGGTTTAAAGCGATATGCTGTGCTAGTCAAAACTTTTTTAATTCTGACCGCTACGACTCAAAAGCTACTGTGACGCAGACACCACAAAGCGCGCGGTCCCGGGAGGAACTGCACGCACTTGCGGTTATTTTTTGAGGTGCCGGGAGGGCGGCCTGGGTAAGGCCACCGGATCTTCAGCGAGTTGCCGCCAGTTCCTGTTGGACGCTGGCAACAGTGCGAGGCCAAGGTTTACCAGCCTGAACCTTCGCTGGCAAGGCTTTGATAGCAGAATCAGCTGCGGCGCGGCTTGGGAAGCTGCCGTAGGTGATCACATAGAGAGGCTTGCCGTTGAGCACTTTCTTGAAATAACGGTACTCGCCGCCCTGCTCCTTCACGAACGCCTGGGCGTTGGCTTCGGAACTGGTGCCCAGGATCTGTACCACGAAGTGGCCAGCAGGCTGGCTGGTGTACCAACTGCTGCCGGCTGCGGCCGGGGCTGCCTTGGCAACGGTGGCGGCAGGCTTCTCGACCGGCTTGGCCACTGGCGCAGGCTTGGCAGCCGGAGCGGGTGCTACAGGCTTGGCCACGGGGGCTGGTTTGGCCGTGGCCACGGTCGGAGCCGGGGTCGGTGTCGGCTTGGCAACCGCAGCCGGTTGGCCCGCTGGCACGCCCGCCGGCGGTGCAGTCGTGGTCACGGTCGGAGGTGTGGCGCTGGAACCTTCCACCGGCACGCCGTCGTCGCCTTCGGAGATACCACCGGCCTCTTCGGCAAGTGGCCCGCGCATCACTGGCTGGCCGACCATAGGCAGATTGGTCGGTTGGCCAGAGTTGGCGAACTCGACGTTTGGCGTGGGCTTGCCCAGTGGCAGTTGCGCCTGCTCAGTTGGCGCGCCGGCAGTGGCGGGGGCCTTGCTACGGCCTGGAATCAACCAGGCGGCGGCTACGGCGACCACCACAACGGCGGAAATAGCCAATACGTGCTTCTTAGGCATAGTGAACCCCATCTTTGGACGCTTAACCGCAGAGCGGCTGGCAATCATGGCTTCGATCATGGCATCCCGGGCGACCTGGTTGATGGTGCCTGGCCAGCCGTCGGAGCTTTCGTGAATATCAGAGATCTGTTGAGCGGAGAAAAGTTCGATACCGGCCCCGGCGCCTTCGAGACGTTGAGCCAGGTATTCGCGGGTTTCCTCTTCCTCGTAGGGCTGCAATTCGATGACGTGGAACAGTTCCTGATCGCCACTGATCTGCTCCAGATCGGCGATCAACGACGACTCACCAAACAGGAACACATGGGGACGACCTTCGGGTGTCCCCGCGGCCAGCGCCAGCAGCGCTTCCAGGGCGGACTCGTCGAGCTGCTCGGCGTCATCCACCAACAGGTAGACTTCCTGACCGGTCAGGCCCAGTTGCACCACCTGCTTGAGGATCGCGTTCGGCTCGGCGGTAGGCACGTCCAGCGCCTGGGCCACCTGGCGCAGCACGCCCGCCGCATCACCGGCTCCACGGGCCGACACCACCACGCTCTGCACCGTCTGCTTGTTGGTGCTGGCTACCAGCGCCTGGCGCAGCAAGGTCTTGCCGCTGCCCAACGGGCCCGTCACTACCAGCAACAGCTGGCTGTAGCGCGCCAGGTGATGCAACTGACCAAGCACCGGCTTGCGCTGCGCCGGGAAGAATTTGAAACCAGGCACCCGCGGAGCAAAAGGGTCATGGCTTAGATGGTAATGGCCGAGGAACGCCTCGTCGGCATGCAAACTAGTCATCGGGATCTTATTAACCTTTCAGCTGGGCCAGGGCGCGGTAATCCGCTCCCAGCGTGGCCTGTAAAATCTCTTTCGGATAATCGTCGGTCACCACCGCTTCGCCCATGTGGCGCAGCAATACCAGTCGCAGTCGACCGTCGATCACTTTCTTGTCTATCGCCATATGTTCGAGGAAGTCCGCCTCGGTCATCTCCTCAGGCGGGATGACCGGCAAACCCGCACGCTGGAACAGGCGGATGCCACGATCACGCTCCTGGGCACTGATCCAGCCCAGGCGTTGCGACATTTCCAACGCCATCACTGTGCCAGCCGCTACGGCTTCCCCATGCAACCACACACCATAGCCCATGTGTGTCTCGATCGCATGGCCGAAGGTGTGGCCCAGGTTCAACGTGGCACGTACACCGGACTCGCGCTCATCGGCATTGACCACCAGCGCCTTGGCGGCGCAGGAGCGGGATATCGCTTCGGTCAATGCCACCTGGTCAAGATTGCGCAAGGCATCGACGTGTTCTTCCAGCCAGGTGAGGAACGGTTCATCGCAGATCAGCCCGTATTTGATGACCTCCGCCAGGCCGGCCGATAGCTCTCGCGGCGGCAAGGTGTTCAGCGTCGCCGTGTCGATCAGCACGGCATTCGGCTGGTAGAACGCGCCGACCATGTTCTTGCCCAGCGGATGATTGATGCCGGTCTTGCCACCCACCGACGAATCGACCTGGGACAGCAAGGTGGTCGGCACCTGGATAAAATCCACGCCACGCTGGTAGCAGGCGGCTGCAAAGCCGGCCATGTCGCCGATGACGCCGCCGCCCAGGGCGATAACAGTGGTGCGCCGGTCATGGCGCGCAGTGAGCAGGCCATCGAAGATCAACTGCAGGGTTTCCCAGTTCTTGTGGGCTTCGCCGTCAGGCAAAATCACGGAGATCACCGAGTACGCCGCCAGGCTGCGGCTCAGACGCTCAAGATACAACGGCGCGACCGTTTCATTGGAGATGATCGCCACTTGTCGCCCGGCAATATGCGGTGCGAGCAACTCCGGCTGGTCCAACAGACCTTCGCCAATATGGATCGGGTAGCTGCGCTCGCCTAGATCGACCTTAAGTGTCTGCATGTGTCCCCGCGTTGAAGATGTATTGACGTCCGCTGATGTCAAGATCCGACGTCGACTGATGGCTCTACGCCACACCCTGGAAGGAAATGACGCGCCGCCGAGAATAGCGCATTTCGGGCCTGGCTTTAACGGGGTGGCAGCCGCTGCAAGCGCTCAAGAATGTCGAGCACCACCATCCGGGGCGGCCGTTCATCGGTTTCCACCACCAGATCGGCGATTTCCCGATACAGCGGATCGCGCAACGCCAGCAAATCCCGCAGGGTCTTTGCCGGGTCAGCTGTGCGCAGTAACGGGCGATTGCGGTCGCGAGCGGTGCGGCCTACTTGCTGCTCCACCGAGGCATGCAGGTAGACCACCCGGCCACCGGCATGCAGCGCACGGCGGTTTTCATCGCGCATCACTGCGCCACCACCGGTGGCCAATACTACGCCGTCGCAGCCGCACAGTTCGGCGATCATCGCCTGCTCGCGGTCGCGAAAGCCCAGCTCGCCTTCCTTATCGAAGATCCATGGGATATTGGCACCCGTGCGCAATTCAATTTCCTTGTCGGAATCTTTGAATGGCAGGCGCAGCTCTTTGGCCAGCAAACGGCCGATGGTGCTTTTTCCAGCCCCCATCGGTCCTACAAGAATCAAATTTCGCACAGAATCAACGACTCACAGCAATCGCCTGGTTATTCATGATACGCGGAGTCAGGAATACCAGCAGCTCGGATTTTTTCTCCGCCAACACATCGCGCCGGAAAAGGCGGCCAAGATACGGCACATCGCCCAAAAATGGCACTTTATCTACCACTTTGCTTTGGGTATTGGAGAAAACCCCGCCAATCACGATGGTCTCGCCATCCTTGACCAATACCTTGGCATTGACCTCGTTTTTCTTGATCGGCGGCACATCGTTGAGTTTGTTCAGATAGTCCGGCTCATCCTTGGTGACCTTGACCTCCATGATGACCCGGTCGTCCGGAGTGATTTGCGGGGTCACTTCCAGGGACAACGAAGCCTCCTTGAACGACACCGAGGTGGCGCCGCTGGAGCTGGACTCCTGATAGGGAATCTCAGTGCCTTTGAGGATGCGCGCAGTTTCCTTGTCGGCGGTCACCACTTTGGGCTGAGAGACGATTTCACCGTTGCCGGTTTTCTCCATGGCCGTCAGCTCAAGATCCAGCAACAGGTTGTCGGTGATATAAGCGATACCCAAGCCTGACGTCCCCGTCAGCGAGCCCAGGTCGACAAAGGGCGACGTGGGTGGCTCTTGCGGCGGCTCGGTACCTTCAGACAGCGGTTTGCGAATACCGCCGGCGCCCCAGTTCCCCCGGCTGAGCCCACCGCCCCAACGCGCGCCCAGGCTTTTGTCATAATCGACATTGGCCTCGACGATCCGCGCCTCGATCATGACCTGCCGCACCGGAACATCGAGTTGCGCCACAATGCGCCGCAACTCCTCCAGCCGCTCCCCGGTCTGGTAGGCAATGATGTTGTTGGTGCGGTCATCCACCGCAACCGAACCACGCTCATCGGTAGTGCCTTCGAGCCCGTTGACGGATTGGAACAGCTTGGCCAGGTCTGCCGCCTTGGCGTAGTTGACCTGCAACAACTCTCGACGCAACGGTGCCAGTTCAGCCATCTGCCTGCGCGACTCCAGCGTCAGCAGCTCGCGAGCAGCCAACTCATCGGCAGGAGCGACCAGCAATACGCCGGCCTTCAGCCGTTTATCCAAGCCTTTGCTGTGCAATACCAGGTCGAGCGCCTGATCCCAGGGCACGTCCTTGAGCCGCAAGGTGATCGAGCCTTGCACTTCGTCGCTGGCCACAAGATTGAGGCCGGCAATGTCGGCAATTTGTTGCAGCACTGCGCGCAGTTCGATGTTCTGGAAATTGAGGTTCAGTTTCTCGCCGGAATACGCATCCGAAGCGATCTCCCCGGGAGGGGGCAACTGGATCAAGTCCAGGCGATTGGGCACAGCAGCAGCCATCGGTGTCGTGAACGCTATCCATAGCGCCACACCGAAGGACAAGAAAGTCCTTTTCATTGATTGATTCCGTTATGAGTTGACGTTCAGCTTCAAGGTTCGTGGACGCTCCAGCCATGCACCCTGCCCATCGGGGAATAGCTCGACAAGTTCGATATGCCCCTCATGAATAGCCCTGACCCGGCCATGGTTCTGCCCCAGGTAGTCGCCCACCGCCAGTCGATAGACCTCTGACGCGGCCCGTAGCAAGGCAAAGACCTGTCCACCACGGGACAGCGTGCCGACCATTTCGAACTGATCGGTGGCCAACCCTTCCAGCTTCCCCCTGCTACGAGCGGGATCAGGCGCGAGCGCCGGCTGACCGGAGATCCAATCGTTCTGCGAGGCGGGAGGCTGGAACGGATCGCGCCGGGCTGATGAGTCATAAGCAAGACTCGCCTCAGAATCGAGCGACCGTTCGCCGCGCGATTCGCCGCGATAGGCTCTGGCCAGCAGCTCGAGATGCAGCAAGGCGCCATCCGGGCGAAGCGCTACATCATGCACAGTCACGATCCTCGACAGCCCACCCAAGGCCGCCACGAACATCGCCAGGTCGTGGTAAGCCCCACTGGCGCCGATCTGCACGGGTTGCTCAATCAGAAACGCGCGCGGCTGCTCATCCAGGACCGTGATGCCCTCCACCACCAAGCCATTGCTCGCCGCCAGGCGAGTGATGTCTTCAAGCAAGCCAGGCACCTCGGGCTGGCCGGGAATCGCCCCCAGTACCGCCGCTGCCTTGTGCTCCATCGCGCTGAATTGTTGGGCGCTTACCTCCAGGCCCGCAGCCAGGTCCGCCCGTTGCGCCAGCTGTTGTTGCAGCGCCGTTTCCCGCGTTTCAAGTACGCGCAATCGCTCCCGCGAGGGGCTCAGGAGCCAGGCGTCTCCCACCACCAGCAGCAGGCCAGCCAATGCGCAGGCGAGCAGGGCTTTGCCAGGCCAGGGCCATGTTGCAACGTTGTGAGTGAGTGCGTAAAAGTCGAGCCTGGGCAGGCTCATGGTTGCGCCTCGGTGGTTTCCCCCTGACGCACCATCAATTGGAACTCATTGTCGCCACTCCCGGCATCCGCACGTACCCGCTGGAGCCGCGTGGCATGAGTACCCTGGGAGGCTTCCAGGCGACGCATCAACTGGGCGATGTCTTCACTGGTTTCTGCGCTGCCGCTGACGCTGATGGTATCGCCGTTCGCCAGCACTTCATGCAGCCGGACGCCATCCGGCACTGCACGGGCCAACTGGTCAAACAGCTGGGCGCTGGTAGATCGAGCGTCATGCAGATCCTGCACAACCTTCATGCGCTCCGCCAATTGCTGGCTTCGCTCCTGCAACTCGTCGATGGTCTTGATACGCGCGTCCTGAGCGGCGATTTCCCTGCCCAAATGTTGATTGCGCGTCACTTGCCGGTCTATCGCCCGGTCGATCACCTGATCGGCCAACCACACCGCAGCGAATGCCACACAGGCGAACGCCAGCAGCAGCACCAGCAAATACTTGCGCCGCCGCTGTGCCAGCGCCTGGCGCCAAGGCAAAAGATTGATTCGTGTCATTCAGCGAAACTCCTCAGGGCCAATCCGCAAGCCACTCCCAGCGCCTGGGCATCCACGGCCCATTGTGCACCATCGACTCGATGACCCGGCATGAAGCTGGCGAAATCCTGACGGCTCGCACGCTCCAATGCAAATCCCTCGATATCCACCACCCGCGGCACAAGCCCGGCAAGGGCCAGGACCTCTTCGCGCGCCTTGACCTGTTCCTTGAGACAGGCCGCCAACAACACCTCGACCCTGTGCGGGTCTTGCGCCGAAGGGCCACGCACCTGAAAGTCGATAGCCACGTCGTCCAATGGGTAAGGAATGTATTGGTCGGCCTCCATCTGGATCATCCAGACCATCTCCTCATCACTGAGCCCCGCGTCCATTTCGATCACCCGCGTGATCACCGAAGGTCCAACCACGGCGACCGCAGCCTGGCGCACCGATGTCCGCAACCGCACCAGAGCGTGGCGCAGCGCCTGCCCTATGCCCTCAAGGTCGAGCAATGTGCCGTCGACCACCGCATGCGCCGGCAGTGCCTGCGTGGCGTAGCCCTCGACGGTATAGCCGGCGCTTGAACGGCCCAGCTCGACCAGCTTGATGCCGCTGTCATGAATATCGACGCCGAGGACGGTGTCGACTTTTCGCCTGAAAAATCCCTTTTTCATAAAACTCCCCAAAACTTTGCCGGTCATACCGGCAGTCATACCCTCTGGTTACCGCCGGCGTTCATGCATTCGGTCGACTTGTTTGAGTGGCGCGAATGACGCCCCAAGCCGAAAATGCTTTAATGCCCAGCGTTTTTTCCCGCTTTTTATCTGCAGCTCGGGTCGATCCATCGTTTGCCATGCATGCCCCGACGCGTAACCCATTCTTTTCTCTGGAAATCCAAAAGCCTTGATTCGTCTGCTGAAGTTTTTCGGGTACTCCATTGTCGCGATCGTCTGCGGGCTGCTGCTCGTACTCAGCGGTGCCTACCTCTACCTTAGTCCGGGTTTGCCCTCCGTAGAGGCGCTCAGAAGTATCCAGTTGCAGATTCCTTTGCGGGTCTACAGCAGCGATGAAAAACTGATCGCGGAGTTCGGCGAAATGCGCCGCACCCCTATCCGTTTCGCCGACATTCCACCCAATTTCATCAGCGCGCTGCTGTCGGCGGAAGACGATAATTTCGCCAACCACTACGGTGTCGACCCCAGCAGCCTGGTACGTGCGGCCACACAGCTGGTCAAAAGCGGACACATTCAATCCGGTGGCAGCACCATCACCATGCAGGTGGCGAAGAACTTCTTCCTTACCAGCGAGCGCAGTTTTTCGCGCAAGGCCACCGAGATCCTGCTGGCCCTGCAAATCGAACGTCAGTTGACCAAGGACGAGATCCTCGAGCTGTACGTCAACAAGATCTACCTGGGCAACCGTGCCTACGGGATCGAGGCGGCTTCCCAGGTCTACTACGGCAAGTCGATTCGTGACGCCAGCCTGGCGCAGATGGCCATGATTGCCGGCCTGCCGAAGGCCCCGTCGCGCTTCAACCCTCTGGCCAACCCGGCGCGCAGCAAAGAGCGTCGCGACTGGATCCTGGGCCGCATGTACAAGCTGGGCAAGATCGACCAGGCCGCTTACGAAAGTGCCGTGGCCGAGCCGCTGAACGCCAGTTACCACGTGCCGACGCCGGAAGTGAACGCTCCGTACATCGCCGAAATGGCCCGTGCCGAAATGGTCGGCCGTTATGGCAGCGACGCGTATACCGAAGGTTTCCGCGTCACCACGACCGTGCCGAGCAACCTGCAGGAAATCGCCAACCAGTCGGTACATGAGGGCCTGATCACCTACGATCAACGTCACGGCTACCGTGGCCCCGAGTCGCGCCTGCCCGGCAAGACCCTGAGCGCCTGGACCGCAGAATTGGGCAAGCAACGCACGATCAGCGGCCTGGAGCCGGCCATCGTCACCCAGGTGAAGAAAGATGGCGTGCAAGTCCTGACGCGCACCGGCGAAGCACATGTGGCGTGGGACAGCATGAAGTGGGCGCGCCCGTTCCTGAACACCAACAGCATGGGCCCGATGCCC
Organism: Pseudomonas sp. Q1; assembly: GCF_009935975.1. NCBI lineage: Bacteria > Pseudomonadati > Pseudomonadota > Gammaproteobacteria > Pseudomonadales > Pseudomonadaceae > Pseudomonas > Pseudomonas sp. Q1. The sequence goes on along the minus strand of NZ_QODI01000001.1, from coordinate 356,296 downwards.
AAGCAACCGTCGGACGTGGCTCAGGTGGGTGACTTGATCCGCGTGCAACGCCAGAAGGATGACAGCCTCAAGTTCAGCCAGGTGCCGGTGGCGCAAGGCGCGCTGGTATCCCTGGACCCGCAGAACGGTGCAATCCGCGCCCTGGTCGGCGGCTTTGCCTTCGAGCAGAGCAACTACAACCGCGCCACTCAGGCCAAGCGCCAGCCGGGTTCGAGCTTCAAGCCATTTATCTACAGCGCCGCGCTGGACAACGGCTACACCGCCGCCAGCCTGGTCAACGATGCACCGATCGTGTTCGTCGACGAGTACCTGGACAAGGTCTGGCGCCCGAAGAACGACACCAATACCTTCCTCGGCCCGATCCGCGTGCGCGAGGCGTTGTACAAGTCGCGTAACCTGGTGTCGATCCGCCTGCTGCAGGCAATGGGCGTCGGCAAGACGATCGACTACATCACGCGCTTTGGCTTCAACAAGTCGGACCTGCCACCGAACCTGTCCCTGGCCCTGGGCACCGCCACGCTTACGCCAATGGAGATCGCTACCGGCTGGAGCACCTTTGCCAACGGTGGCTACAAGATCACGCCATACCTGATCGACAAGGTCGAAAGCCGCAATGGCGACACCCTGTTCACTGCCAACCCGCCACGCGTGCCGGGTGATGTCGTCAATGGCGTGGCCGCCCCGGACGGCATCGCGGCCCCCGGCAATGGCGGTATCACCATCGAGCCAACCCCAGGTGCTGCGCCCGTCGCCAGCACTGCGGCACCGGCCGAACCTCAGGCACCTGCCGTTGCGCCGCGCGTGGTGGATGGCCGCACCACTTACATCCTCAACAGCATCCTTGAGGACGTGATCAAGAAGGGCACCGGCCGTCGTGCGCTGGCCTTGGGCCGTGCGGATCTTGCGGGCAAGACCGGTACCACCAACGAATCCAAGGACGCCTGGTTCTCAGGCTACAACGCTGATTACGTGACCACCGTGTGGACGGGCTATGACCAGCCGGAAAGCCTGGGCCGCCGTGAGTTCGGCGGTACCGTGGCGCTGCCGATCTGGATGAGCTACATGGGCGCCGCCTTGAAGGACAAGCCGTTGCACACTCAAGCCGAACCGGAAGGCATCCTCAGCCTGCGGATCGATCCGATCAGCGGCCGTGCGGCCTCGCCTAGCACGCCGAATGCGTACTTCGAACTGTTCAAGAGCGAAGACACGCCGCCGTCGGTCAACGAGCTGGGTAATGGCGCCGCCCCAGGCAGCCCACTGCCGGCGGATGAAGGCGCGCCGATCGATCTGTTCTGACCCATGAGGGGCTGACCATGAAGACTTTGTAGGAGCGAGCTTGCTCGCTCCTACAAACGCCGACTTACACCTCCACCTTTGAGCCACAAAAAAGCCCCGACTCGCGAGAGCCGGGGCTTTTTGTTGATGCGCTACAACGGCTTAGCCGTTGAACACATCATCCACGCTTTTGAGCGGGTAGTGCTTCGGATACGGCAGGGTTGCCACGCCAGTCTCGATGGCGGCCTTGGCCACGGCATCGGAGATCAGGGTGATCAGGCGCTTATCCATTGGCTTGGGAATGATGTACTCACGGCCGAATTCCAACTTGATGCCGCCGTAGGCGTCACACACTTCCTGAGGTACCGGCAGCTTGGCCAGTTCACGCAGGGCGTTGGCAGCAGCCACTTTCATCTCTTCGTTGATGCGCTTGGCGCGAACGTCCAGGGCACCACGGAAGATGAACGGGAAGCCCAGTACGTTGTTGACCTGGTTCGGGTAGTCCGAACGACCGGTAGCCATGATCACGTCGTTACGGGTGGCGTGCGCCAGTTCCGGGGAGATTTCCGGGTCCGGGTTGGAGCAGGCGAACACGATCGGGTTGGCCGCCATGGACTTCAGGCCTTCGGCGCTCAGCAGGTTCGGGCCGGACAGGCCAACGAACACGTCTGCACCGTTCAGGGCGTCAGCCAGAGTACGTTTGTCGGTAGCGTGGGCAAACATCGCCTTGTACTGGTTCAGGTCGGTACGCTCGGACTGAACGACACCCTTGCTGTCGACCATGAAGATGTTTTCCAGCTTGGCGCCCATGCTCACCAGCAACTTCATGCAGGAGATGGCCGCAGCGCCGGCGCCCAGGCAAACGATCTTGGCATCAGCCAGGGTCTTGCCGGCGATTTCCAGGGCGTTGATCATGCCGGCCGCGGTAACGATCGCGGTGCCGTGCTGGTCATCGTGGAATACCGGGATGTCACATTGCTCGATCAGGGCCTTTTCGATCTCAAAGCACTCAGGTGCCTTGATGTCTTCCAGGTTGATGCCACCGAACGTGATGGAAATGCGCTTAACGGTGTCGATGAAAGCCTGTGGGCTTTCGGAATCGACTTCGATGTCGAAAACGTCGATGCCGGCGAAGCGCTTGAACAACACGCCCTTACCTTCCATGACTGGCTTGGACGCCAATGGGCCGAGGTTACCCAGGCCAAGAATCGCGGTGCCATCGGAAATCACTGCAACCAGGTTGCCTTTGCCGGTGTACTTGTACGCCAGTTCGGGATCGCGGGCGATTTCACGTACGGGCTCGGCAACACCTGGGCTGTAGGCCAGCGACAGGTCGCGGGCGGTGGCAGTGGCTTTGGTGAGCTCTACACTCAGCTTTCCTGGACGAGGATGGGCATGATATTTGAGAGCGGCAGTTTTCAAATCAGACATATCGGCATTCCGCTTTTACTGTTGGTCGACGGACCGCCGAGGATACTCGTGTCGTAAAGCCCCTACAAGACTGGGCAGTCACAGGTGTCAAGGGCCGTACGCTACGACTTTCGGCCAAGAGCCACGGGATACAAGGGCTTAACTGTTCACAATCGACATTAAAAATGTCTACAATTTTTTCTCAAGATGCCAATTTGAACATGCTGGGGTCAGTCAACGTCAGAAGCCAGCGCGCCTGACTGCTTTTCACAGCGCCGCGCCTGGAGCGATCCTGCACCCAACCCCGCGCCTCGATGGTCCGGCCTTGCAGACCATTGAGCAGGGCGCTATCGAACTGATGGGCTTGATCAGGTGCAATGCGTAATACCAGTGCGCCCTGTAATTCAATCCAGATTCCGCCGCGATTGCGCTCAATCTTGCTCACCCGGCCGCTGACCAGGGCAAAGCCGGATCGCGTGAGTTGCGTTACCGATTGCACGGGTGATTGCCGCCATAGGCCCAGCCGCGCCCGGCGGGCGGCGTCTTCGGCGGCTTGCTGGCAAGCGTCCAGATCGGTGTTGGGCGCCACACCGACTTGAAACCCAAGCCCCTCGGCTAGCAACTGCGCCTCCAGGTTCTCACCGTCGGCACCATAGAGGTGAGCCAGGGTCCGTCCATAACGGTCTTTGCTCTCGCGCCCCGCCACCAGACCGACTCGCCCGCCACTGGCCGTCACCAATGCCTGCAAGCGCTGGCGCGCGGCGACGGCAAGAGGTTCGTCGGTGCGGCCTCGCTTGCCGGTCTCCGGCGTATTGAGGCCGATCATGCGTACACGGCGACCATCCTTGAGGCGCACCGTATCGCCATCCACCACGTGCTGCACTTCGACTTGGGCCAGCGACGTCGGCGCCGGGCAGTAGGCCTCGGCTTGGGCGGCCGACAGCCAAATCCCGGGCACAAAAAAGGCGCCCACAAGGGACGCCTTTTTCATCAGCATGGAAAAACCGTAACGGCCTCCCAAGTTGATCGGCCTTAGGCCTTTTTGGCACCGAAAGCACCAAAGCGATCTGCGAAGCGCTGTACACGGCCGCCGGTGTCCAGAGTCTTCTGCTTACCGGTGTAGAACGGGTGGCACTCGTTGCATACGTCAGTACCCAGTGGCTTGCACAGGTTCGAACGGGTTTCGAACTTGTTGCCGCAGCTGCAGGTAACTTCGATGGTTTCGTACGCTGGATGGATATCGGCTTTCATGGCACTTCCTCGGGCTAGCGTGCCGCCACTCGACACTATTGTCGAATACCGCACGTAATTAGGCCGCGGATTGTACCAGACCTTTTTAATCGCGCAAGCGGTGCCGGTGGCGCAAGCCGCCCTTTCATCAGAAAACCATCGGCTACCCCAAGCCCTCGCCTGTCTGCTAGGCTCCCGCACCTGCGCCACCGCCTGCCTTTATATGAGACTCCCCGCGTGCCCGACGCCATTTTGCGCCTAGCCCTGCCCTCGCCCCTGCGCCGCCTGTTCGACTACCGGGCCCCGGCCGGCGTATCACGTGCGCAGTTGCAGCCAGGCATGCGCGTGCGCGTACCGTTCGGGCGGCGGGAAATGATCGGGATCCTGGTGGAAATCGCCGACCACAGCGAAGTCCCCGCCGAAAAGCTCAAGCCGGCCCTGGCCATCCTCGACGCCACTGCCCCACTGCCGCCCGCGCTGTTCAAGCTGTGCCTGTGGACCGCCCAGTACTACCAACACAGCCTCGGCGATACCTTGAGCTGGGCGCTGCCGGTGTTGCTGCGCCAAGGCGAACTGGCGGAGGCTCGCCAGGAACGCTTCTGGTCGATAGTCCCCGGCGCACGCCTCGACGACCCGCGCATCGCCCGCGCGCCGCGTCAGCGTGAAGCCCTGGCCACGCTGGCCCAGCATCCGCACGGCGTGGCGCATCCGTTACTGAGCAAGCTGATGCTCAGCAAAGACAGCCTCGACCTGCTGCTGGCCAAGGGCCTGGTGCAGGTGGAAATCCGCAAGCACGCCCCCGACCCACGCCATGAACACTGGCTGGCCCAGCCCGAACTGCCGCTGAACACTGAACAACGGGCGGCTTATGAAGCCATTCGTGTAGGCTTCGACAGCTTCCACGCATTCCTGCTGGCCGGCGTCACCGGCAGCGGCAAGACCGAAGTCTATTTGCAGTTGATCCGCGAAACCCTGCAAGCCGGCAAACAGGCCCTGGTGTTGATCCCCGAGATCAACCTCGGCCCGCAAACCCTGGCGCGTTTCGAACAGCGCTTCAACGCCCGTATCGCCCTGGTGCACTCGGCAGTCAATGACCGTGAGCGCCTGGAGTCCTGGCTGGCTGCGCGCGACGGCGAGGCCGACATCATTATCGGCACCCGCTCGGCGCTGTTCACGCCGATGAAGAACCCCGGGTTGATCATCATCGACGAGGAGCATGACGGCTCCTATAAACAGCAGGAAGGCTTGCGCTATCACGCCCGCGACCTCGCGCTGGTGCGAGCGCGCCAGGAAGACATTCCTATCGTGCTGGGTTCCGCCACGCCCTCACTGGAGAGCCTGCACAACGCTTACACCGGCCGTTACGGCCTGCTGCGCCTCAACGAGCGCGCCGGTGGCGCCAAACAACCGCGCTTCCTGCGCCTGGACGTAAAAAGCCGGCCACTGGACAGCGGCATTTCCGGGCCGATGCAACAAGCCATCGGACAGACACTCGCCGCCGGCCAACAGGTTCTGGTATTTCTCAACCGTCGGGGCTTTGCGCCGACGCTGCTGTGCCACGATTGCGGCTGGATGTCCGAGTGCGAGCGCTGCGATGCGCGCATGACCGTGCACCAGCGCTACGGCGAGCTGCGCTGCCACCACTGTGGCCACGTGGAACGGGTGCCGCGCCACTGCCCCCAGTGCGGCAAGGTGGACCTGCGCCCGGTGGGCGCCGGCACCGAGCGCGCCGAGGAACGCCTGGGGATTCTGTTCCCGGATTACCCGGTGCTGCGGGTCGACCGCGACAGCACCTCGCGTAAAGACGCCATGAACCAGCTGTTCGCCACCATCCAGAAGGGCCAGCCGTGCATCCTGATCGGCACTCAGATGCTCGCCAAGGGGCATCACTTTCCACGGGTGACGCTGGTGTCGATCCTGGATGCCGATGGCGGACTGTTCTCCGGCGACTTCCGCGCCAGTGAGCGCATGGCGCAGTTGATCGTACAAGTCGCAGGCCGGGCCGGGCGCGCCGAAGAGCCAGGCAAGGTGATTATCCAGACCCACTTGGCCGACCATCCGCTGCTGATCCAGCTGACGGAAGAAGGTTACTTTGCCTTCGCCGAACAGGCGCTCAGCGAACGACGCGCCGCCGGTCTGCCGCCGTTCGCCCACCTGGCCTTGTTGCGGGCTGAAGCACACAAACCGGGCCAGGCCGAAGGTTTTCTCGATGAGGCGTGCAGCCTCGCCGAACGTTTATTGGGCGAACTGGGTCTGACCGGCATCGAATTGCTCGGCCCGGTGCCTGCCCCCATGGAGCGCCGCGCCGGGCGCTATCGCGCCCAGCTACTCTTGCAGGCGACGTCCCGCGCGCCCCTGCATCGGCTATTAAGTAGCTGGTTGCTTGCCCTGGAGCAAATGCCCAGTGGCCGGCAGGTGCGATGGTCGTTGGATGTGGACCCGGTAGATTTGTATTGAAGCCCCTGCCACAGGTTAATCGTCCGTGAAGGACCTTCGAAGGTTGGCAAGCCCGCCCTCGCCACGGATAATGCCCAGTTTTTCCACCTGCGCTTCGCGCGCCGCCGCTTGCGGTCGAAAGAGAACACCATGAAAGACACCATTCGCCAGCTGATCCAACAAGCCCTCACCCAACTCGTCGACGAAGGTGTGTTGCCTGAAGGCTTGACGCCGGCGATCCAGGTGGAGAACACCCGCGACAAGACCCACGGCGACTTCGCCAGCAACATCGCGATGATGCTGTCCAAGCCCGCGGGCATGAAACCACGCGACCTGGCAGAAAAGATCATCGCCGCGCTGCCTGCCGACGAGAGTGTCACCAAGGCCGAAATCGCAGGCCCTGGCTTCATCAACTTCTTCCAGAACACTCAGGCACTGGCCAATCGTCTCGACGCGGCACTGGCCGATGCCCACGTGGGCGCACGCAAGGCCGGCCCGGCGCAGCGCACCGTGGTCGATCTGTCGGCCCCCAACCTGGCCAAAGAGATGCACGTCGGCCACTTGCGCTCGACCATCATCGGCGACGGCGTGGCCCGGGTCCTGGAGTTTCTCGGTGATGAAGTGATTCGCCAGAACCACGTCGGCGACTGGGGCACCCAGTTCGGCATGCTGATGGCCTACCTGCAGGAAAACCCGATCACCAGCGACGAACTGTCGGACCTGGAAAACTTTTACCGCGCCGCCAAGAAGCGCTTCGACGAATCCGAAGAGTTCGCCGACCGCGCCCGCGGCCTGGTAGTCAAGCTGCAAGCCGGCGACGCCGAGTGCCTGGCACTGTGGACCCGGTTCAAGGACATCTCGCTGTCCCACTGCCAGAAGATCTACGAACTGCTCAACGTCAAGTTGACGATGGCCGACGTGATGGGCGAAAGCGCCTACAACGATGACCTGATCAACGTGGTCAACGACTTGAAGGCCGCAGGCATGCTGGTCGAAAGCAACGGCGCCCAATGCGTGTTCCTCGACGAATTCAAAAACGCCGAAGGCGAGCCGCTGCCGGTGATCATCGTCAAGGCCGATGGTGGCTACCTCTACGCCACCACCGACCTGGCTGCCGTACGCTACCGCAGCGGCAAGCTCAAGGCTGACCGTGCGCTGTACTTCGTCGACCAGCGCCAGGCCCTGCACTTCCAGCAGGTCTTCGCGGTGGCGCGCAAGGCCGGGTTCGTGACGCACCCGATGGAAATGGAACACATGGGTTTCGGCACCATGAACGGCGCCGATGGCCGCCCATTCAAGACCCGCGACGGCGGCACCGTGAAGCTGATCGACCTGCTGACCGAAGCCCAGGAGCGTGCCTACAACCTGGTGAAAGAAAAGAACCCGGAACTGGCCGAGGCCGACCTGCGCAACATCGCCCGCGTGGTGGGCATCGGGGCGGTGAAGTACGCCGACCTGTCCAAGCACCGCACCAGCGACTACAGCTTCAACTTCGACCTGATGCTCAACTTCGAAGGCAACACCGCCCCCTACCTGTTGTATGCCTACACTCGCGTAGCCGGCGTATTCCGCAAGCTGGGCAAGGACTTCAGCGAAGTCGAAGGCCAGATCGTGCTCGCCGCGCCGCACGAACAAGAGCTGGCAGCCAAGCTCGCGCAATTCGGTGAAGTGCTAAACAGCGTTGGCGAAAAAGGCACGCCTCACATCCTCTGCACTTACCTGTACGAAGTGGCCGGCTTGTTCTCCAGCTTCTACGAGAATTGCCCGATCCTGAGCGCCGACGACGAAGCTCAAAAGCAAAGTCGCCTTCGCCTCGCCGCACTGGCTGGACGGACCCTCAAGCAAGGCCTGGAACTCTTGGGCCTGGAAACTCTGGAGCGTATGTAAGTTGGCTGCCAAGAAAAAACCCGCCCCCAAGCGCGGCGCCAGCCGCTACCAGGCTCCGGCGAAGAAACCTATTCCGGGTTGGCTGTGGATGGCCATCGGCCTGGCGGTCGGTGCGTTTGTCGTGATCCTGATGAAGCTGGAGCCGGGCAAAGGCGATGACGTAAAACGCGTCAAGCAAGAGCAGCAGAAGGCCACGAAAATAGCCGAAGCCAACAAGACGGCGCCGAGCCCGACCGCACCGGTGAAGCCAAAGTACGACTTCTACACGCTGCTGCCGGAATCGGAAGTGATCGTGCCGCCCGACGCCGTGCCGGAGAAAACCCTGCCGACGCCACAAGTGCCGACCACCCCGGTAACGCCTGCGGAAGCGGCGAAGATCGACACCGCACGCGCCCAGGCCGCGCTGGCCGGCATCACCCCGCCACCGCCGCCACCGGTAGCCACCACCAAGGCAGCGCCGGTGACCAAGTTCTTCCTGCAGGCGGGCTCGTTCCCGAAACAGGCGGATGCCGATCGCGTGCGTGCACAGATCATTCTGTTGGGCCAGGCGGTGACGGTAGAGTCCGGCACGGTGAAGGATGCGACCTGGTATCGCGTGCTGGTAGGCCCGTTCAGCAACCGTGAGCAACTGACCGTGGCACAGAAGCAACTGGCTGGCGCCGGGTTTAGTAACCTGTTGTTACAACAACGCCAGAGCCGCTGATCAAGAATGTGGGAGGGGGCTTGCTCCCGATAGCGGTGTATCAGTACCAGATGAGCTGGCTGATCCATTGCCATCGGGAGCAAGCCCCCTCCCACATTTGCTTTTGCGGTGTGCTCGAGTGTGCGTCAGACCAATAAACACCACTCGTCCGCCACACCCCCCTACGGTTGAAATCCTCCTCGTCACCCCCATATGAGTTTCCATCAGGGCATTTTCGCCCCGCTGCGTGGAGACTCTCCCCTTGACCACCATCGTTTCAGTACGTCGCCACGGCAAAGTCGTCATGGGCGGCGACGGCCAGGTTTCCCTGGGTAATACCGTGATGAAAGGCAACGCGAAGAAAGTGCGCCGCCTGTACCACGGCCAGGTTCTCGCAGGCTTTGCCGGCGCTACCGCCGATGCCTTCACCCTCTTCGAGCGCTTCGAAGGCCAACTGGAAAAACACCAGGGCCATCTCGTTCGCGCCGCCGTCGAACTCGCCAAAGAATGGCGCACCGACCGCTCCCTCAGCCGCCTGGAAGCCATGCTGGCCGTTGCCAACAAAGACGCGTCCCTGATCATCACCGGTAACGGCGACGTGGTTGAGCCTGAACATGGCCTGATCGCCATGGGTTCCGGTGGCGGCTACGCCCAGGCGGCAGCCAGCGCACTGCTGAAGAAAACCGACCTGTCGGCCCGGGAAATCGTCGAAACCGCCCTGGGTATCGCCGGCGATATCTGCGTGTTCACCAACCACAACCAGACCATTGAGGAGCAGGACCTCGCCGAGTAAGCCGCAGGCTTACTTGCGCTTGAGGCCGCCAAACACTATGTCCATGACTCCCCGCGAAATCGTCCATGAACTTAACCGCCATATCATCGGCCAGGACGATGCCAAGCGCGCCGTTGCCATTGCGCTGCGTAACCGCTGGCGCCGGATGCAACTGCCCGAAGAACTGCGCGTTGAAGTAACGCCGAAGAACATCCTGATGATCGGCCCGACCGGCGTCGGTAAAACCGAGATCGCCCGTCGCCTGGCCAAATTGGCCAACGCCCCCTTCATCAAGGTCGAAGCCACCAAGTTCACCGAAGTGGGCTATGTAGGCCGCGACGTCGAGTCGATCATTCGTGACCTGGCCGACGCGGCCTTGAAGCTGCTGCGCGAGCAGGAGATGAGCAAGGTCAGCCATCGTGCCGAAGACGCCGCCGAAGAGCGCATCCTCGACGCGCTGCTGCCGCCGGCACGCATGGGTTTCAACGAAGACGCCGCACCGGCCTCGGACTCCAACACGCGCCAGCTGTTTCGCAAGCGCCTGCGTGAAGGCCAACTGGACGACAAGGAAATCGAGATCGAAGTCGCCGAAATCTCCGGCGTCGACATCTCGGCCCCGCCTGGCATGGAAGAAATGACCAGCCAGTTGCAGAACCTGTTCGCCAATATGGGCAAGGGCAAGAAGAAAAGCCGCAAGCTCAAGGTGAAGGAAGCACTGAAACTGGTGCGCGACGAAGAAGCCGGTCGCCTGGTGAACGAGGAAGAACTCAAGGCCAAGGCCCTGGAAGCCGTCGAGCAGCACGGTATCGTGTTTATCGATGAGATCGACAAGGTGGCCAAGCGCGGTAACGCCGGCGGTGTCGATGTATCCCGCGAAGGTGTACAGCGCGACCTGCTGCCGCTGATCGAAGGCTGCACCGTGAACACCAAGCTGGGCATGGTCAAGACCGACCACATCCTGTTTATCGCCTCCGGTGCTTTCCACCTGAGCAAGCCCAGCGACCTGGTGCCGGAACTGCAAGGCCGCCTGCCGATTCGCGTGGAACTCAAGGCACTGACGCCGGGCGACTTCGAACGCATTCTCAGCGAGCCGCATGCCTCGCTCACCGAGCAGTACCGTGAGCTGCTGAAAACCGAGGGCCTGGGGATCGAGTTCCAGCCGGACGGCATCAAGCGCCTGGCCGAAATCGCCTGGCAGGTCAACGAGAAGACCGAGAACATCGGTGCGCGCCGCCTGCATACGCTGCTGGAGCGTTTGCTGGAAGAAGTGTCCTTCAGTGCGGGTGACCTGGCCGGTGCGCAGAACGGCGAGCTGATCAAGATCGACGCCGACTACGTCAACAGCCACTTGGGCGAACTGGCGCAGAACGAAGACTTGTCGCGCTACATCCTGTAGACCCAGCTCAGGACTGCTTTGCTTTACTGTGGGAGGGGGCTTGCTCCCGATAGCGGTGTATCAGTATCAGATAAGCTGACTGAGGCACCGCTATCGGGAGCAAGCCCCCTCCCACATTTTGAGGCCGGTTCATTCAGGATCATCTTCCATGTCCAAATTCCCGACTGCTGTAAATCTGCACAAGACCTCCAACACCCTCGGCCTCACCTACGGGCCCGATGAGGTCTATCAGTTGCCCGCCGAACTGCTGCGTACCCACTCGCCTTCCGCAGAGGTCCAGGGCCACGGCAAACCCATCCTGCAATTCGGCAAAATCAACGTGCGCCTGATCAAGGTAGAGCCGGCCGGGCAGTACGCACTGAAATTGACCTTCGATGACGGCCATGACAGCGGACTGTTCACTTGGGACTACCTCTACCAACTGGCTGTACGCCAGGAAGCACTGTGGGCCGATTATCTGGCGGAACTCAAAGCCGCCGGGAAAACCCGCGACCCGAGTGAGTCGGTCGTGCGGCTGATGCTCTAGCTCAGGCCTGCGGCTCTTTAGAGAGCATTTTCTAATTCCATCTGCTTGAATGCCCTGTCTCGTGGCCAACGATTGGCCCGCTTGCGAAAAAAATTAAACTCGGGTAACCAATGGAACTGGCAAGTTCCCTGCATTTGACGATGCGGTATCAACGGTCACCCGAGTCGCGTACCTGGCTTGTGTTGTGTATCGAAACCTGGTGCACAGCGGTACCCGGTACTCGTCTTTCGGACAATGGAGCGTCGTAGATGAGTAACAAGAACAACGATGACTTGAAACGCCAGGCCTCGGAAAACACCTTGGGGCTGAACCCGATCATCGCGTTACGCAAAAAGGATTTATTGGCCTCGGCGAAGATGGTGTTGACCCAAGCCATCAAGCAACCGTTGCACAGCGTCAAACACGTCGCCCATTTCGGCGTTGAATTGAAAAACGTGATGTTCGGCAAATCCCAACTGGCGCCCGAGAGCGACGACCGTCGCTTCAACGACCCGGCCTGGAGCCAGAACCCACTCTATAAACGCTACCTGCAAACCTACCTGGCGTGGCGCAAGGAACTGCACGACTGGATCGGCGACAGCAACCTGTCCGAACAGGACATCAGCCGCGGCCACTTCGTGATCAACCTGATGACCGAAGCCATGGCCCCCACCAACAGCGCGGCCAACCCGGCGGCGGTCAAACGCTTCTTTGAAACCGGCGGCAAAAGCCTGCTCGACGGGCTTTCCCATCTCGCCAAAGATCTGGTGCACAACGGCGGCATGCCGAGCCAGGTCAACATGGGCGCTTTCGAAGTGGGCAAGACCCTGGGTACCAGCGAAGGCGCGGTGGTGTTTCGCAACGATGTGCTGGAGCTGATCCAGTACAAGCCGATCACCGAGCAAGTGCACGAGCGCCCTCTGTTGGTGGTGCCGCCGCAGATCAACAAATTCTATGTCTTCGACCTGAGCCCGGATAAGAGCCTGGCGCGCTTTTGCCTGCGCAATGGCCAGCAGACGTTCATCGTCAGTTGGCGCAACCCGACCAAGGCCCAGCGCGAATGGGGTCTGTCCACCTACATCGAGGCGCTCAAGGAAGCGGTGGATGTGGTTACGGCGATCACCGGCAGCAAGGACGTCAACATGCTGGGCGCCTGCTCCGGCGGCATCACCTGCACCGCCCTGCTCGGCCATTACGCGGCACTGGGGGAGAAGAAGGTCAACGCCCTGACCCTGTTGGTGAGCGTGCTGGACACCGCCCTGGACACCCAGGTGGCGCTGTTCGTCGACGAACAGACCCTGGAAGCGGCCAAGCGCCACTCCTACCAGGCCGGCGTGCTGGAAGGCCGCGACATGGCCAAAGTGTTCGCCTGGATGCGCCCCAACGACCTGATCTGGAATTACTGGGTCAACAACTACCTGCTGGGCAACGAGCCTCCCGTGTTCGACATCCTGTTCTGGAACAACGACACCACGCGCTTGCCCGCCGCGTTCCACGGCGACTTGATCGAACTGTTCAAGAACAACCCACTGGTGCGCGCCAACGCACTGGAAGTGTGCGGCACGCCGATTGACCTCAAGCAGGTCACCGCGGATATCTACGCACTGGCCGGCACCAACGACCACATCACACCGTGGCAGTCGTGCTACAAGTCGGCGCAGCTGTTTGGTGGCAAGGTCGAATTTGTGCTGTCCAGCAGCGGGCATATCCAGAGCATCCTCAACCCGCCGGGCAACCCCAAGGCGCGCTACCAGACCAGCGACAGCCTGACCGGCAAGGCTCTGGACTGGCAGGAGAATGCGACCAAGCACACCGACTCCTGGTGGCTGCATTGGCAGGGTTGGCTGGCAGACCGGGCAGGCAAACTGAAGAAGGCCCCTACAGCGCTCGGAAATAAAACCTACGCCGCGGCGGAAGCGGCGCCGGGCACCTACGTACATGAACGCTAGATTGAAATGAGATCAAATGTGGGAGGGCGCTTGCCCCCCACATTGGCTGCACTCCAGAGACACCACTTCACAGGGCTTGAGCATGCCGCAACCGTTCATCTTCCGTACCATCGACCTGGACGGCCAGACCATCCGCACGGCGGTACGCCCGGGCAAGCCTCACTTGACGCCGCTGCTGATCTTCAATGGCATCGGCGCCAACCTCGAGCTGGTGTTTCCGTTCGCCCAGGCGCTGGACCCGGACCTGGAAGTGATCGCCTTCGACGTGCCTGGAGTGGGAGGGTCTTCAACGCCCAGCGTGCCCTATCGCTTTCCCGGCCTGGCCAAGCTCACCGCACGAATGCTCGATTACCTCGACTATGGCCAGGTCAATGTGGTGGGTGTGTCCTGGGGCGGGGCGCTGGCGCAGCAATTTGCCTACGACTACCCGGAGCGCTGCAAGAAACTGATCCTGGCGGCCACGGCGGCGGGTGCGGTCATGGTGCCGGGTAAGCCAAAAGTGTTGTGGCTGATGGCCAGCCCGCGCCGTTACATCCAGCCATCCCACGTAGTACGCATCGCGCCAATGATTTATGGCGGTTCATTCCGTCGCGACGCCAAACTCGCCGCCGAACATGCCAGCAAAGTGCGCTCGGCCGGCAAACTGGGTTACTACTGGCAGCTGTTCGCCGGCCTGGGTTGGACCAGCATCCATTGGCTGCACAAGATCCGCCAACCGACCCTGGTACTGGCGGGGGACGACGACCCGCTGATCCCGCTGGTCAATATGCGCCTGCTGGCCTGGCGCATCCCCAACGCACAGTTGCACATCATCGATGACGGCCATCTGTTCCTGATCACTCGGGCCGAAGCCGTGGCGCCAATCATCATGAAGTTTCTCGAGGAGGAGCGCCTGCGGGCTGTGATTCACCCGCGCCCCGCGGTGTAAGGACCACACCGCCGCGCAACTTCCCAGGAACCGACTATGGTTCTGAATTGGCGTGCCTGCTTGATGACTTGACCAAGGAGTGTTGGCTCATGCGAGAAAGACCCGTGTCGAACCCGGCGCCCACCCCCGCTGCGTTCATTAACGCGCAAAATGCGATCACCGGTCTCAGGGGACGAGACCTGCTGTCGACCTTGCGCAGCGTGGCGGCCCATAGCTTGCGCAACCCGCTGCATACCGCCCGTCATGCCCTGGCATTGGGTGGCCAGTTGGGGCGCGTGCTGCTGGGCGAAACCGTGCACGAGCCCAACCCCAACGACAGCCGCTTCATCGACCCCACCTGGAAGCTCAACCCGCTCTACCGGCGCAGCCTGCAAGCCTACCTGAGCTGGCAACAGCAGACGCGCCACTGGATCGATGACAGCCACCTGAGTGCCGATGACCGCGCCCGCGCGCACTTTGCCTTTTCCTTGATCAATGACGCCGTTTCACCCTCCAACACCCTGCTCAACCCACTGGCCGTCAAGGAACTGCTGAACTCCGGAGGCAACAGTGTGGTGCGCGGTGTGAGCAACCTGTTCGAAGACCTGCTGCACAACAATGGCCTGCCGCGCCAGGTGAGCAAGCACGCCTTCGAAGTGGGCAAGACGGTGGCCACTACGCCGGGCTCGGTGGTGTTTCGCAACGAGCTGCTGGAGCTGATCCAGTACAAGCCCTTGAGCGAAAAACAGTACGCCAGGCCGCTGTTGATCGTGCCGCCGCAGATCAACAAGTACTACATCTTCGACTTGAGCCCCGGCAACAGCTTTGTGCAGTACGCCCTGAAGAACGGTTTGCAGACGTTCATGATCAGCTGGCGCAACCCGGATGTGCGCCATCGCGAATGGGGCCTGTCCACCTACGTGGCGGCCCTGGAGGAAGCGCTCAATGTGTGCCGGGCAATCACCGGGGCCCGAGAGGTCAACCTGATGGGTGCCTGCGCCGGTGGCCTGACCATTGCCGCCCTGCAAGGCCACTTGCAGGCCAAGCGCCAGCTACGGCGCATCTCCAGCGCCACTTACCTGGTCAGCCTGCTCGACAGCCAGATCGATAGTCCCGCTACCCTGTTTGTCGATGAGCAAACCCTGGAGGCCGCCAAACGCCACTCCTATCAACAGGGCGTGCTGGACGGTCGTGACATGGCCAAGGTGTTCGCCTGGATGCGCCCCAACGATCTGATCTGGAACTACTGGATCAACAACTACCTGCTGGGCAAGGAGCCACCAGCCTTCGACATCCTGTACTGGAACAACGACAACACGCGCCTGCCTGCGGCGCTGCACGGCGACCTGCTGGATTTCTTCAAGCACAACCCGTTGAGCCACCCCGGCGGCCTGGAAGTGTGTGGCACGCCAATCGATTTACAGAAGGTCACGGTGGACAGCTTCAGCGTGGCCGGGATCAACGACCACATCACCCCCTGGGACGCGGTGTATCGCTCGACTCAATTGCTGGGCGGCGAGCGACGCTTCGTGCTGTCCAACAGCGGGCATATCCAGAGCATCCTCAACCCGCCGGGCAACCCCAAGGCCAACTACGTCGAGAACGCCAAGCTGAGCAGCGACCCACGCGCCTGGTATTACGACGCCAACCACGTCGAAGGCAGTTGGTGGCCGCAATGGCTGGAGTGGATTACCCAGCGTTCGGGCGTGCAACGCGAAACCCTCACGGCCCTGGGCAACCAGAACTACCCACCGATGGAAGCGGCGCCGGGCACTTATGTGCGGGTGCGCTGAGCTCTACGAACTCATTAAGAAGACTGGATGAAGACCCGCGACCGTATCCTTGAATGTGCCCTGCAATTGTTCAACCGCAAGGGCGAGCCCAACGTGTCGACCATGGAGGTAGCCAATGAGATGGGGATCAGCCCCGGCAACCTCTACTACCATTTCCACGGCAAGGAGCCGCTGGTGCTCGGGCTGTTCGAACGCTTTCAGTGTGAGCTGGCGCCGCTGCTCGATCCACCCGCGAACGCGCAACTGGAGGCCGAAGATTACTGGTTGTTCCTGCACCTGATCGTCGAGCGTATGGCGCACTACCGCTTTCTGTTCCAGGACCTGTCGAACCTCGCCGGGCGCCTGCCGAAACTGGCCAAGGGCATTCGCAGCCTGCTTACGGCACTCAAGCGCACCCTGGCTTCACTGCTGGCACGGTTGAAAGCGGCGGGACAGTTGGTCAGCAGTACCCAGGCGCTGGGCCAGTTGGTGGAACAAATCACCCTGACCCTGTTGTTTTCCCTGGATTACCAGCGAGTTCTCGATCGCGAAGGTGAAGTGCAGGTGGTGGTCTACCAGATCATGATGCTAGTGGCGCCACACTTGTTGGCACCGGCCCGCCAGGCGACGGAACAGTTCGCTCTGCGCTATCTGGACAACCCGGGTTAAGGCTGGGCAGCCACGGCCTATCCTGGCTTGCCAAACTGTTGAGTGAACTTGAAAAGTTCGCTATCGGTCTTGATGCCCAATTTCCGATAGGCCGATTGTTTTTGCGTACTGATAGTACTGGCGCTGCGCGAAAACTTTGCCGCAATTGAACTCACCGACATGCCATCGAGAAAGCAACGCAGCACCTCCTGTTCTTTGGGTGTGAGGCTGGCATTAGTCGGGAGCGAACCGCCCCCGCCCAGCGTTGATGGTATATCGCCCCCCTCAAAGATAAGTTGGGCGCCTTGCTGTTCAGGCAACATGCAGGGCTGCAGGTAAATTCGCCCTTGGGCGACTGTTCGAATCGCTGCAACCAACTCCGTCAACTTCTGGGTTTTGCCCAATACTCCCCAACTTCCGGCCTTCAACGTCATTAACACCGTTGCTGGTGTGTAGTGGGATGACAAGACGATGGGTTTGCACTGCTTGAAACGTCGGCTCAGGGTCTGGATCAGGCTGAGGCCATCGATGTCTGAAGGCCCCAGGATAAAATCCATCACCACCACATCAGCAGGCCGCCGGGCAAGCGCCTCCAATAATTCCTTGCCTGTGCCGAAGGAACCGATGACCTCAAGGTCGACTTCCTTGCTCAGGCCCAGCTCGATCCCCTGCCTAACCATCTCATGATCATCAAGCAACATGATGGTGTACGTACTGGAAGTTGATGTAGGCATCGAAAAACCCGATCTTGTGAGTACTGCTCATTACAAAAACTCGCCGGTCATTATGATCACGGTATATCCCAGCCGCACCGCAGGTTCAATCAATAACAATAATAAGGATTTCTCTTACATTCCCAACTTACAGCGCAATCTTACAAGTAGCCATCAATACAACTATTTGGATTCTAAATACAAAATTTCGAACAATCACGAGGCCAATATCGTTACTTCTCTATAGGCAGCATCGACGGTTCCGGCCGATTATTTGTAGGCCTCGCCAACTTGGAGCGTTTTTAAACAAAGCCCAAGTGTGCGAGGCCAATCCCAGATAATTCATGCTTGGAAATACTATGAAATTCAACGCTCTCTCTTCCGCTGCAACTGCCCTTGCATTGGCTGCCGCCGTATCGCAAACCGCCTACGCTGCCAATGACGGCACCATCAATTTCACCGGGCTGGTGAACGATACGACGTGCACCATCGAAGGCGCGGCGCCGGGTACCGGTGCCGTGGTCAAGGACGTGAACCTGGGGGGTGTTTCTGCTGCACGCCTGGCGCGACCGGGCGATCGCGCCAACCTGACCGGCTTCACCATCCGTATTGGCGCACCCGGCGAAGGCAGTTGCACCAACGGCCGCACCGCCATGGTTGCGTTCGATCCCACCAGCCCGGCCATCGACGTGGCGACCGGGCGCTTGAACATCGATGGCTACGACAACCCTGAAGACTCCGCCAACGCCAAGAACGTACAGGTTGAAGTGACCAACCGTAATGGCACGCCCATTAACGTTTACACCGAAAAATCGGAGGGCGTCGTCATCGCGGATAACCAGGCCGTCATCCCGCTGGCCGCGCAAATGTACGCCACCGCCCCGGCCACCGAAGGTACGGTCAAGACGCGCGTCGGCTTTATGGTCGTTTACGCCGATTAAGGAGCCGGCAGGCCAAGTAGGTAACGGACTTGCAGCGCCCCTGCAGGTCCCTCCCTGGATTCGAAGAGACGTTGGACACTATGAAAACAATGGCTCGCCTCGCGCTGGCCACCTGTGCTGTTGGATGGTTATCGCTGCAAGCGATTCCCGCCCATGCAGGGGTGATTATTTATGGCACTCGCGTGATCTTCCCCGCCGAACAGCAGGAGGTTGTCGTGCGCCTCGAGAACAAAGGCGATCGCCCGGCGCTGGTGCAAACCTGGCTGGACACGGGCGATCTGCGCTCGACACCGGCGACGGCACAAACACCGTTTACCTTGTCACCGCCGATCTTCCGCATTGAGCCTCATCAACAGCAGGCATTGCGCCTGCGCTACTCCGGCGACACACCGCCCACCGACCGCGAAAGCCTGTACTGGCTGAACGTGCTGGAAGTGCCCCCGGTGAGCGCCGGTGCCGAGCAAAACAACCAGATCGAACTGGCGTTCCGTACTCGCCTGCGCGTGTTCCTGCGCCCCCAATCATTACCCTATCCGGTGGGCAGTGCCCCGGCAAAACTGCAGTGGAAGCTGGTAGCCCGGGACCAGGGCTATGCGCTGCAAGCGACCAACCCGACGCCGTACCATATTTCCCTGACCACCGTTGACTTGCTCAGCGAGGGTCAACGCTTCAGCAAAGCGCCGAACCAGGCAGCCAACGATGGCCTGCTGCTGCCGGCCGGAGACGTGAAACTGTTTGCGCTGCCGCAACTGCATGAGCGTCCCCGTGGCGCCTCGAAGGTCGAGTTCACCACCGTCAGCGACTTCGGTGCCCGAGTACGTCACTCGGCAAACCTTGCCCCTTCAACTACCCGATGACTCACCCCATGAACCTAACCTCTATTTCACAGCGGCTCTTGCAGCTCATGGTATTGGCATTCGCACTGCTGGGCACCGCCCTCGCGCACGCCAGCGTTGTCATCAACAACACGCGGATCATCTACCCGCAGAACGACAAAGAGGTGACGGTCAGGCTTGAAAGCAAAAACCAGGCACCGGTGTTGATTCAGGCCTGGCTGGACAGCGGCGACGAACACTCCACGCCGGACCTTGCCGGCATCCCCTTTATCGCCACGCCGCCGATCTTCCGCATGGAACCCGGAAAGCAACAGGTTCTGCGCCTGGCCTACACCGGCGAAAGCTTGCCGGCGAAACAGGAAAGCCTGTTCTGGTTCAACCTGCTGGAAGTACCCGCACAAACTCGGGACGCCCAGCAGGGCAACCAGCTGCAGCTCGCCTTCCGGTCGCGGATCAAGCTGTTTTTCCGCCCGCCGAACCTGCCTTATGGCGTCGACGCTGCGCCGGGCAAACTGCAATGGCGGCGCGAATCCACCGAGCAGGGACAGGTTCTGGAAGTCTACAACCCCACCCCTTATCACGTGACGTTCGAGGAGATTGAAGTGCTGGAGCCAAACCTGCGTCATGCACGCAAGGCCTCGACATCCGGCGCCGAGAACATGGTGGCCCCTGGCGCTCGCAACCGCTTTGAAGTGCCCAGTCTCAAGTCAGCACCGGGCCGTGCAACAACCGTGGAATTCCAGACGCTCGACGACTTTGGGGTAAAGACCTCTCATCGCGCCAAGCTCCTGATGTGAGCGACGAAGCCTGCCGAGCACCGTAGCCGCCCGACCCGCTCCTCACCTCACTGAACACACCCGTTTGATGCCCATTTTTCAGGGCAGGGCTTCCCCTTGCCCGAATTCGGACAGCACCTTTTTTTGGAAATGGTAAAGATGAGTTTGAACACGCCTGTCAGCGCAAGACCCAGGTCCCTGACACGTCATTGGTTGACGCACACGGCGCGTTGCCTGTTACTGCTGGGCGGTGCCCAAGCCCTCAACGCCCACGCGGTCGAGAATGTCGAGTTCAACCCGGCCTTCTTTCCGGATGGCGTGGGCGGCCAGCAAGTTGATATTTCAAAATTCAGCCAGGGCAACGTTGTACTCCCCGGCAGCTACCGCAGCGACGTCTACCTCAACGGCCAGTGGATAGGCCGTGAAACCCTGGCCTTCATCGCGGTCAAGGGCCTGGACTCTGCGCATATGTGCCTGGAGCGAGACGCGCTGCTCAGGTTTGGCATCGACCTGGACGCGCCGCAGAAGCAACCGGCCGAGGCCGGTCAGGCGCCCACCCCGACATTTGCTCGCTGTGCCGACATTTCCGCCTACCTGCCAGGCAGCACCAGCCAATTCGATTCGGGCGAAAACCGCCTGACGCTGCAGGTGCCACAGATCTACCTGGCGCGTAAGGCGCGTGGCTATGTTGACCCCAAGCATTGGGACAGTGGGGTCGATGCGGCCTTTGCGCGCTACAACGCCAACACCTTTGCCACCCGCACCAACGGTCGCTCACTCAACTCCCATTACCTGGGCCTGAACACCGGGCTCAACCTGGGTGACTGGCACTGGCGTCACAACGGCAGCTTCAGCCAGACCGACACCGCCTCGGGCTATCAAAGCAGCAGCACCTATGTGCAACGCGAACTCAACCCTCTGCGTTCACAACTGATGCTGGGCGAGATCTACACCCCGGGCGAGCTGTTCGACAGTGTGCGCCTGCGCGGTGCCAGCCTTTTCAGCGATGACCGCATGCTGCCGGACTCCATGACCGGTTTTGCACCGGTGGTACGCGGCATCGCCCAGACCAACGCCCGGGTCACGGTGCGCCAGCGCGGCGTGCTGCTCGATGAGGTGTCTGTCGCTCCCGGCCCATTCGTCCTCAACGACCTGTTCCCCACCGGTTATGGCGGCGACCTGACCGTCACGGTGACCGAAGCCGACGGCCGTCAGCGCGAATTCATCGTGCCCTTTGCCGCCAATGCCAACCTGCTGCGCACGGGCCACACTCGCTACTCGCTGAGTGTCGGCGTGCTGGATGAAATCGGCCTGCGCCATCCACCGACCCTGGCCCAGGCCACCTACCAGAACGGGCTCAACAACCTGCTCACCGCCTACATGGGCGCGGTCGTCAGCGAGGACTATCTGTCGCAGTTGTTGGGCGCAGCGTTCAACACCCCGGTTGGCGCACTGTCACTTGACCTGACCACATCGAGAGCCGCCCTGCCGGGCCATGAACCGCGTGGCGGACAAAGCTTGCAGTTACGCTACAGCAAGAATTTCACCGACACCGGAACGCACTTTGCCCTCGGCGCCTACCGTTACTCCACCGAAGGCTTCCTGAGCATCGCCGACGCGGCACGGGTGCGTGACCTCGCCATCGACGGGCGCAGCCTGGACAACCTGTCGCGCCTGCGCGACAGGATGGACATCAGCCTTAACCAGAGCCTGGGCAACGGCTCGGTGTACCTCACCGGTTCCTCGCAAAACTACTGGAACCGCGCCAGCGGCAACCTGACCTTTACCGCCGGTTACACCAATAGCTGGAAGGGCCTGCACTACACCGTCAGTGCCCAGCGCACCAAGGATTTGCTGAGTGACAGGGTCGACAAGCAACTGGAACTGACCGTGAGCCTGCCACTGGGCAGCGACCCTCGCTCACCGACCTTGACCACGACGGCCTTTCGCGGCAATCAAAGCAGCGGCGAACGCGTGAACCTTGGCGGCACACTGGGCGAGCGCAGCGAATTCACCTACGGCGTGGGAGGCAGCCGCACCCAAGGCAGCGGTAACTCCGTGACCGCCGACGTGAAGTACCAGGCCAGCCACGGCGTGCTGTCCGCAGGCTATGGCCAGAGCAACACCTACCGCGCCATGTCACTGGGCATGACCGGTGGCGTCGTCGCCCACGCAGACGGCGTGACCTTCGCTCCGGAGCTGGGCGACACCATCGGCATCGTCCAGGCACCGGACGCCCAGGGAGCGCGGATCAACGGCAACCATGGCGCCCAGGTCGGCAAGCAGGGTTTTGCCGTGGTGCCCCACCTCACGCCCTATCGCCAGAACGTGGTCGAGCTGGACCCCAAGGACCTGTCGGTCGACGTGGAACTCAAGACCGCCGCGCAAAACGTAGCGCCCCGCGCAGGCTCGGTGGTGAAGCTGCAGTTCGACACAGTCAGCGGCCAAGCCGTGCTGATCACAGCGTTGCGAGAGGATGGCAGCCTGCTGCCGTTCGGCTCGGATGTGTTCGATGAAGACGGTGCCAGCGTGGGGATCGTCGGCCAGGGCGGCAAGGCGTTTGTACGCGTAGCGCGTGACCAGGGGCTGTTGACCGTCAAGTGGGGTAGCCGTGACGACGCGTCTTGCCGGCTGCAATACGGCCTGGACAAGGCATCTGGAGGGAGCGCCACCCAGCGGTTGCGCCATCTGGATGCCGGCACTTGCACGGCCAATACAAGCGGTTGATCCGGCGAGCGCGCATATCGCGCCCAAACGCTCTATTTCCGAGGACGGGACTGACGATGAAACACCCTACCCTGCTGGTTTCGACACTGCTGGCCCTTGGCATACCGGTCGCCGCCCAGGCGAGGTGTGACCGATTCCAGAACGATACGTTTACCTTGAACCTGCCGGCTACCATCACCGTGCCGGACAGCCTGCCGGTTGGCAGCGTCATCACTCGCGTGGCTTTCAACGGTACGGCACCCGACTACTTTGCCGAGTGCAGCGTTGCCACCCATAGCGGGGTCTGGGGTCGATATACCCGGCTGCAACACCCGGGGACTGACGCTTACCACACCGAAGTTGCAGGGGTAGGCCTGCGTATCACGATGACCTGGGCCGGCGGCGGAGGCCCGGCAGCCTTTGCACTTTATGACCAAGGCTACCAACAGGTGTACGGGAAGATCCCCAGCTTCACCTCAGCGGAGGCCACCTTCTACAAAATCGGCGCGGTGACCACCGGGACAATCCCCAGCGGAAGGTTCTGGGAAAAACACTGGGTCATCACTCCAGAGCGGTTTCAACTGCAACTCGCCAGCCCGGTCCGCTTCGTCAGGCCTGCGGCCACTTGCGACCTGGCAGCCGGCGACGTCAACCGCACCATCACGCTCCCGTCCATCCAAGTCAGTGCCTTGAAAGATGAGGTCTACGCCGGCGCACAGAACTTCGACCTGACAGCCAACTGCACCGATGCAGGCAACGTCACGTTCAGTATCACCGGCACTCCCGCCCCCGGGAACGACTTGCTGTTCGCCAACACCGGCACCGCAGCGGGTATAGCGCTGTGGCTGTACTCACGCATCAACGGCGTCCCACAGACCCTTAGCAACCATGGCACGCGCACGCTGGTGGTTACCGGCAATCGCGCAATCCTGCCGCTCGGTGCGGCTTACCACAAAAACGGCACGGTCAGTTCGGGCACGCTCGCCAGTACTGCCACCGTCAACATCACCTACAACTGAAATAACAAGGACTACCTGATGAGCTTTCGAACCCTGCCCATAGCACTGGCAATCACCGCAAGCCTGGCTGCCAATGCCGCACACGCCGCGACCACGGGCACCCTCAACTTCCGGGGCCAGGTCAACGCCGGTACCTGCAACCTCGCCGCTGGCGATGTGAACCGCACCATTACCCTGCCAACGGTCAAAATATCTGACTTTGATTCGGTCAATTTCACAGGAGCGCACAACTTTGAAATTTCCGCCGACTGCGAATCGGACATTCGCAACGTAGTTTTCCTGTTTGCCGGCACCGTTTCCGCCGGCAACGGGCTGTTGTTTGCCAACACCGGCACTTCAGCCGGGACGGCGTTGTGGCTTGCACATCGCGCCGCCCCCCACACCACAATCCCCGCCAACGGCACTCCC
Organism: Pseudomonas sp. Q1; assembly: GCF_009935975.1. Taxonomy (NCBI): domain Bacteria; kingdom Pseudomonadati; phylum Pseudomonadota; class Gammaproteobacteria; order Pseudomonadales; family Pseudomonadaceae; genus Pseudomonas; species Pseudomonas sp. Q1. The sequence goes on along the minus strand of NZ_QODI01000001.1, from coordinate 332,028 downwards.
GCCCAACGCAGCCGAACGATACCGACCAGCGGCAACAAGGCAGTGCTGCCACTTCAGGTCGCCTATCACAAAACCGGTGTGCCGATTACCCAAGGCACCCTGGTCAGCGCCGTGACGGTGTCCATCACTTACAACTGACGAAGGTCTGGCATCCCTCCAACCTTGATCACGGCACTGCGTGAACTGTGGACCACCAGTGCCGACGCCTATTTCGTCACGAGAACAGAAGATGAAGCACGGTTTCAAATCTCTTTGCGTACTGCTGGGCCTCGGTTTGCCAGTCGCCGCCCAGGCGGCCTGCGATCGCTACCCCAACACGCAACACAGTGTGACCTTTCCCAGCACCATTACCGTGCCGGAAAGCCTTGGCATCGGCCAACTGATCACCAGCCAGACATTTGCAGGGCCCTACCCGACGTTTTATATGAATTGCCACTCCCCGACCCCGACGTTTCTCACAGGGCGGTTCACGTCCGCAATCTCGGCGCCGGGAGGGCTCATTTATCACACGAATGTTCCTGGCATCGGCATGCGCGTCATGGTCACGCTGACCTCCGGCGCGCCCTATTCCGCCAAGCTCATGACCGAAAGCCTTGTCTCGGCTCCTGGAAGGATTCTATGGGGGGCTACCCGGCTGGTTGCGCAGTTTTACAAGCTGGGGCCGGTGACAACCGGCACTTTGCCTAGCGGTGAAATCCAGCATAACAACTGGGATGGAGGCAGAGGCCATTACCGGATGATCCTCAATACCTCCATACGCTTCGTCAATCCCGCGTCTACCTGCGACCTGGCCGTTGGCGATGTGAATCGCACGATAATCTTGCCCACCGTCAGGGTTTCCGACTTCAACCACGCCAACTCCACCGGAGTGCATCCCTTCGAACTGACCGCCCACTGCGAACCTGGGATCAGGAATGTGAGCTTCCTGTTCTCGGGTACGCCGTCAACCGGGAACGGCGCGCTGTTCGCCAATATGGGAACCTCAAGAGGAACGGCGCTCGCGCTGTCCCACCGCAACGTCGCGTACATTCCCGCCAATGGGTCTGCGGCCCAACGCACCCGCCAGATCCCGACAAGCGGCGCGAGAGCGGTGTTGCCCATGAACGCGGAGTATCACAAAACCGGGGCCGCGATCACTCCAGGAACCCTGGTCAGTACCGCGATCGTTTCCATCGCTTACGACTGATGAAGTTTGAGCGCGCATAAAAAATGCCCGACCTTTTCAGGCCGGGCATTTTCAGGTCCCGGTAAAATCAGGACTGACTGGATGGCGTCGGCGTGGCCGGCGTTGCAGTCGTAGTTGTAGCAGCAGACGCCGGCGCGGAAACCGAGTTGGCGGTGGAGGCGGTTGACGCAGGTGCCGTGGCAGGCTTGACCGCGACTGCCGGCTTGGGCGCTGCTGGTTTCTTCGCTACGGCCGGCTTTTTAGCGGCGGCGGGTTTGGCCGCCGGCTTGGCAGCGGGTTTGACGGCTGCCGGTTTGGCGGCAGGTTTGGCTGCAGCGGTTTTAGTCGCGGGCTTGGCGGCCGGTTTTGCGGCGGCCTTGGCGGCGGGTTTAGCGGCAGGCTTGGCAGCGGCTTTAGCGGCCACGGGCTTGGCGGCAGGCTTGGTGGCTGGTTTTGCCGCGGCGGTTTTGGCGGCGGGTTTAGCCGCTGCTTTTACCGGGGCCTTGGCGGCAGGTTTGGCGGCGGCTTTTGCCAGAGGCTTAGCGGCCGTTTTCGCCGCAGGCTTGGCCGCTGCAGTTTTAGCGACAGGCTTGGCAGCCGGTTTGGCGGCTGCGGTTTTCGCCGGAGCCACTTTCGCGCCGGTGAGTTTTTCGATTTGCTTGGTCAGGGTATCGACCTTGCTGTGCAGCGTCTTCAGTTCTGCTTTGCTGGGTACGCCCAGCCGAGAAATGGCACTGTTCAGACGCTTGTCGAACGTTTCTTCCAACTTGCCCCATGTATCAGAAATACTGGACTTGGCGGAACCGGCAGTGGCCTTGGCCGCCTCGACTTTCTTACCTACGGTGGTCTTGGTCAACTTCTCGGCCTTCTCGCCGTCTTTAACCAGGGTCTCGAAGTATTTACCGCCGTCACTGCTAACCTTCGAGTACACGCCTAAACCAGCAAGCCAGATCTTACGGGAATATTTTTCAACCTCCCCGATCCACGAGCTGCCTTCTTTCTGAGTTTTCTTTTGAACAGCCATCCCGTTGTCTCCTTAATGTTTACGCGCGACACGTTCGAGCAATGCCGTCAGCTCTTCGAGCTTAGCAGAGAGTGTCTCAACGTCATGTTTAGACGCAATGCCAATCCGATTCAAGGCACTTGCAACACGCGTGTCAAAGGCTTTTTCAACTTTATCCAGTTGAACTTCAACCAAGCCTTTGACGCTGGAGACATTACTCTTTACTTGATCAATCTGACTGTTGGCAGCATCAAGTTGTTCAACCACAACTTTTTTGCCTTTACTTTCAACATGTTGACCGGTCTTAACCAGCTCTTTGAAGTACTCGCTGCCCTCGCTGCCGACCTTGGCATACGCACCAAGACCCGCCAGCCAGATCTTGCGGGCATAGCTTTTAACGTCACTCAGGGCAGTGGACTGTACGTCGTTTTTTTTCTTCAAAATAACTTTGGCCATGGTGCACCTCACGCAAAATAGGATGGAGGAACAGCCCACAGGAGTTGAGGGCCTGGGCACAAAGTAGGCAGAAAAATTAGAATCGGCACCCTAAGCGCGGTGAATCAAGCCAGCGCCTTATCCAGCGCCTTCTCGATTTCGGACTTGATAGTGCCACTCATGGCCGACATCAACAGGCCCAGTTCCACATCAATGCGCAGCGATTCATCAGCCACTAATACAGTGCCTTTAACCCCCGAGCGCTTGAGGTTCAAGGTATCGCCGGACCATGAAGGTTCCAGGCCATATTGCTCCTTGAGCTTGTGCGCCAACTTCTCGGCCTTCGCCCGCGCGCCCTCTTTACCCAAGGTGTGTGCACGTTCAACGGTAATACGGGCCATTGCAATGACTCCTCTTTATAGCGAGTGGAACACCTGCCATGCGGCAAAAGGTCTCGGTGACCGCCTATCTTACCTTCAGCCTTGCCAAGACAAAGCAGGTCATGGGGATTATCATGTCCCGCATTCTCTTTTGGTGACAGCGATATGACTGATCAGCGCAAAGGCAGCGATGCCGAACCCACCACTCACTTCGGTTTCAAGAACGTCCCGGAAAGCCAGAAAGCGGAAAAAGTCGCTGAGGTGTTCCACTCCGTGGCCGCCAAGTACGACCTGATGAACGACGTGCTGTCGGGCGGCATGCACCGCCTGTGGAAACGCTTCACCATCGAACTGTCGGGCGTACGCGCCGGCAACCGTGTGCTGGACATCGCCGGCGGCACGGGCGACCTGGCGGCCAAGTTCTCCAAGCTCGTCGGCCCCACCGGCCAGGTGGTACTGGCGGACATCAACGGTTCGATGCTCAAGGTCGGTCGCGATCGCCTGCTGGATAAAGGCGTGGCCGGCAATATCGAATTCGTCCAGGCCGACGCCGAAAAACTGCCGTTCCCGGATAACCATTTCGACTGCGTGACCATCGCCTTCGGCCTGCGCAACGTCACCCACAAGGAGGACGCGATCCGCTCCATGCTGCGCGTGCTCAAGCCGGGTGGTCGCCTGTTGGTGCTGGAGTTCTCCAAGCCGACCAACGCGCTGATGTCCAAGGTCTACGACACCTACTCCTTCGCCTTCATGCCGTTGATGGGCAAGCTGATCACCAATGACGCCGAGAGTTATCGTTACCTGGCCGAATCGATCCGCATGCACCCTGACCAGGAAACTCTGAAGTCGATGATGGTGGAGGCCGGTTTCGACCGCGTGACCTACCACAACATGACCTCGGGTATCGTCGCCCTGCACCGCGGCATCAAGCCCTGATGTTGTTCGCCGGTCTTCTCGCCAGCGTGGAACACGGCATCAACCGTGTCTTGCGCCTGGACAGCACCGCCCTGGCGCGGCTCGCGCACCTCAACGGCAAGATCATTGCCGTCGACTGCCGCAGCCCCGCCTTGCAGTTGTTTATCCTGCCCGGCGATGAAGGCTTGCTGCTCGCCAGCCACTGGGCCGCCGAGGCCGACTGCACCCTGCGGGCGCCGGCGTCGAGCCTGTTGCACCTGGCCTTGAGCCGCAACAAGACCGCCATCCTCCACAGTGCCGAAGTGGAACTGGAAGGCGACAGTGCGGTGCTGATGGACTTGGCCGCCGTGCTGCAAGACCTGGAACTGGACTGGGAATACGAGCTGTCGCGCTGGATCGGCCCCGTCGCCACCCAGTTGATCAGCGGGCACCTGCGCAGCCGCTCGCGCTGGTACCAGCAAGGGTTCGCCAGCCTCAACCAGAACCTTGCCGAATACCTGAGCGAAGAATCGCGCACCCTGGTCGGGCAACGGGAAGCGCAAGCGCGCTTTCGTGAACTCGACAAGGCCAAAATCGACCTGGAACGCCTCGAGGCCCGCTTCGAGCGCCTGAGCCGTTCCCTTGATCCAAGCGATAACGCATGAAGCTGCTCGCCGTCCGCCGTCTGTTTCGTATCCAGCGCGTCGTAGCCCGCTACCGCCTCGATGACCTGCTGTTTGCCCTGCCCCTGCCGTGGTTTCTTCTGGCAGTACGCTATGTGCTGCCGTGGCGCTGGCTGCCGCGCAAGCAGCTGGAACTGAGCCGTGGTGCACGCCTGCGCCTGGCGCTGCAGGACCTGGGGCCGATCTTCATCAAGTTCGGGCAGATCCTCTCCACCCGCCGCGACCTGCTGCCGGAAGACATCGCCGACGAACTGATGCTGCTGCAGGACCGCGTGCCGCCGTTCGACTCGCAGCAATCGGTCAAGCTGATCGAAGAACAGCTCGGCAAAAAGATCAGCGAAGTGTTCAGGCGCTTCGACATCGAGCCGCTGGCATCGGCCTCGGTGGCGCAGGTACACGCCGCACAGCTCAAGACCGGTGAAGAAGTGGTGGTGAAGGTGATTCGCCCCGGCCTCAAGCCGATCATCGGCCAGGACCTGGCATGGCTGTTCATCCTCGCCCGCGCCGCCGAGCGTTTCTCCGCCGATGCACGCCTGCTGCACCCGGTCGACGTGGTCGCCGATTACGAAAAAACCATCTACGACGAACTCGACCTGCTGCGTGAAGCCGCCAACGCCAGTCAACTCAAGCGCAACTTCGAAGGCTCGCCCTTGCTGTATGTGCCGCAAGTGTACTGGGACTGGTGCCGTCCCAAAGTGCTGGTGATGGAACGCATCTACGGTGTGCAGGTCACCGACCTCGCGACCCTGGCGGACCAGCGCACCGACATGAAGATGCTCGCTGAACGCGGTGTGGAGATCTTCTTCACCCAAGTGTTCCGTGACAGCTTCTTTCACGCCGACATGCACCCGGGCAACATCTTCGTCAGCACCGTGAACCCGTGGAACCCGCAGTACATTGCGATCGACTGCGGCATCGTCGGCAGCCTGACCCCGGAAGACCAGGACTACCTGGCGCGCAACCTGTTTGCCTTCTTCAAGCGTGACTACCGCCGCGTGGCGCAACTGCACATCGATTCGGGCTGGGTACCGGCGGAAACCAAGCTCAACGAATTCGAAGCGGCGATCCGTACCGTCTGCGAACCGATCTTTGAAAAACCGCTGAAAGATATCTCTTTCGGCCAGGTGCTGATGCGCCTGTTCCAGACAGCGCGGCGCTTCAACATGGAAGTGCAGCCGCAGTTGGTATTGCTGCAAAAAACCCTGCTGAACATTGAAGGGCTGGGGCGCCAGCTGTACCCGGACCTTGACCTGTGGAACACCGCCCAACCGTTCCTGGAACGCTGGATGCGTGAGCGCGTCAGCCCGAAAACCCTGATCGGCAACCTGCACAGCCAGTTCGAACAACTGCCGCACCTGGCCAACATGACCCGTGACCTGCTGGAGCGCATGTCCCAGCCCCACGCCCATGACCCGGCGCCACCCTGGCAGAAGCGCAAGGACGACTGGTTCCTGCGCCTGTTGGGCGCCGCGCACCTGGTGGGTGGCGTGATACTGGCCATTGGCGGGCCACTGAATGAGTTGGGCCACTGGCCAGCCGGCATCATGGTCGCCGTGGGTGTGTATCTGATCGTGCGTCGATAGCCGATCCGGTTATACACTGTCGCAAATTGCCGGAGCCGAACATGAAAGACTGGTTGGACGAGATCAAGTGGGACAATGACGGCCTGGTACCGGCCATCGCCCAGGACTACAAGACCGGGCGCGTGCTGATGATGGCCTGGATGAACCGCGAGGCCCTGAGCCTCACCGCCGCTGAGCAGCGCGCTATTTACTGGTCACGTTCGCGTGGCAAACTGTGGCGTAAGGGCGAAGAGTCCGGCCATGTGCAAACCCTGCACGAGATACGCCTCGACTGTGACGCCGACGTGGTGATCCTGATGGTCGAGCAGATCGGCAACATCGCGTGCCACACCGGTCGTCACAGTTGCTTCTATCGCGTGTTCGAAGACGGCAAATGGAAAATTGTCGAGCCGGTGCTCAAAGACCCGCACGCCATTTATTCCCCAGGACACTGAACATGAGCGATACCCTGAACCGCGTGGCCCAGGTACTGGAAGACCGCAAGGGCGCGGATGCCGACAGCTCCTATGTCGCCAGCCTGTACCACAAGGGATTGAACAAGATCCTGGAAAAGCTCGGCGAGGAGTCCATCGAAACGATCATCGCCGCCAAGGACGCGCAGATCAGCGGTGATTACAGCGATGTAATCTATGAAACCGCCGACTTGTGGTTCCATAGCCTGGTCATGCTCGCCCAACTGGGGCAGCATCCGCAGGCCGTACTGGATGAACTGGACCGTCGCTTCGGCTTGTCCGGGCACGTCGAAAAGGCCTCGCGCCCGTCCGCCTGAATAACTTTCACAGAGGAATTGCAGCATGGGCATTTTTGACTGGAAACACTGGATCGTCATTCTGGTGGTGGTGGTACTGGTGTTCGGCACCAAGAAACTCAAGAACCTGGGCACCGATGTGGGCGAGTCGATCAAGGGCTTTCGCAAGGCCATGAACGACGACGAAAAACCGGCCGACCCGGTCGCCACTCCGGTGCCGCCGGCCCAGCCGGTACATCCGCAGGCCACCCAGCCGATCACCGAGCGTCGGACCTTCGACGTGCAGGCTGAAAAAGTCGAAGAGCCGACCCGCAAAGACTCGTGAGCACTGACTAATGTTTGGTATCAGCTTCTCTGAACTGCTACTCGTCGGCCTCGTGGCGTTACTGGTATTGGGGCCTGAGCGCCTGCCCGGTGCCGCACGCACGGCCGGCCTGTGGATCGGGCGCCTGAAACGCAGTTTCAACGCCATCAAACAGGAAGTTGAACGGGAAATCGGCGCCGACGAGATCCGCCGCCAACTGCACAACGAACACATTCTGTCGTTGGAGCAGGAAGCCCGGAAAATCCTGTCGCCGGTACAGGAGCCGGCCAAGCCGGAGGAGCCTGCGGCCCCGAACAGCATCGCGCCCGCACCCGTTGCACAAGCCACGCCCGCCGCGCCAACCGAGCCTGCGCCGACGCCCATTGCGTCGCCCGCGCCCCATGACCCTACATTGCCGCCGCGAGCCCCATGAGCGCTGATAAACCGGAAAACGACCAGCACATGCCGCTGGTCTCGCACCTCACCGAGTTGCGCACCCGCCTGCTGCGTTGTGTAGCGGCCATTTTCATCATCTTTGCCGGGCTGTTCGCCTTTACCCAGCAAATCTACACCTTCGTCTCCACGCCTCTGCGCCAGTACCTGCCGGCTGGAGCAACGATGATCGCCACCGATGTGTCGTCGCCGTTCCTCACGCCATTGAAGCTGACCATGATGGTGTCGTTGTTCCTTGCGATCCCGGTGATCCTGCACCAGATCTGGGGCTTCATCGCGCCGGGCCTGTACAAGCATGAGAAGCGCATCGCCGTTCCGTTGCTGGTGTCGAGCATCCTGTTGTTCTACACCGGCATGGCGTTCGCGTATTTCCTGGTGTTCCCGCTGATCTTCAAATTCTTCGCCGCAGCCACGCCGGCCGGCGTGGAGATGATGACCGACATCACCAGCTATCTTGATTTCGTGATGACGCTGTTCTTCGCCTTTGGCGTGGCCTTCGAAATTCCGGTGGCCGTGGTGCTGCTGGTATGGATCGGCGTGGTCGACGTCAAATACCTGAAGAAGATCCGCCCGTACGTGATCATCGGTTGCTTCGTGGTCGGCATGATTCTCACGCCGCCGGACATCTTCTCCCAGACCTTGCTGGCCGTGCCCATGTGGATGCTGTTCGAGATCGGCATCCTGTTCGGCAGCCTGATCAGCAAGCGCGAAGACCAGCCGGATGACCCGCCCGTCGACAACGACCAGCCGCCAGCCACCCAGCCATGAACCTGCTGTTGCTGGAAGAGGCCGACTTTATCGCGGCCGACCGGGTGGTGCTGCGTGATCGGCGCCTGGTGCATATGCAGGAAGTCCACCGCGCTGCGGTGGGCGACAGCCTGCGCGTGGGGCGCATCGGCGGCCTGATGGGCAACGCCCGGCTGTTGCGCCTGGAAACCCGCGAGGCCGAGCTGCAAGTCAGCTTCGACCAGCCCCCGCCGGCCAAACTGCCCCTGACCCTGCTGCTGGCCCTGCCGCGCCCGAAAATGCTGCGCAGGGTGCTGCAAACCGTGGCCGCCATGGGCGTGCCGAAGGTCGTGCTGGTCAACAGCTACCGCGTAGAGAAAAGCTTCTGGCAGACGCCGTTCCTGGAGCCTGAAGCGATCCGTGAGCAATTGATCCTGGGCCTGGAACAGGCACGGGATACGGTGTTGCCCGAGATCATTATCGAAAAGCGCTTCAAGCCGTTCGTTGAAGACCGTTTGCCCGCCATGACCGCAGGCACCCTGGGTCTGATCGGCCACCCCGGCGATTACCCGGCCTGCCCGCGCGGGCTGGATGAGCCGGTGACACTGGCCATCGGCCCCGAGGGCGGCTGGATTCCCTACGAAGTGGACCTGCTGACCCAGGCCGGATTGCAACCGGTGCAACTCGGCGCACGTATCCTGCGCGTCGAAACGGCGGTCACCGCCCTGCTCGCCCGCCTGTTCTAACAACACATCCCTGTAGTGAGCGGGCTTGCCCCGCGCTGGGGGGCGAAGCCGCCCCAAAACCAAGCGCTGCGGTCTTTCTGAATCACTGCGGCGTCCTTGGTTAGGGCGGCTTTGCCCCCCAGCGCGGGGCAAGCCCGCTCACTACAAACTCCAGTTTTCCTACAGGTATAGCCCGGCCGGCCGATAGCCTTTGAATAAGTCCAAGCCTTGTTCCAAAGGAGATCGCAGCATGTATCGTTGGTTAGCCGAAAAACTGGGGAATGTGAGCGTCAATCGCAAGCTGGGCGTGGGCTTTGGCTTGGTGTTGATCCTGACGCTACTGATCACCTTCACCGGCTGGACCGGCCTGAGCAACGTGACCAGTCGTGGCGACAAACTCGGCTTTATTTCCAGCCTCAACAGCCTGACCAAAGACCTGCGGCTGGCACGCCTGGACTTCGAGATGCGTCGTGGTGAACAAGGTACGGATGCGGTCAATGGCTTGCTCACGCAGTTGGACAGCGGCCTGAAAACCGCTCTGGATCTGATCGAACAGCCTAACGACAAGGCGCTGGTCGAGCAGCAACTGGAGGCCCTGAATCAATACAAAAAAGCCTTCGCCGCCATGGTCCAGGCCGGTCTGAAGCGTGAAGGCGCCCGCAGCCAGTTGGGCGACACCGCTGACAACGCCGTGGCCAAGATCAATGAAATCGAAAAAGCCCTGCTGCAAGGCGACAGCGTCGCCCAGTTCAATAGCGTGGTGGACTTGAGCAAGCTGATCCAGCAATCGCGCTTCCAGGTTCGCGGCTACACCTACAGCGGCAAGACGGAGGCCGAACAGCCGGCCCTGGATGCCATCGACAACGCCCTGAAAAAAATCAACCAACTGCAAGGCCAATTGCCGGAGCCGTATCAGGCCAACCTGCAAGAAGCCGGCGTGTCGCTGCAAGCCTATCGCGCTGCCGTCAGCCAGTATCGCGACGCCCAGGTTGCCAGCGCGGCGGCCATGGCGACCATGAAGGCCCAAGGCGATATCCTGTTGGGCCATAGCGAAAAGCTCACCACCTCGCAAACGGCAGTGCGTGACACCGACGTCGTGCAGGCCAAACAGCTGTTACTGCTGGCCACCGTGCTGGCACTGATCTTCGGCATCATCGCCGCCATGGCCATCACCCGCCAAATCGTCATCCCACTGAACCAGACGCTTAAAGTCGCAGAGCGCGTAGCCTCGGGCGACCTGAGCCACAACCTGGACTCGATGCGCCAGGATGAACTGGGCCAGTTGCAACGCGCCATGCAAAGCATGACCGTGGGCCTGCGTGAACTGATCGGCGGCATCAGCGACGGCGTCACGCAAATCGCCAGCGCCGCCGAACAACTGTCGGCCGTGACCGAACAAACCAGCGCCGGGGTCAACAGCCAGAAGGTCGAAACCGACCAGGTGGCCACCGCCATGAACGAAATGGCTGCCACCGTGCAGGAGGTGGCGCGCAACGCCGAGGAAGCGTCCGAAGCCGCCGTGGCCGCCGACCAACAGGCGCGTGAAGGTGACAAGGTGGTCAGTGAAGCCATCGACCAGATCGAGCGCCTGGCCACCGAAGTCGGCCACTCCACTACCGCCATGGGCGATCTGAAACGCGAAAGCGACAAGATCGGCAGCGTGCTCGACGTGATCAAGTCGGTCGCCCAGCAAACCAACCTGTTGGCGCTGAACGCGGCAATTGAAGCGGCGCGCGCCGGTGAAGCCGGACGCGGTTTCGCGGTGGTGGCCGATGAAGTGCGCAGCCTGGCCCAACGCACCCAGAAATCCACCGAAGAGATCGAAGAACTGATCGTCGGCCTGCAAAGCGGCACCCAGCAGGTGGCCACTATCCTGGACAACAGCCGTGGCCTGACCGACAGCAGCGTCGAACTGACCCGTCGCGCCGGCAGTGCGTTGGCGAGCATCACCCGCACGGTCTCGACCATCCAGGCGATGAACTCGCAGATCGCTACCGCCGCCGAGCAACAGAGCGCCGTCGCCGAAGAGATCAACCGTAGCGTGCTGAATGTGCGCGACGTGTCGGAGCAAACGTCGTCGGCCAGTGAAGAGACCGCCACCTCCAGCGCAGAACTGGCGCGCCTGGGGATCTACTTGCAGACCTTGGTCGGGCGCTTCCGCGTCTGACCCTTTGCTGCGGCGGTCGATCAAGGCCGCCGCAATTTGTGAAACGTCCTACGCAGTTATCAGCCCGCCAACACCTCGAATCGTTTTAGCGTTTTAACCGAACGCTCTTTCTGATTGGAGGCTCATCATGTTTTCTCGGCTGACCCACTTGCTGGTCAATGCCAGCGTCCGTCTCAAGCTCGTCCTGGGATTTGGCCAAGTGCTGATCCTCAGTCTCCTGATCGCCATGACCGGCTGGCAAGCCTTGAACACCGCGCTGTATCACACCAGCAGCCTGACGGTGTTGGGGCGGTTGGCCGTCGACACAGAAGCCATGCGCGCTGATCGTATCGTGTACCGCACCCTGACGGATGCCGACAGCCTGGCCAAGATGGCCACCAGCATCGAACAAATCGACGCACACCTGGCCGACCTTTCAAGCCGCTTGAAAGACCCCGCCGACCTGCAGCGCTTGCAGGCGGCAACGCGCTGGGTTGCGGATTTCAAGGCCGCCCTGGTGCAACTGCCGCCCTTGATCGAGCAACGCGAGAGCATTCGCCCCGCGCTCAAAAGAACGGCGCTGCAAGCCAGTGAGACGCTCGTCCAGCTCGCCGGCGCATTACCCGACCCAGAAGACGGCAACGCCCATGGCGCCATCGAGCAGTTGCGCCAGGCCATGGAGCAGGCCGAGGAGCGTGTGCAAAGCCCGGCATGGGCCGCACAATCGTTGCAAGCCTACGCCGAGGCCATTGCCAAGACGCTCGACGCGCTGGAAGTCGCCCAAGCCGCAGTCACCACCTTGCCTGTCGACTCGGCGCAGCTCAAAACCGACCTGGCCACCTATCGCGAGCAACTCACCCGGCTCAAGGACGCGCAACTCAACACTGAAACCGTGCAAAACCGCTTTGAACAACAACTCAACCAACTGCGCGAGCAAAACCTTGCGCTGATTGAAGGCCAGAACGCCCAGGGTGATGACGCCGCGAGCCACACACGTTTCCTGCTGATCAGCGTCACCGTGGCGGCCTTGCTGCTCGGCGGCCTGGCCGCGTGGTGGATCGCCCGGCAGATTGCCATACCGCTACGCGCAATCCTCACCGCTGCCCATCGCGTCGCCGACGGCGACCTGAGCCAAGCCCCCCAGACCGATCGCCATGATGAACTGGGCCAATTGCAACAGAGCATCGGCCAAATGACCCGCAACCTGCGCAACCTGATCAGCCGCATCGGCGACAGTGCCCGGCAGATCGCCAGTGCAGCCACCCAATTGTCCGCCGTCACCTTGCAAACCCGCACAGGCGTAAACAACCAGAAAGACGAAACCGACCAGGTGGCCACGGCCATGAATGAAATGCTCGCCACCGCCCAGGAAGTCTCGCGACACGCCGAACAGGCGTCGGCCGCCGCCCAGGAAGCAGACCAACAGGCCAGCGCCGGAGAACAGGTGGTCGCGCAGGCGGTGGAGCAGATTGGTCACCTGGCGAGTGAAATGGCATTGTCCAGTCGCGCCATGCTCGCCTTGCAGCAGGAGAGCCAGAAAATCGGCAGCGTGCTGGATGTGATCAAATCCGTGTCCCAGCAAACCAACCTGCTGGCGTTGAACGCCGCCATCGAAGCGGCGCGCGCCGGGAGTGCCGGAGAAGGGTTTGCCGTGGTCGCCGATGAGGTACGCAGCCTGGCGCAACGCACCCAGGAATCGGCGGAAGAAATCGAAGGGCTGATCCTGGACCTGAACAAGGGTACCGAGCAGGTGGCGCAGATTCTGGACAGCAGCCGAAACCTGACCGACACCAGCGTTGGCCTGACCCGCGATGCCGGTCAAGCGTTGGCGGCGATTGCGCGCACGGTGTCGATCATCCAGGACATGAACCCGCAGATTGCCGCCGCCGCCGAGCAGCAAAGCGCGGTGGCCGAGGAGATCAATCGCAGTGTGTTGAAGGTGCGGGATGTATCGGAACAGACGGCGACCGCCAGCGAAGAAACGGCGGCCGCCAGTGTTCAGTTGACGCGGCTCAGCCTGGATTTGCAGACGCTGATCGGCCAATTCAGGCTCTGACGCTTACAGGACCTGGCGTAAAAACGCTTGGGCCCGCGGGTCTTTGGGGGCATCGAAGAACTCGGCCGGGGACGCGTCTTCGAGCAACTTGCCGTGATCGAAGAACAGCACGCGGTCGGCGACTTCGCGGGCAAACCCCATCTCGTGGGTGACGCAGACCATGGTCATGCCTTCCAGGGCCAGGGTCTTCATCACGTCGAGTACTTCACCGACCATTTCCGGGTCAAGGGCCGAAGTGGGCTCATCGAACAACATCACCTTGGGCTCCATCGCCAGGGCGCGAGCGATCGCGACACGCTGCTGTTGGCCGCCGGACAGCCGTGATGGAAACTCGTTGGCCTTTTGCGCAATACCGACTTTTTCCAGCAGTGCCAGGGCCTTGGCCTCGCGTTCTTTCTTGGCGCGCTTGCGCACGACCTTTTGCGCCAGGCACAGGTTTTCCAGCACGGTCATATGAGGGAACAGGTTGAAGTGCTGGAACACCATGCCGACTTCACGGCGATAGGCGTTCACATCGGTTTTCGGGTCAGCCAGTTGCAGGCCGTCGATGCTCACCGAACCCGAATCGAACGTTTCCAGGCCATTGAGACAGCGCAGGAAGGTGGATTTGCCGGAGCCCGACGGGCCGATCACCACCAGCACTTCGCCCTTGGCCACTTGGGTGGTCACGTGGTCCACCGCGCGCACGACCTGGCCACGGGTGTCGAAGACTTTTACCAGATCGCGGACTTCAATCACTTTGCGCGAGCCTCCGCTCAAGCCGGCTGGCCATTTTCGACAGCGGCAGGTTGATCAGCAGGTACAAGCCTGCCACACAGAACAGGATTTCAAATGGCGAGAACGAGGTGGTGATCACCTCCCGACCGCTTTTGAGCAATTCGGTAATCGCAATCACCGACACCAGCGAGGTGTCCTTCACCAGGCTGATAAACTGCCCGGCCAGGGGCGGCAACACGCGCTTGAAGGCTTGCGGCAATACCACATGCCGCATCGACTGGCTGACACTCAACCCCAGGGAGCGCGCAGCTTCGTTCTGACCGCGGGCAATGGATTGCACACCCGCACGAACGATTTCCGCCACATAGGCGCCGGTAAACAGTGATAACGCAGCCACCCCGGCGAACTCCCGGGACAGGTTGAGCACGGTGCCAATGAAGAAATAGAAAATGAAGATCTGCACCAACAACGGCGTGCCGCGTACCAGTTCGACATAGATCGTCGACAGATCACGCAACGTCGGGTTGCTGGAGAGACGGCACAAGCCGGTCGCCAAGCCGATCGCCAACCCAAGCACCCCGGAGACCACCGATAACCACAAGGTGGTCCACAAGCCCCACATCAGCGGCCCCAACGCCCAATGGCGGGTCACGCCGACCACATCGCCTTCGGCTACGTCATCGCCACGTGCCACTTGCAGGCTGTTGTCGGCCACGCTCAGCTTCTGCTCCACACCCGCGTCGTTGCGCAGGGTGACTTCAGCCACATCGCCCTTGCGCACCAGTTCAACGACGGTGGAGATATCGGCGGCACGCTGGGAGGTCTCGGCCTGGTAGGCGAAGTACTGCGGTACGCGGTTCCAGCGCCACTCGTAGGACATCAGCGAAGTGGCGTAGTACAAGGCGCCAGCCAGGCCGACCAGCACGACCACGGTCAGCAGGTGCCAGGGCCATTGGGCTTTTTTCTGTTTCATTTCACTTTCCGGGATATGTGTCGCCTGTGAGACCGCCTTCGCGAGCAAGCCCGCTCCCACACTCGACCGCATGCTCATGCTGGAACTCGGTCAAATGTGGGAGCGGGCTTGCTCGCGAAGGACGCGACTCGGTCTTAAGCCTTATTCCATGTCCTTGAGCCACTCGGAGCTCTTGAACCACTTGTCATGGATACGATCGTAGGTGCCGTCGTTGCGGATCTGGTGCAGGAAGTTGTTGATGTAGTTCAGGCTGTCGTAATCGCCTTTCTTCAAACCGAACGCCAAGGGTTCGAACGTGAACGGTTCTTCCAGGAACACCAGCTTGCCGTTACCGACTTTTTTCTCGGCGACCACGTTGTAAGGCGCGTCGTAAACAAAGGCATCGGCCTTGCCGTTGACCACGTCCAGTACGCCTTCCTGCTCATTGTCATAGCCATGGTATTTGGCTTTGGAGATCAGTTTTTTGGCGACCATCTCACCGGTGGTGCCGAGCTTGGAGGTCAGGCGGAACTTCTCGTCGTTCAGGTCTTTATAGGACTTGATGGTGCCTTCCAGGTCTTTACGTATCAGCAGGGTCTGGCCGACGACGATGAAGGGCTCGCTGAAGTTCAGGCGCAGGTTACGTTCCTGGGTCAGGGTCATGCCGCTGCCGATCATGTCGAATTTACCGGTCAGGAACGCCGGGATGATCCCGTCATAACCGGTGGAGACCAGCTCCAGCTTGACGCCCATGGACTTGGCCAGCGCCTTGAGGATGTCGACTTCGAAGCCGATGATTTCACCGCGCTTGTCTGTCATTTCGAACGGCATGTAGGTCGGGTCCATGCCGACTTTGAGCGTGCCGCGCTTGACCGCATCATCGATGGCACCGGCCTGGGCCGCAGTGGCGGCGACCCACGCCGTGACGCCGAGCATCAGCATCGAAAGATACTTTTTCATCATCAAGTCCCCTGGACGGTTCTTATAAGAGCGGCGCGCAAAAGGGCTGCACCATTTCGGGGTGCGATCCTAACCCACTCGTTGCCCGTCACAAAGGTTTCACGGGTAAATGTTATCGGCGTATGTCGGAAATGCCCCACATGGGTGCAGCGAAGCATGGGCGTAGACACATTGCCCTCGTCACTCGTCCATTGGGTTATGTGTAAACAGTTATGACTTTCAGTCGATTTCCGCCATCCAGGCAGTGTCCTTGAACCACTTGTCGTGCAGGCGATCGTAGGTCCCGTCCTGGGCCACCTGATTGAGGAAGTGGTTGATCCAGTTGAGGCTATCGTAGTCGCCCTTCTTCAGGCCGAAGGCCAGCGGTTCGAAGGTGAAGGGTTGTTCGAGCACCAGCAACGCACTGTTCTCGGGGCGGGTCATTGCAATCAGGTTGTAGGGTGCATCGTGCACAAAGGCATCCGCCTTGCCCTCCACGACCTGACGCACACCTTCTTCAGGGGTTGCGAAACTGCTCAGGCGCGCCGCGCCCAGGAAGCGCTGCGCCGCCGCCAACCCGGTGGTGCCTGCAGTGGCGGCGACGCGGTACTCGGCACTGTCCAGGTCTTCAATACTGGAAACCCTACCGGCCAGGCTTGGGTGCAGCAGGATGGTTTGGCCGACCACGATAAAGGAGTCGCTGAAATTCAGTTTCAGGTTGCGCTCCTGGGTCACCGTCATGCCACTGCCGATCAGGTCAAACTGCTTGGTCATCAGGCCAGGCAGCAACTCGGTATAGGGCACCGCCACCAACTCGAGCTCGACCCCCAATGCACGGCTCATGGTCTGCAGCAGGTCGATCTCGAAGCCGACGATGCGCCCCTGCTTATTCGTCATTTCAAAGGGGATGTAGGTGGGCGTCGTGCCGACCCTCAGCACTCCCCGTCGAACCGCATCATCGAGGGCACCGGCATTCAACCAACCTGCGTAGATGCCTGCGACAACGCCGATCAGCCATGCTGAACCGTACCTCTTGAACATGAATACCCCCGTGGCAAGTCAAATCTGGGGGGCGATGCTACCCCAGCCACAGGCACGGCAATACGCCTCGAATCGAGGTCTTTTGTTTCGAAATAACAAGGAGTTAGAACAAAAAGGAAGAGACGCGAAACGCCGTAGGACCAGCGTTTCAAGCGCCCCCGAAGTGAGCCTTCGGGGGCGTCTGAATCAGGCCGGTTGGGCCTGGGACGACAGCGGTTGCAGCGGCAGCAACGGCGCGTGCGGATCAGCCTTGATCGAGGCACGCCAAGCACCCAGCCATTCGGCGTGACCTTCACTCCAGACCTGCTGGTGCAGGCGGGCCAGGGCTACCGGATCGCTGAGCAGGGCCAGGCGCTCAGCGTTGCTGAGTGCGGCCGGGCCGACTTTCAACGCATGACGCACCCGCTCGGCACGCAGGTGCTCGATCGGCTCCGCCTGACGGTGGCGCGAAGTCGCCAGGGCGCAGGCCAGGGCGTTCTGCTGCGGGTCGACCACCGAGCGTACAAACCCGTCATGCAGGGCGTGCCAACGGTTTTCGTGGGTGTACTGCTCGGTCGACAACAGCGCTTGCGGCGGGTTGTACTCCTCGGGGATCAGGAACAGGCTCTCGTCGCGGGACTTGAGGCCCAACTTGACCCGGCTGGAGATCACCGACACCGGGATCGACAACATCAGCGAGCCGACGATCGGGATCAGCCACCACAGGAAGCTTGGGTTCAACCACACCACCAACAAGGCCCACAAAAAGCCCAGCACGGTTTGCGGACCGTGGCGCTTGACGGCCTCGCTCCATGGCGTGGAATCGTCGTCACGTTGCGGCGAATTCCAGGTCGCAGCCCAACCGAGGAACGCGGCCAGTACGAAGCGGGTGTGGAAGATCATCCGCACCGGCGCCAGCAGCATGGAGAACAGCATCTCCAGCAGCATCGACAGCGTCACCTTGAACTTGCCACCGAACTCTTTCGCGCCCTTGGCCCAGATCAGGATGATGCTCAGCAGTTTAGGCAGGAACAGCAGCACGATGGTGGTGGAGAACAGCGCCACCGCCTTGTCCGGATGCCATTGCGGCCACAGCGGGTACAACTGGCGCGGCGCCATGAAGTACTGCGGCTCCATCAGGGTATTGACCGCCAGCAGCGCGGTCGACAACACCAGGAAGAAGAACCACAACGGCGCCGACAGGTAGGACATCACGCCGGTGAGGAACACCGCACGGTGCACCGGGTGCATGCCCTTGACCAGGAACAGGCGGAAGTTCATCAGGTTGCCGTGGCACCAGCGCCGGTCACGCTTGAGTTCATCCAGCAGGTTGGGCGGCAGTTCTTCGTAGCTGCCCGGCAAATCGTAGGCGATCCACACGCCCCAGCCGGCACGGCGCATCAGCGCAGCTTCGACGAAGTCGTGGGACAGAATCGCACCGGCGAATGCGCCTTTGCCTGGCAACGGCGCCAAGGCGCAGTGCTCGATGAACGGCTTCATGCGGATGATTGCGTTGTGGCCCCAGTAGTGGGATTCACCCAACTGCCAGAAGTGCAGGCCGGCAGTAAACAACGGGCCGTACACGCGGGTGGCGAACTGCTGCATGCGCGCATACAGCGTGTCCATGCCCGACGCACGCGGCGCGGTCTGGATAATCCCCGCGTCCGGCGTGGCTTCCATCAGGCGTACCAGGCTGGTCAGGCATTCGCCGCTCATCACGCTGTCGGCGTCGAGCACCACCATGTACTTGTAGTCACCGCCCCAGCGACGGCAGAAGTCGTCGAGGTTACCGCTTTTACGCTTAACGCGGCGGCGACGGCGGCGGTAGAAGATCTTGCCGAAGCCACCGGCTTCGCGGCACACGTCCAGCCAGGCCTGTTGTTCGGCGATGCAGATATCGGCGTCGTTACTGTCGCTGAGCACGAAGAAATCGAAGCGGTCCAGGTCGCCCGTGGCGGCCACCGACTCGAAGGTAGCGCGCAAACCGGCAAATACCCGGGGCACGTCTTCGTTGCAGATCGGCATGACCAGCGCGGTACGGGCGTCCTTCGGAATCGGCTCGTCACCGGCACTTTTACCGGAGATGCGGTATTTATCGTGCCCCGTAAGCAGTTCCAGGAAGCCCATCAGCGCAGTCCAGAAACCCGCCGAGACCCAGCAGAACAAGATCCCGAACATGATCAGGATGCTGGTTTGCAGAGCGTAAGGCAGTACCTGCGTGGCGGTTTGCAGCAGGGTCTGGTTGCGGATCTCGTCGAAGTCGACCAGCGACCAGCCCTGGTACGGCATGATGCCCTTCATGTACCAGCCGGCCACGATGGTCTGGCCAAGCATCAAGATCAGCAGGATATAGCGGCGGATCGAACCGACGGTACGCCAGCGCGCAGCGGGCAATACACGCTCGTCTTTCGGCGGCTTGGGTGGGTTGGTGCGACCGGTCAAGCGGCGCCAGCCACGTACCAGGATGTTGGTACGCCATGGCTCGGGCACCACCTTGGTCCGACGGATCGGCGGCGTGGCCTTCAGGCTGACCCGGCCGCTGGCGTCGAGCGCGAGCATTTCGGCGTCTTGCAGTTCCTCGGCGGTACTGAGGGTCAAGCGCGTGCCAACCGACGCTTGGGCGGCGTCGGTCGGTGCGTCGAACGTCTTCGACGACAGGCGTTCGTGCAATTCGCTGAAGGAGGTGCAGCCCGCCAGTTCGGCGCGCTGCTCGGCAGTCAACGGGAGATGCGCCAGGTACTCGGACAGAGTTTCTGGTTTGGCTTGTGAATTACTCATCGGCAGGCAACTGGTAGCTCCAGGTCTCGGTCAGGACTTGTTCGGTCTTGGCCGGCTCTGGGGTGGCAGGGGCAGCTTCGGGCTGTTTGGCTTCCTTGTCTTTCGCATCCTTGACGTCTTTCTTGGCCTGTTTCTCGTGCTGCTTGGCCAGGACCTTGTCGGCCTTGAGCACGTGGCTCGAGTCCTGCTCAGGCGCCGGAGGAGGAACATCTTGCACCAGCGCCGCACGCATTTCGGTCGGCTTGCCTGCGTCCTTGATCTTCATTCGCAGGGTCAGGCGCCAGCCTTTGGTGTGCTCGTTGTAACGCACGCTGTTTTCAACCAGTTCGGCGTTGTCGCCGACACTCACCTGGCTGCGCACCGGGGCGTCCGCAGGCAGTGCCTTGAGAGACGGGCCCTCGAAGTCCACCAGGTAGGCCACGCTGCCGTCAGGCTGGCGAATCAGGTTGGACTGCTTCACGTCACCGGTGGAACGCAGGGTCTGCTTGACCCAGGCGCTATCGCTCGGGTGCAGGGCTTTCTCGTCCATGGTCCAGTGCAGGCGGTAGGAAACGTCCAGCGGCTGACCGACTTCAGGCAGGTTTTCCGGGCTCCAGAAGGCAACGATATTGTCGTTGGTTTCATCGGCGGTTGGAATTTCCACCAGGCTGACGGTGCCTTTGCCCCAGTCGCCTTCGGGCTCGATCCAGGCGCTTGGGCGCTTGTCGTAGTTGTCGTCCAGGTCTTCGTAGTGGCTGAAGTCGCGACCGCGTTGCAGCAGGCCGAAACCTTTCGGGTTTTCCACGGCGAAGCTGCTGACCGACAGGTGTTTAGGGTTGTTCAGCGGGCGCCAGATCCACTCGCCGTTACCGGCATGGATCGACAGGCCGCTGGAGTCGTGCAGCTCACGACGGTAGTTGAGCACCTTGGACGGCTGGTTGGCGCCGAACAGGTACATGCTGGTCAGCGGGGCAACGCCCAGCTTGCTGACCTTGTCGCGCAGGAACATCTGGGACTTGACGTCGACAATGGTGTCGGCGCCCGGACGCAGGGTCAGGCGATACGCGCCGGTGGCCCGTGGAGAGTCGAGCAAGGCAAAGATCACCAGTTGTTTCTCGCCCGGTTTCGGACGCTCGATCCAGAACTCGGTGAAACGCGGGAACTCCTCGCCGGACGGCAAGGCAGTGTCGATCGCCATGCCACGGGCGGACAAGCCATAAGTCTGCCCCTTGCCGACAACGCGGAAATAGCTCGCGCCCAGCATGGTCATGATTTCGTCTTGCTTGTCGGCCTTGTTGATCGGGTACAGCACACGGAAACCGGCATAACCCAGCTGTTCGGTGGCTTTAGGGTCAAACTTCACGTCGCCGAAATCGAAACGAGTCGGGTCGTACTTGATTTCCTGGACGCTGTCGGCGGTCACTTCGTTGATTTTCACCGGTGTATCGAAATGCATACCCTGGTGATAGAAGGACAGTTTGAACGGGGTGTTCTGATCAGCCCACTCGGCTTTTTCGTTGCGGAAACGAATCTTCTGGTAGTCAGCGAATTTCATTTCGCGGAATTCGTTTGGCAAATTGCTGCGCGGAGCTTCGTATTTTTGCCCGGCCAGCTCTTTTGCCTTGGCCGACACATCATCCAGACTGAATGCCCACAGTTGACCCGCGCCGAACAGGCAAAACAGGGCAGAGCCCGTCACCAGTGCGTTTCGTAACCGTTTGGCAGACAATTTTGGTGCATTACAGGGACTAACAATCACGAGCAACCCTCGCCGAAAACAGATCAAAAAACCAACGGCCAGCTATCTATATGCCAGGTTGGCGAGCATTGTTCCGACTCCCCTGGGTCAAAATGATTCCCCAAAAGGCTATCGGACAAGTCTCTACCTAAATCAAAAATGGACCAAACAACGCTGATCCCCGTAGCGCGCGATTATCTAGTAGCCCGCGAAACAACGCATCAGGGACAACGAAGTATTTGTAGTGAAACCCTGCGTTTTTAGGCATTAAAGTCGTTTTTAATACATTCATGTCTGTAAGAGGAAGGTCACAGGGCCATCATTGACCAAATGCACCTGCATATCAGCGCCAAAACGCCCTGACGCTACCTTGCCATGCAATTGTTGCGCTTGTAACAGCAAGTGTTCAAAAAGCGCCGCTCCCAGCGCCGGAGGGGCCGCCGTGGAGAAGCTCGGCCGCAGCCCGCTCTTGGTATCCGCTGCCAGGGTGAATTGCGACACCAGCAGCAAACCACCGTCGATGTCCTTCAAAGACAAGTTCATCTTGCCCTCATCATCGCCGAACACTCGATAGTTAAGCAGCTTGTGCAAAAGTTTGTCGGCGCTCTCGGGCGTATCTGAAGGCTCGACGGCGACCAGCACCAGTAAACCCTGGTCGATCGCCCCTACGATATCGCCCGCCACCTCGACCCGGGCGCCGCACACCCGTTGCAACAAGCCCTTCATGCTTCTTCAGGCGGCAAGTCAAGCAGGTTGCGGGCCATTTCCCCGGTGGCACGCACCAAAGCATCGGTGATGCCGGGTTCGGATGCGGCATGGCCAGCCTCGCGAATAACCTGCAGCTCACTGTTGGGCCACGCCTGATGCAGTTCCCAGGCGTTATCCAGTGGGCAGATCATATCGTAGCGGCCATGGATGATTACGCCAGGCAGATGGGCGATCTTGTGCATGTCGCGAATCAGCTGGTCGGGCTCGAGGAATGAGTTGTTAGTGAAGTAATGGCACTCGATGCGAGCGATGGACAGCGCACGCTGCGGCTCGGCAAACCGCTCCACCTGCGCAGGGTTGGGGCACAGGCCCAGCATGCGCCCTTCCCAGGTCGACCACGCCTTGGCCGCGTGCATCTGGGCGATCTGGTCGTTGCCGGTCAGGCGTTTGTGGTAGGCACCCAGCAAATCATGGCGCTCATCCTGCGGGATAGGCGCGAGGTAATCCTGCCAGTAATCCGGGAACATGCGGCTGGCGCCCTCCTGGTAGAACCAGTGGATGTCCTTGGGACGAGCCAGGAAAATGCCGCGCACAATCAGGCCATGTACGCGCTCCGGATGGGTTTGCGCGTAGGCCAGGGCCAGGGTCGAGCCCCAGGAGCCACCGAACAGCACCCATTTATCGATGCCCAGGTGTTCGCGGATGCGCTCCATGTCGGCGACCAGATCCCAGGTGGTGTTGTTTTCCAGGTTGGCGCGAGGAGTGGAGCGCCCGCAGCCGCGCTGGTCGAAGGTGACGATGCGGTACAGGTTCGGATCAAAGTAGCAGCGGCTGTTGGCGTCGCAACCGGCACCTGGGCCACCATGGATGAAAATAACCGGCAAGCCTTCGGGAGAGCCACTTTCATCGACATACAGCGTGTGGACGTCATCGACTGCCAGATCGTGCCGGGCGTAGGGTTTGATCTGCGGGTACCAAGTCTGCATTGCGCGCTCCGTAGGGTGTCGGGTTCATCCCTGGGGGGACGTCTATTATTTTGCCGTCTGGCATCATAAACCCGAATTGTGCAATGAGCATGTCCTTGAGCAATTAGACCTGTGTCAGCACTTCGCTCCTCAGGAACTGCAGCAGATAGTCATACAGCCGATCCACCTCCGGCACTTGGCCGCGTGCGCGCAAACAGCCATGGATCAGACCTTTACCCGGGTACAGCACGGCATTGACACCCGCCGCTTGCAAGCGCTCGGCATACAACATGCCGTCGTCGCGTAGCGGGTCGAATTGGGCCACCGCGACCAGGGCGCTGGGCAAACGGCGCAAGTCCTCGGCCAACAACGGCATGGCATAAGCCGATGGCTTGCCTGCACCTTGCAGGTACAGCCGCGCGTAATAATCGGTGTCGTCGGTGCTGAGCAGCGGCGCGTCCCTGCAATCACGACGCGACGGCAAATCGGCCGGGCCACCCAAGCCTGGGTAAATCAGCACCTGAACCTTGGGCAACGCTTGGCCAGCATCCCGCAGACCCTGGCACAACGCCGCTGCCAGGTTGCCGCCGGCACTGTCGCCGATCACCACCAGACGTTGCAGGTTGATAGCGTGGGGCGCCTGCCCTGCCTGGACGGCCTGCCACACGTCGCGGCAATCGTCATAAGCTGCCGGGAACGGATGCTCCGGCGCCAAGCGGTAGTCGATGGCGATGACCAGCACCTGCAGCGTGCTGGCCAGTTCGAAGCAGATGAAATCATGGGAATCCAACCCACCGACGATCCAGCCACCGCCATGTATATAAAAAAGACATGGCCAGCCATCAGGTGGAGTGGACGCAGTCGGCAGATAACTGCGCACGCGCACGCCGGCCAGGGTGAAGTCACCGACCTGCAAGCCCGCTGGTTTCGGCGGGGTGAATGCCTGGCACATGCGGTCGTAGTTCTGGCGCAAACTGGCCAGGGATGAGTCGTCACTGGTGAAAGATTCGGTTTTGGCGACGAAAGCAGCAAGCTGCGGAGAAATTGGATACATGCGCGCATATCCTTAGCAATGAAGATCAAACTGTGGGAGCAACCCTGCTCCCACATTTGGATTTGTGATTGCCTCAGGGCTTGAGGCTGGCCTGAACCGCCGCCGTGCCATCACTGCCATCAAACGCCGTAACCCCGGCCAGCCAGCGCTGCAAATCCTCGGGGTGATCGCGCAGCCACTGCCTGGCCACATCCTGGGGCGACTGGCGCTCCATGATCGGTACCATCAACTGGCTTTCTTGGGCGGCAGTGAAGGTCAGGTTCTCCAGCAGCCGGTTCGCATTGGGGCAGCGCTCGGCGAAGTCCGGCGCGGTGACGGTGGAGACCGTGGCGCGGCCTTCGTCAGGGCCAAACACATCGTCACTGCCGGTAAGGTAGGTCATCTTCATATTGATGTTCATCGGGTGCGGGGTCCAACCCACAAACACCACGAACTCCTTGCGATTCACTGCGCGCTGCACCGCCGCCAGCATGCCGGCCTCCCCCGAAGCGACCAGCTTGAAACCGCCGAGGCCGAAGTGGTCGGTGTCGATCATCTTCTGGATATCGGTGTTGGCCCCGCTGCCGGGCTCGATGCCATAGATCTTGCCGCCCAGCTTGTCCTTGAAGCGGGTGATATCGGCGAAGGTTTTCAGGCCCGCATCCGCAACGTATTGCGGCACGGCCAGGGTCGCCTGGGCGTCGGCGAGGCTGGGTTTGTCGAACACCTTGACCTGCTTGGCCGCCAGGAACGGGGCGATGTTGTTGTCCATCGCCGGCTTCCAGTAACCCAGGAAGATATCCAGGCGCTTGTCGCGAATCCCGGCAAAGATGATCTGCTGCACGGCGCTGGTCTGCTTGCTGTCGTAGCCCAGGCCGTTGAGCAATACGTCGGCCATGCCGGAGGTGGCGATCACATCGGTCCAGCTGACCACGCCCATACGGATGTTTTTGCAGGAACTTGGCTCGGCGGCCATGGCATTCGCGCTGAGCAGCACGGCACCAGTGAGGGACAACAACAGTTTTTTCATGGATGCGGGCTCACTCGGCTGTTTTTATTCAACAACCTTACCCAGCAGGGATGCTCTGAACACGAACGGTGGCGACCGACAGTTGCACTGTGGCGACTGTACACGCGTCATCGGGGGCAAGCCCCCTCCCACCTTTGATCGGGTTCACACAGCTAGGGGCATTGCTCCCGATGACAGTTCAGCCGTAGCGCTTTTGCCCCCAGGCCAAAAACGCCTCCAGCAACTGCTTCAACACCACGCGTGTCGGCTCGGCCAGGTCCGCGCGATAACGGAACGGTTCGAACTCTTCCATATAAGTGCACTGCCCCAACTCCAGCTGCACGGCATGGATGTCCTGGGCCGGGTTACCGTAGTGCCGGGTGATGTGCCCACCCTTGAAGCGCCCGTTCAGCACATGGGTGTACTGCGGATGGCTGGCGCAGATAGCCTCAAGCTGACTGGCCAACTCCGGGTCGCAGGCGGCGCCGTTGAACGTGCCGAGGTTGAAGTCCGGCAATTTCCCGTCGAACAGGTGCGGGATGACCGAACGGATCGAGTGCGCATCGAACAGCAAGGCATAGCCGAACTCGGCCTTGAGCCGGGCCAGTTCCTCTTGCAGCGTGCGGTGATACGGCCCCCAGACCTTTTGCAGGTAGCTGGCGCGTTCGCTCTCGTCGGGTTCCAGCCCTTCACGGAACAACGGCACGCCGTCGAACAAGGTCGCCGGGTACAGGCCGGTGGTTGCACCGACATACAACGGCTTATCGTCAGACGGGCGGTTAAGGTCGATCACAAACCGCGAGTACTCGGCCGCCAGGGTGCTGGCGCCCAGTTCTTCGGCAAAGTCATACAACGTAGGGATGTGCCAGTCGGTGTCCGGCAGGCTTTGCGCCTCGGGGATCAAGCCGGCTTCGACGGCCGGCGTCAGGCGCACACCGGCGTGGGGCATGCTGATCAACAGCGGTACACGGCCTTGTTTGAATGTCAGAACCTTATCCACAACAACACTCCTCAAACAGTGACGTCGACGCCATGGCGCACAACGCGTTTATCCAGCTCGCCACCCAGCCAGTAGGCCAGGTCGGCGGGACGATCGATCTGCCATGCGACAAAGTCCGCAACCTTGCCCACTTCCAGCGAACCATGGGTGTCCCCCATCCCCAGGGCAGTGGCCGCATATTGGGTGGCGCCGGCCAGGGCTTCTTCCGGGGTCATGCGGAACAGGGTGCAGGCCATGTTCAGCATCAGGCGCACCGACAGCGCGGGCGAAGTGCCGGGGTTGAGGTCGCTGGCGATGGCGATCTTCACCCCGTGTTTGCGCAGGGCGTCCATCGGCGGCAGTTGGGTTTCGCGCAGGAAGTAGAACGCGCCCGGCAGCAAGACGGCGACGGTGCCGGAGGCGGCCATGGCGATGGCGTCGGCTTCGGTCATGAATTCCAGATGGTCCGCCGACAACGCGTGATAGCGCGCCGCCAGGCTGGAGCCATGCAACGATGACAGTTGCTCGGCGTGCAGCTTCACCGGCAGGCCCAGTTGCTGGGCGACTTTGAACACACGCTCCACCTGCTCCGGGGAAAACGCCAGGTATTCGCAGAAGGCATCCACCGCATCCACCAGCCCTTCGGCTGCCAGGGCGGGCAGCATCTCGGTACAGATGTGTTCGATGTAAGCGTCGGCGCGATCCTTGTACTCCGGCGGCAATGCGTGGGCAGCCAGGCATGTCGCACGCACGCTGACCGGGAGAGCTTCGCCGAGGCGCCGCGCAACCCGCAGCATCTTGCGTTCGTTGACCAGGTCCAGGCCGTAACCGGACTTGATCTCGACCGTGGTCACGCCGTCACGCAACAAACTGCGCAGGCGCTTGCGGCTGCTTTCGAACAGTTCGTCTTCGGTGGCGGCACGGGTGGCGCGCACGGTGCTGGCAATACCGCCACCCTTGGCCGCGATTTCGGCATAGCTGACGCCTTCCAGGCGCTGCTCGAATTCGCCGCTGCGATTGCCGCCGAACACCGTGTGGGTGTGGCAGTCGATCAGCCCGGGGGTAACCCACGCGCCTTGCAGGTCATGCACCTGGGCGTAGTCCGCCATCGGCGCCTGGCTGCGGGGGCCGATCCACTCGATGAGCGAACCTGCGGTGACCATGGCGGCATCCTCGATGATCGAGTACTTGCCATGAGCCATGGTTGCGACGTGGCAGTGTTGCCAAAGCGTTTTCATCAACGCCTCCCTAAGTTAACGATGAGACAGAACCGACTCGTAATGGACCTTGGCCGCTTGTCCGGCAGCGGGCTTGACCCACAGCAGGTAAGCCACCACCAACAACACGATCCATACAGCCCCGACCAGCAAAGCGGCCTGGGTGTCCGGGAAGTACCCCAGCACGCCAAACACGAACAGCATGAAGACGATGGCCGCAGCCGGCGCATAGGGCCAGAACGGCACCGGGAATTTCAACTCGGCCACTTGCTCCCGGGTCATGGAACGGCGCATGGCCACCTGGGTGAACAGGATCATCAGCCACACCCACACGGTGGCAAACGTGGCAATCGAGGCGATCAGCAGGAACACGTTTTCCGGGATCAGGTAGTTGAGCACTACGCCGCCGAGCAACGCCGCGCCCATCACCACCACGGTCATCCATGGCACGCCCTGCCGGGACAACCGGGCAAACCCCTTGGGCGCCTGCCCTTGCTGGGCCAGGCCGTACATCATGCGACCGGCGCCGAAGATGTCACTGTTGATGGCCGACACCGCCGCCGAAATCACCACAATATTGAGGATGGTCGCTGCCGAGCCGATGCCGAGGTTGCTGAAGATCTGCACAAACGGACTGCCCTGGCTGCCGATCTGCGGCCATGGGTAGATCGCCATCAATACAAACAACGTCAGCACGTAGAACAACAGGATGCGCAACGGCACGGCGTTGATCGCCTTGGGGATCACGCGTTGCGGGTCCTTGGCTTCACCGGCGGTGATGCCGATGATTTCAATGCCACCGAAGGCGAACATCACCACCGCGAACGAGGCGATCAAGCCACCGACGCCGTTGGGCATAAAACCGCCATGGGCCCAGAGGTTGCTCAGGCCACTGGCCTGGGTTTCACCGGCCGAGTGAATGCCCAAGAGCATGATGCCCAAGCCGCCGAGGATCATCGCGACAATGGCGCCGACCTTGAGCAGCGACAGCCAGAACTCCATTTCGCCAAAGACTTTGACGTTGCACAGGTTCAGGCCGCCGATCAGAAACACGATGCCCAGCACCCAGACCCAGCGCGCAACTTCCGGAAACCAGAAGCCCATATAGATGCCGAAGGCGGTGACGTCGGCGAGGCAGACGATGATCATTTCAAACGCGTAGGTCCAACCGAGGATGAAGCCGGCCATAGGCCCCAGGTAGGTACTGGCGTATTGGCCAAAAGAACCGGCCACCGGGTTGTGCACCGCCATCTCGCCAAGGGCACGCATCACCATGAACACGGCGGCGCCGCCGATCAGGTAGGCCAGAAGCACGGCAGGACCGGCCATCTGGATGGCGGAGGCGGAGCCGTAGAACAACCCGGTGCCGATGGCCGAACCGAGTGCCATGAAGCGAATATGTCGAGCTGAAAGCCCGCGTTTCAAACCCTTTTCTTGCTGGTGCATTTCTCTTCCCTAATTATTCTTATCCCGAGAAAAACCGAGCCTGTAGTGAGCGGGCTTGCCCCGCGCTGGGCGGCGAAGCCGCCCCGATACCAGGCACCTCGGTCTATCCGAAGAACCGCGGCGTCCTTGTTGGGGCGGCTTTGCCACCCAGCGCGGGCAAGCCCGCTCACTACAGGTTTGCGGTTAGAGGCTTGGCAACAACTTGGCCGGCACCAGTTCATTCAGGCAGCGGCTGGCGAGCAGTTCGCTGGCGGCATTGATGTCCGGGGCGAAGAAGCGGTCCTTATCGTAGAAGCCGACTTTGGCGCGCAGCAGGCCGCGGGCTTTTTCCAGTTTCGTCGAGGTTTTCAAGCCATCGCGCAGATCCAGGCCCTGGCAGGCAGCCAGCCATTCCACTGCCAGGATGCCACGGGTGTTTTCAGCCATTTCCCACAAACGCTTGCCGGCAGCCGGAGCCATCGACACATGGTCTTCCTGGTTGGCGGACGTCGGCAGGCTGTCGACACTATGGGGATGGGCCAACGCCTTGTTCTCACTGGCAAGCGCCGCCGCCGTCACCTGGGCGATCATGAAGCCGGAGTTCACCCCGCCATTGCCCACCAGGAACGGCGGCAGTTGCGACATGTGCTTGTCCATCATCAACGAGATACGACGCTCGCTCAGGGAGCCGATTTCGGCGATGGCCAGGGCGATATTGTCGGCAGCCATGGCCACCGGTTCGGCGTGGAAGTTACCGCCGGAGATCACGTCACCTTCGGCAGCAAATACCAATGGGTTGTCCGACACGGCATTGGCTTCCACCACCAGCACTTCGGCAGCCTGGCGGAACTGGGTCAGGCAGGCGCCCATGACTTGCGGCTGGCAGCGCAGGGAGTACGGGTCTTGCACTTTGTCGCAGTTCTGGTGCGACTTGGACACTTCGCTGCTGTCACCCAGCAGGTCACGATAGGCCGCTGCCGAATCGATCTGGCCACGCTGGCCGCGTGCCGCGTGAATGCGCGCATCGAACGGCGAGCGCGAGCCGAGCACGGCTTCCACGGTAAGGCCACCGCACGCCAGGGCGCCGGCGAACAGGTCTTCGCCTTCGAACAGGCCACGCAGGGCATAGGCCGTGGACACCTGGGTACCGTTGAGCAGCGCCAGGCCTTCTTTGGCGGCCAGGGTCAGTGGCGTCAGGCCGGCGACTTTCAGCGCTTCTGTGGCTTCCAGCCATTGGCCCTTGTAACGCGCCTTGCCTTCGCCGAGCAGCACCAGCGACATATGGGCCAATGGCGCCAAGTCACCGGAGGCACCCACCGAGCCTTTAAGCGGAATGTGCGGGTACACCTCGGCGTTGATCAGCGCGATGAGCGCGTTGATGACCTGGCGGCGAATCCCGGAGAAGCCACGGCTCAGGCTGTTGACCTTGAGCACCATGATCAGCCGCACCAACGCATCGCTGATCGGCTCGCCGACGCCGGCGGCGTGCGACAGCACCAGGGAGCGCTGCAGGTTTTCCAGGTCTTCGCTGGCGATACGGGTCGAGGCCAGCAAGCCGAAACCGGTGTTGATGCCGTAGGCGGTGCGGTTCTCGGCGAGAATCTGCTCCACGCAGGCGACGCTGGCATCGATCTGCGCCGTGGCGCTGTCATCCAGGCTGAGGGTTACCGGCTGTTGGTAGATGGCCCGCAGTTGAGCAAGACTCAGTTGGCCTGGAATCAGATTTAGCGCAGTCACATTCATACTCCTTGTGAATTATTCTTTTGAATACGGGATAGGGGTTCAGTGCAAATTCGGTAGTGCAGTGTCTTTGAGCAACTGGGCGGCGGCTGCAATATCCGGCGCCAGCCAGCGGTCCTGCTCGTACGCGGGGACCACTTCACGCAGCAAACGCCAGGCCCTGTCGGTACCTGCGCCGAAGCGCTGATCTTTGAGGAATTCAAATGCCTGGGCCGCCAGCAGGTACTCGATGGCCAGGATCTGGGTGACGTTGGCCAATAGCTGATGCAGTTTGAGCGCAGCGTTGGTGCCCATGCTCAGGTGGTCTTCCTGCAGGCCCGAAGTGACGAAATTGTCGAGTACCGCCGGTTGCGCCAACTGACGGTTCTGCCCGCACAGGGAAGCGGCCACGTACTGCACGATCATCATCCCGGAGTTGACGCCGGGGTTGCTGACCAGGAATGCCGGCAACCCGCTGACATGAGGGTTGATCAGGCGGTCCAGGCGACGTTCGGCCACCGAGCCGATTTCCGCCATGGCAATCGCCAGCAGGTCGGCCGCCAAGGCGACGGACTGGCCGTGAGGATTGGCCTGGGACACCACGCGGTAGTGGTCCGGCGTGCCGAGCAGCAACGGGTTGTCAGTGGCACTGTTGAGTTCGGTCTCGATCTGGCGGGTAGCGTGTTCCACTTGATCACGCGCCGCACCGTGGATCTGCGGGATCGAACGGATGCTCAGCGCGTCCTGGGTGCGGATGCCTTTGCTGCTGGCGATCACCTCGCTGCCGTCGAGCAAGGCGCGCAGGTTGATGCCGACCTGTTGCATGCCGGGGTGCGGTTTAAGCGCGATGATTGCTTCGTCGAACGCATCCATTTGCCCGCGCTGCGCCTCGAAGCTCATGGCCCCGATCACATCGGCCCATTGCAGCAGATGGTGGGCATCGGCCAGGGCCAGGCAGCTCAGGCCGGTCATGCACGGCGTGCCGTTGACCAGGCACAGGCCGTCCTTGGCGCCAAGCGCCACCGGCTGCAGACCTTCCGCATCCAGGGCCTGTTGCGCCGTGACGATCCGACCGCGATAGCTCACGTTGCCAACCCCCAGCAAGGCCACGCCGACATGGGCCATGTGGGTCAGGTAGCCCACCGAACCCTGGGACGGTACTTGCGGCGTGATGCCGTGGTTGAGCAGCGCCAGCAGCGAATGCACCACCTGCGGGTGCAGGCCGGATTTGCCATGACTGTAATTGATCACGGCCGCGCAAATGATTGCGCGGGTCTGTTCGTCACTCAGCACCGGGCCGACGCCACAGGCATGGCTCAACAGCGTATTGCGCGACAGTTGGCTGAGCTGCTCACCCTTGAGCGACACATTGCACAGCGCGCCCAGGCCGGTGTTCACGCCATAGGCGCGCTCACCGCTGGTGACGATGCGCTGCACGATGGCCTGGGCATTGTCGATCCGCGCCCAGGCCTGCCCCGAAAGCTCGAGTACCGCGCCGTGACGGGCCACGGCGACCACGTCCTGCCAACGCAGCGGAGCGTCGGCGATGATGATTTTTGCAGGCTGGGACATCTTCATACCTTTTGATCGTTCCCACGCTCTGCGTGGGAGTGCCGCCTGGGACGCTAGGCGTCCCGCTGTAGGGAGTGACGCAGAGCGTCACGGGATGGCATTCCCACGCAGAGCGTGGGAACAATCATCATCTAGACCACCGCCGCCCGCCGCTGAACAAACCGGTCCACATACTCATCCGCAGGTGAGTGCAGGATCTCCCGCGGCGTACCGACCTGGATCAGCTTGCCGTCCTTGAGGATCGCAATGCGGTTGCCGATGCGCACGGCCTCATCGAGATCATGGGTGATGAACACGATGGTTTTGTGCAGGGTCTTCTGCAGTTCCAGCAATTGGTCCTGCATTTCGGCGCGGATCAGCGGGTCGAGGGCGCTGAAGGCTTCGTCCATCAGGATGATGTCAGTGTCGGCCGCCAACGCACGCGCCAGGCCCACGCGCTGGCGCATGCCACCGGAGAGCTGGTGCGGATATTTTTTTTCGTAGCCTTTGAGGCCCACGGTTTCGACCCAGTGTTGGGCACGTTCAGCGCAGACCTGCTTGCTTTCGCCGCGCACTTTCAGGCCGTAGGCGACATTGTCGAGCACACTCTTGTGGGGCAGCAGGCCGAAGCTTTGGAAGACCATGCTGATCTTGTGTCGACGGAATTGGCGCAGGGCCTCCATGTCCAGCTGCAGGATGTCTTCGCCGTCCACCAGGATCGCGCCGCTGGTAGGGTCGATCAGGCGGTTGAAGTGGCGTACCAGCGTGGACTTGCCGGAGCCGGACAGGCCCATGATCACGAAGATCTCGCCGGTGCCGATGCTCAGGGACAAATCGTTCACGCCGACCACACAACCGGTCTCGGCCAGCACCTGGTCCTTGGTCTTGCCCTGGCCCACCAGCGCCAGGGCTTCCTGGGCGCGGTTGCCGAAAATCTTGAAGACGTTTTTAACTTCGATTTTGCTGACGGTAGTCATTTGCTCGCCTCATGCCGTGGACGCCCATAGGCCTGGGTAATGCGGTCAATGACCACTGCAAGAATCACGATCGCGAGGCCCGCTTCAAGGCCACGGCCGACGTTGAGAGTCTGGATGCCGACCAGCACATCTTCACCCAAGCCACGGGCGCCGATCATCGAAGCGATCACCACCATGGACAACGCCATCATGGTGGTCTGATTGATCCCGGCCATGATGCTCGGCAGGGCCAGCGGCAGTTGCACACCGAACAGTTGTTGCCAGCGGTTGGCGCCAAACGCGTTGATGGCCTCCATGACTTCGCCGTCGACCTGGCGAATCCCCAGGTCGGTGAGACGAATCAGCGGCGGTGCGGCGTAGATCACCGTGGCGAAGATCGCCGGCACCTTGCCCAGGCCGAACAACATCAGCACCGGGATCAGGTACACGAAGCTGGGCATGGTCTGCATGATGTCCAGCAACGGCATCAATACCGAACGCAAGCGGTTGCTGCGCGCCGACAGAATGCCCAAGGGAATGCCAATCAGCACCGAAATCACCGTGGCGACCATCATCAGCGCCAGGGTTTGCATCAGTTTGTCCCACAGGCCAACCGCGCCCACCAGGAACAGCAGGCCAACGATGACGGCAGTGGTGACCACTTTGCGGGTGGCGTGCCAGGCGACCCCCCCGACGATAATCAGCATCAGCCACCAGGGCGCTGCGCGCAGCAAGCCTTCCAGGTTGACGATGGCCCATAGCAGGGTGTCGGAAATGTGCCGGAACACATCGCCATAGTTGGTGACCAACGCATCCACCCAACCGTTGACCCAGTCGGCAATGGAAAACGTAAAACTCTCAGGAAACATAGCGTGCTCTCGATCCAGTGGGTTGTGGGCAGGCACCCGGCTCGCCCCTCAGGGTAGCCGGGTACGCTTGACCTACAAGGCCGCGTCGATTTTCTTGGCTGCGTCGTCGCTCACCCATGCGTGCCAGACTTCAGGATGTTCCTTGAGGAACAGTTTCGCCAGTTTTGGCGAGTCAATTCGCTCTTTGGCCATGCGGCCCAGGTTCTGGTTCAGCAAGTCGATCGGCAGGTTGACCTTCTCCAGCACGGCCACCAGTTCCGGCGCCTGCTCGTGGAAGGTCTTGGACAAGCCGACCTTGATGCTCACGCTTTTATCCACACCCGGTTTTTCTTCCAGCTTGACCAGGTCGACCTGGCCCATCAGCGGCGTCGGCGACCAGTAGTAGAACAGGATCGGCTCGCCACGCTTGTAGCTCGACAGCACCGCCGCATCCAGCGCGGGGCCAGTGCCCGGACGGAAGTTGGTGTAGGTGCTTTCCAGGCCGTAGCTTTTGAGCATTTCGCTGTTGTCCAGCTCACAGGTCCAACCGGCCGGGCAGTTATAGAAACGGCCTTTGGACGGCTCTTCCGGGTCCTTGAAGACCGAGGCGTATTGGGCGAGGTCGGCGATGTTCTTCAGGCCCGGCGCCTTGGGTTCCAGCTTGCGCTTGGCGTCGCCTTCGATCACGTAGCGCGGCACGTACCAGCCTTCGATAGCGCCGACCACAGGCGCACCGACGCCGACGACTTTGCCGGCCTTCTCGGCTTTGTTCCAGACTTCGCTGCGGCCGACCCACTCTTCGGCAAACACTTGGATGTCATTGCTGCTCAGGGCGTTTTCCATGGTGATGGAGTTGCCCGGCAGGCTGTCGGTTTTGCAGCCGTAGCCTTTTTCAAGCACGGTTTGCAGGATGTCGGTGAGCAACATGCCGCTTTCCCAGTTCAGGCCGGCAAACTTCACCGGTTTACCGGATTCGCACCAACCTGCTGCCTGGGCACCAGCGCTGGCGAGTAAACCGGCACAGAGCACGCTGGCCAGCAGGGTCTTATTCATTTTCATTGTTGTAACGCTCCCAAACTTGAAATGGATTACGGCAGTCAGTAGGCATCCTGCCCTGTCCACGTCCCATCAGGCTTGTGCAGCCAGCCCGTTTGTCGTTGTTGGTGTAGCGCCCTGCTCTACCGGCAGGATCAGGTGGTCGGGTACCGTGCCGTGCCATTTTTTCGCACACACGTAATACAGGGCCGCCGGCAGTACCAGGCCGATGATCCAGGAAATGTCCACGTCACCCAGGGCGGCGACCAGGGGACCGGTGTAGAACTTGGTGGAGATAAACGGCAACTGCACCAGCACGCCGAAGACATAGACGCTGATACCGAGCAGGTTCCAGCGACCGTAACGACCGTTCGGGTCGGCCAGCGCCGGCACGTCATAGCGCTCGCGGGTAATGCAGTAGTAGTCCACCAGGTTGATCGCACTCCAGGGCGTAAAGAACGCCAGCAGGAACAGGATGAAAGACTTGAACGCCCCGAGGAACGAATGCTGGCCGAGCAACGCGATCAGGGTTGCGGTGCCGACAATGACCAGCACGAACACCAGGCGCTGCAGGCGCGTGACCTCCAGGCGACCGCGAAAGCCGCTGATGATGGTCGCAATGCACATGAAACTGCCGTAGGAGTTCAGCGTAGAAATGGTGACCTTGCCGAACGCGATGCTGAAATACAGCAACGCAGCGGTGGCCCCCGTACCGCTCAAGCCAACGATGTAGGCCACTTCGTGACCGGCGAACTGCCCGTTGGACATGGCTGCCGCGAACACGCCGAGGATCATCGCCACCTGTGCGCCGACGACCGAACCTGCGCCGGCGGCGAAAAAGGTTTTCACCGATGACGTCTTGCTCGGCAGATAACGCGAGTAGTCCGCCACGTAAGGGCCGAAGGCGATCTGCCAGGAGGCCGCGAGCGACACCGCCAGCAGAAAACTGCTCCAGCTGAAGTGGCGGATCTGCAGCAGAGCGCCAATGTCGGTCTGGCTCATCAGGCGACTGAACAGGTACACAAAGGCGATCACCCCAATCACGCTGGCGACACGGCCGATGAAGTGGATCACGCGGTAACCCAGGACCGTGACCAGCACGATGACACTGGCAAAGAGCAGGATGCCGACGCTGTCGCTGACCCCGAACAACTGGCCCAGCGCCTGACCGGACAACACCGTCCCGGTGGCGGTGAAGCCGAGGTACATCAGGCAGACCAGCACGATCGGGATGGCTGCGCCATACACGCCGAACTGCACCCGGCTGGAGATCATCTGCGGCAGGCCAAGCTTGGGCCCCTGCGCCGCATGCAACGCCATGACGCCCCCGCCGATCAGTTGGCCGATCAACAGACCGATCAACGACCAGAACACATCACCGCCCAGCACCACGGCCAGGGCCCCGGTGACAATCGCGGTGATTTGCAGGTTGGCACCCATCCACAGGGTGAACTGGCTAAATAGACGACCGTGTCTTTCCGCTTCCGGGATGTAGTCGATCGAACGCCTTTCGATCAACGGGGTGGTGCTTGCACGTGCGTCATTTGCAGCCATGTGTGTTCAACCTCTGATGGATTGTTTTCTGGTTGATTGCCCGTCAAATGGGGTTATTTGATCATCGGGAGATTGAGGCCCTGTTCCTTGGCGCAGTCGATCGCGATCTGGTAACCGGCATCCGCGTGACGCATCACGCCGGTTGCCGGGTCATTGTGCAGCACGCGAGCAATGCGCTCGGCCGCTTCATCGGTACCGTCGCAGACGATCACCATGCCGGAGTGCTGGGAGAAGCCCATGCCCACGCCGCCGCCGTGGTGCAGCGAAACCCACGTCGCGCCGCTGGCGGTGTTGAGCAAGGCGTTGAGCAGCGGCCAGTCGGAAACGGCGTCGGACCCATCCTGCATCGATTCGGTCTCGCGGTTCGGGCTGGATACCGAGCCGGAGTCCAGATGGTCACGGCCGATCACCACCGGTGCCGACAGCTCGCCGCTGCGCACCATTTCGTTGAACGCCAGGCCCAGCTTGGCGCGCTGGCCCAGGCCAACCCAGCAGATACGTGCCGGCAAGCCCTGGAAGCTGATGCGCTCGCGGGCCATGTCCAGCCAGTTGTGCAGGTGGGCGTCGTCCGGGATCAGCTCTTTGACTTTGGCGTCGGTCTTGTAGATGTCCTGCGGGTCGCCGGACAGCGCCGCCCAACGGAACGGGCCGATACCACGGCAGAACAGTGGGCGGATGTAGGCCGGTACGAAACCTGGGAAGTCGAATGCGTTTTCCACGCCTTCTTCCTGGGCCATCTGGCGGATGTTGTTACCGTAGTCGAACGTCGGGATGCCTTGCTTCTGGAATTCCAGCATGGCTTTGACATGCACGGCCATCGACTGCTTGGCGGCCTTGATCACGGCAGCCGGTTCGGTCTTGGCGCGGGCGCGGTATTCGTCCCAGGTCCAGCCGGCCGGCAGGTAGCCGTTGAGTGGGTCGTGGGCGCTGGTCTGGTCGGTGACCATATCCGGGCGCACGCCACGCTTGACCAGTTCCGGCAGGATCTCCGCAGCGTTACCCAGCAAGGCGATAGAGATGGCCTTGCCTTCCTTGGTGTACTTGGCGATGCGGGCCAGGGCGTCGTCGAGGTCGGTGGCCTGCTCGTCGACATAACGGCTGTTGAGGCGGAAGTCGATGCTGACCTGCTGGCACTCAATGTTCAGCGAGCACGCGCCGGCCAAGGTGGCAGCCAGGGGTTGCGCGCCGCCCATGCCGCCGAGGCCGGCGGTGAGAACCCAGCGGCCGGTAAGGTCGCTGTTGTAGTGCTGGCGACCGGCTTCGACGAAGGTTTCGTAGGTGCCCTGGACGATGCCCTGGCTGCCGATGTAGATCCAGCTGCCGGCGGTCATCTGGCCATACATGGCTAGGCCCTTGGCATCCAGTTCGTTGAAGTGTTCCCAACTGGCCCAGTGCGGCACCAGGTTGGAGTTGGCGATCAGCACACGCGGGGCATTGCTGTGGGTCTTGAACACGCCGACCGGCTTGCCGGATTGCACCAGCAGGGTTTCATCGTCATTGAGTTGAGTAAGGCTCTCGACGATCTGGTCGTAGCATTCCCAGTTGCGCGCCGCACGACCGATGCCGCCGTACACCACCAATTCTTTCGGGTTTTCGGCCACTTGTGGGTCGAGGTTGTTCATCAGCATGCGCAGTGGCGCTTCTGTCAGCCAGCTTTTGGCAGTGAGTGTGTTACCGCGGGCCGCGCGGATTTCGACGTCACGGTATTTTGTAGGCTTGGCTTTAGAAAAATCGGTCACGACTGGACTCCTCGGCATGATGCGCGAACTGGGATGGTGCGAAGGAGAGTCTTACGCACACATCTTTACTTGTACATACAAGCATATGCAATCAAGCGGCCAACTTTTTGAAGATGCGCTGCAGGTTTTTTTGAAGGCGTGCGCAAGCCTTGAAAATCAAGGCTTCGAGACATGGTGAAATTTCTTACGAAGACGTTTTACAGGGAGGGTGTTTTGTCACGACGGCGTGGCTTTGCGCCACGCTGGGGCGTTCGGTAACAAACTGGTGCGCGGGTTGGAAACAGATCTTGAGAGCAATGGGAAACAAATGTGGGAGGGGCTTGCCCCCGATTGCAGTGGGTCAGCTACAGATGAACTGACTGATCCACCGCTATCGGGAGCAAGCCCCCTCCCACAGTTTTAACCGAGTGGCGTCAGTTCGATCAGACAGCAGCGGCCTGTTACAGCGATATCCAGCAGGCCGGTGTTACCGTCGATTTGCAGGCAATCGTGATGGCCCAGCGTCTGGTCCAGCACCTTTACCTCATCGGCGACGCTGAACACCAACACCGTCTGCGCCGTACTGAAAAAACGTTGCACGCCATCCACCCACTGCAACCTTGCGTGGTAACGCTGCGGCGAATAGATCAGGTTGAAGTCACGGATGGGCCCGGTGATCAGGCGGCATGACACCTCGCTTTCACCCTTGAACGCGAACGGCTGCAACGGCAACAACCCGCGCTGCTCTTCACCATCCACCGTCAGCACCATGCCTGCACCTTTGATCACCGTGATCACGCGCTGGTAGCCGGAGAAGGTGGAGAAGCCACCGGATTCGCCGATATCGGCAATCGACAGGCGCCAGCCAAAACCATCCAGGCCAATACCTGAGTCGCGGGTGATTTCTTCGGTGCTGCCACCGCCGTTTTTCCACGGCATGCGCACGTAATCGGTGGCGCGCCAGACTTTCACTGCACTCATTTGCTGAAACGTCCTTCCAGGCTGTGACGGGAACCGGGGTGGATCAACCGCGCCGCCGTTACCGGCTGACGGCCCGACCAGGTACGCCTGCGAATCAACAGGCACGGCTCGCTCGGTTCGATCTGCAACAGCTTGCACTCCTCGGCGTCAGCGAGGATCGCCTCGACCACGTGCTCGCCCTCGGTGAGCGGCGCGACCTGGTTCAAATACGCGTAGGGCGTTTGCAGGGTGAAATCCTGTTGCAGGTATTCCGGTGCGACCAGGGCGTTGACGAAGCGGTCTTCGATTTGCACGGGAATATCGTTTTCGAAATGCACGATCAGCGAGTGGAACACCCGCCCGCCTTCGCGCATTTCCAGGGCGACGGCGCGCTCGGAGCCGGCCGCTTCTTCGCCCAGGTGGATGACCTTGCACGTATGCCGATGACCACGCGAGGCAATTTCATCGGCAATGTTGTGTACTTCAAACAGCGCCGACTGGCTCTTGGGCTCGGCAACGAAAGTGCCGACGCCTTGCATGCGTACCAGCAAACCTTCGGCGGTCAGTTCACGCAGGGCGCGGTTGATGGTCATGCGGCTGAAGCCCAGCTCGCTGACCAATTCACTCTCCGACGGCACGCGGTAATGCGGCGGCCAGTTGCCGGTGAGGATTTGCTGGCTGATCATCTGTTTGACGCGGGCATACAAGGGCGCCGGACTTTCGTCCATGTGGGCAGCCAGCGAAGAGTTGGCGGGCGGAGTCGGCACAGGGAATCCTTGCAGGGGGAAAAGATGCATAGATTGCCGGAGTTTACCGAGCAGGCAAACGTCTGTATATGTATATACAAATAAACACACGACCGGGGTGCCTTGATCATGTCCGCTTTCTTTGCCGAACGCGCGCTGCTGCCTAATGGATGGGCCAATGATGTACGTCTTGAAGTCGGCGCCGATGGGCTGCTGACGAAAGTTGAGGTCAATGCCAGTGCGGACGCTGCCGAACGGCTGAGAGGCCCGGTGCTGGCCGGTATGCCGAATCTGCACTCCCACGCGTTTCAGCGCGCGATGGCCGGCTTGGCGGAAGTGGCAGGCAACCCGAATGACAGTTTCTGGACCTGGCGTGACTTGATGTACCGCATGGTCGGCAAGATCAACCCGGACCAACTGCACGTTATCGCCCGCCAGCTGTACATCGAAATGCTCAAGGCCGGTTACACCTCAGTGGCCGAATTTCATTATGTGCACCATGACGCCAGCGGCCAGCCATACGCCGACCGCACGGAGCTTTCGCGGCAGATCAGCCAGGCGGCAGCGAGCAGCGGCATCGGCCTGACGTTGCTGCCGGTGCTGTACACCCACGCAGGCTTTGGCGGCCAGGCACCGAATGACGGCCAGCGACGCTTTATCAACAGCACCGAAAACTACCTCGACCTGCAGGCGCGGCTCAAACCGATTCTTGCAACGCAACCGGCGCAGGCGCTGGGCCTGTGCTTTCACTCCCTGCGTGCCGTCACGCCACAGCAGATCAGTGCTGTCCTGGCCGCCAGCGACAAGGCCTGCCCGGTGCATATCCATATCGCCGAACAGCAGAAAGAAGTCGATGACTGCCTGGCCTGGAGCGGCAAGCGCCCACTCCAGTGGCTGTATGACAACGTCGAGGTCGATGAGCGCTGGTGCCTGGTGCACGCCACCCATGCGGATGCCGACGAAGTGAAACGCATGGCACAGAGCCGCGCGATTGCCGGTTTGTGCCTGACGACTGAAGCCAACCTGGGTGACGGCATTTTCCCAGCCGTGGATTTCCTCGCCCAGGGCGGGCGCATGGGCATCGGTTCCGACAGCCATGTCTCGCTGAGCGTGGTGGAAGAGTTGCGTTGGCTGGAATATGGTCAACGCCTGCGTGACCAGCGGCGTAATCGTTTGTATCGCAGTGATCAGCCGATGGTTGGCCGCACGCTGTTCGATGCGGCACTGGATGGCGGCACCCAGGCGCTGGGGCAGCCGATTGGCCGCCTGGAAGTGGGCAAGCGTGCGGATTGGATTGTGCTGGACGGCAGTGACCCGTATCTGGCGACTGCGGTAGACGACGGCATTCTCAACCGCTGGCTGTTTGCCGGCGGTGATCGCCAAGTGCGCGATGTGCTGGTGAACGGGAAATGGGTGGTGCGCGATGGTCATCATGCCGGCGAGGAAGAAAGCAGCCGGGCGTTCACGCAAGTCTTGAAGGATTTACTGAGCTAACTGGCGACATATGACAAATGTGGGAGCGGGCTTGCTCGCGAATGCTGTGGTTCAGTCAGAACATCTGATACTGATACACCGTATTCGCGAGCAAGCCCGCTCCCACATTTTGTTTAGCGATACTCTCAGTTTTATTGCGAGGTCTTGGCCATCTGTTTGTCCGACGTACGCCAGATCAACCGCGTGGTGTCATACCCCTGCTGGCGCGCCCTGCTCAGCAAGTCTTCGCGGGTGTCGGCACTCACCGTCGGCGTGCGTGACAAGATCCACATGTAACGCCGGCTCGGGCTGCCGACGATAGCCGTCTTGTAGTCATCGCTGACGTACAGCACCCAGTAGTCGCCCTTGGCGACGCCCGGCAGCAGCGACGTGAACCAGTTATTGAATTCGACCCAGAGCTTGTCGGTCTTGCCCGGCACTTGCGGCGTGGCCGTGCCCTTGGCTTCTTCCCACTTCCACTCGCTCGTCAGGCAGCGGTTGAACACCGACATGTCACCATCCGGCAGCAGGGTGTAGCGGGCTTCGGACTGTGCGCAGTTGCGCTGGAAGTACATCGGCAATCGGGCCAACTCATACCAGGTGCCCTGGTAACGCTTGAGATTGACGTTGCTCGCGGTCTTGGGTTGCAGATCGTCGCCAGAATGGCTGGCACAGCCCGCCAAAAACAGGCTGGCGCAAAGGCATAAAACAAAACGCATCATTCTTCTTCTCCCGCAGGCTCGCGCCCCGGTTTACTTCAGGCCTTGCCCGGAAAACATCAGAACTTTGTCACCGGCGTACTGCACGCTGATAAAGCTGTTTTTATCACCCCACGTGCAACTGGACATACCCAGCGCACCGGAGCAATCGGTCGGCTTGCCCAGCAACGACTCAACCTCGGCCTTGGCCATGCCAGCCGACAGCTTCGCGTAGTTTTCTTGAGTGACCTTGCTGCAAGCGGCTAAGAGCACGCAAAAAGCCAACAAGGCGAGACGGCGTAGAGACATGGAAAAGCTCCTGGAGAGACAAAGCAGCTGGGGTATCTGCCAGAAGCTTAGAAGGGAAAACAGGTGTCTGGTTCCCGATAGGCAAAAACAAAAAAAGCCCCGAAACGCTGAAACGTTTCGGGGCTTCTTCAAGGGTGATCCGGCTCACAACAACGCGGATAACCGGTCGCTGCAACTTACTGCTTGTGGTAAGCCGTCACACGCTCAACTTCTTCCTTCGAACCCAGGAATACCGCCACACGCTGATGCAGGCCTTCAGGCTGGATGTCGAGGATACGCTGGTGGCCGTCGGTAGACGCACCGCCCGCCTGCTCAACCAGGAAGGACATCGGGTTGGCCTCGTACATCAGGCGCAGTTTGCCCGGCTTGGAGGGTTCGCGGCTGTCACGTGGGTACATGAACAGACCACCACGGGTCAGGATACGGTGCACGTCAGCCACCATCGCAGCGACCCAACGCATGTTGAAGTTCTTCTTCAACGGGCCTTCTTCGCCTTCCATCAACTCGTTCACATAGCGCTGCACGGGAGCTTCCCAGTGGCGCTGGTTGGACATGTTGATGGCGAACTCCTGGGTGGACGCCGGGATCGAGATGTCCTCGTGAGTCAGAACGAAGCTGCCCATTTCGCGGTCCAGGGTGAAACCTTTGACGCCGTCGCCCAGGGTCAGCACCAGCATGGTCTGCGGGCCATAGATCGCGTAGCCGGCAGCGACCTGCTCGGTGCCTGGCTGCAGGAAAGCCTTTTCGTTCAGGGCTTCGTTCTGGCTCAGGTATTCATTCGGGCAACGCAGTACCGAGAAGATGGTGCCGACCGGAGCGTTGATGTCGATGTTGGACGAACCGTCCAGTGGGTCGAACACCAACAGGTACGCGCCTTTCGGGTATTTGCCCGGGATCTGGTAGGCATTGTCCATTTCTTCGGACGCCATGCCGGCCAGGTGACCGCCCCATTCGTTGGCTTCGAGCAGGATCTCGTTGGACAGTACGTCGAGTTTCTTCTGCACTTCGCCCTGGACGTTTTCAGTGCCCATGCTGCCCAGAACACCACCCAGTGCGCCCTTGGAAACGGCGTGGCTGATCTCCTTGCAAGCACGCGCCACCACTTCGATAAGGAAGCGCAGATCGGCAGGCGTGTTGTTGCTGCGGGTCTGCTCGATCAAATAGCGACTCAAGGTAACGCGGGACATGGAAGGCTCCGAAGAATGGGGGGCTTAAAAACCCGCGCAGTTTAACGCGAGTCGAGGCTTATTTCCTCTAATCAGAGGATTTAAAGCCAATAGAGTTCAGGGGGTGCCCTGAGGCTTGCGCAACAAACTGTAGGCCATGGCGCCCAGTGCCGCCACGCCCAACAGGAGCACAGCCCACAGGCCCAACTTCTTCCAGTCGCTACCTACCTCAGGCGAAACGGCCACGGCGGCGGGCTTGACCACAACCTCTCCCGTGACGCTGGCCTGGCCCAATGCCTTGAGCCGTTCGGCACTGTAGTCGGGAATCAACGTGGATAACGGCAAATTCGCCGCCTTCACCGAAGCATTGCCGAGCGCCAGAGTAAACGGCGGCTCACCCCGCGCCAGGAACACCAATTGCGTGGAGCGCACGGCAAACCGCAGGGCCGGTGCTTCGATCCCCAGACCGCCGCCCCGCTCATCCACCTGCAACTTGAGCTGCGCAACGGCCACGCCCGGCAATTGCAACTCATCCTGCACCACGTCCTGGCCATTGCGGGTCAGGCGATACAACAAACCATTACTCAGCGGCTGCCACGCTTGATTGGCCTCAAGGCGCCCGGCCAAGGTCACGGGGGCCAACGTGTTGGGTTGCTTCAACTCGACGCGCAAGCGCTCGACATGCAGGCCCGTCGGCAACTGCCAGCTGTATTCGCCGGCGTTGAGCCGCGTGCCCGACAACGGCTGCGACCACACCAACGGCAGCGGCAGGCTGCTGCTGGTCGCGCTGACCAGCTTGGCCGAGGTCAACTGCGGCGCGGCTTGGCCCTGCCAGACCAGACGCAGATAGCGTGCCGACTGCCCCGGCAGACTCACGTCATGCTGCTCGACCCGCTCGTCGGCAAACGACAAGCGCGCCACTTGGCCATCACCCCAGGCTTGCCAGTGTTGCAGGTCATCACTGGCTTCAATGCTGAAACGCTGGAAGCCATCCTGCTCGCGGCTCCAGTCAAGGCTCAGTTGCTGCAACGGCGCCTTGATCGCACTGGCGTCCAGCACCCAGCCGCGCAGCACCTGTTTCTCCGTCTTGATGGCAGGGCGCACCTCCAGCAAGGTGCCCTCGGTGGTGGATTTCATCACCACGCTGGGCAACGCTTGCTGCGCGTCAGCGGCGTACAGCGGAAACCACTTCACATCGGCAACGTCGCGGCTTTCAGTACGCTGCGCCGATTGGCGCGACAACGCATAAGCC
Source organism: Pseudomonas sp. Q1 (assembly GCF_009935975.1). NCBI lineage: Bacteria > Pseudomonadati > Pseudomonadota > Gammaproteobacteria > Pseudomonadales > Pseudomonadaceae > Pseudomonas > Pseudomonas sp. Q1. Next base: position 287,283 of record NZ_QODI01000001.1, on the reverse strand, counting down.
TGTGGCTCCCCTGCGGCGTTGAACACCCGCACATCACTGAGATCAGCCTGCCGCGCACTCAACTGCACCGCCAGCGGCAGCTCCAGGCGATACCAGGGGCCATTGCCGCTCACGGCCAGCGGCACCTGCGTGGTGAAGTCAGCCGGCCCTTCCTGCGCGTAAACCGCCGAACACAGCAGCCCTACCATCCACCCAGCCAGACTCAGCTTGCCCATCAAGAAGACGCTCCTTCGGTTTGAATCACAGGTTCGGCGCGCTTGGGCGGCAGCGGTGCAAAGTAGCCCACCACCAGCAACAGCCCGCCGACGCCGATAAACGACACGATCCGCGCCAGACCGCCGCGGTTACTCAGTTCGACAAAGAACAGCTTGGCCACCACCACCGCAATCAGCGCCGCGCCGATCAGCCACACTTCGCGACGATGGCGCAGGTGACCGCCGATCATCAGGCCGAGGGCGATCAGGGTCCAGACGATCGACAGTCCGGCCTGCACCAGCATCGACTCCAGCAGCGCATCCCAGTGAAACGGCACGCCGCCCCAATGGTGGGCGGTGCGCATCACCAATGCCGTCAAGAACGCAAACAGCGAAACACCCGCGACACCCTGGGCGATCAGCTCAGCCTGCGGCCCGCGTTGCGGCGCCACGCTGCGCGACCACAGGTACACCCCCAACAGCGCGAACAACAGCCCCAGATCCAACGGGTTGAGCAGCGGCACATAAGGCAGCGGCCTGGCCGTGCCGTCGCTGAAGATATTCGCCAGCCAGAACCAGCCGAGCATCAACACCGCCAACGGCAATGCCGCCAGCACGCGATATTCACGCGGATAAGCCGCCACCGGCCACGGCCAACCGCGGGGCGCGGCCGCCAGCACCAGATACAGGCTCGGCAGAACGGCCCAACCCAGCCAACGCCAGGCGTTGTACTCGCTCGACAGCAACAACAGGCCGTAGCGCAACTCGAGGGCCAGCATGCCGATCAGCATCCAGCAGCCAAGCACATGAGCAATGCTCAACACCTTGCCTGGCACCACCGCAGCCAAGCGGCGCAGCGCAATGAAATGCACCGCGAACACCGCCAGCCAGGCCAGCCAACCGTAGTAGGCCGCCGGGTGGTAATAGGCATGGGCGGACACCAGCAATACCAGGCCCGCCGCTGGCATCAGCAAGGTGCACAGCATACCCAGCGAGGCCCAGCGCAGGCGTTCGGCCAACAGCGCCCAAATCGCCACGCTCGCTGCGGCAATCGCCAGCAGGAACGGGCCTTGCAGTTCCTCGGGGATAAACCGTAACACTTCACCGATCAATGCCAGTGCCCACCAGGCAGCGCCCCACACCAGCAACAGGTCGGACAGGCGTTGCAACTTCAACACGGTAAATACCGGCGCCTGGGGTTCACGTTGCAAGCGCCAGGCGCCGACCAGAGCAGCAAGGCCCAACACCATCGGTGTCCAGAACCCGCTATGGGCCAACGGGCGCAAGCCGTCGCCGGTCATGGGCCCGAGCAGCTCCGGCACCGCCAGCAGGAAGGAGGCGCCGCCGACCAGTTGCAACAGCAAGCCAAACACGAAGCTGACGCGCTGTTGCAGGTGCAGGCTCAACCAGATGATCAACAAACCACTGGCCGCCCACACACCGCTGGCACTTTCCCAGGGCAGTACGAACAGCACCGCCAGGTTGATCAGCACCAGCCCCGCCAGCAATACCACCGACAATCCACGCAGCAGCCGCACATCGCTGCGCACCTGGTCATCGCGCGCAGCCAGTAACATGCCGCCCACCAAGGCCAGGCCGATCAGCGACGCGCTCATCAGGCCGCTCCAGCCCGCACTGAATACCGCCGCCCCGTCACCCCCCTGCAGGCGCAACAGGAACAACGCGCCGCCCAGCAACTGCACGGCGAAGGCGGTGAACAGGAAAGTACGCGAGCCGATGCGCAACCCAATCCACAACGTGACCAGACCGGCCATTGCCCAACTGATGGCCGTGCCTTGGGTCAGCAAAAACAACGGTGCAAGCAGGTACAAAGCACTCAAGCCCAGGCTCGCCAGCACCGGCAAGCCTTTGCGCTCCCAAACCGCCGTCTGCTCGGTCGATGCCTTGCGCAATTGATCAAAGCTGAACAGCAACGCGGCGCCCAGCAGCAATGCCCCCAGCGGCGCGCCCTCAAGCAAGGTCAGGTCGCCCACCCGTAGTCCACTGAGGAACGCCAGCGCCGACCCCAACTGCAGCAACAGGCCAAACGCCCGCGCCAACGGTCGCTGCTGACGCAGGCCAAGCCAGACGATCCCGGCGCCTTCCACCGCCCAGGCTGCGGCCGTCCAGCGCGCATCCAGGCCCAAGGGTATCGCCAGGCTGGCGAAGATTACCCCCAGCGCCAGGCAGGTTTCCGACAGTAACAAGGCACGCCCGCCACTGAGCCACCGGGCCAGGCCCATGTAGATTATGCCCAGGCCCAATGCGCTGAAAGCAGCGGCAAACTCCAGATGCTGCACCAGCGCGAACTGCAAGCCAAACCCCACCAGCGGCGGGCCGAACAACAGGCTGCCATCAACGTAGTTGCCCTTGGCCGCCGACCAGCGCAACAAGGCACTCCGGCTGTCGTCCTCGGGGGCGTCGCTCATCTCCAGCAATTTGCGGCGGGCGAACAACAGGCCGATCACCAGGTACATCAGGAAGAACAGAATCAGGAACGGCTCGGTGCTCCATAGCAGCTCCGGCGTATACGAGCGCATGCCCCAGGCAAAACCAATACCGAAGGTGCCGACAAACCCGATCAGATCCAGCAAGCGCCAAGCCTTGAACCAGGCGATGGCGAGGATGCCGGCATTCAGCAAGGCGAAATAGCTGAACAGCGCCACATGGTTACCGGCGCCGGTAGAGGTGAGGATCGGCGCGGCAAAACCACCCAACGCCGCCGCGCAAGCCAGGCCGAGGGCGTCCTGGGTAACCGCCAGGATCGCCGAGAACACGGTGACCGCCACCAGCAGGCCCAAGGCCGCACCCGGGTCAATCAGCGGGTGCAGACGCATCGCCGCAAAAACGGTCAGGTACAGCACCGCGATCCCGGTGCCTTGCAGCATCAAACCGTAATTGCTATTGCGCAGCCGCAGCCACCAGCCCAGGCCCAGCAGGCCAACGGCGGCAGCGGCAACACCGGCGTAACGCAGCTCGATCGGCACCACCATGCCTTCTGTGGCGTAGCGCAGCAGGAACGCCAGGCCGAGAAACAGCAGCACCACGCCGACGCGCAATACGGTATTGCCGCCGAACAGCCAATTGCGCGCACCGCTGAGGGCGCGTTCGATCAGGTTGGGGCCACGGGGGATGGCAGGTTCTGCAGGGCGAGGCGCCGGCGTTGATGCCCAGACGTCATCCGGCAGCGGTTGGCTCGCTTCGGCGACCACGACCATGGGGGCGATTTCGGCAGGCAGTTCCCAGACCAGCTCGGGCGCCTTTATAACCGGTGCAGGCTCAGGCGCGAGCGGTTCGACGCTCACATTGTTCGTCGGCGCAGGGACTTCCAGTTGCCGCAGGCGCTCACCCAGTGCGATCAGCGCCTTCTGCGTGGTTTCCAACTGACCCGCCTGCTGTTGCGCCTGGGCCGCCAGCTGCGACAGGCGAATCGCCTGGCCAATGCCCAAGCCCAGCAGCGCACCGATGCCGGCATCACTGAACGACTCGTCGAGTGTCCAGCCGAGTACCAGGCCAATCAGCATGAAAATCCATTGCATGGTCGATATCCCTAATTAACCCGAGGCGGGCAAACCGGCGCTCAGTATATCGACCAGGATTTAATGTGGGAGGGGGCCTGCCCCCGATAGCGGTGTATCAGTCCACATATTTGCTAACTGAATACCGTCACCGGGAGCAAGCCCCCCACATTTTGGACAGTGGTGTTTAGTCGAGGGCTTTCCAGATCTCGGTGGCGTACTCCCTGATGGTGCGATCCGAGGAGAACCAGCCCATCCGCGCCGTATTCAGCACAGCCGAACGCCACCATGCCTTGGAGTCATGCCAATGCGCCTCGACCCGCGCCTGGGCGTCCCAGTAGGAGTCGAAGTCGGCACACACCAGGAAGCGGTCGTAACTGACCAAGCCGTCGATCAACCCCACATAACGCCCCGGATCATCCGGAGAGAACACCCCGCCGCGAATCGCCTGCAGCACGTCATTGAGGCGATGGGACGCCGCAATATCGGGGCCTGCGTGGAACTCACCGGCATGCTTGCGCGCCTCCACCTGCTGCGCACTGAGGCCGAAGATAAACATGTGCTCGGCACCGACGCGCTCGTGCATCTCCACGTTGGCGCCGTCCATGGTGCCGATGGTCAACGCACCGTTGAGGCCGAACTTCATGTTGCTGGTGCCTGAGGCTTCGAAGCCGGCGGTGGAAATCTGCTCCGACAAGTCCGCCGCCGGAATGATGCTTTCCGCCAGGCTGACGTTGTAGTTGGGCAGGAACACCACTTTGAGCAAGCCCCGTACGGTCGGGTCGTTGTTGACGGTGCGGGCGATGTCGTTGGTCAGTTTGATGATCAGCTTGGCCTGGTGATAACTGGCCGCCGCCTTGCCCGAGAAAATTTTCACACGGGGCACCCAGTCGGTTTCCGGCTCGGCGCGGATCGCCTGGTACAACGCGACGGTGTGCAACAGGTTGAGCAGTTGGCGCTTGTACTCGTGGATGCGCTTGACCTGCACGTCGAACATCGCCGCCGGGTTGACGGCGATGCCCAGCCGCTCGTGAATGATCTCGGCCAGTGCGCGCTTGCTGTGCAGGCGTTGTTCGGCGAAGGCTTTGCGGAACGTCTGCTTCTCGGCAAACGGTTCCAGCTCGACCAGGCGCTCTTCAGGCTTGTCGAGGATATCGGACCCCAGCGCCTCTACCAGCATCGCGGTCAGCTTGGGGTTGGCCTGGTACAGCCAGCGGCGGAAGGTGATGCCGTTGGTTTTATTGTTGATGCGCTCCGGGTACAGCTTGTGCAGCTCGGAAAACACCGTGCTGCGCATCAGTTGAGTGTGCAGGCCGGACACGCCGTTGACGCTATGGGAGCCGAGGAACGCCAGGTTGCCCATGCGCACGCGGCGGCCGTTGTCCTCTTCGATCAGCGACACCGAACGCAGCACGTCGAAATCGTGGATGCCTTTGGCACGCAGCGAGTCAATGTGCTGTGCGTTGATCAGGTAGATGATCTGCATGTGCCGCGGCAACATGCGCTCCATCAGGCCGACCGGCCAGGTTTCCAGGGCTTCGGGCAACAGGGTGTGGTTGGTGTACGAAAGCGTTTCCACGGTGACGTCCCACGCCGCATCCCATGGAAGATCGTGCAGGTCGACCAGTTGGCGCATCAATTCGGCCACGGCGATGGAGGGGTGAGTGTCGTTGAGCTGGATGGCGGCGTGCTCACCCAGGCTCAGCACCGAGCCATGCATGTTCTTGTGGCGGCGCAGCAGGTCTTGCAACGAAGCCGCGACGAAGAAGTACTCCTGGCGCAGGCGCAGTTCCTGCCCCGCTTCGGTGCTGTCGGCCGGGTAAAGCACGCGCGAGATGCTCTCCGCACGGGCGACTTCGGCCACGGCGCCCAGGTGGTCGCCGGCGTTGAAGCGCTCCAGGTGCAGGTCTTCCACCGCACGCGCACGCCACAGGCGCAAGGTATTGACGCTCGCGCCACGCCAGCCGACCACCGGCGTGTCATAGGCCACCGCGCGCACGGTTTCGTTGGGCGTCCACACCTGGATCATCTTTCCGGAAGGGTCAGCCAGGGTTTCGACGCTGCCGCCAAAGCCAATCGGGTAAATCACTTCGGCCCGCTCGAATTCCCACGGGTTGCCGAAATCCAGCCAGCGCTCGGTCTGCTCCTGCTGCCAGCCATCCACAATCGCCTGGCGGAACAAGCCGTGCTCGTAGCGAATGCCATAACCGTGGCCGGCAATGCCCAAGGTCGACATGCTTTCCATGAAGCACGCCGCCAGGCGCCCCAGGCCCCCGTTGCCCAGCGCCGCGTCGGGCTCCAGCAAGCGAATGCGCTCCAGGTCCACGCCCAGCTCCGCCAGGGCCTCGCGGGCAATTTCCAGCACGCCAAGGTTGCTCAGGCTGTCGTAGAGCAAGCGCCCGATAAGAAATTCCAGAGAGAGGTAATACACCCGCTTCTGGCCTTTGCGATAAATGCGCCGGGTGTGGTCCATCCAGTGATCGACCATCTGGTCGCGGGCGGCCAGGGCAATGGCTTCGAACCAGTCATGGTCGAAGGCGTGATCCGGGTCCTTGCCCACCGCGTAGGTGAGTTTGGTCAAGACGGCATCGCGAAATGCGGCTACCTCTGCTTCTCGTGCAAGCGGTTCCTGAGACATCGGTGCGACCTCGGGCGAGATTGAAGGAGTTGCTAGAGCCTAGTCGGTCTGACAGACGGTAGACGTGCTGGTTCGGCAGTTTTTTTACTCATTCACCTATGCGCAAATTTAATGCAGGGGTCGTGCCGATCAGCCTTTGAGCTGAAACCCGCAAAATATTGTTCAAAAAACCACCAATCCCGGTATGATCGCGCGCCCGGATACAGCCCCACCTTTTGGAACCCTGATGAAGCCTCAACTGATCGCCGCCGCGGAACTCGACCGTCTTGAGACCTGGCAGAAATATTCCGCCCACATGTGCGGCGGCTGCGTGTCCAGCTGCTGCACGCTGCCGGTCGAAGTGAAGATCAAGGACCTGATCCGCATTGGTATCGTCGATGAATTCGAGCGCGGCGACCCGCCGAAGAACATCGCCAAGCGGCTGCAGAAGGAAGGCATTGTCGAGCGCTTCAATTCCAAGTCGGAAATTTTTACACTGCAGCGTATGAGCAACAACGACTGCCTGTACCTGGATCGTAAGACGCGCTTCTGCACTATTTATGACAAGCGCCCGGATACCTGCCGCAACCACCCGAAGATCGGGCCGCGGCCGGGTTATTGCGCATACAAGCCGAAAGAAGTGGTGCGCGAGACCAACTTCAAGACTCTCGACAAGTTCTGATGATCGTGATGATCGTTCCCACGCTCTGCGTGGGAACGCAGCCCTGGACGCTCTGCGTCCGCTCTTGATGGGACGCAGAGCGTCCCAAGAGGCATTCCCACGCAGAGCGTGGGAACGATCAGGCATAAAAAAACGCCCCCGGCCTTTCGACCGGGGGCGTTTTTATTCAGCCTGAGCTAACTCAGTTCTTGGCTTTCTTGGCAGCGCGGGTACGCTCGCCTTCGTCCAGGATCTTCTTGCGCAGACGGATCGACTTAGGTGTAACTTCGCACAGCTCGTCGTCCTGGATGAATTCCAGAGCCTGTTCCAGGGTGAAGCGAACAGGTGGAACCAGGGCGATGGTTTCGTCTTTACCCGAAGCACGCATGTTGTCGAGCTTCTTGCCTTTGGTTGGGTTGACGCCCATGTCGTTGTCACGGCTGTTCAGACCAACGATCTGGCCGTTGTAGATCTCTTGACCGTGCTCAACGAACAGCTTGCCACGTGCCTGGAGGGTTTCCAGGGAGTAGGTCAGCGCCTTGCCGGTTTCTACCGATACCAGAACACCGTTCTGACGGCCGGACATGTCGCCGGACTTCATGGTGTCGTAGCGATCGAAGATCGAGGTCAGGATGCCAGCACCGTTGGTCAGGGTCAGGAACTGGTTACGGAAACCGATCAGACCACGAGCAGGGATGTTGTATTCCAGACGCACACGGCCTTTGCCATCCGGCACCATGTTGGTCAGGTCGCCCTTACGCAGGCCCATCTCTTCCATGACCTTGCCCTGGGATTCTTCAGGGGTGTCGATGGTGACGTTTTCGAACGGTTCCTGCTTCACGCCGTCAACCTGACGGATGATCACTTCAGGACGACCAACACCCATTTCGAAGCCTTCGCGACGCATGGTTTCGATCAGTACCGAGAGGTGCAGCTCACCACGGCCGGAAACCTTGAACTTGTCAGCCGAGTCGCCTTCTTCAACGCGCAGTGCAACGTTGTACAGCAGCTCTTTGTCCAGACGCTCCTTGATGTTACGGGAGGTCACGAACTTGCCTTCTTTACCGCAGAAAGGCGAGTCGTTTACCTGGAAGGTCATGGAAACGGTTGGCTCGTCAACGGTCAGAGGCTTCATCGCCTCCGGAGTATCCGGGTGGCACAAGGTGTCAGAGATGAACAGCGAGTCCATACCGCTGATGCACACGATGTCACCGGCTGCCGCTTCTTCAACGTCGATGCGGTGCAGGCCGTGGTGACCCATCAGCTTCAGGATACGACCGTTGCGCTTCTTGCCGTCGGCGCTGATAGCCACAACCGGGGTGTTCGGCTTGACGCGACCACGAGCGATACGGCCAACGCCGATAACACCCAGGAAGCTGTTGTAGTCCAGTGCGGAGATCTGCATCTGGAACGGACCGTCACGGTCAACAGCCGGCGCTGGTACGTTGTCGACGATCGACTGGTACAGCGGGGTCATGTCTTCAGCCATGTCGTTGTGGTCCAGACCGGCAATACCGTTCAGGGCCGAGGCGTAGACGACTTTGAAGTCCAGCTGTTCTTCGGTGGCACCCAGGTTGTCGAACAGGTCGAAGATCTGGTCCAGAACCCAGTCCGGACGCGCGCCTGGACGGTCAACCTTGTTGATGCACACGATCGGACGCAGGCCGGCTTCGAACGCCTTCTTGGTCACGAAACGGGTTTGCGGCATAGGGCCGTCTTGAGCGTCAACCAGCAGCAGAACGGAGTCGACCATCGACATTACGCGTTCTACTTCGCCGCCGAAGTCGGCGTGGCCCGGGGTGTCCACGATGTTGATGTGGTAGCCGTTCCAGTTGATGGCGGTGTTTTTTGCCAGGATGGTAATACCGCGCTCTTTTTCCTGGTCGTTGGAGTCCATCACGCGCTCGTCGTTGAGCTCGTTGCGCTCCAGGGTGCCGGATTGACGCAGGAGTTTGTCTACCAGGGTGGTTTTACCATGGTCAACGTGAGCAATGATGGCGATGTTACGTAGATTTTCGATCACTTGTGTATCTCGATCAGAGGATTCGGTGTGCTGACAGGTCGTGGCAGCGATTAACAATAGAGTCAGGCCTTGCCGTTACAGCTTGACGGCAGAGTCGGGGGGCCGGTGACGCAGGCCACAGGCAAACAGCCCCGGGCTCTTAGCTCGGTCGATAAACGCGCACATTGGCATGCCCCTCACTGAGCAAATGGTGGGCATGCAGGCGACTCATCACGCCTTTGTCGCAATACAGCAGGTACTGACGGCTGTCATCCAGTTCCTTGAAACGCGCGTTCAGTGCGTAGAACGGCAGCGTTTGCACGTCGATGCCAGCAATTTCCAGCGGTTCATCTTCAGCGGCATCCGGGTGACGGATGTCGATGACGATCTGGCCGGCCAGAGCCTCGCTGACTTCTTCGATCTGTACATCCTGGCCCAATTCATCGATTACGCGATCAATCGGCACCAGCTTGGCGTTCTCGAGCGCACGCTCCAGAACAGCCATATCGAATTCTTTCTCTTCATGCTCCACGCGGTGGCGCTTGGCATGGGTCTTGGGGTTCACCGAGATGACCCCGCAGTACTCGGGCATGTGCCTGGCAAAGTCGGCGGTGCCGATTTCTTGTGCCAGGTCGATGATGTCCTGCTTGTGGCTGGCGATCAGCGGGCGCAATACCAGCTTTTCGGTCACGCAATCGATCAGCGACAGGTTCGGCAGCGTCTGGCTCGAAACCTGGGAGATCGCCTCGCCGGTCACCAGCGCGTCGATATGCAGGCGGTCGGCGATGCTCGACGCGGCGCGCAACATCATACGCTTCAATACCACGCCCATATGACTGTTATCGACTTTGCCGAGAATTTCGCCCAGCACTTCCTCGAACGGTACGCTCACAAATAGCACGCGTTGGGAGCTGCCGTATTTCTTCCAGATAAAGTGCGCAACTTCCATCACGCCCAATTCGTGTGCACGCCCGCCCAGGTTAAAGAAGCAGAAGTGGCTCATCAGGCCGCGGCGCATGATCTGGTAGGCCGCCACCGTGGAATCGAAACCGCCGGACATCAATACCAGGGTCTGTTCCAGGGCGCCCAGCGGGTAGCCGCCGATGCTGTTGTGCTGGCTGTGGATGACAAACAACCGTTGGTCGCGAATTTCGATTCGGACTTCGATTTCCGGCGTTTTCAGCGAAATTCCCGCTGCGCCGCACTCACGACGCAGCTTGCTGCCGACATATTTCTCGACATCCATGGAGCTGAACGGATGCTTGCCGGCACGCTTGCAACGCACAGAAAAGATCTTGCCTTCAAGCGAACTGCCGTAGTGCTGCTTGCACTTTTCGGTGATGTCGTCGAAGTCGCCCAGCGGGTATTCATCCACCTGCAGGAAATGCGCGATGCCCGGCATGCAGCTCAGGCGCTCGGTCATGTCCTTCAAGGCCTTGGCGTCGGTGACACGGGTTTCCAGCTCGAGATTGTCCCACACGCCATTCACCACCACAGCCGGGTCCAGGTCACGGAGCACGGCACGGATGTTCTTGGCCAACTGACGGATGAAACGCGTCCGTACCGGTCGGCTTTTAATGGTGATCTCGGGGAAGACTTTAACGATTAATTTCATGGAAACAGCGCGCGCCGGGCCTGCTGAAAAAGGGGGGCGCGGATTATAGCGGAAATCGCTCAAGGTTTAACCAGTTAATATACACAGCACACGCAATGCACTAATAAGGTGCATTTTCGCTCCTCTGCGCTACATTGAGGTGCGCAATTTCTAGGCTTTTGTCGCAATGCACCTTTATAGGGGCGTTTTTGGAGCAGAAAACCCATGTTGGCGCACTGGCATGCAATTTGCTCTCTTGTGAGGCAGGTTGCCTTGGCGGACTATCCGCGCCGGCATCACCCACATTCTAAGGGCTAACTCCACTACCCAGCCCGAAGCCACCCGGAGGACACTATGTCGAAGTCGGTTCAACTCATCAAAGATCATGACGTTAAATGGATTGATCTGCGCTTCACGGACACCAAAGGTACTCAGCACCACGTGACCATGCCGGCGCGTGATGCGCTGGATGATGCTTTCTTCGAAGAAGGCAAAATGTTCGACGGTTCCTCCATCGCCGGCTGGAAAGGCATCGAAGCCTCCGACATGATCCTGATGCCGGACGACAGCACTGCCGTTCTCGACCCGTTCACCGAAGACCCAACCCTGATCCTCGTTTGCGATGTGATCGAGCCTTCGACCATGCAAGGCTACGACCGCGACCCACGTGCGATCGCCAAGCGTGCCGAGGAATACCTGAAGTCGACCGGTATCGGCGACACCGTATTCGTAGGCCCTGAGCCAGAATTCTTCATCTTTGATTCGGTCAAGTTCAAGTCCGACATCTCCGGCTCCATGTTCAAGATCTTCTCCGAGCAAGGTTCGTGGATGTCCGACCAGGACGTGGAAGGCGGCAACAAAGGCCACCGTCCAGGTATCAAAGGTGGCTACTTCCCAGTTCCGCCGTTCGACCACGACCACGAAATCCGTACCTCCATGTGCAACGCCATGGAAGAAATGGGCCTGGTCATCGAAGTTCACCACCACGAAGTGGCGACTGCCGGCCAGAACGAAATCGGTGTGAAGTTCAACACCCTGGTTGCCAAGGCTGACGAAGTTCAGACCCTGAAGTACTGCGTACACAACGTGGCTGACGCCTACGGCCGTACCGCAACCTTCATGCCTAAGCCACTGTACGGCGATAACGGTTCGGGTATGCACGTTCACCTGTCCATCGCCAAAGAAGGCAAGAACACCTTCGCCGGCGAAGGTTATGCCGGCCTGTCCGACACTGCCCTGTACTTCATCGGCGGTATCATCAAGCACGGTAAGGCCCTGAACGGCTTCACCAACCCGTCGACCAACTCCTACAAGCGTCTGGTCCCAGGCTTCGAAGCTCCGGTGATGCTGGCCTACTCGGCGCGTAACCGCTCCGCTTCGATCCGTATTCCTTACGTGTCCAGCCCACGCGCTCGCCGTATCGAAGCCCGCTTCCCGGATCCGGCAGCCAACCCATACCTGGCCTTCGCTGCCCTGGTAATGGCTGGCCTGGACGGTATCCAGAACAAGATCCACCCTGGCGACGCCGCCGACAAAAACTTGTACGACCTGCCGCCTGAAGAGGCCAAAGAGATCCCACAAGTGTGCGGCAGCCTGAAAGAAGCCCTGGAAGAGCTGGACAAAGGTCGTGCGTTCCTGACCAAAGGCGGCGTATTCAGCGACGACTTCATCGATGCCTACATCGAGCTGAAAAGCGAAGAAGAAATCAAAGTACGCACCTTCGTACACCCACTGGAATACGAGCTGTACTACAGCTGCTGATCCAGTAGCGCTGCTTGAAGTAGCGTGATGACGAAAAGACCTCCTTCGGGAGGTCTTTTTTTGCCCCGGTTTTATTAAAAATGTGGGAGGGGGCCTGCTCCCGATGGCAGAGTGTCAGCCAGCACCTGTATTCACAGGCCCCATCGGGAGCAAGCCCCCTCCCACAAGGAGATCTGCGTTGAAACATAGACTTTTGTCAGCCCTGTTATTCGTCAGTGTCAGTGCGAGCGCCGCGCCGCCCACCCTGGAACCACTGCTCAACAGCATCGCCGAACGCCTGGAGATCGCTGACCAGGTCGCCCTGAGCAAATGGGACAGCCACAAGCCGGTGGAAGACAAGAAGCGCGAACAAGAGGTGATCGCCAGCGTCGCCGCCCAGGCGCCGGCCTACAAACTGGCACCTGATGCGGCGGAGCAATTCTTCTCGGCGCAGATCGAAGCCAACAAACTGGTGCAATACACCCTCCTGTCCGACTGGCAGTTCCAGGGCAAGGCGCCCGACGAGCCACGCCCGGATCTGGTAAAGCAGATTCGCCCACGACTGGACGAACTGCAAAAGCGCATGCTCCAGCAACTGGCGGATTTCACTCCGCAACGCACCGACCCTCAGTGCCCGCAATGGCTGGCACAGGCCGTCCATGAACCACTGAACGACCCAATGCGGCAACTGGCGATGATTCGCGCCACGGCTGAGCTGTGCATCTTCAAAGGCTGACCGCCAGTAAAGCCGCCTGGCTTTCCTGAACGGACCTTTCAAAACAGCACTATATTGGTGCGTAAGGTTGCACTCTTCCCCTCTGTCCAGCCCATTTTGGTTCGAAACTTCACGATCAAGCTGGCAGAACGCCACAGTTTCGCGCCTTAACCCCCCATTCCAGAGGTCTCGCGCTTCTTTTCGGAGCCTTGGTTTGGTTTTTGCATTTTCCTGGTATCAGCGTGTGCCTCAAGCCCGCGCCTTGCTCCAAAAGAGGTCCTGATGACCATCAGCGATGCACTGCACCGTTTGTTACTCGACAACCTGACCACCGCAACCATTCTGCTCAATGACGACCTGCGCCTTGAGTACATGAACCCGGCGGCGGAGATGCTCCTGGCTATCAGTGGCCAGCGCAGCCATGGGCAGTTCATCAGCGAATTGTTCACCGAGTCGGCCGAGGCCCTGAGCTCGTTGCGCCAGGCAGTGGAGCAGGCACACCCGTTCACCAAGCGCGAGGCGATGCTGACCGCCCTCACCGGCCAGACGCTGACCGTCGACTACGCCGTGACCCCGATCCTGAGCAACGGCGCCACCTTGCTGCTGCTGGAAGTACACCCTCGCGACCGCCTGCTGCGCATCACCAAGGAAGAGGCCCAGTTGTCCAAGCAGGAAACCAGCAAAATGCTGGTGCGCGGCCTCGCCCATGAGATCAAGAACCCGCTGGGCGGCATTCGCGGCGCGGCGCAGTTGCTGGCCCGCGAGCTGCCGGAGGAGCATCTCAAGGACTACACCAACGTCATCATCGAAGAAGCCGACCGCCTGCGTAACCTTGTGGACCGCATGCTCGGCTCCAACAAGCTGCCGTCGCTGGCGCTGACCAACGTGCATGAAGTCCTGGAGCGCGTCTGCCAGCTCGTGGAAGCCGAAAGCCAAGGCTGCATCACCCTGGTACGCGACTACGACCCGAGCATTCCCGACGTATTGATCGACCGCGAACAGATGATCCAGGCGGTGCTCAATATCGTGCGCAACGCCATGCAGGCCATCAGCAGCCAGAACGAACTGCGCCTGGGCCGCATCAGCCTGCGCACCCGTGCCCTGCGCCAGTTCACCATCGGGCATGTGCGCCATCGCCTGGTGACCAAAGTCGAAATCATCGACAACGGCCCCGGAATTCCGGCGGAACTTCAGGAAACCATCTTCTTTCCCATGGTCAGCGGCCGCCCGGACGGTACCGGGCTGGGCCTGGCCATTACCCAGAACATCATCAGCCAGCACCAGGGTCTGATCGAATGTGAGAGCCATCCTGGCCACACCACCTTCTCGATCTTTCTACCCCTGGAACAAGGAGCCCCATCGACATGAGCCGTAGTGAAACTGTGTGGATCGTCGATGACGACCGTTCTATCCGCTGGGTCCTCGAAAAAGCCTTGCAACAGGAAGGCATGGCCACCCAGAGCTTCGACAGCGCCGACGGCGTGATGAGCCACCTGGCCCGCCAACAGCCGGACGTGATCATCTCCGACATCCGCATGCCCGGCGCCAGTGGCCTGGACTTGCTGGCACGCATCCGCGAGCAGCACCCGCGCTTGCCGGTGATCATCATGACGGCGCACTCCGACCTGGACAGCGCTGTCGCGTCCTATCAGGGCGGCGCCTTTGAATACCTGCCCAAGCCGTTCGACGTGGACGAAGCGGTGGCGCTGGTCAAGCGCGCCAACCAGCACGCCCAGGAACAGCAAAACCAGGAAGCCCCGCCGACCCTGACCCGCACTCCGGAAATCATCGGTGAAGCGCCGGCGATGCAGGAAGTCTTTCGTGCCATCGGGCGCTTGAGCCATTCCAACATCACCGTGCTGATCAACGGCGAATCGGGCACCGGTAAAGAACTGGTGGCCCATGCCCTGCATCGTCACAGCCCACGGGCAGCCTCGCCGTTCATCGCCCTGAACATGGCGGCGATCCCGAAGGACTTGATGGAGTCCGAGCTGTTCGGCCATGAAAAAGGTGCCTTCACCGGTGCCGCCAACCTGCGCCGTGGCCGCTTTGAACAAGCCGATGGCGGCACGTTGTTCCTCGACGAAATCGGCGACATGCCGGCCGACACCCAGACGCGCTTGCTGCGCGTGCTGGCCGATGGTGAGTTCTACCGTGTCGGCGGGCATACCCCCGTCAAAGTGGACGTGCGCATCATCGCCGCGACCCACCAGAACCTGGAAACCCTGGTGCACGCGGGCAAATTCCGTGAGGACTTGTTCCACCGCTTGAACGTCATCCGTATCCACATCCCACGCATGTCGGATCGCCGTGAAGACATCCCGACCCTTGCCCGCCACTTCCTCAGCCGTGCAGCCCAGGAACTGGCCGTCGAACCGAAGCTGCTCAAGAGCGAGACCGAGGAATACCTGAAGAACCTGCCGTGGCCCGGCAACGTGCGCCAGCTGGAGAACACCTGCCGCTGGATCACCGTGATGGCGTCCGGACGCGAAGTGCATATCAGTGATCTGCCGCCGGAGCTGTTGAGCCTGCCGCAAGATTCGGCCCCCGTGACCAACTGGGAGCAGGCGCTGCGCCAATGGGCTGATCAGGCCCTGGCACGTGGCCAGTCGAACCTGCTGGACAGCGCTGTGCCGGCCTTCGAGCGAATCATGATCGAAACCGCCCTGAAGCACACCGCCGGCCGCCGCCGCGACGCCGCCGTGCTACTGGGCTGGGGCCGCAATACCCTGACTCGCAAGATCAAGGAACTGGGGATGAAGGTCGATGGCGGGGATGATGATGAGGGTGATGAAGGCTGAGTATCAGGTCTCTGATCGTTCCCACGCTCTGCCTGGGAATGCCGCCCTGGACGCTCTGCGTCCGCTTTTAGAGTCATGACGCGGAGCGTCACAGGATGCATTCCCACGCGGAGCGTGGGAACGATCAAACCCGATCTTCGTGCACCGCTTCAATGCACCACGAACCGTCATCGCGCACAGATGCAATGCTTAAAATCTCAGCCAAGCTGAGAAAAATCTGAAAACCAAAAACACCAAAGCCCCGTATTTCGGGGCTTTTCGCTTTCTGGAGACTTTTTTCGGTACAAATTACAAGTTCTGGCACGCGCCCTGCATTACCCCTTGTACAACCCAGTTTCGGGGACCTTGGTACAGGCAGGCCGAGAATCCCCTCTTTACACCGGGGCGCTTGATGCTAACAGCATCGTGCCCCACACCCGTTTTGGGAGCCCTGGTACAGGCAGGCCGGGAACTCCCTCTTTTATTCCTCCCGGAGATGGATCTCCAGCCGCCAGCGGCCGTCGGTTTTTCCCCCGTTCCACTCTCCACGCAACGGTCGCGCGGCCACCAGGTTGAGCAGCAAGCCGCGATCGGTCTTGCGCACGCGCCAGTTCACATCCTTGTCGTTGACCTTGAGTTGCCCACCGCCAGCCTTGCCCTGGGCGTCGAACAGCAACGCCACCGCGCCGTCGATATGCTCGCCGTGCAGCTTGGGTTCGCTGTTGAACCACACCACCATGCCATCCGCGCGGGTCTCGACCTGCTGCAACTCGACCGGGTCGGGTGTGGTCAGGCGGCCGATCATCAAGCCGATCATCAGGCCGACAATCGCCAAAGAGCCCATGACCCGTGGCAATAGCTTCGGCCTTGGGTCGTCTTCAGGGGTAGAATGCAACGCATCTTTGCCTTCGGAGCCGTGCATGTTTCACGTCATCCTTTTTCAACCAGAAATTCCGCCGAATACCGGCAACGTTATCAGGCTGTGCGCCAATAGTGGCTGCCACCTGCATTTGATCGAGCCGCTGGGCTTCGACATGGACGACAAGCGCCTGCGTCGCGCCGGGTTGGACTACCACGAGTACGCCACCCTCAAGCGCCACGCCGACCTTGCCATCTGCCTGGAAAGCCTGGGCCACCCGCGCCTGTTCGCGTTCACCACCAAAGGCTCGCGGCCGTTTCATGATGCCAGCTTTGCCGAAGGCGACGCCTTCCTCTTCGGCCCGGAAAGCCGTGGTCTGCCGGCCGAGGTGCTCGACGCCCTGCCCGACGGCCACCGCCTGCGCCTGCCGATGCGTGAGGGCTGCCGCAGCCTGAACCTGTCCAACACCGTAGCCGTTGCCGTCTACGAAGGCTGGCGCCAGCTGGGCTTCAAGTAACACCCATAACAAATGTGGGAGGGGGCTTGCTCCCGATGGCGGAGTGTCAGTCGACATCTATGTGACTGATCCACCGCCATCGGGGGCAAGCCCCCTCCCACATTGGGTTCTGCGTCGGGTTCGAGATTACTGAACCGTCGACGAGCCTTCCTGTTGCATGCGCTGCAGCTCTTGAGCGTACAGGGCATCGAAGTTCACCGGAGCCAGCATCAGCGCCGGGAACGAGCCGCGGGTGACCAGGCTGTCCAGGGTCTCGCGGGCATACGGGAACAGGATGTTCGGGCAGAACGCGCCCAGGGTGTGGCTCATGGACGCTTCGTCCAGGCCCTGGATCAGGAAAATACCGGCCTGTTGCACTTCAGCGATGAAGGCCACTTCCTCGCCATTCTTGACGGTTACCGACAGGGTCAGTACCACTTCGTGGAAGTCGCCTTCCAGGGATTTCTGGCGGGTGTTCAGGTCCAGGGCAACGCTTGGGGTCCACTCCTGGCGGAAGATGGCCGGGCTTTTCGGCGCTTCGAACGACAGGTCGCGAACGTAGATGCGCTGCAGCGAAAATTGTGGGCCTTGGGCTTCTGCTGCTTCGGTATTCTGTTGGTCAGTCATCACAGATCCTTCTTAATCTTGGGGTCTTTAGGGTTTAGGAGTCAGACGAGCAGCAGCGCATCGAGTTTACCGGCGCGCTCCAGGGCGAACAGGTCATCGCAGCCACCGACGTGCCGGGTGCCGATCCAGATCTGCGGCACGGACGTGCGCCCCGCTTTCTGGGCCATTTCGGCACGCACCTGGGGTTTGCCGTCGACCTTGATCTCTTCGAAGGCAATGCCCTTTTTCTCCAGCAAGGCCTTGGCCCGCATGCAGTAAGGGCACCAATCGCTGGAATACACGACAACCTGGCTCATATCACTTCACCAGCGGCAGGTTATCGGCCTTCCAGCTGCCGATACCGCCGGACAGTTTGGCGGCGGTGAAACCGGTCTTGAGCATTTCGCGAGCGTGGGTGCCGGCGTGCTGGCCTTGGGCGTCGACCAGGATGATGGTCTTGGCTTTGTATTTTTCCAGCTCGGCCAGGCGTGCGATCAGCTTGTCCTGCGGAATGTTCAGGGCGCCAACAATGTGGCCGCCGGCAAATTCCTTGGCCGGGCGAATATCCACGACAACGGCTTCATCCTTGTTGACCAGCGCGGTCAGCTCCGACGTGCTCAGGCTGCGGCCACCGCGGCTCATTTCATGAGCGATCAGCAGCGCCAGCAGGATGACAAAGGCACCCGCGAGCAGGTAGTGGGCAGTGGCAAATGCAATCAGGTGATCAACCATCAAGGAGGTTCCAGGGCGTTAAAATGGCGGTAAGTATACACAGCCGTCCGGGGGGGCCAACCCCCGTAAAGCGGTGACGTGGTGGGAACTTCGCTTTAAACTGCCACTCACTTTTCAATTCTCTTCCTTATTAGCGCCGCGAGAGGATCTATGACTACCACGCCTAAACCTTTGGTCCTGATAATTCTCGATGGCTTCGGACACAGTGAAAGCCACCACGACAACGCCGTGTATTCGGCCAACAAGCCCGTGCTGGACCGCCTGACCGCTACCGTACCCAATGGCCTGATCTCCGGTTCCGGCATGGACGTGGGCTTGCCGGACGGCCAGATGGGCAACTCGGAAGTCGGCCACATGAACCTCGGCGCCGGACGAGTGGTATACCAAGACTTCACCCGTGTGACCAAAGCGATCCGCGACGGCGAGTTCTTCGAGAACCCGACCATCTGTGCGGCGGTGGATAAAGCAGTCGCAGCCGGCAAGGCCGTGCACTTCATGGGCCTGCTCTCCGACGGCGGCGTTCACAGCCACCAGGATCACCTGGTCGCCATGGCCGAACTGGCCTTCAAGCGCGGCGCCGACAAGATCTACCTGCACGCCTTCCTCGACGGCCGCGACACTCCGCCGAAAAGCGCGCAATCGTCCATCGAACTGCTGGACGCCACCTTCGCCGCCCTCGGCAAGGGCCGCATCGCCAGCCTGGTGGGTCGTTACTTCGCCATGGACCGCGACAACCGTTGGGACCGCGTGTCCCAGGCTTACAACCTGATCGTCAACGGCCAGGCCGACTTCAACGCCGCCACCGCACAGGACGGCCTGCAAGCTGCCTACGAGCGCGGCGAGAGCGATGAGTTCGTCAAAGCCACCACCATCGGTGAGCCGGTGAAAGTGGAAGACGGCGACGCCGTGGTGTTCATGAACTTCCGCGCCGACCGCGCCCGCGAGCTGAGCCACGTGTTCGTCGACGACGGCTTCAAGGATTTCGAGCGCTCGCGCCAGCCGAAGGTCGAGTTCGTGATGCTGACCCAATACGCCGCCAACATCCCGGCCCCTTCGGCATTTGCCCCGGGCAGCCTGGACAACGTGCTGGGCGACTATCTGGCGAAAAACGGCAAGACCCAGCTGCGCATCGCCGAAACCGAGAAATACGCCCACGTGACGTTCTTCTTCTCCGGTGGCCGCGAAGAGCCGTTCCCGGGCGAAGAACGCATCCTGATCCCGTCGCCGAAAGTCGCCACCTACGACCTGCAGCCGGAAATGAGCGCACCGGAAGTGACCGACAAGATCGTCGATGCCATCGACCACCAGCGTTACGACGTGATTGTGGTCAACTACGCCAATGGCGACATGGTTGGCCACAGCGGCAACCTGGAAGCGGCGATCAAGGCCGTGGAATGCCTGGACACCTGTGTCGGCCGCATCGTCGACGCCCTGGAAAAAGTCGGCGGCGAAGCACTGATCACCGCCGACCACGGCAACTGCGAGCAGATGTCCGACGAATCGACCGGCCAGGCCCACACTGCGCACACCACCGAGCCGGTACCGTTCATCTATGTTGGCAAGCGCGACCTGAAAGTGCGTGAAGGCGGCGTATTGGCGGATGTGGCGCCCACCATGCTCAAGCTGATGGGCCTGGAGAAGCCGAAAGAGATGACCGGCACTTCGATTCTGGTCTGACTCACCCTGATCGTTCCCACACTCTGCGTGGGAATGCCGCCGGGGACGCTCCGCGTCCCACTATTCTGCGTATGGGTGACGCGGAGCGTCACGGGATGCATTCCCACGCGGAGCGTGGGAACGATCGAAGTACGTGTGGCTGCGTATTCGCCTGTTGAAACTGACCGGCCTGGAGAAACCAGTGGAAATGACAGCCACCTCAATCCGGGTCTGACTCACCACGATCGTTCCCACGCTCTGCGTGGGAATGCCGCCAGGGACGCTCCGCGTCCATCTATTCTGCGTATGGGTGACGCGGAGCGTCAGGGGATGCATTCCCACGCGGAGCATAGGAACGATCGAAGTACGTGTGGCTGCCGTATCAGCCTGTTGAAACTGATCGGCCTGGAGAAACCAGTGGAGATGACAGCCACCTCAATCCGGGTCTGACTCACCACGATCGTTCCCACGCTCTGCGTGGGAATACCGCCGGGGACGCTCCGCGTCCCACTATTCTGCGTATGGGTGACGCGGAGCGTCACGGGATGCATTCCCACGCGGAGCGTGGGAACGATCGCCCCCCTCCCACATGTGATCTGCGGTGTTTGGTAGATGTCTTTATGACATACCGCTGCCACTCGGCACCTATCTTGGCATCCCGCCCCAATTGGGCGTTTTTTTTGCAGCGCTTGGCGGGCATACTAGGCCGTCCCTTTGCCTGGTGTCGCCCGCCTCTATGCTTCGCGCCTTGATTACCCTCGCTCTCGTCTGCCTGCTCCAACCGGCTTTTGCCGATGAGCGTGCACAAACCCAACAACAGTTGGACGCAACGCGTCAGGACATTACCGAGCTGAAAAAACTGCTCGGCAAGCTCCAGGAAGAAAAATCCGGCGTGCAGAAAGACCTGCGCAGCACGGAAACCGAGATGGGCAAGCTGGAGAAGCAGGTCCAGGAGCTGCAAAAAGAACTAAAGAAGAGCGAGTCGGAACTGGAGCGACTCGACGCTGAGAAAAAAAAACTCCAGGGCGCCCGCGTTGAGCAACAACGCCTGATCGCGATCCAGGCCCGCGCCGCCTACCAGAGCGGCCGCCAGGAGTATCTCAAGCTGCTGCTCAACCAGCAGAACCCTGAGAAATTCGCGCGCACCCTCACCTATTACGACTACCTGAGCAAGGCCCGCCTGGAGCAATTGAAGGGTTTCAACGAAACCTTGCGCCAATTGGCCAACGTGGAACAGGAAATCGCCGACCAACAGTCGCAGTTGCTCGACCAGAAAAGCGCCCTCGACACCCAGCGCGACCAGTTGGACAAGGTCCGCAAGGAACGCCAGCTGGCGCTGGCCAAGCTCAACGACGATGTCAAAGCGCGCGACGCCAAGCTCCAGGCCCGTGAGCAAGACCAGGCCGACCTGGCCAAAGTGCTCAAGACCATCGAGGAAACCCTGGCCCGCCAGGCTCGCGAGGCAGAAGAAGCGCGGCAAAAAGCGCTGATCGCTCAGCAGGAAGCGGAAAAAAAGCGCCAGCGTGAGGCCGAACTGGCTGCCACGACGGATGCCCCGGCGCCCCGCAAACCTGCGCATTCCGCACCTGGCCCGCTGGTTTCCAGTGCGGGAGAATCGTTCGGCGGCCCTTTTGCTTCAGCTCGCGGAAAACTTCCATGGCCTGTTGATGGTCGATTGTTGGCTCGTTTTGGGGAAACCCGTGGCGATGACACCCGCGCCAAGTGGGATGGTGTGATGATCAGCGCCGCTGCCGGCAGCCAGGTCCACGCCGTCCACGGCGGGCGTGTGGTGTTCGCCGACTGGCTGCGCGGTGCCGGCTTGCTGGTGATTCTTGACCACGGTAATGGCTATTTGAGCCTTTACGGCCACAATCAGACTTTACTCAAGTCGGCAGGTGATGTTGTAAAAGCCGGTGAATCCATCTCCACTGTCGGTAACAGTGGTGGCCAGGACACTCCGGCGCTGTATTTCGCTATTCGTCAGCAGGGTCGCCCGAGCGATCCCGCACAATGGTGCAGAACCCAAGGATAAGGGTCGCGCCTACATTAGGAGTTCGTTCGACATGCTGCATTTGTCCCGCCTCACTTCGCTGGCCCTGACGATCGCCCTGGTGATCGGCGCGCCTCTGGCTTTTGCCGACCAGGCCGCACCGGCTGCACCCGCCGCGACCTCCGCAGTGACCACCAAGGCGCCGTTGCCGCTGGAAGAGCTGCGTACCTTTGCCGAGGTGATGGACCGGATCAAGGCGGCCTATGTCGAACCCGTAGACGACAAGACCCTGCTGGAAAATGCCATCAAGGGCATGCTCAGCAACCTCGACCCGCACTCCGCCTACCTCGGCCCGGAAGATTTCGCTGAGCTGCAGGAAAGCACCAGCGGCGAATTCGGTGGCCTGGGCATCGAAGTGGGCTCCGAAGATGGCCAGATCAAAGTGGTGTCGCCGATCGACGACACCCCGGCGTCCAAAGCCGGTATCCAGGCCGGCGACCTGATCGTGAAGATCAACGGCCAGCCCACTCGCGGCCAGACCATGACCGAAGCCGTCGACAAGATGCGCGGCAAGCTCGGCCAGAAAATCACCCTGACCCTGGTACGCGACGGCGGTGCTCCGTTTGACGTGACCCTGGCCCGCGCGACCATCACGGTCAAGAGCGTGAAGAGCCAGTTGCTGGAGTCGGGCTACGGTTACATCCGTATCACCCAGTTCCAGGTAAAGACCGGCGACGAAGTGGCCAAGGCCCTGGCCAAGCTGCGCAAAGACAACGGCAAGAAGCTCAACGGCATCGTGCTCGACCTGCGCAACAACCCGGGCGGCGTGCTGCAGGCGGCGGTGGAGGTGGTCGACCACTTCATCACCAAAGGCCTGATCGTCTACACCAAAGGCCGGATCGCCAACTCCGAGTTGCGCTTCTCGGCCACCGGCAATGACCTGAGCGAAGGCGTGCCGCTGGCGGTATTGATCAACGGCGGCAGCGCCTCGGCCTCGGAAATCGTCGCCGGCGCCCTGCAGGACCAGAAGCGTGGCGTGCTGATGGGCACTACCAGCTTCGGCAAAGGCTCGGTGCAAACCGTGTTGCCGCTGAACAACGAACGAGCCCTGAAGATCACCACGGCGCTGTATTACACGCCCAATGGCCGGTCGATCCAGGCCCAGGGCATCGTCCCGGACATCGAGGTGCGCCGCGCCAAGATCACCAACGAGACCGATGGCGAGTTCTACAAGGAAGCCGACCTGCAGGGTCACCTGGGCAATGGCAACGGCGGTGCCGACCAGCCTACCGGCAGTGGCGCGAAAGCCAAGCCGATGCCGCAGGACGACGACTATCAACTCGCCCAGGCGCTGAGCCTGCTCAAGGGCTTGAGCATCACCCGCAGCCGTTGATATGCGTTTTGCCCTGATCATCGCTGTACTGTGCAGCCTGGCCGGGGTCGCCCACGCGACCCCGGCTGGCGAGCCACACAAAGCCTACCTGACCCTGATCATCGACGACCTTGGGCAAAACCTGCCGAGGGATCGCCGCGTGCTGGCCCTGCCTGGGCCGGTGACCACGGCGATCATGCCCGACACGCCCCACGCCGCCGAATTCGCCCGCGAGGCCCACAAGGCCGGCAAGATCGTGATCCTGCACATGCCCATGGACCCGGCCACCGGCCCGTTCGCCTGGCACCCCGACCTGCCGATCGAAGAACTGGGCAAACGCCTGGATGCCGCCTTCCAGGCGGTGCCCTACACCGCCGGCATCAACAACCACATGGGCAGCCGCATGACCGCGCAACCGGCCGCGATGGCCTGGTTGATGGCTGAGTTGCAACGGCGCAACAAGTTCTTTGTCGACAGCCGCACCAGCGCGCAAACCGTCGCCGCTGCCGAAGCGCAAAAGATCGGCCTGGCCAGCGTCTCGCGGGACGTGTTTCTCGATGACGAACGCACCGAAGGCGCAATCACCACGCAACTGCAAACCGCGATCAAGCTGGCCCACAAGCAGGGCTCGGCGGTGATGATCGGCCATCCCTACCCGCAAACCCTGGCGGTGCTGGAGCGGGAGTTGCCCAAGCTCAAGGCGCAGGGTGTGGAGTGGATCGATATCAAGTTGATGATCAGCGTGCGCAGCAATCAAGCGATGGCCGGCCACGGAAAAAACGGCACCTATTCACCCGCGCGTAGATAAGTACTGCCCCGCCCTTGCGGCATTCTTCGATAGTCGCTCCTCCCATTCATCGGAGAGCTTTCGAATGCCCCATCTACAGTTCAAAGACCTGCTCATCAGCTTCACCAGCGAATTCCTGCCGCTCTGGAATGACCTGGGGTCCGGCGCTCACAAAGCGGTCAGCCTGTGGCGCACCAGCACCTCCGCCGACGCCCTGGGCCAGTTTTTCCCCGTGGGCGATATCGCCACCGACAGCTATCGCAATATCAACCAGCGCAAGATCGTCGCCGTGGTCAGTGACGCGAATAAAGTCGACGGCACCGCCCTGCGTTCGCCGGAAGACTACCAACTGGTCTGGAAAGACACGGATTCAGGCGCACGCACTGACTTTTCCATATGGCGGCCGCTGGCGCCCGAAGGCTATGTCGCCATGGGCCTGGTGTGCGGAGTGGGCTATGAAAAGCCTTCGCGCAACGCCGTACGCTGTGTCCGCGCCGACTTGGTCGTCAATGCAAAACCCGGTGACTTGATCTGGAATGATTACGGCAGTGGCGCCTCCAAGGACTTCAGCGCCTGGTCGATCACGCCTCCGGACGCAGAGCCTGGAGAGATCTACCTGGCACCTGGCACCTTTATCGGCAATGCACGCTACGCCAAGCCTGATCTGCCGACCTACGCATTGCGCCTGGACCTGACCGCGCAACCGGGCGAACCATTATCCCCACCGGCACTGACGGGTTATGAACCGCCTGCAACAGAAGAAACTCCTGCTCCGCCGCAGGTCTGTGAACTGCCCTGGTTCTGCGTGAAGGACCCGGAACTGAGCACAAACGAGCAGTTGCTATCGTCGCCGACCTACCGACTGGAGCGCACAGACCGCCATCAGTTTGCCGGTTTCGGGCACAACACCAGCGTCACCAGCCAACCGTTCATGTGGACAGCGACCAAAGGCGAGATCGGCGATTACTCGCTCGCTCTGTCAGCCATCTTTCGCGTTTCGATGTGGCGCAAATGGTCGGCGAGCCTGCGCCCGTTCCAGTTGAGCTTCTCGGCGAACCTGGAGCCGGCCTTCACTCATACCCAGCGGTCCGCCAAAGGTTGGAACTATGCCTCGCCCCTGGAAATCATCACCTACATTCCGGCCCAAAAAGCCGTGGCGGCTTACCTGATCCAAAGCGAATACCGCTTGCTGCGCCAAGACGGCAGCCAGGTGGCGGCGACCGTCACTTACATCAACGGCGATCACATTTACATGAGTGAGTATCCCAAGGATCAGCCGGTACCCGACGTCAGCAAGACTGAGTTGCCCGAGCCCCTACCCACAACCGAGGTGGCACTGGAGCACGCCGCTGCACAGACAGAACCGGCGCTAGAGATAGCGGGCCATGATCTCGTCAATGAAACCATCGCCCCGTAACTGATCGAGCGCGGCCTGGAGCTTGGCTACCACGTCGTCGGGCACATCCTTGTTCAGCGCCAGGTACAGCTGGGCACTGTTAAAGCGCAGTACCGTCTTGAGCCCGGTCACGCCGACCTGGCGCGCCAGGTAACGCCCGGCGGGATCACCGGTGGCCCACAGGTCGATCTGGCCATCCAGCAGCTTTTGCGCATTGTCCTGGTCACGCAGTACGACTAACGGCTTGAGGCCCTGTTTTTCCAGGGTCTCGGCAATCGCGTCGCCCTTGTAGGCGCCAACCTTGTAATGCCGGGCGTGCTCCAGGTCCGGCAGCTGGATAGTGCTGTCAGCCTTGGCCAGCATCACCCAGTCGTCCGGGCCGATGGGGCCAACCCATTTGAACAAGCCTTCACGGTCCGGCAGGCGCGCCATCACGAACACGCCGTAGCCGGGTTTCTCCAGGGCGAGTTTGTAGATTCGTTCCCAGGGGAAACGCAGGGTTAGGTTGTAGGAAATGCCGGCACGCTTGAAGGTTTCACGCACGATGTCCACGGCGATGCCTTCGATGTTCTCGTCCTTGGCGAAGTTCTTGCCGTTTTTCGCCATGTTGTAGGGCGGGAAGTTTTCCGTCAGCAACACCAGGGAGGCGTCGGACGGCGCTTCGGCATTCGCCGAGCCGGCCAGCACGGCGCAAGAACTGGCGAGGGCGAGCAGCAGGTGTCTGAACATGAAGGTTACCGGAATCCATGGCAAGCGCAGAGAGTGCCCCGCGCCTGCCAGGGTGTCCAGCAGCGTTTAGCGAACGACGATACCGCGCGCCGCCATGTACGCCTTGGCTTCGGGAACGGTGTATTCGCCGAAGTGGAAAATACTCGCCGCCAGCACGGCGCTGGCGTGGCCTTCGATCACGCCGTCGGCCAGGTGCTGCAGGTTGCCGACACCACCAGAGGCGATCACCGGAATGCCCAACGCATCACTGATGGCACGGGTAACGCCCAGGTCGAAGCCGTTTTTCATGCCGTCCTGGTCCATGCTGGTCAGCAGGATTTCACCAGCCCCCAGGCCCTCCATCTTCATCGCCCACTCTACTGCGTCCAGGCCGGTGGGCTTGCGACCACCGTGGGTGAAGATCTCCCAACGCGGGGTCTCGCCCGGGCCGGAAACCTTCTTGGCGTCGATGGCGACGACGATGCACTGCGAACCGAAGTGTTGCGCCGCTTCACCGACGAACTCCGGGTTGAACACGGCAGCGGTATTGATCGAGACCTTGTCCGCCCCCGCGTTGAGCAGGTTGCGGATGTCTTGCACGGTGCGCACGCCACCGCCCACGGTCAGCGGGATAAATACCTGGCTGGCCATGCGCTCCACGGTATGCAACGTGGTGTCGCGGCCGTCGACGCTGGCGGTGATGTCGAGAAAGGTAATCTCGTCGGCACCTTGCTCATCGTAGCGACGGGCGATTTCCACCGGGTCGCCGGCGTCACGGATGTTCTCGAACTTGACGCCCTTGACCACGCGACCATTGTCGACGTCCAGGCAAGGGATGATGCGTTTGGCCAGCGCCATGGTCAGTCCTCAGCCGTTGTAGGCATCGCAGTAAGCCTGGGCTTCGGCGACGTCCAGGGTACCTTCGTAGATCGCACGGCCGGTGATGGCGCCGATGATGCCAGGCGCCTTGGCGTCCAGCAGCGACTTGATGTCACCCAGGTTGTGAATGCCGCCGGACGCGATCACCGGAATTCGGGTTGCCGCCGCCAGCGCCGCGGTAAACGGTACGTTGCAGCCCTGCATCATGCCGTCTTTGGCGATATCGGTATAAACGATGGCAGACACGCCGTCGGCTTCGAACTGCTTGGCCAGGTCGATCACCTGCACGGTGCTGATCTCAGCCCAACCGTCGGTGGCGACGAAACCGTCCTTGGCGTCCAGGCCCACGATCACTTTGCCTGGAAATGCACGGCAGGCTTCAGCCACGAACGCCGGGTCTTTCACGGCCTTGGTGCCGATGATCACGTAGCTCACGCCAGCCTTGACGTAGTGCTCGATGGTTTCCAGGGAGCGGATGCCGCCGCCGATCTGGATCGGCAGGTTCGGGTAGCGCTTGGCAATGGCGGTCACCACCTCGCCGTTGACCGGCTGGCCTTCGAAGGCGCCGTTCAGGTCCACCAGATGCAGGCGACGGCACCCCCCTTCCACCCATTTGGCGGCCATGCTCACCGGGTCATCGGAGAACACGGTGGAGTCTTCCATGCGGCCTTGGCGCAGACGTACGCAGGCGCCGTCCTTGAGATCGATAGCGGGGATAATCAGCATCTGGCAAACCTTATTCGATATTCAGCAATGCTTGGGAAGTCAGGGCTTCTCAAGCGACCACAGGTCGCTTTCGATGCTTTCGAACCTTTCTTTAAGGAGCGTCTGCGTGTCGAAAATCGCCCGGTTGTAATAGTGCGGCGCTACTTCGGTGGTGAACAGCTCAAGAATCTCGGCCACCTCGAACGAGCCCAGCGTGAGCTCGAAGCGGTCCTCCATGAAGACCTTGATCTTGTGGGTAGCCTCACGCTCCTGTTCGGGCGTGAGGTTCAGGATCGGCGGCCTGGGCTTCTTGGCCATTTACCAGCGACCATCCCACGCGGCGAAGTTCTGCAGCAATTGCAGGCCATGGGTGTGGCTCTTCTCCGGGTGGAACTGCACGGCAAAGCGCGAACCTTCGGCCAGCGCTGCGGCGAAGTCGACGCCGTAATGCCCGCCACCCACCACCTGGCGCGGGTCACCGGCGGCAATGTAGTAGCTGTGCACAAAGTAGAAGCGCGCCAGGTCCGGAATGTCGTGCCACAGCGGGTGTTCCACTGTCTGGCTGACTTCATTCCAGCCCATGTGCGGGACTTTCAGGTGGGCGCCGTCTTCGTGCAGGTCCTTGCCGAAGAACTTTACCTGGCCGGGGAACAAGCCGATGCAGTCAACGCCATCGTTCTCTTCACTGCGATCGAGCAAGGCTTGCATGCCCACGCAGATGCCGAGGAACGGGCGATCCTGGCTGACTTCACGCACCAGGCTGTCAAAGCCCAGGCGGCGGATCTCAGCCATGCAATCGCGGATCGCGCCCACACCAGGGAACACCACCCGGTCAGCTTCGCGAATCACCTTGGCATCGCTGGTGATCAGTACCTTGCCGGCGCCTACATGTTCGAGGGCCTTGGCCACCGAGTGCAGGTTACCCATGCCGTAATCGATAACCGCGACCGTCTGCATTACAGGACGCCCTTGGTCGAGGGCATTTGCCCGGCCATGCGCTCATCCAGCTCCACGGCCATGCGCAGGGCGCGGCCGAAAGCCTTGAACACGGTTTCGATCTGGTGGTGGGTGTTGGTGCCGCGCAGGTTGTCGATGTGCAGGCTGACCAATGCGTGGTTGACGAAGCCCTGGAAGAATTCCTGGAACAGGTCGACATCGAAGCCGCCCACGGTGGCGCGGGTGTAGGGCACGTGCATCTGCAGGCCTGGGCGACCGGAGAAGTCGATGACCACGCGCGACAGCGCTTCATCCAGCGGCACATAGGCGTGACCGTAGCGACGGATGCCTTTTTTGTCGCCGATGGCTTTGGCAAAAGCCTGGCCCAGCGTGATGCCCACGTCTTCCACTGTGTGGTGGTCGTCGATATGCAGGTCGCCCTTGCTGACGATATCCAGGTCGATCAACCCATGACGGGCGATCTGGTCCAGCATGTGCTCAAGAAAAGGGACGCCGATATCAAATCGGGCCTTTCCGGTGCCATCCAGGTTGATCGAGGCTTTGATCTGGGTTTCCAGAGTATCGCGCTCGACGGACGCCTTACGTTCGGCCATCACCAACTCCGCAAAATCATTGGGCGAAAAAGGCAGCCATTATAGGGGTGCGGGCGCTAAACAGAAACATCGAAGGGGACAAGACTGACGAGTTGAAGCGAGGATAGACATGTGCATACATGTGAAAGCCTGTAGTGAGCGGGCTCGCCCCGCGCCGGGTGGCGCAGCCGCCCCAAACCCAGGCACCGCGGTTTTCCTGAAACACCGCGACGTCCTTGTTGGGGCGGCTACGCCACCCAGCGCGGGGCAAGCCCGCTCACTACAAGGTTGTATCAGTGGAACAGGACTGCGGTTTTCTGCAGGGTCACCCACACACCCCACGCCAACGGAATGCCCACTACCAGCCACGCGGCGATGGCCAACGGCACGCTACCGGACGCTGCCTTCCACTCCAGGGAAGTGGTGGCATCCGCGCCCTTGTCATGGCCCAGCGCCTGTTCGGCGGCCAATTCGGCGTCGGTCATGAAGTACTTGTCGGCCACCGGACGTACCAGCATGTTGCAGATAAAGCCCAGCACCAATAGCCCGGCGAGGATGTACAGGGTGATGTCGTAGGCCGCAGCTCGCTCAACACCGATGCTCAACTGATACTCACGCAGGTAGTTCACCAGCACCGGACCCAACACGCCCGCCGCGGCCCAGGCGGTCAGCAGGCGACCGTGGATCGCGCCGACCATCTGGGTGCCGAACAGGTCGGCCAGGTAAGCCGGGACCGTCGCGAAACCACCGCCGTACATCGACAGGATGATGCAGAACGCCGCCACGAACAGCGCCACGTTACCCAGGTGCCCCAGGTTCGGAATCAGCGCATACAGGGCAAAGCCCAGGGCGAAGAACACAAAGTAGGTATTCTTGCGGCCCAGGTAGTCGGAGAACGACGCCCAGAAGAACCGGCCACCAATGTTGAACAAGCTCAACAGCCCCGTGAAACCGGCCGCGATCGCCGCAATGGAAGCCAACTGCCCCGCATCCAACTGACCGAACGGCACATCGACACCCAGCAACTTGCCGCCAAACACTTCCTGCAACAGCGGCGAAGCCATGCCGAGGATGCCGATACCGGCGGAAACGTTCAGGCACAGCACCAGCCATACCAGGCGGAACTGCGGGGTTTTCCAGGCCACGTTCACATGGACATGACGGTGAGTGATCATCGCATTGCTGGCTTTTTTCGCCGGAGCGGTCCAGCCCTCAGGCTTCCAGCCGGTCGGCGGGACGCGGTACGACAAGGCGCCACCAATCATGAACACGAAGTAAATCGCCGCCATCACCAGGAAGCTCTGCCAGACGCCTACGCTGGTTGGCGACGCAAAGTGGCCCATCAGCGCCGCGGCCAGCGGTGCACCGACCATCGCGCCGCCGCCGAAGCCCATGATTGCCATGCCGGTCGCCATGCCGCGTTTGTCCGGGAACCACTTGATCAGGGTCGATACCGGCGAGATGTAGCCCAGGCCCAGGCCAATGCCGCCAATGACCCCGGAGCCGATCCACATCAGCCAGATCTGGTGGGTATAGATACCCAACGCCGAGATCAACAGGCCGCCGCACCAGCACAGAGCCGATACAACGCCCGCCTTGCGTGGCCCGGCGTGTTCCAGCCAGCCACCCCAGATCGCTGCCGAGCAACCCAGGAAGATGAAGAACAGTGTGTAGATCCAGCCCAGCATGGAGATGGGCCAGTCACATTGGGATGAGAAAACTTGGGCAATAAAGCTCATGTCCGGCGCGCAGGCGACCGGCGCGGTGATGCCCAGCGCCTTGGACAGCGGCAGCCAGAACACCGAGAAACCGTAGGCCATGCCGATGCACAAGTGAATGGCCAGGGCGGCCGGCGGAACCAGCCAGCGGTTGAACCCGGGCTTGGCGATGATGCGTTCCTTGGACAGGAACGCAGGCTGCGCGACAGTACTACTCGTCGCAGTGCTAGTGCTCATTGGTGTTTCCCCCAGTTATTGATTGTTGTTCGTCGGGCGCTCTCTCACTCGGCCTTACACGCAAAGCGATGGCCGTTTTTGTTGAGGAGAAGCTCCTTAAGGGCGCGACGCAGTGTCGCAGAAGGCAGACGAACCCGCGCAGATTAGCACCTGCGGATGACAGAAAAACCAAACTGATATCACCTTTTTCGCAATAACTGTATTTTTTGGCGCCAAAATCCCGTTTCACAGGGTCTAGATACAATGTAACGATCCGTGAACTGACGAGAGCCTGCGGGCGTTATACTCTTCGGCTAAATTTTGAATTCGACATACAAGGACTCGCCCATGAAAGCGTTCGGCAAAATCCTGGGTCTGGTACTTCTCGGGCTGTTGCTGATCATTGTGGCCCTGGGCTTCGCCCTGACCCACCTCTTCGATCCCAACGACTACAAAGACGAGATTCGCCAGATTGCCCGCGACAAGGCCCACATCGAGCTGACGCTCAATGGCGACATCGGCTGGAGCCTGTTCCCCTGGCTGGGCCTGGAGCTGCACGAAGCCAGCGTCGCCACCCTGACCAACCCGACCAAGCCATTCGCCGACCTGCAGATGCTCGGCCTGTCGGTGCGCGTGTTGCCGCTGCTGCGTCGTGAAGTGCAGATGAGCGACGTGCGCGTCGAGGGCCTCAACCTGCGCCTGAACCGCGACAAGCAAGGCCACGGTGACTGGGAAGACATCGGCAAGAACGTGCCTGTGGCGAGCGCCGACGCCCCGGTTCCCGCTCCCGTGCAAGCACCTGCCGAGCCGGAGCCTGAAAAACCGCCGAAGCCGATCCGCCTGGACATCGACAGCCTGACCATCAACAACGCCCGCGTTGAATACAACGACGAGCAGACCGGCAAGCAGTTCAGCGCCGAAAGCATCCAACTGAGTGCCGGCGCCGTCCACGAAGGCGCCAGCATCCCGCTGAAACTCACCGCATTCCTGGGCACCAGCCAACCGCTGATGCGCGTCAAGACCGAGCTCACCGGCAACCTGCGCATCCAGAACGCCCTCAAACGCTATCAGCTCGAAGACATGCGATTGAGCGGCGAGGCCACCGGCGAGCCGTTGCAGGGCAAGACCATGACCTATTCCACCCAGGGTCAGGTGCTGGTAGACCTGGCGGCCAATATCGCCGAATGGACCAACCTGAAACTGTCCGCCAACCAGTTACGCGCGCTGGGTGAACTCAAGGTCAACGACCTGAACAAAACCCCGCAGCTCAACGGTGCCCTGTCCATTGCCCAATTTGACCTGGCCAAGTTTCTCGAAAGCGTCGGCCACCCATTGCCGGCGATGGCCGAGGGCAGCCTGAGCAAGGTCGAACTGGTCAGCCGCCTCAAGGGCACGCCTACCAGCGTGGCCCTGGAAGACCTGAACCTCAAGCTGGATGGCAGCACCTTCACCGGTCGCGTTGCCGTGGATGACTTCGCCAAGCAGTCCCTGCGCGTGCAGCTCAAGGGCGATACCTTCAATGCCGACAACTACTTGCCGCCTAAATCCGAGTCCGCCAAAGGCGCCGCCGCCGCACGCCAGGCTGAAGTCCAGAACAGCGAAATGGGCGCCATGGCCGCCGGTGGCACCACACCACTGCCGGACGCCCCGACCAAAGGCGCCTGGAGCACCGACAGGCTGCTGCCGCTGACCCGCCTGCGCACCCTGGATGTGAACGCCGACCTGGCCTTCGGCCAACTGACCCTGAGCAAGCTGCCGATCCAGAATGCTGCACTCCAAGCCTCCGGCATCGACGGCCAACTCAAGCTCGACAACCTGAGTGGCGGTCTCTACAACGGTACGTTCCAAGCCAACGGTACGCTGGATGTGCGCCAAGACATCCCGGTCGTGGCACTGCAAACCCATATCAAGCAAGTGCCGGTCGAACGCATCCTGCAGGCCCAGGGGCAAAACCCGCCGGTGAAAGGCCAGGTCACCCTGGACAGCAACCTCACAGGCCGTGGCAACAGCCAGAAAGCCTTGGTCGACAGCCTCAACGGCACCGCCAGCTTTGTGATCAACAACGGCATGCTGCTCAATGCCAACCTTGAACAGCAACTGTGCACCGGCATCGCCCTGCTCAACCGCAAGACCCTGAGCAGCACCCCACAGGGCAAGGACACGCCCTTCCAGGAACTGCGCGGCAACCTGACTTTCCGTAACGGCGTGGCCAGCAATCCAGACCTGAAAGTGCGCATCCCGGGCTTGACGGTCAACGGCAACGGTGACGTCGACCTGCGCGTACTGGGCATGGACTACCGCGTCGGCATCATCGTCGAAGGCGACAAGCGCGACGTTCCGGACCCGGCCTGCCAGGTCGGCAGCAACTTCCAGGGTATCGAAGTACCGCTACGCTGCCGTGGCCCGCTGGAGTTGGGCGCCAAGGCCTGCCGCCTGGACAAGGATGGCTTGACCCAGGTGGCGCTCAAGGCGGCCGGCAACAAGCTCAGCGACAAGCTTGAAGAGAAGCTCGACAAGGTCAACCCACAGTTGAAAGACGCCCTGAAAGGCCTGTTCAAGCGATGAGAAACGAGCAATTTTCACAGGCGGTGCTCGACTGGTACGACCGCCACGGGCGCCATGACCTGCCCTGGCAACAGGGCATCACGCCTTACCGGGTGTGGGTCTCGGAGATCATGCTGCAGCAGACCCAGGTCAGCACGGTGTTGAACTACTTCGATCGCTTCATGGCCTCGCTGCCGACGGTCGAGGCCCTGGCCGCCGCGCCGGAAGACGAGGTGCTGCACCTGTGGACGGGCCTGGGTTACTACACCCGTGCCCGCAACCTGCAGAAGACCGCCAAGATCGTCGTCGCCGAATACGGCGGCGAATTTCCCCGCGATGTCGAAAAACTCACCGAGCTGCCCGGTATCGGCCTGTCCACCGCCGGCGCGATCGCCAGCCTGAGCATGGGCCTGCGCGCCCCGATCCTCGACGGCAACGTCAAACGCGTGCTCGCGCGCTTTACCGCGCAAGAGGGCTACCCCGGCGAACCCAAGGTCGCCAAGCAGCTGTGGGCTACCGCAGAGCGCTTTACACCGCATGACCGGGTCAACGCCTATACCCAGGCGATGATGGATATGGGCGCCACGCTCTGCACGCGCAGCAAGCCAAGCTGCCTGCTGTGCCCGCTGGAAAAAGACTGCGAAGCCCACATGCTCGGCCTGGAGACGCGCTACCCGATCCCCAAGCCGCGCAAGACCATCCCGCAAAAGCGCACACTGATGCCGCTGCTGGCCAATACCGAAGGCGCGATCCTGCTTTACCGACGCCCGTCCACGGGCCTGTGGGGCGGTTTGTGGAGCCTGCCGGAGCTCGATGACCTGGAAGACCTGGACCACCTCGCCAACCAGCACGCGCTGGCGTTGGGCAAGCAGCAGCCACTGCCCGGGCTGATCCACACCTTCAGCCACTTCCAGCTGGCCATCGAGCCCTGGCTGGTGCAGGTTGAGGAAACCGTCCATCACGTGGCCGAGGCCGACTGGCTCTGGTATAACCTCGCCACCCCGCCGCGCCTGGGCCTCGCCGCCCCGGTCAAAAAATTGCTGAAGCGCGCGGCCGATGTATTGAACGCAGGAGAGTCGTCATGACCCGCACCGTAATGTGCCGCAAGTACAAAGAACAACTGCCGGGCCTGGAACGCCCACCGTATCCGGGCGCCAAGGGCCAGGATGTGTTCGATCACGTGTCTGCCCAGGCATGGGCCGACTGGCAGAAACACCAGACCCTGCTGATCAACGAAAAACGCCTGAACATGATGAACGCCGAAGACCGCAAATACTTGCAGGGCGAAATGGACAAGTTCTTTTCCGGCGAAGATTACGCCAAGGCCGACGGCTACGTGCCACCTGCTCAATAACTGATCAAAAACCGGGGTCGGAACGTAAGCGACGGTAATAATTAAATATTTTTTGAAAACTTGCTTGACGACCCCCTGAAAAACCCGTTTAATGCGCCCCGTTGCCCAGATAGCTCAGTCGGTAGAGCAGGGGATTGAAAATCCCCGTGTCGGCGGTTCGATTCCGTCTCTGGGCACCACTAATACCGAAAAACCCCAAGCGAAGATGATTCCTTGGGGTTTTTTATTGCCCACGATTTAACGCCGGCTGGACGAACTCAGGGCCACGCCGGACCGCCCCCAATTGAAGCTTGTTTATCGTGCGGCTCAATCGTCTAGTTTTTACATTTCTGGCTGCAAGGTAGTGATTTTATGACCCGGTATTTGTCCTGCGCGCTGTTACTGCTGGCTGCACTGCTCAGCGGATGCGCCACGCAAATGGATGTTTCGATCAACGCAACGCCTGATCCGGACTATCACTTTGATCGAGAGGCAACCGTGCTGGTGACGACCTCCGTTGGCGGCAATGCGCAGAACACGCTCAATGCACGCTACTACCTTCGAGACATGGTCAGGGCCATGAAGGACCAGGGCTTTCGCAACGTATTCACTGACACCACCCTGCCTCAGAACCCTGCACCGATCAGAATGACCGTCACGCTCGATGTCGACAGCCGCCAGGTCACTTACCGCTACACCGCCACCGAGTACGGCCAGGTGCCGACCAGCACCACCACTGAGTGCAAGAAGAACAAGAAAAAAGACGATCAACTGACCTGCACCAGCAAACCCAATACCACCTATGGCCCAGTGGGCACCTCGGAGCGAACCGGCTACACCACGCTCACCACGTTCACCGCCACGGCTCGGGACGAAGCGAGCCGGCGCGCGGTGTATGTGCTTCGGGCAACGTCCTACAACGAGGATTGCCAGGCGGCCAAAGTCGAGGCGTTCTTGGTTGAGCAGGGTTTGCAGAACCTGAATTTTCAGGATCGCGTGCAACGCAACTACACCGTGAAGATGCCGGAGGGCTACCAGTGCAAGTAGCCTGCACTGGTTCCGCGGTTTAATTGAGCAAAAACACCATCAACGGATTGTCATTCAAGCGCCCTTCGAAGCTGGGCGCCAGTTGCTCCACCGGCGTGCCCTTCAAAAGCGCAGTCTCTTTACGCGAGACAATCACCCAGGATGGACGCGGCAACGCGTTCAACTTCTCAAGCTCGTTACGCCCCACGAACAGCGGCTGCTCATCGTGGTCCAGGTTCATCATGTAGCGTATGGCCCAGGTGTCCCGCGCCAGATCGACAAACACCAACGGGCCGGGCTGCGACACCCGAAGTGTTTCTACCTGGCTGACGAACCGCTGCGTATCGAATTGCAGGTCCTTGGCCGGCTCGATCACCGCCACCAGCAGCAGCCATTGCGCCGCCAGCGCGATCACACTGAGCGACACCAACCTCAGCTCCCGCCGCCAGGCCACCAGGGCCGCCACTTGAAGAATGACCAGCACACCGATCAGCAGCGGCAGCGAAACATCAGGCCAGTAACCGTGCTTTTGCCACGCCTGTCGACAGACGAAGAGCACAACCACGCCCAAGGCCGGTAGCGCTGCGACAAGCCATTCATAACCGCGACGTACACCCACCAACCAATTTTGCGCGTGAAGCAGCCCATAGGCGGCGACAGCGGCAAACATCGGCACCATCGGCAGGATGTAGTAAGCACGCTTGAAGTGTGGCACCGATAGGCCGAGCAAAATCATCAAGCCACACGCGCCCAGACGCCAAAAAAGCTGCATGTCCTCATTCGCCCAGCGCTCAGACCAACGATGACGCAGCGCAATCAAGGTCGCCAGCGCCAACGGCACCACAGGGAAGTAGCGATACAAACTCAGCTTGAAGTAGAAATAAAATGGCTCGCCCGACTCATCAAGACGGCCACCCACCTGCATTTTGAACACTTCATCGGCAAAGGCATCGCCGCCACTGATACGTGCCAGCTTCATCAGCAGCCACCAGCACGCCGCAAGTAGTACCAACCCGACAACGCCGTGGACCAGCACCTGCTTGACCCTCTCGCCTGGCCGAGCCAGCGCCCAATACACGCACACCACCCCGCACACCTCGATCAACCCCAGCGGCCCGCGAATCGCGAAGCCCAGGACGAACAGCGGGAACACCGCCAACTGCCGCACCCGCGAACCCAGACGCTCGCCGCTGTGCAGCAGATAGAAACTGCCGATGCACAACAGCGCGACCATCTGGTCCAGGCATACCGAGCGGGATTTTTCCAATAACTGGGTCGTGAGCAGCGTCAGCAACACCGTGAGCAACGCCCAAGGACGGCCGGCAGGCGCCAGCAAGCGGTAGATCAGGGCGACCACACCTGCCGAGGCGAGCGCCGTAGGCAGCACATTCGCCAAGTGATTCGGCGCACCAAACAACCGGGCAAACACAAAACTGAAGAAAGTCGCCGTGCCGGGGTAATCCGCATACGGCTGACCATAGGTAGTAGGGAAAAGGCTCGCACCATGGCGAAACATTTCCTGCATAAACAGCGCCCAACGCCCATCAAAACCCTGGGGCTGCTGATCCCAGATCCCTAGGGTGAATAGCAGTAAGGCGATCAGAAAAATGCCCAGGGACTCCAGGCGAAAACGACTGCGGTGGTCCATCGATTGTCCTTTCAGGTAGGGTGCGCCGACTTATGGTGCCGCAGCCCGTCCTGAATGACGCCTGAACAAAACCCAACATTCACGCTTTACCGATTGGCGGGCCACACCCACCGTGGCACCAGGCGAATGTAGATCAGCTCCCCCACCAACTCGACCAGTGTTTGCAGGATGACTGCCGTTGCGGCAATACCTCGCACCTCTTCGGGCAGAGCCAACGCCAGAGGCAGCACCACCAGCGAATTGCGGGTCGATGCACTGAAGGTCACCGCCCGCGCCGCCATCGCGGGCAAAGCAAACAACTTCGATGCAAACGCGCCCATCAGCGGCGCCAACAACAGGAAGCCCAGGTAGACCGGAACCACCGGCAACAACAGGCCGATATCGCGCACCACTGCGCTGATCTGCCCGCCGACCACCACAAACAGCACCAGCGCCATCGCCGGCACCGGCAGCCAGGCCCAGGCCTTGTTCCACGCGCCGACAATGTTGGAGCGGCGCGCCAGGGCCGTGGTCAGCACCGCCAGGATCATCGGCGCCACGATCAACCCCAGGAATGCCTCGACAAACGGCCCCACCGCCACTACCCCCTCTAACTGCGCGCCCAACAGGAAACTCAGGTAAACCGGCAGCAACACCAATTGCAGCAACAACAGCAGCGGCGTCGCCGCCAGCATTGACCGCGAATCGCCCTTGCCGATATGGGTAAACACCACCACGTAGTCGATGCACGGCGTGAGCAGCACCAACAGCGCCCCCACCAGCAACCCCGGGTGCTCCACCAGTCCAAGTGTCAACGCCCATACGAGCAATGGCACCAGGACAAAATTGGCCAGCAACAATGCCCAGATGAAGCGTTTGTTGATCAAGCCCTGGCGCAGGTCCAGAAACGGAATTTGCAGGAACATCGCGTACATCAGCACCGCAATGGCGGGCATGACCAGCATGCCAAGCCCCTGGGCGGCCACGGGAGCGAGCAAGCCGAAGCAGGCAGCCAGCAGGACCGCCGCAAAATACACAGGGATTTGATGGTGTTCGAGGGTGTCGCGGGTCATGGGCCAACTCTGTTCAATCAACACGATCGCAAGCCTGGGCGGCCGACGCGATACGCCGAGCATACCGGCACTTTCTGCACGCATGGCAGGTTAAATTTGGTAATTTCGGCTTCTTATAAAAAAGCGCATGAGTCTCCAGGCTTACCCTACAAGCGCATGGATTGAGGCAACCGATGAACCTGCCGACCCGACCTACCCCAGAAGCCTTTCGACAGCCTGCCGCCGACGGCTACCTTATCGGCGGCTTCACCTGGCGGCACATCCGTACCGACCCAACACGCCCGGTGGTGATCATCAACGCCGCCACGTCCGTGCGCTGCCGCCATTATTCACGCTTTGCCGACTATCTGTTTGCCAATGGCTTGGACGTCATCACTTACGACTATCGCGGCATCGGCGAATCCAGGGACGGCTCCCTGCGCGGCTTCAAGGCCTCTTGGTCAGATTGGGGCGTGCTGGATTTCGAGGCAATGCTGCAACGGGCTCAGCGAGAATTTCCCGGGCAACCGATTGATGTGGTCGCCCACAGTTTCGGCGGTTGCGCTGCCGGGCTGGGGGCATCGGGAGCGGTGATTCGGCGGGTTGTCACGGTAGGCGCGCAGTTCGCCTACTGGCGCGATTATCACGCAAGCGAACGCTGGCGCATGCTTGCCAAATGGCATGTGGCGATGCCCTTGCTGACGGCACTGTGCGGTTACTTCCCAGGCAAGCGCCTGGGCTGGTTGGAGGACACGCCGACGGGCGTGGTGAAGGATTGGGCCACACCGACCTCGAGTTACGAAAGACGCCCCAGCGGTCGCATCCTGGGTGAGCTGCCATTTAGCCGCGTGAAGGCGCGGATACTGGCCATCAGCATGACCGACGACCCGTTTGGCACCGTGGCGGCCATCGAACGGTTACTGGGCTATTTCAACAACAGCGAATGCACTCACTGGCGGATTGCCCCCGAAAATATCGGCGAGAAAAACGTCGGACATTTCGCGTTCTTCCGTAGCGAGTACCAGAACCGACTATGGCCCATAGCACTGGCGTGGCTACAAAAAGGCAAGATGGCAGACGGTACGCCCGGGCACCGAGTGACGGAACGCACGTAGATTCCCTTGGGATTTCACCCAACCTGCGCTTCAATACCCGACCCCGATCCTGAACCAAGGACGCAAGCCCATGGCTTCGCCAAACAAACAGCAAAAACGCGCCCACCGGGCAAAGGCCAAGGCCAAGCAAAACCGCACCCAACGCGCCGTCGCGGCGAAGCCGGATGCGTTCGCCGGCGATGACAGCCGTATCGACCTTGAATCGGTGGATTTGACCGAGCTGTTTGTTGAAATGCGCACAGCCGGTGAAATCAGCCAGCAGGCGCTGTGTGCGGCATTCCTGTCGCACCCTTTGCTGGCACTGGTGCTGGAGCAGGAAGGCGAAGAGGAAGCCACCGATTTTATCCTGGCGGCGCTGATCGAGTATCGGCAGTGGGCCACGGACAGCGATGACGAAGCGGCGGCGCTGGCGTGGATCGAATCGTCAGAGTTCCAGGCCGATTACGTGGCAGCCTCCCAAGCGCTCGCCAACTCGGAAGACTGACGCAGAGTGAAATGTGAGAGGGGGCTTGCTCCCGATAGCATCAGGTCTGTCAGAGCATCTGGTACTGACACACCGCTATTGGGAGCAAGCCCCCTCCCACATTTTTGTTCTGCGGCGTGTCAGTTCAGTACTGCAGCACCCACTCTTTGAGCCTTGCGACGGCTTGCCACAACCAACCCCGCCAACACCACCAACAAGCTCAAGATGCCGGTCGCGATAATCTCGACCCGATGCGCTTCCTGGAACAGCATGACGGTCAACGTACCGACGATGAACACCATCACCGCATAGGTCAGGCCCGGGAAGAGCCACATTTTGAACGCGATCTTCTCGCCCGCCGCCGTGCGCTTCTGGCGCATGCGCAGTTGTGACACCGCAATCACCAGGTACACCAGCAACGCGATGGCACCAGAACTGGCCAGCAGGAACTCGAACACTGCCGCCGGCGCCACGTAGTTGGCAAACACCGCCAGGAACGCCGCGCCAGTGGACAGCAACACCGCCCAATAAGGCGTGCCGCTCTTGTTGGTGCGCTTGGACACAGCCGGCGCATCACCGCGACGCCCCAGGGAGAACAGCATGCGCGAGGCGGTGTACAGCGCCGAGTTCAGGCAGCTGGTCACGGCAACCAAGACCACCAGGTCGACGATCAGCTTGGCATTCGGGATGCCCATGCGCTCCAGCACCGTCTGGTAGGAACCTACCGCCGCTAGAGTCGGATCGTTCCATGGCACCAGGGATACGACGATAAAAATCGACAACAGATAGAACAAACCAATCCGCCAGATCACCGAGTTGGTGGCCTTGGTGATTTGTTGGCCGGGGTTCTTCGATTCAGCCGCCGCGATGGTGACGATCTCAGTGCCCATGAACGAGAACATCGTCGTCAGGATGGCCGCCAAGACTGCGCCGATGCCATTAGGCATGAAGCCCTGGGTGTCGAACAGGTGCGAGACGCCACTGACCTGGCTGGTTGGCAGGAAACCGAAAACCGCCGCCAACCCGAGGATCACGAAGCCGACGATCGCCACCACTTTGATCAGTGCAAACCAGAACTCGAACTCACCGTAGTTCTTCACGCTGAACAGGTTGGTCGCCGTCAGCAGCAAGGTGATGATCAGGGTAAACGCCCAGATTGCCACGCCGGGGAACCAGGCATGAAGGATGGTCGCAGCGGCGTTGGCCTCCAGCGGAATCACCAGCACCCAGAACCACCAGTACAACCAGCCGATGGTGAAACCGGCCCAATGGCCGATCGCACGGTCGGCATAAGTGGAAAACGAACCGGTGTCCGGCGACGCAACGGCCATCTCGGCCAACATGCGCATCACTAATACCACCAGCGTACCGGCCGCCGCGTAGGCCAATAGCACGGCCGGGCCGGCTGCAGCGATCGCATGGCCAGAGCCGACAAACAAACCGGCACCAATAACGCCGGCAATCGACAGCATGGTGACATGACGCGGTTTGAGCCCCTGTTCGAGGTCATTGGAGCTTTGCGTACTACTCATTGACACACCTTTGCGAGGAATTGCGAAAACGGTCCGTCCCGCCTGCAGTCTTTCTCGTGAAAAGAAACCAACGGGGCGTTCTTTATTTTTTACGCAAGATTTGCGCCAAAATGTTACAAAGCCGCGATTGACGCGGGCTGTAGGACGATTCAACAACCGACGCAAGTCATTGAGAACAATGGCATTCCGCTATAGCGTTACCGTGCGACCCACTTTCAGGACGAACAAACGCACCAAAAGCACACACAAAAAGTACGTGACGCCTCATAAAAGGGCTGATAAGCACCGTTTGCCCGGTTAACCCTTCCAACACCCGGCCAAAGCTGGCACCATCGCGCCCTTTTTTACGCGAAGCCTGTGGATTTACCGGGTTCATACGTCTGTCAGGTTGTAGATGGCGCGACACGCTGCTGTGCCGATGCGACACCCTGCCGCAGACCACCCGTTAACCGCCCGCAGCGCTGTTGGCTGCCATCCGAACGCTATGCTAGCTTGGCGCCTCGCCAGGAAGGCGGCCCAACAGCGTCGAACGCAACGAACACAATGAGGACCGCACATGGCCGAGGCCACGCCCGCGCTTGAAATCCGCAACTTGCATAAACGCTATGGTGAGCTGGAGGTACTTAAAGGTATCTCGCTGACCGCCCGCGACGGCGACGTGATCTCGATCCTGGGTTCCTCCGGTTCCGGCAAGTCCACCTTTTTGCGCTGCATCAACCTGCTGGAAAACCCCCATCAGGGCCAGATCCTAGTCGCCGGTGAAGAACTCAAGCTCAAGGCCGCGAAAAACGGCGAGCTGATGGCTGCCGACGGCAAACAGATCAACCGCCTGCGCAGCGAAATTGGTTTTGTGTTTCAAAACTTTAACCTGTGGCCGCACATGAGCATCCTCGACAACATCATCGAGGCGCCCCGCCGCGTGCTCGGCCAGAGCAAGGCCGAAGCCATTGAAGTGGCCGAAGCCCTGCTGGCCAAGGTCGGCATCGCCGACAAACGCCACGCTTACCCTGCGCAACTGTCCGGCGGCCAGCAGCAACGGGCGGCCATTGCGCGCACCCTGGCGATGCAGCCCAAGGTCATCCTGTTCGACGAGCCGACCTCGGCCCTTGACCCGGAAATGGTTCAGGAAGTACTTAATGTGATCCGCGCACTGGCCGAAGAAGGCCGCACCATGCTGCTGGTCACCCATGAAATGGGCTTTGCCCGCCAGGTGTCCAGCGAAGTGGTGTTCTTGCACCAGGGCCTGGTCGAAGAGCAAGGATCGCCACAGCAGGTGTTTGAAAACCCGCTTTCGGCACGCTGCAAACAATTCATGTCCAGCAACCGCTAACGGAGCAACATGCATGCAGAACTATAAAAAATTCCTTCTGGCCGCGGCCGTTTCGATGGCGTTCAGCGCCACAGCCATGGCGGAAACCCTGAAGATGGGGATCGAAGCGGCCTACCCGCCCTTCAACAATAAA
This sequence comes from Pseudomonas sp. Q1, assembly GCF_009935975.1. NCBI lineage: Bacteria > Pseudomonadati > Pseudomonadota > Gammaproteobacteria > Pseudomonadales > Pseudomonadaceae > Pseudomonas > Pseudomonas sp. Q1. The sequence continues at coordinate 243,658 of NZ_QODI01000001.1, read as the reverse complement.
GACGCCAGCGGCAACGTCGTCGGCTTCGACAAAGACATCGGCGACGCCCTGTGCGCCAAGATGAAAGTCGAGAAGTGTGAAGTGTATGTCTCCGACTGGGACGGCATCATCCCGGCCCTGAACGCCAAGAAATTCGACTTCCTGGTGTCTTCGCTGTCGATCACTGATGAACGCAAGCAGGCCGTCGACTTCACCGACCCGTACTACTCCAACAAGCTGCAATTCATCGCGCCGAAAGCCACTGCGGACTTCAAGACCGACGCGGCATACCTGAAGGGCAAAACCATCGGTGCACAGCGAGCGACCCTGGCCGGTACTTACCTGGAAGACAAGCTGCCGGACACCACCGCCAAGCTCTATGACACCCAGGAAAACGCCTACCTCGACCTGACGTCCGGGCGCCTGGACGGCATCCTCGCCGACAAGTACGTGCAGTACGAATGGCTCAAGAGCAAAGACGGTTCGGCCTACGAGTTCAAAGGCGACCCGGTGGTAGAAAGCGACAAGATCGGTATCGCCGTACGCAAGGGCGACCCACTGCGCGAGCGCCTGAACAAAGCCCTGGCGGAGATCAAGGCAGACGGCACCTACAAGAAGATCAACGACAAGTATTTCCCGTTCAGCATCGAATGATCTGAACGACTTGCCCGGCGTGCTCAGCGGAGCACGCCGGCTTTAAGCTCTGCCTTGCGATATGAAAACACCATGAATTTCGATCTCTACGGATTCGGCCCGGCACTTGCCGCCGGCGCGCTGATGACCGTCAAACTGGCGCTCACGGCCCTGTGCCTGGGGCTGGTGCTGGGCCTTGCCGGCGCCTTGGCCAAGACGTCCCCGTACAAGCCGCTGCAATGGCTTGGCGGCGCTTACTCGACCATCGTCCGCGGTATTCCCGAATTGCTGTGGGTGCTGCTGATTTATTTCGGCACGGTCAACCTGATGCGTGCCCTCGGTGAGTTCTTCGGTAACCCCGACCTTTCTCTCAGTGCCTTTGCCGCCGGGGTGATCGCCCTCGGCCTGTGCTTTGGCGCCTACGCCACGGAAGTGTTCCGTGGCGCGATCCTCGCCATTCCCAAGGGCCACCGCGAAGCGGGTGTGGCGTTGGGGCTGTCGAAGTTCAGGATTTTCACCCGCCTGATCATGCCGCAGATGTGGCGCATCGCCCTGCCCGGCCTGGGCAACCTGTTCATGATTCTGATGAAGGACACCGCACTGGTTTCGGTGATCGGCCTGGAAGAAATCATGCGCCACGCCCAGATCGGCGTGACCGTGACCAAGCAACCGTTCACCTTCTTCATGGTCGCGGCATTCATGTACCTGGGCCTCACCGTGCTGGCCATGACCGGCATGCACTTCCTGGAAAAACGCGCCGCCCGCGGCTTTGCAAGGAGCACCCAATGAGCGGCGACTACAGCTGGCTGGCACATTTCGACCTGGGCCTGAACTGGACCGTGATCATCAAGTGGCTGCCCAAGCTCGCCCAGGGCGCCACCCTTACACTGGAACTGGTTGCCATCGCGGTGATTGCCGGCCTGCTGCTGGCGATCCCGCTGGGCATCGCCCGTTCCTCGCGCCGCTGGTACGTGAGCGCCCTGCCCTACGCCTACATTTTCTTCTTCCGGGGCACGCCACTGCTGGTGCAGTTGTTCCTGGTCTATTACGGCCTGGCACAGTTCGATACGGTCCGTGAGAGCGTCCTCTGGCCCTACCTGCGCGATCCGTTCTGGTGCGCCACGGCGACGATGACCCTGCACACTGCCGCTTATATCGCCGAGATCCTGCGCGGCGCGATCCAGGCCATCCCGCCGGGTGAGATCGAAGCGGCACGCGCCCTGGGCATGTCCAAGCCCAAGACGTTGTTCTACATCATCCTGCCCCGCGCCTCGCGCATCGGTCTGCCGGCCTACAGCAACGAAGTGATCCTGATGCTCAAGGCCAGTGCCCTGGCCAGTACCGTGACCTTGCTGGAGCTGACGGGCATGGCGCGTACGATCATCGCCCGCACCTACTTGCCGGTGGAGATCTTCTTCGCCGCCGGGTTGTTCTACCTGCTGATGGCTTACATCCTGGTACGCGGCTTCAAACTGCTCGAACGCTGGTTGCGCGTCGATGCCTGCCAGGGACGCTGAGGCCCGTTTCAAAGCGCTGGATGCGTTTCTGATCGAGCATCAAGGGCTGTGGCGACCACGGCCCTTTACGCACCTGCAATTACCCTGGGAAGCCGCGCATCCCGAGTTGGCCCACTGGCTTCGCCAACGCTCGTTGGCGGATGCCGAATCCAGCCACAACCACGCCCACGCGTTAGCGGCGCCTGCGCCTTTTCCACAGTTGGCGGAGCGGGCATTGCGCCTCAGTGCAGTGGACGAGTTACCGAAACGCGCACTGGAGCCGGCCCGCCACCGCCTGAACGTCGACGTGCCCGGCCGCAAATGGCAGCAGATCGAAGCCTTCGGCGCCGCATTGCAATTCACCGAAACACCTGGCCACTGGCTGGACTGGTGTGCCGGCAAAGGTCATCTCGGCCGTCGCCTGCTGCAACCCGGCCAGCAACTGACTTGCCTGGAATACGACCCGGCCCTGATCGCCTCAGGCCAGGCGCTGAGCGAGCACCACCGATTGCCGGTCACGCATCGCCTGCAAGACGTGATGGCGGATGTGACACTCAGCCCCGCCCACACGCCCGTCGCCTTGCACGCCTGCGGCGACTTGCACGTGCGCCTGTTGCAACTGGCCAGTGCTGCCGGCTGCAAAAAACTGGCGCTGGCGCCCTGCTGCTATAACCGCATCAATGGCGAGCACTACCAACCGCTATCGAGCGCCGGCCGTACGTCAGGCCTGCGCCTGTCAAAAGATGACTTGTGCCTGCCATTGAGCGAAACCGTCACCGCCGGCAATCGCGTGCGCCAACAACGTGACACCTCCATGGCTCGACGCCTGGGCTTTGATCACCTGCAACGCCAGTTACGCGGCTACGACGACTACTTACCCACCCCCTCGCTGCCCGCCAGTTGGCTGGGCAAATCCTTCGCCGACTACTGCCGGGAACTGGCGAATCTCAAGGGCTTATCCACAGGTGAACAGGATTGGGCTGCACTGGAGGCCGAGGGTTGGCGCCGCCTTGCGCAGGTACGCAACCTGGAATTGGTCCGAGGCTTGTTTCGACGCCCGCTGGAGATGTGGCTAGTGTTGGACCGGGCGCTCTATCTGTCGGAACAGGGCTACAAGGTCGAGATAGGCAGCTTCTGTGAGCCGGCCCTGACCCCACGCAACTTGATGGTGCTGGCCGAGCGCGATTAAGGGGCAAAATTTCCTACATGCCCCTGTGGATAACTCTGTTGATGGATTCTTTACAGAGGCTGTTCCCATCAGCGCTGCAGGCCAAAAGGCACGCTGGTCATTTTTTGTTCACAAAATAAAATGCACACAAAACAGGCAGTTGCAGCGTGTTGAGAACCGCTCCACAAAATGGCCGTCGCCTGACAGCCGCAACCAACCGATTGTGCATAAGCATCTGGCATTAAGCCTATAAAGCGCACTTTATGGTTTCTTTTTCGGTGCCTTCAATGCCAGGCAAATCTCATTGATATCGTCTCCGGCCAGCCGCTTGGCTGCGCCGTCCAACGGGTCTGCCGCAAAGGCCAGCGCCTCGTTGATTGCCACGTCACGATGTACTTCAAATGGTGGGGACTCCAGGCGCTGCTTGAAGGCCTCGACCATGTCCAGGCCGAAGGCATCACTCTCGTCCACCTGATTGACCACTACATGCACAGAGGGTGGGCGAGAGCCCTCAAGATGGGGCGCCAGCAGTTGGTCAAAATGCTCCAGAGTGGCAAGACACGCAGCATCGGGATGAACCACCAGCAGCACCACGTCGGCAACGCTCAGCGCTTGATGGAAGTAGACGTTATTACCGGCAGGCGTATCGATGATCAGCGTTTGCCGCTCGCTCAGGCCCAGGGACGCGAGACGCTGCGCCAACCAACCGGGCTCATGCTTGAGCCAACGCTCCAGGTTTTCCTGCTGCTGGAAATCGATATCGCCAAAGGTAATCACCTGGCAACCGGCGAAGCTGACCTGTTGCAAATCCCCCCACTGCCCATGCTCCAGACTGGTGCGACCAATACCGGGCAACGCCGCACTGACGCCAAAGTGATGGTGCAAGGCATTTTGCGGGTCCAGATCCAGCGCTACCACTGACTCACCATGACGCTGCAAGCCACTGCTCAAGGCCGTGGCCAACGTGCTGCGCCCAACGCCGCCATTGATAGACACCAGCGCCACGACCTTGGCGCGCACAACCGCGATATCGGCGGGCGGGGAATGTGAGTGGGTGTTTTCGTCGCCAGGCACACTGCCAAAAAAGTGCATCCGCGCATTAATGCCTTGGGCATCGTGGCTGACATCTTTGCCAAATAACGCCAAAAGTTCTTCGCTGAGGCTCATAGCCTTCTCCTCACGACGCAGCTTAAAGACGTGAAGTTCGGCAAGCAGGCACTAGCCGCAGGTCTTTTTTATAGGCGTCCCGGTGAATGCATTCTGGGTCAGGCACAGAAAAGTGTCATTATTTTGATGTTTTAGCAGATTATTTTTCGGACGAACGGCTTTCAGTCAATTAAATGGCTCTCCAGCCACGTACTGCCCCTTCCCCTTCAGCCCTCCTTCGTATCGGCAAGTACATAAATATTCAGCCAATACACAACGAGACAAAACCCAAGATCGACGACACAGACCAGATACCTCCCAGGCGCTCAATGACCTCACCCCATCACTGACCCTGAGGACACCACGATGAACCCCAACAACTGGAAACCCCTGATCGCCGCCGCCCTGCTTGCACTGACCGCCACCGCACACGCCGGCGCAACCCCCAAGCCAGACATCCAGCGCGTACTCTCCACCACCGAAGACACCCGCTCGGGATGCGGCATAGTGAACGCGCGAATGACCTATCTCGACTCAAAGAACCAGACCCAGGTGTTGGAGTACATGAAATTCACGGACAACTGTGGCGATGGCAACTGAGCTGATTTGACGGCCCCGGAGCACGACTCGCCGCCATGAAAATACGGCCTGCTCAAAAAAACCTCTGCATTTGCAAAAATAGTCAGAATTCAGGGGTTTACAGATGCCTGCCAATCGCTATAATCGTCGCCCTAACACGCCGGTATAGCTCAGTTGGTAGAGCAACTGACTTGTAATCAGTAGGTCCCGGGTTCGACTCCTGGTGCCGGCACCATCCAAGGTTCCAGAGAAGGCTTTCAAAATCTCTGGAACCCCCGAAAAACCCGCCTTCTGGCGGGTTTTTTCGTTTTGGCGTTCCATCGGATTCCGTCAGAAACTGGTGGATTCCAACCGTTTTAGGGGTAGAGTTTGGGATACAGGTCACTTCGATAAAAGGGAGTACCCTTATGTCGCGTACTACTGCTCCGCTCTCCGACGCAGCTTGCCGCTCGGCAAAACCTACAGACCGCGCCTACAAGCTTTTCGACGGCGACGGCCTCTATCTCCTAGTCCAACCCAATGGCCGCAAAGGCTGGCGGCTCCGCTATGTCAAACCTGACGGACGCGAAGGACTGACCTCGTTCGGCAACTACCCCGTCATTGGCCTCGCCGATGCGCGCCGCAAGCGCTTGGAAATCAAGCGAATGCTGGCGGATGGTATTGATCCCATAGAAACCAAGCACCAAGCGAAGGCAGAAGCCGTAATCAAAGGCAGAACCTTTGAAAGCGTTGCACTCGACTGGCATACGGAAATGTCGGCCAAGTGGGCACCAGGTCATTCCAAGACGGTGATGAGTCGCCTCAAAACCCACGTATTTCCGCTGATCGGCGCCCGCGCCATTGTCGACCTCGACACCCATGACCTCATGCAGCCCTTGGAAGCGATCAAGAAGCGCGGAACGATAGACGTTGCTTTAAGGGTACAAAACTACCTGCAGAGCATCATGCGCGAGGCAAAGCGCCTCCGGCTTATCACCGTAAACCCTGCTTACGACCTCGAAGGCTCGATCAAGGCCCCGCGGGTGGTGCATCGCCCGGCTCTACCCTTATCGCGACTGCCGGAACTGCAGGAGCGGATCGACACCTATAAAGGCCGGGCACTTACCCGTCTGACAGTGATGCTATCGCTGCATGTGTTTGTACGATCCAGCGAGCTGCGCTTCGCTCGCTGGAGCGAGTTCGACCTCAAGCGCGGCACCTGGGAGATACCTGACACTCGACCAGCGTTGGAGGGAGTACCCTTTTCCACAAGGGGTACGAAGATGGCAGGAGATATCCATTTAGTACCCTTATCGCCACAGGCCGTGGCCCTGCTTGAACAGATCCACGCCCTAACCGGCAAATTCGACCTGGTATTTGCAGGGGATGCCAAACCCTGGAAGCCCATGTCCGAAAATACCGTGAACAACGCGCTTCGGACGATGGGATACGACACCAAAACCGATATCTGCGGGCATGGGTTTCGTTCGATGGCCTGCAGCGCACTGATCGAGTCAGGATTGTGGTCGGAGACAGCTATTGAACGGCAGATGAGCCACAAGGAGCGCAACAATGTCCGCGCCGCTTACATCCACAAGGCCGAGTTCATCGAGGAGCGCAGGCTGATCATGAACTGGTGGAGCCGGTATTTGGAGGCCAACCGGCAGGAGCATGTCAGCCCACACGAATTCGCGAATCAGACCGGACCTAACGTCACTCGCCTAAAAGCAAAACGTGGCGCAACCGAGTAAGCGCTCGACCTACAGGCCACAGCTCCGCAAAAGGAATATGGTTTTTTATTGATTACGGCTTGAATGCACGTCGAATAGCAAGGCCTTTGACGACTGGCTGCATTCGCCCTTAACCGGTCGAAGTGAAGCCGACGTACGCATTCCCACAACATAGACCGGACCGTCCACGCCGTCCGACCTAATCACTTGGGGAGAATTGCTTACTGTCCGGCTTTAAAAGTTATTGTTGCGACCGCTGCAGCGAAGGTATCACGGTCACATGCCTCTAGAATGTGAAGCGGTATTCCGAGCTCATTGCACACTAACTCCGCCTGAGCGCGCTCCGCGGCTAAGAATTGGATCGTATGGTCAATATCCACTTCCCGGCTATCACGTTCTCGTATGCGAGTCGCAATTGTATTAGCGTCCGCTTCCAGCAGTAAAACTCCATCAAGGCGAAGAGCCTTAAAGACGTTCGCGGCCAAAGGTGAAAACTCACCCTGAGCATCCAGCAACACAAAATGTCCGTCCAGCAGCAACCTAGTGCCGGCCTCATTGTGGCGAGTGACAGCATTCGCCAGTGCTATCTGATTGGCGTCCACATCACCGACCCGTTTGTCCGTCCCCCAGTCCGGTAACGCGCGCTCCTCCTTGATCAGCTTACTGGCTGAGGTTTGCATTAGGCCTAAGGCCTTAGGAAGTTGAGAGGCGAGGAAAGTCTTACCGACACCGTGTACACCTGCGACGAATATGTTCATACAGATCCCTCCGATGGAAACATGGCGCGCATTACGCGTGGGAAATCGTTCGGACCCAGATAGAGAAAGGACTGAGGTGGTGTGAAGTTCGCGAAAAGATCCTTCGGATCGACCTGAACTTCGGCGATCTTTATGCGCTGGATCATCACACCGAACGCAGTCTTCTTCCCTTTGACATAAGCCTTGAGTTCGTCATAGGTCACGCCGCCCCCGTTGGCGTCTGCCAAGGTCCACAGACTCTCAAAGTCGCACTCCTCAATCCGATCGATAAAGGCTACTCCTACCAGCCTCTGCTTTGGTGCTGACGAGTACAACACCATGACGCCAATATCGTTGGACGGCCAGCTTCGACGCAACTCGACGCGCTTCGTCCCTGCAAGGATCAGGTCGGCGTATTTTGGCTTTATCGAAAGTAGGACAGCCCTACCGCTCGGTTGCTCGAATGATTCGGGAAAAAGACTCATCAGATATTTTCGTGATCGATTGAATGGGGCCCCTGACGATCCGCGAGCGCTTAAGGTCCGCATACTCTAGGGGGGGCTCGAAGTGACATATCAGACGGAATAGCATCACCTTGGTCTCAGTCCTGGCCATTTCCTCTATTTGCTCATCAGAGTACACGGTTCTACGGCTCACAATCTGTGCGATATCGTCAGCCGCTTCCGACCACTCGTATCGCTCAACAACACCCAGTGTCGTCAGTGCACGCATGTCGCGACTGCGATAGAACATTACGACATCGCCTGGACGCGGCTGTTTGCTGGGGGTGTGACAAAGGTATGCGAGTTTGATCGCATTGCTGACATGCCTTTGCGGATGGTTATCAGGCAATGCATGCCCTGGACGCTGATAGTCCGGGAACAAAATGTCATGGTACTGAGGCTGAATTGGCACTATAAATTTATGGACATCATCACCGCCCATGTAATGCGGATAATAGCGCTGGACGTACTGGAACGGGTCCATCTGCAGCGGAGGCGGGGCGACAGGATGCGCTTTTACGTAAACTGCGTCCCCTTGGTAAAGCCCCTCGTAGCGAAAACCGAAGTCTTCAATCAATGTGATCAGTTGTGACTGCTGAACGTTGTTAGCGTGCAGAAAAATCGACTCACATTGGTGGTTTGTCGCGTACTTGAAGGCAGCCCGGAGAAACAACTCTCCGAGTTTCCTTCCACGAACGGTTTCGCCGACCTTGAACGTACAAAGCTTCAATGCCCTGCCGACAAGCACCTCACCATCGTCCGTTACAGCCTGGTCGGCCTGAACAGCGTAAATACAGATAGCCGCTATAGCCTGATGAGCGTCTTCGCGATAGACCCAAGCACGACGCCCTTCCATGGCCTTCCGACGAAACCAATCGTTAAAACCATCGTAGCCCGCACGGATACTGTCGAAGAATGGCCCAGCCAGTTGGTGGGTCAACGTATGGATTTCAACGTCTTCAATGTGGGGGAGTCGCACCTCACCAGGCTCATGGAGCCGGCGCAGCCAGTCGTCCGCAGTCTGGATGAAGTACACGCGGCTACTCAGTCCGCGTGCCCGCGCCTTACGGTGCAACCCCTGATCCTCGGTCACCAAAACGTGCGCTGCATCATTCTCTAACGCGTAGAGAATTTCATTGTCACAAGCGTCGTTTACCGAAGTTTCAGGCGAGTTCCATGGACAAGCTGGCCCAGCCTGCAGTTGAGTGTACTGACCGAGCCTGGCCAAGGTGCGCTCGCGCCGAGCCTCATCAGTGTCACGCCTGATGTCCGCGGCTGACGCAGGGTGGTAAAGCAGTTGGTAGCCGTGCGCACTGCACAACCTAACGAAGTTTGTAAGACTGGGCTGCAGTACCACCATGGAGTCCTGAAGCGGGATCAGGATGTTGGTGTCTAACAAGAAACGAAGACGCAATGCCAAGGATGCCTCCAGGTGGCGCAGTCTAATGCACGACATTAGCTGTCGAACACGAGGTTACGCCCGTTGACTACTCTCGCCACTCAACCCAAGACATTGCTGATGGACTGATGTTATTTAGCCACGGAGTCTAGGCAGACAGCCGGTAAACCGCAACGCACATCGCTGCCGAGCCCTGAATAGAGAAAATACAAACAGTCGGTCAGATGGGGCGGGATAACGCAGCGTTCGAAATCTAGATGATCCGCTTGTCCTCGCGGGTCCATCCAAACAGGGCTGCAAAGCCGCCCTGCTTGGATGGACCTCACTTAAAAAATCTAAAGCGCATGCAAACTGTCTGTGGAAAACCACAGATTTCCACCGGTGGATAATTTCATCCACAGCCGCAGAACTCCCGAAAATTCGAGCCTTGACTCAAATTATCCACAGGCGTAGAAAAGATCGGGCAAAGCGCTGTCGTTGACAGCAACCCAGGTAGCCAGAACCTTTAAGGCTACGCCACACGGTGGTGGTTCTCCCAAAGTGCGATTAGCGTCCGGCGGCTCGCACGGTCACAGCGATGTGATGGATGCCTACTTTTACCAGCGTGCCCACTGCGGCAACTCATACCCTTTCATAGCTGCCCTGCAGCAACCTATCCGCTTGGCCATTTCATTGCGCCAACCTACGCCCGTCTCTTTCTCCTGGAAAGAGACGGGCGCTCCTACCGCTGCTGCAGCCCAACTCGTAGGAGGCTTTACGGCATTTCCCCTCGTGACAATCGGCGTGACCAACACCGAAAAGTCACCAGCAACAGCGATGCAGATGATGGTGCCGCAGCCCACGGAATGGACTGCACCTGACTGACAGTCAGGCACGCCCCGGTCATCGCTTCACTGCCTTCACCCGACTCAGGATCTCGCGGCGCCGGTCTCGTCAGCCAGTGCAGTCTCCACCCGCCCACTTCTTCGGGAGTGTTCAGGAGACCAGGTCATGAGGTGCCCAAGCTCCCGGTCGTAAAGAGCCGTCAGTCCCGCGTCAGTGGACAACCCTCACAGGTCGCAGGGGCCTTGATCCCTGATAACACTCAGCATTCTTGGCGGGATGACGTGGGGATGGTTTTAAAAGTTTGGCTTCGAGAGGCGTTTAATCATGGCATTGGTAGGCAGACGGGATGGGCGGAATTTTGGCTATGGCCGGCAATTGAGCTACGCAGGACCGCAGGCATTGAAAGACATGTTCGGCGGCGGCCACTACGGCACAGTCAAAGCGCATTCTGATCGGTGGCAGGCATTTGTGAAGTGGTGCCGATCCGAACAGGGGCCCGGTATCAATGATGCGCGGCAGGTTGATCGGAAGGTATTGGCCAACTATGCGGCGTATCTCCGCGACCTGGTTGGGCGCGGTGACCTAGCCATCAGCACCGCGCAAAATCGGCTATCCAGCGTTAACAGGACTATGGCGGCGCTTCGCGGTGATCAATGTGTGAGATTGCCGAGTCCGAGCAAGGCGTTGGATATGCAGCGCACAGGGGGGCGTCACTCGATGCCCCAAGGCCAAGATCGAGAACAGGTTAAGCAAATAATCGATGCGCTCTGTAGTCGTGATCAGTTGCGGGCCGCAGCGATTGTACAGTTGGCGCGAGCCACCGGCATGCGTTTGCGTGAGGCCATTTTGGCTGACCTGCCACGGCTAAGCCTTGAGGCCAAGGACTTTGGCAGGGTCAACATTCAGGACGGTACCAAAGGTGGCCGCGCCGGTGCATCGGCGCCACGTTGGATTACGGTGAATGACCACATTCGAGGCGCGCTTGGATTTGCGCAGCAGGTATCGCCTGAAGGTAGCCGCAACCTGATTGCACCGAAAGAAAGCTACCTGAACGTTCTGCGGGAAGTCGTTCGCCCTGCCCGGGACGTTCTTCATGCACATAACCTCAAAGGCTTTCATGAGCTAAGGGCAGCGTTCGCGTGTGAGCGCTATGAGCAAATCACCGAGCACTACGCACCTATCAACGGTGGTGAATGTTGCAAGATAGATAAACGCCTTGATTGTGAGGCTCGAAGGCAGATCAGCTATGAGCTTGGACACGGGCGACTCGACGTGGCCGCTGCCTACATTGGGGGGAGAACATGAGTAAGCCATTCGATATGGAACTGTTCTTGGCTGGGATGCTGACCGGGTCACACGCGACGCGGCAACGCCATTTGCGGCAGGCGAAAATCATCCAAGCTGAAATCTCTGAGCGCTGGCAGCGACAGACTCCTTGGGCTTGGCAGAGAAAGCATGTGGTTTGGTTTCTTGAGCATCGCTTAAATCGGCGCAGCGAGCTGACGCGGTATTACTATTTGCTGACCATACGATTGCTCGCTCGTCGTTTAGAGAAACCATGGGTACTCATCCTCTGATCGAGGATCTGGTTTTGATAAACGCCATAAAAACTCTAAGATTAAAACAACACCACAGAACCACAAATTCTGACTATTGAATTAAAATCCAGTTCGCACCTTCATGTCCGCCCGATAAAAATTATCTCTAGGGAACACAGATACATACTCGAAACCGTCAACTTTATACCGCACCCAAATATTGTCCACGCTCTTATAAATCAGGCACCCCGTCTGACTCTCCTTATCGTTCACATGAACAATCACAAAATTGCACCCATTGGAAGCAGCAACCTCTCCACCGCTTTTCATTGCCGAGTTAAATAAATAATTTGAGAACCAAACGATGGACACCAGCAATAACACACCCTTCAACTGCGAGCACGCCAGCAGCAAATTCTCAGATCGTTCCGATGCAACTCGCTTCAAATACATAGTCCCCAAAAGCGCTAATAACACATAGAGAACAACAAAAAACAGAAGCGGATATACAACAGGACTTATTACCTTAATTATCTCTCTGCCGCCCTCAAAGAAAATTTGATCGACAGCAACATCAACAAACGCAGGATCAACATTCATGCTTCGAAAGTAGCCATTGAAATAGCCCCTTCCTGAAGCATATGTAATTGCTGTAAGGATGAATGCCCCACCTACAAACTCTAAGATTCCATTTCTCACTGGCATTACCTATTTCAAGTCTAGGCGAAATTGTTCACCCGCTCCGCCAAGCTGGTCCTTGAGCTGCGGGGATGATTCTGCTGACCCTTGGATATTTATCTGAGGCGAAAACGAGATAGATGGTAATGCGCTATCAACATTAGCTAATTTTAGATCAAGGCTAGAGGTCAAACTTGAAACTCCTTTCTTGTCCATGATCTGCTTATACTCCTCAAGCATTTTATCCATTTTATCCCTGTTAGCAGGTTTTGTTGTTCGCTCCTGGGACATATCTTCTTGTTGAAGAGTCGAAACTATTTCTTCAGAAAGACTATTCAGCGCGTCGGACCCGCCTTGACATCCAGTCAATCCAAAAGCTAGCAAAGCAGCTAAAATCCGAGCATAGACTTCAGGCCTTACACCATTCAACACCCTAACCGCGTGGTGAAAATACCCTGGCGACATTACTTCAGCTTGAGAGGTTAACCTCTCTTGGAAGTCAGCCCCAAGCAAGCTTTCCTCTAGCAGTTTTGCCAAGTCAAATCCTGGCAACGTGGGTTTTAATAGAGCGTCGGTAGCCAGCTGCGTGCAAACTACAAAGTCAAGCAACCTACACATATTACGAGTGCCGACGGGGCCACTTCTTGCAACGCGATTTGAAAAATAAACAACGTCGTGACGCACAAAAACAGGATAAATCAAGGAATAAATTTTATCCCAATACTCATCCAAACTAGATACTGTATTTCTGGCTAAAAGAGGCTTCTTCAGACCGGCGCTAAGAAGCTCACGCGAAATTGGTTTCCCCCAAGCCACATTTCTACGCAACTTAGAGTCCAAATACTCAACCTTTGACTCTTTCGCACCTCGATATATTGTATTTTTCAGTACAGTTTCGTCGATATAAGACTCCGACGTGAACTGACCAATAGCTATATGACTCTTACATAGAGTTACAACCAGATCGCCTACGCGCATTTCTTGCGCAAATTTATTAACTTGCGCTTCGCGATTGGCTAGAGACATTTTACTTTCGAAGTACTCTTCCTCGGCCAGCTCAACATCCGGCTCAAGATCAGGACTCGTATCATCGAGCTTCTTTAGCGCTGCTAATTGGGAGTCAAAAAAATTATCAGACTCGGCTTCGAGATACCCGCGCAAAACCTCCCTCGAAGGAATCTCTTTAAGCGCATGTTTTTTGATCAGCTTGTCGATATGAGCTATTGCAACAACGCCATGCTTCAGGAAATTCTGAAAATGCTTTCCGCCGGAAGCCCTAACCAACCATATGCGCTGTCCTTCAGGGTACACAAAGACTTTCGGCAGCACCGTCAATTCCCTCTGCAATATCACAATGATGGCGCAGTATAATTTTCATACAATAAAAAATGCAACACAAATCCCTGAAAATCTACCCCACCCTTAACGACGAATTCAATGCCTAAAAATTTCACTGTGCGCTGGCGACCAAGATTTTGTACTAGATAGTATACAATCGAACATCCCGATGCATTGCAATATGAACTCAATGCCAAAACCAGTCTTATAAAAAACTCCCAAACTAGATATAAGCGATAATTATATAAGTGCTGAAATACATATTCCATTGGCAATTCGATAGGCAAGCGTTGGTGATGGACCGCAATACCGGTGTTCGAGAGGCTCTCTTGGGCATAGCGCTTATGCTTAAGCCTGAAGTTGGATATAGCGGCGGCGTGGAAATGCAGCGCTGCGAATGCTGGCTGATGCCGAGCACAAGACGCTGCAATACATCGAGGGTAAGGCGTTTTTTACGATCCTGGTGTGGTGTTTTCTTGCTCCTGCGAACTATGAGGGAAGTGCCTGAGAATAGTTTTTGAGATAGAACAAGGTACCCCTAAAAATAAAATAATTATATGTCATATAGTTATGCAGTTTTTCGACTCCTGGTGCCGCACCATACAAAACGAAGCCCTCGCAGAAATGCGAGGGCTTTGTTGTTTCTGGAACGTCCATTTTTCCGTCAACCCACTGACAATCTTCCAGCCAATACACCAACACAAACTAAGTAACTTCACGCTTATTGGCCGAAAACACTGAACAGTGCATCCAGCATCAGCGTGCTTATCTTTGCCCCCTGCCTCTCTAGACTGGGTCGTACCTTTCCCAGCCCAAGGAGCATTGTCATGTCCAAACATTCAGTCAATGGCAAGGTCGTACTGATCGCCGGCGGTGTGAAAAATCTCGGCGGTTTGCTCGCCCGCGATCTCGCCCTGCAGGGTGCCAAGGCGGTAGTGGTGCATTACAACAGCGCCTCCAGCCAGGGCGATGCCAACGCCACTGCGGCGGCTCTCGAGGCGCTGGGAACTCAGGCGGTGGTGTTGCAGGCAGACCTGACCACAGCCGGGGCCGTGGAAAAGCTGTTCAGCGATGCCGTGGCTGCAGTCGGGCGTCCGGATATTGCGATCAACACCGTGGGCAAGGTGTTGAAGAAACCCATAGCTGAGATCACTGAAGCTGAGTACGACGAGATGATGGCGGTTAACTCTAAAACCGCGTTTTTCTTTCTCAAGGAAGCCGGCAAGCACCTCAACGACAACGGCAAGATCTGCACCATCGTCACCTCGCTGCTCGGCGCGTTCACGCCGTTCTACGCGGCGTATGCCGGCAGTAAAGCGCCGGTGGAGCAGTTCACCCGAGCGGCTGCAAAAGAACTCGGCGCGCGTGGTATTTCGGTGACGGCAGTGGGCCCGGGCCCGATGGATACACCGTTTTTTTATCCGGCCGAAGGTCAGGATGCGGTGAACTATCATAAGACCGCCGCGGCGCTTTCGCCGTTCTCACGCACGGGCCTGACTGATATCGAGGATGTGGTCCCGTTCATTCGCAACCTGGTAAGTGATGGCTGGTGGGTGACGGGCCAGACGATTTTGATCAACGGCGGGTATACCACCAAGTAACGGGCGAAAAGCGATTGCAACCCCGTAATGCGGCGTTGACACTTTTCCCGACAAACCAGGCCGTGGGGTTGCTATGAGCGTCGATCAGTCTGCACATCACCCGCCGGTTCGAGCGAAACAGGCTAACGCCGTCGTCGAGCACTGATAACCCATGGACCGCATCGACCAGTACCAAATTTTCGTTCAGGTGGCTGAGCTCGGCAGCTTCATCCAGGCCGCACGCCTGCTGAAACTGCCGCGTGCCACGGTATCGGCGGCGATTCAACAATTGGAAGCCAATACCGGAACGCGCTTGCTGCACCGCACCACGCGTAAGGTGTCGTTGACCACCGATGGCAGCCAGTTACTGCAGCGCGCACGCCAGGTATTAGTCGAGATCGATGAGATCGACCAACTGTTCCACACCCATCAAGAGCAGGTGATGGGGCGCCTGGAGGTCGATGTGCCCAGTCGTATCGCCCGGCGCCTGCTCATTCCTGCGCTGCCCGATTTTCTCCAGCGTTACCCGCACCTGGAACTGGGCCTGGGTTCCACCGACCGCTCGATAGACCTGGTGCAGGAGGGCGTCGATTGTGTGATTCGTTTCGGCACGCCGCAGATCAGCAGCCTGGTAGTGAAACCGTTAGGGCAGGTGTTGACGATCAACTGTGCCAGTCCCGCTTACCTGAGCGAGTTTGGCGTACCCACCGACCTTGCCGAGTTGCAGGAGCGGCACGTATGCGTCGGCTATGTGGCGGGATCGAGCGGGCAGGAGGTTCAGTGGGAATACTGTCTCGACGGCGTCCGGCATTCGTTGCCACTGCCCTGTCGCTTGGTGGTCAATAGTGCGGAAAGCTATATCACCGCATGCCGCACAGGCCTCGGTTTGATTCAGGTGCCGTTGTTCGATGTGCAGCATCTACTCGATAGCGGCGAGTTGGTGGAAGTGCTGGCAGCTTACCGGCCGCCGTCGATGACCGTGTCTGTACTGTATCCGGATCGTCGCCAACGCTCTCGCCGCCTCAGTGCCTTCATCGAGTGGTTTGCCAGCTTGATGGCGCCGTACCTGCAAAGTAGGTAACGCTATTTGAAAGCCAGCTGGCAGGCCTTTCAACTGCTCAGTGGTAGCGCGCAGCGGCGAGGCGTAGATCTCGGAAATTTAGACGGTGACGTGCAAACGCACATCGACGTTGCCACGGGTGGCGTTGGAATACGGGCACACTTGATGGGCCGCCTCCACCAACGCGTGTGCATCGGCTTGCTCCAGGCCCGGCAGGTTGATGTTCAGGTCGATATCCAGGCCAAAGCCGCCTGGGATCTGGCCAATGCCAACCTGCGCCGTGATCGTGGCGTCGACCGGAATGCTGCGTTTGCTCTGGCCGGCGACGAATTTCAGTGCACTGATGAAGCAGGCCGAGTAACCGGCGGCGAACAGTTGCTCAGGGTTGGTGGCCTCACCACCGGCGCCACCCAACTCATTCGGAGTGGCCAGTTTCACGTCAAGGTTGTTGTCGCTGGAGATGGCCCGGCCATCACGACCACCGGTTGCGGTGGCGACTGCGGTGTAGAGAATTTTCATGGTTTTCCTCACTTTTGAATGTCTTCGGGTGCCTTACCGTCTCAAGCCACGACCGGAGTCGGGCAGACTGCCTGTCGCTGCCAAGCCGTCGGTGTCATGCCTACGGTTTTCACGAAGGTACGGCAGAAGTGAGATTGATCGCTGAAGCCGCATTCCAGCGCGATCTCTGTGAGCAACATCGTGGAAGTCTTCAATAACTCTCTGCTCTTCATGACCCGCTGTTCACGCAGCCATCGCTGCGGGGGCATCCGGGTGCTTTCCTTGAACATGCGGGTGAAGTGACTGCGCGACAATGCGCAGGCTTCAGCGAGTTCAGTCACTGAAATGCCGGTATCCAGTCTGCCCAGCATCAGTTGTTTGGCAGTGCTGATCTGCCAGGATTTGAGCGGTTCTGTCGAAGCCAGTGTGAGAGTCGCAAGCACGGTAGATTTGTCCATGTTCATACACATCTATTAATCCGGGTAACCGGGTGCAAGCGCCTGACTCGAACAGCACTGGGCACTGGAAACCCCCAGAGGTTCCAGGCCAGGCTCGTTTGACTCGGTTCAGTCGACTGCGCACCCTTCGCAAGTCTGTGAACAGCCCCCGGGGCAGGGGCTGGCGATGGCTCAGACAGATGCAGCGACAGGCGCCAAAGTAGGGCCGTGCTGAACGCGCTCAGGCGCCTTGTGCACCATGGTGTAGGCGTAGTCGACGCCCATGCCATAGGCGCCAGAATGTTCCTTGACCAGTTCCATTACGGCGTCGTAGGTGTCGCGGTTCTTCCAGTCCCGCTGCCATTCCAGCAGCACCTGCTGCCAGGTTACCGGTACCACGCCGGCCTGGACCATGCGCTGCATGGCGTAATCGTGGGCTTCTTTGGTGGTGCCGCCGGAGGCGTCTGCAACCATATAGATTTCATAGCCGGCATCGTTCATTGCCGACAGGGCGAAGGTGGTGTTGCATACCTCGGTCCACAAGCCGGAGACGATGATCTTGTTGCGACCATTTCGCTTGAGGGCGTCGCGTACTTTCTGATCATCCCAGGAATTCATGGAGGTGCGCTCCAGCAGCGGGGCGTCCGGGAATACAGCGAGTAGCTCAGGGTAGGTGTGACCTGAGAAGCTTTCTGTCTCAACCGTGGTGAAGGTGGTGGGGACATTAAAAATCTTCGCGGCCTTGGCCAAGGCAACGCTATTGTTTTTCAGCGTTTGCCGGTCAATGCTCTGAACGCCGAAAGCCATCTGGGGCTGCTGATCGATGAAGATCAGTTGGCTGTTCAGCGGAGTCAGGACTTCAGTTTTAGGATTGCTCATTTTTTGTTTTCCTTTCGGCTTGGATGAAGTTCTATCGCACACGTCTCGGGTCCGGCACCTTGCAGGCATCACCGTAGCCATGAGCGCACTCCTCAGCGTCATGGCTTGAGGACGAGCAAAAGATAACCAATCAAGACACTTCTTGGTGGCGCACTTTTGCGCCTGTATTGGCTCATTTATGCGCCATCATCTACGCGATCGCGCTGTTAGCATTCGCCCACCCATTCGGATCAAACCGATCCGTCATGTGCAGGAGAATGCAATGGCAGCGTCACAACCGTTCAACAAGCAGACCGCCTACTGGGGCGTTTCCTGGGAGGAGGCATATGGCTATCCGCAGGCACGGCGGGTAGGAAACGAGATCTACGTATCAGGTCAATTCAACCATGATGAGGAAGGTAATCTGGTAGCCCCTGCACCGCTGAACGCCGACGGCAAGCCCAGTGATTTCTCTTCGATGGGAGAGCAGATGCGGGTCTCTTATGACAACATTTCGAAGCTGCTCGCCTTGTATGGCGCCACTCTGCAAGATGTTGTCGAGGAAACCCTTTATGTGCTGGATATGGACGCTGCGTTTGCCGTGGTCGGCAAAGTGCGCAAGGCGGCCTATGGCACTGAGCGGCCGCAGTGCGCGAGCAATATCATTGGGGTGTCGAGACTTGCCCAGCGCCAGCAGTTGATTGAGATCGTGTGCAAGGCCGTGATTGGCGCCCGAGACATCTGAGCTGCACTCCCGGTTTCGATCTAGACGACCGGGAGTATCAACTGCCCCTCGACCAAGGGTTTTTGACTGGCCACGGCAGCGGCGCAGAAGGTCATGAATGCTTTGACTCGCCACGATTTTCGAATGTCCTGGTGAGTCAGCAACCACAACTCATCCTGAAGCTCTGGCACCACCGGGCCGGCGCGTACCAACCCTGGGGTTATGTCGCCCAACATGCAGGGAAGGAATCCAAACCCCAGACCCGCCGCAATTGCAGCGCTTGCTGCTGCAACTGAATCGGTGCGGTACGCGATGCGCTCAACAGCGACTCGGTTTTCGACATAGCTTGTCGCCTTCAAACCGAAGAGCGCTGCTGAGTATGACACCCATGCCTGGCCCTCTTCGAAAAGGGGCGCGGCAGTCACCTGTTTGGCGCAGCAGTAAGGTGCCCAGGCAATATTCGCCAGCTTGCGTCCCACCAGGCTTTCCGCAGGTTTTCTGGTCGCTCGAATCGCGATATCCGATTCATCCCGTGCGAGGCTGAGGGTTTCATTGCCCACCAGCACCTCGATGGTGATGCCCTCGTTCAGGGCTTTGAAATCCGCGATGATGGGGGTGAAGAAGTACAGCAGCAGCGAGTCGCTGGTGGTAATTCGAAGTTTGCCGAGAGGGCCCTGGCCTGAACGTGAAACACGCCGCGTGACGCTGACGATATCCAACTCCACTCGCTCGGCAAGTGCTCGCAATTCAGCGCCCTCGGCGGTGAGCAGATACCCGGATTTGCGGTGGTCGAACAACGCGATGCCGAGCGTTCGCTCAACTTGAGCAACTCGGCGCGAAACGGTGGATACGTTGATGCCAAGCTTCTTGGCCGTAGCCGAACGATTGCCGCAATCACTGAGCGTCTTGATGATGCGCAAGTCGTCCCACGAGAGCTGATTGACAGCCTCGCCTACGTCCCACTTCGTCCCATCAGGGGCAGCCGGAGTTTTTCCAGTTAGCGATTTCACACAGTTCGTTCCAGATGCGAAGGCGCTGATGATACGAGAAGGGGTTGGGTGAAGCAGCCATATTGTTCCGTCGACTGGTTGAAAACGGCTGCTTCCGGTGGATTCCTGCCTATTTTCTGCGCAAGGCCCAACCCCCCCACACACGACTCATACTCGGCAGACAATCAAGCAACCCGCCCCCCTCTCCTACGCAAGTAGATCATCTGCACAGTAACGCCAATAACAAGCAACAGCGCTATCCCCGCTTGCGCACCGATCAGCACCGGCGATTTCAAATCGGTAACAAAAGGATGACCATCAGGCACCCGACGCAATGTCTCGGACACCGTCGGCACCATCAGGAAAAACGCCGTCAGGCTCAGGAAGATGGTTTCCAGATAAATCCGCGCACGGCCCAGCCAGGCCAGGTGCGCAACGCCATAACCGGCCACGAGCAAGGCAATCGTGATGACGCCAATGAGGTTGCTGACCGGTTGTTTGGCGACCAGGAACACGCTGAAAGCACCGATCAGCATCGAGGCCAGATAGAACCTGCCCGGTGTTGAGCGGGGAACGATGCGCCCGGAGCGGATGAACATGTAGGCCGCCAGTGGAATGGCGGGCAGGCTGCCGAGGGTGTGGATCCAGCCGAGGGTGGAGATTCCGAACATTTTGCGTTTCCCGTGTGATTGGAAGATGTGCATAAACGACCTGCGCTGGAAACGCTCATCCAGATCGCCTCAGCGCGTTATGATCCGGTAATCAGCTTATTAAAGGCATGGCCGTGCAGACATGACCAATCCCCTCGAACATTTGATCATTCATCCGGAAATGCAGTTGGAGGGCCTGGCCAAGGGCGACCTTTTGTCTCAGGTACTGGCGCAGATTCGTCTGACGGGCGACCGCGTTTATGCCTCTGAGCTGACCATCGGGCAGCCGCTCAAGCTTGATGAAAAGAGCGCGCATATCTGCGTAGTCCAGCAAGGCGGGTTGCAACTGGAGAGTGGTGGTCAACCACCGGTGATGCTGGAACAGGGCGATGTGCTGCTACTCCCTCACGACCCCACAGGTAGCAGGATTACGGCATGCAGTGGGCCGGCCACGGTGGTGGTCTGCCGATTCTGGTTCGATGCGAGCAGTTTCCAGGCGATGCTGTTTGCCCTGCCGCAGTTGATCCACATCCGACAGACCGAAGCGGCGGCCTGGGCCGAAGGTATTCTGCATTTCATGTTGCTCGAAGCCCATGACACGCAGCCCGGCGGTGCGTTGATGATTTCGCGCCTGATCGATCTGGTGGTGATTCGCATCCTGCGCACCTGGGTTCAACAGGGTGGTGCGTCGGGATGGCTCGGCGGGTTATCGGATGCGCGTATCGCCCGGGCGCTGCGGGCTATCCACGCAACGCCCGGCCAGCAGTGGCGCATTGATGCGCTGGCGGAAGTTGCCGGCATGTCGCGTTCCAATTTCTGCGAGCGGTTCAGTACGTTGGTCGGGCGCTCACCGTTGCGCTATCAGAATGAGTGGCGGCTGACCTTGGCAAAAACCATGCTTTCCCGGCAGGGAGGTCGCATCGGCGAGGTTGGGTTTGCGGTGGGCTATGAGTCCGAGGCAGCGTTCAGCCGGGCCTATAAGGCTTTTTTCGGGCGTTCGCCTCGGGATGACCACGCCCGACACGCACCCGATAAGTGATCGCCTGCACATAAAAAAACCCCGAACCAGTCGGGGTTTTTATCGCCTGGGATCAGGCGCGACTTGCGATCAATCAGAAAACGTTGATCGGGTAGTCGGCGAACAGACGGATTTCGTTACCGCCTACGTTGTAGTTGCTGGCGTTGTTGGAGACGCGCAACCAGGACGCACGCGCACGCAGGCTCAGGTCTTTGGCTGGGCCGCTCTGTACGACGTACTTGAACTGGTTCCAGATTTCACGCTCGGTGCCGTCGCCACGGTTGCTACCGTCGTCGATGTTGGTACCGCGAACGTAGGCAACGTTGTAGGTCAGGCCCGGTACGCCGAAGGTGGCGAAGTCGATGCCGTAGCCAACCTGCCAGGAACGCTCGTCCTTGCCGTTGAAGTCAGACCAGTAGGAGTTGGCCAGCAGGATGGTGTTGCCACCGTCGCCGATGCCGCCGGCGTTGCGGTAGCCGCCGTACAGGTAGCCGGTGTCGCCGGTGCTGCGCTGGTGAGCGACGGTGAAGCTGTGCGGGCCGACCGCCCAGGTAGCGCCCAGGCTCCAGATCTTGTTGTCGCGAGCGTCCGCATCACCTTGGTTTTCCAGGGCGAAGCTGCGGTCCAGCTTGGTTTTGTAGCCGTTGAAGTCAAACGTCAGGGACTGTTTCTCTGGCAGGGCCAGCACGTAGTTGACGTTGACGTATTGCTTCTTCAGCACGTCCTGCATGTTGGAGGCATACAGTGCAGCCGACAGGCTTTCGGTGAATTTGTAGCTACCACCGATGTAGTCGATGCTTTTCAGGCGGCCGCTGTCGCTGCCTTCGGCGCTCTTGCGAGCTTCCTTGGTGAAGTGACCGGCGTCCAGTTGCAGGCCGGCGATCTCTTTGGAGACGATCGAGGTGCCTTCATAGGTTTCCGACAACAGGCGGGAGTTGTCGTACTGCAGGACCGGTACGGCTGGCATCTGCTGACCGTATTTGATCACGGTATTGGAGATGCGCGCCTTGACGGCTGCGCCACCCTTGGCCAGGTCGTTGGCGGCTTCGCCGCTGTCGCCTTGTTTGAAGAAGTCGATACCACCAGCGCCGCTACGGCCTTTGCCACCATCCAGGCGAATGGCGTACTGGCCGATCACGTCCACACCCACACCGACTGTGCCTTGGGTGAAACCGGACTCGAACTTGCCGATGAAACCCTGGCCCCATTCGGCTTTGTCTTGCTTGCCGTTTTTGTAGTCGCGGCTGATGTAGGCGTTACGGGCAGCAATGTTCAGGTGGCTGTCGTCAACAAAACCCTTGGATTGCTCCTGGTCGTTTGCCATGGCTGTCGATGCGCTCAAAATCCCCAGAGCGATCAAACTCATCCGTTGCTTCAACATATTCTTATATTCCTTATTACTGGTTGAGTACGCGCTGTGACACCAGGCTCCGTGTCGCTTTTCTGGTGTCGGCTTTTTCCGGAAAAAAGAAGGCCCGCGGACGACTGAACTGCCGCGGGCCTTTTTTTATTGGAGTAAGTCATGGCGGTTAGCCACAGGCGTTGGGCGCAATCCTATGCGCCCGTTGAACTATGTGTCAATTTCGTGAATCGTCTGTATTTAGGCGAAATAATTCTAAGCAGCGTCCTACTGCGCCCACTGTGGACAGGTATGCACAAACCGGCAACTGCGCGTGGCGCTCTTCAGTTCTTCAATAAATCACACAATGCTTGCACTTCATCGTCACTGAACAACCCCACCGGATAGCGCTGCATCACCACACTGCGCAGGTCTGCCCGCCTGGCTGGTCGCGGACCATTTGCCTTCAACCACAGCGCCAATGCGTGGATCGCATCACCGTTGACCCGCGTCGGGTGGAACGGGCGCGTGTAGATCAGGTTGATATCGGCATTCATTTCAGCGCTCTCTCCTACTGCGTGAGCGGCTAACTTACTCAAGGTTTGTGACAGAACTGCGCGGTCATCAAACCTTGATCATGGTGACAACACCGATACAAGAGCTATGCCAATGTCCCGTATTTGCAGGCTTTAGAGCATAAAAAAGCCCGCGACCTTGCTGGGCCGCGGGCTTGCTATGGGCGCTCTAAAGAGGTAGCGCGCAGCGCTGATGCCAGCGCTGTTACAACTGCACTCAGTTTTTGTGCGGGGCGGGCTGTTGTTGGGTCAGGCAATGGATATTACCGCCACCCAGTAACAGTTCACGGCCCGGCACCATCACCACTTCGTGCTGCGGGAACAGGTGCTGCAGGATGGTCCTGGCCTGGCCGTCCATCGGATCGTCAAAGCTCGGCGCGATGATGCCGCCGTTGACGATCAGGAAGTTGACATAGGAACCGGCCAACCGAACGCTCGGGTTACGCTCCTGGCTGCCATCCACCGGGTCCACGCCTGCGCACTCTTCCTCGGTGGCGAACAGCGGCCCCGGGATCGGCATTTTGTGCACGATGAACGAGCGTCCCTGTGCGTCAGTGCTACTTTGCAGCACATCCATGGCCGCGTGGCAGCGCGCATAGTTCGGGTCTTGCGGGTCGTCGGTCCAGGCCAGCAGCACTTCGCCTGGGCGTACGTAGCAGCAGAAGTTATCCACATGGCCGTCGGTTTCGTCGTTGAACAGACCGTCCGGCAGCCAGATAATCTTATCCACAGCCAGATTGACGCTCAGCACGGACTCGATGGCCGCGCGGTCCAGATGCGGGTTGCGATTACGGTTCAGCAGGCATTCTTCGGTGGTGATCAGCGTGCCTTCGCCGTCGACATGGATGGAACCGCCTTCCAGCACGAACCCTTCGGTGCGGTAACGCGGTGCGCGCTCGATCTCCAGGATCTTGCCGCCCACCTGCGAGTCACGGTTCCACGGCGCATACAACCCCCCGTCAAAACCGCCCCAGGCGTTGAAGTCCCAGTTAACCCCACGCACCTCACCGCTGTTGTTGATGACAAAAGTCGGGCCGGTGTCTCGCACCCAGGCGTCGTCGCTGGACATTTCCACGACACGGATATTGGGCACATCCAAACGTGCGCGGGCGTTTTCGTACTGGCCGGCGGAAACAACAACCGTCACCGGCTCAAAACGCGCAATCGCCTTGGCCACCGCCACATGAGCCGCCTGCGCCGGTTTGCCGCCCAGGCGCCAGTTGTCCGGGCGCTCGGGCCAGATCATCCAGGT
Source organism: Pseudomonas sp. Q1 (assembly GCF_009935975.1). Taxonomy (NCBI): domain Bacteria; kingdom Pseudomonadati; phylum Pseudomonadota; class Gammaproteobacteria; order Pseudomonadales; family Pseudomonadaceae; genus Pseudomonas; species Pseudomonas sp. Q1. The sequence goes on along the minus strand of NZ_QODI01000001.1, from coordinate 218,950 downwards.
TTGGGTCTGTGGCGCCCATTCGGCGGGCATATAGAAGCCATCGGCGCGAGGTGTGCTGTGCAGGGTGGTCATGGCGTTCAGGACTCCGAATGGGGGAATGGCCGACTTTATAGCGGATAAAAATCGACTTTAAAAGCAATAAAAGATCATACAAGGAAGACATTACATAAATTGGCCGATAAAAATCGGCTACTTACAATTGCTCATCCAGCACCTTCGACAGCATGTCGACGAAGAAATCCACGCTGCGCCTGGACGTGACCATCGGCGGCTTGATCTTCAAGATGTTGAGATAGTCGCCGGTCGGCTGCATGAAGATGCCCAGCTCGCGCAGACGATCGCACAACAGCGCGGTCTCGAAAGTGGCGGGCTCCAAGGTATGCCGATCACGAACCAGCTCCAATCCCAGATAGAACCCAGAGCCGTGAACAGCCCCTACCAATGGGTGACGGTCGATCAGTGCCTCCAGGCGAGCCTTGAAATGCCCTCCCACTACCTGGGCGTTTTCCCACAGCTTTTCTTCCTCCATCACATCCAGTACCGCCATGCCGATACGGCAACTGACCGGGCTCCCCCCTGCCGACGAGAAGAAATAGCCCTCGGCCTCCAGCGCCTCGGCGATCTCCCGTCGGGTGATTACCGCACCCAGCGGCTGGCCGTTGCCCATGCCTTTGGCCATAGTGATGATGTCCGGCACCACGCCCTGCTCCTCAAAGCCCCAGAAAAAATGCCCCATGCGGCCGTAGCCCACTTGCACCTCATCGGCGATACACACACCGCCCTGGGCACGTACCAGGCTATATACCTGCTGCAAATAGCCCGGCGGCAGGGAAATTCCACCGGCATTGCCGTACACCGGCTCGCAGATGAAGCCCGCCAACTGGCGTTTGCTCGCGGCGATTTTCGCCAGGTTATGCTCCACGCTTCGTACGTAATCCGGCGCGCTGTCCGGCCCGCGGAACTCACCTCGATAGGTATTCGGTGCGGTCACCGGGTGCACCCAATCCGGGCGGCTGCTCAATGCCTGGGGGTTGTCGGCAATCGAAGTGGACACCGCATCCGCCGCCACCGACCAACCGTGGTACGCCTCCAGCACGCTGAGCATGTCGCGCCCGCCGCTGTAGGCCCATGCCAGGCGGATCGCCAGATCGTTGGCCTCGGTGCCGCTATTGACCAGGAATACCCGGTCCATGCCATCCGGCGCCAGCGCCAGCAAACGTTCGGAGAACTCGGCAATCGCCGCGTAGTGAAAGCGCGAGTTGGTATTGAGCAACGACCATTGCCGCGCCGCCACTGCGGCCATACGCGGGTGACCATGGCCCAGCACCGCCACGTTGTTGAGCATGTCCAGGTAGGAACGGCCCTGCATATCGATCAGGTGGTTGCGCCAACCCCGCTCGATACGCGGCGGATCGACGTAATAGTGCTTCTGCGAACGCGCGAAACTGGCGTCACGTCGCGCCAGCAGGGCTTCGGGGTCCAGTTCCGGCTCGGCATCACAGGCCAGGCCCAACAGTGTTGCGGGTGAGGGGCAAAGCGCCTGCCAGGCCGGCGCCCTGGAGGGCGTGCAGAACAACGGCGGCTCAAGCTCCGCCCGGCACAACTGGACCGTGAGCGGCGCCTGCACTTGCCCCAGGACCTGCCCTTTGACCAGTGCCGAGCCAGGCGTCAACTGCGTCTTCACGCCCCATAAGCGCAGGCTCAATGGCGTACCCTGCAAACACACTAAACCGTCGGCGCCCGCGTGCAATGTCCCGGCAAAAGGCGCTTGTACGACACTGCCATGGGGAAGATGCAGCTCCACATGCAGGGCAAAGGTTTCCGGCTCGGCGGCGCTGTCGGGGCGCGTGCGCGACAACCGATACTGCCCATATCGGCTGGCCGCCAGCCCATGCACCGCCGCCGCCTCATCCAGCAGCCGGTGGTCGATACCCGGCACTTCCCAGTTGCCGGCCTCGAAATGCGGGCTGAGTACACCCAGGTCGATCAACGCAAACTCACGTCCTACCAGGCCAGGCAGCAAAGGGGCAAAGTCCTGCTCGGCAATCGTCGGCAACGTGTCACCGAGGCAACTGAAGATCGCGGCCTCCATCAACTCGAACGGTACCGATGTCGCCACATGGAAGATTTCCCACTCGTGCTCGGCGTTTTTCAACAGGTAAGCATTGTCCGGGTCCAGGCGTTGCTGCTGTTCGCTGCTCAGCACCAGCACCGCCGCACGGGCGACGATCAACGGCCATAGCACTTGCAGCTCTTCGCGTTGCAACGGCGTGACTGCGTGGCACGCCTGGATCGCCGGCAAAATGGCAAACGGATCCCCTTCGGCATGGTGCAGCAGCGCCGCGCAGGTGACTGACAGGTCGGCAATGCGCCAGGTGTGCACCAGATCACCGAAATCAATCACGCCCTGGCATTGCCAATGCCGCTGGGCGTCGCGCTGCCACACGACATTGTCGTCAGTGATGTCCATATGCACCGCCTGCCATGGCAACCGTTGCGCCAGAGGCTTCACGTACGCTTCGACCTGCCGGGCCACCTGTGCCAGGGCGGCGCGCTGAGGCAGATCCTGCAGAGTCGTCAACAAATGGGTGATCAGTTCCTGTGCATGGCGCGGGTCCCACTGCAGGGTACGCTCCAGGCCCGGGTGTTCGAAGCCCGCCAGGGCCTGGCTCATCCGCCCGCACAGCGCTCCGAAGCCTTGGATCACTTCGCGGCTCAGGTGCGGCAAATCGGTCAGGGGCCGGCCGTCGATATACTCCAACAGCCGCAGATGCAGGGTTTGGTCATCGAGGCTTACCGTCAGCAGCTCGTCGCCCTTGAGGCTCTGGATGACCTTCGGTACACGTAGGTGCTCGCGTCCCTGCAGGTCCTTGAGGGCGGCATGCTGGGCCTGTAATTCAATGGCGGCGTAATCGCCCCGGCTGATTTTCAGAACAAACCGGCCTCGCTCGCTGTCGATCTTGTAGTTGACGTCTTGTTGGCTACCCAATGACTGCAAGGAACCATCAAGGCCATAATGCTGCTTGAGTAATTGCGCCGCTTGGTCAGGGCTCACTTGTGGGCAAGGCAAACTGGCACGATGGATCAATGTGGCAAGCAACATTGTGACGCCCTCTGTTTTTTCAGGCGTATATATCGCCATTGTTATGGGCAGTTAATCAACCCCTCATGCTCGCCGTGCTTGCACCAGCCCGCCTCACAACTCAAGCTATGCTTCTTTCGCCCAGTGTCCGTCTAAGGAAAAGGCCCTCGACATGCGCATTCTCATCACCGGCGGTGCCGGATTTATTGGCTCCGCCCTGATTCGCCACCTGATAGAACACACTGAGCACGAAGTGCTTAACCTGGACAAACTCACCTACGCCGGCAATCTTGAGTCGCTGACCAGCATCGCGTCCAACAGCCGCTATGAGTTCGTCCAGGCCGACATCGTCGACCAGGCCACCGTCAGTGCCGTACTGGCGCGCTTCGAGCCGCAGGCGATCATGCACCTGGCGGCCGAGTCCCATGTCGACCGCTCCATTGACGGTCCGTCGGATTTTATCCAGACCAACATCGTCGGTACCTACAGCCTGCTGGAAGCCACACGGGCTTATTGGCAGAAGCTGGCAGAACCGGCCAAAAGCGCGTTCCGCTTTCACCACATCTCCACGGATGAGGTATACGGCGACCTGCACGGTGTAGACGATCTCTTCACTGAAACCACGCCTTACGCACCCAGCTCACCTTATTCCGCGAGCAAGGCAGCCTCCGACCACCTGGTACGCGCCTGGCAGCGCACTTATGGCCTGCCGGTGTTGCTGACCAACTGCTCGAACAACTACGGGCCGTTCCACTTCCCCGAGAAGCTGATCCCGCTGGTCATCCTCAACGCCCTCGCGGGCAAGCCACTGCCGGTCTATGGCGATGGTTTGCAAGTGCGCGACTGGCTGTTCGTCGAAGACCACGCCCGTGCCCTGCTCAAGGTGGTAACCACCGGCGTAGTCGGCGAGACCTACAACATTGGTGGTCACAATGAGCAGAAGAACATCGATGTGGTGCGCGGCATCTGCGCCCTGCTCGAAGAACTGGCGCCGCAACGCCCGGCCGGCGTGGAAAAATTCACCGACCTGATCACCTTCGTCAAGGATCGCCCAGGCCACGATCAGCGCTACGCGATCGATGCCAGCAAGATCGAACGCGAGCTGGGCTGGGTTCCGCAAGAAACCTTCGAAACCGGTCTGCGCAAGACCGTGCAGTGGTACCTCGACAACCTGGAATGGTGCCGCAGGGTCCAGGATGGCAGTTATCAAGGTGAACGACTCGGCAACACTGACGCAAAGGATCTGATCGCATGATGAAGGGTATTGTATTGGCCGGCGGTTCCGGCACCCGTTTGCACCCCATCACCCTGGGCGTGTCCAAGCAACTGTTGCCGGTTTACGACAAGCCGATGATCTACTACCCGATCTCGGTGCTGATGCTGGCGGGGATCAAGGACATCCTGGTGATTTCTACACCAACGGACTTGCCGCAGTATCGTAACCTGCTGGGTGACGGCAGCCAGTTCGGCGTGCGCTTCAGCTATGCCGAACAGCCGTCTCCGGACGGACTGGCTCAAGCCTTCATTATTGGTGAAGAATTCATCGGTGAAGACCCGGTGTGCCTGATCCTGGGCGACAACATTTTCCACGGCCAGCACTTCGGCGAGCAGTTGCGCACCGCGGCCCAACGCCCGTCCGGCGCCACCGTGTTTGGCTATTGGGTCAAGGATCCTGAGCGTTTCGGCGTGATCGACTTCGACAAGGACGGCCGTGCCCTGTCCATCGAAGAGAAACCGGCGAAGCCCAAGTCGAGCTATGCCGTGACCGGGCTGTATTTCTACGACAACGACGTGATCCAGATTGCCAAGGCGGTCAAGCCTTCGCCGCGTGGCGAATTGGAAATCACCGATGTCAACAACGCCTACCTCAAGCGAGGTGACCTCCACGTTGAACGTTTCGGCCGCGGCTTCGCCTGGCTCGACACTGGCACCCATGACAGCCTGCTGGAAGCTTCAACCTACGTGCAGACCATCGAGCATCGCCAGGGCCTGAAAGTTGCTTGCCTGGAAGAGATCGCCTATCAGAACGGCTGGATCGACCGCGACTATCTGCTGGAGCGCGCCAAATACTTTGGAAAAACCGGCTATGGTCAATACCTGTACTCACTGGCCGACGAGGACACTAAATGAATGTAACCGCGACTGAATTGCCCGGTGTATTGATCATCGAACCGAAGGTTTTTGGCGATGATCGCGGTTTTTTCTATGAAAGTTTCAACGCCCGGCATTTTGAACAAGCCACCGGGTTGCAACAGCAGTTTGTGCAGGACAACCACTCACGCTCGCAAAAGGGCGTGTTGCGGGGCCTGCACTATCAGGTCGAGCACGCCCAGGGCAAACTGGTGCGTGTGACAGCCGGTGAGGTTCTGGACGTGGCGGTGGATATCCGCCGCAGTTCGCCCAACTTCGGCAAATGGGCCAGCGTGCGCCTGTCTGCCGGCAATAGTCGCCAACTGTGGATTCCACCGGGGTTCGCCCATGGTTTTGTGGTACTCAGTGATTACGCCGAGTTCCTCTACAAAACCACCGACTATTACACGCCGGCAGCCGAACGTTGCATCAGTTGGAACGACCCCACGCTCAACATTGACTGGCAACTCGATGGCCCGCCGATCCTGTCCGCCAAAGACCAGAACGGCAAGAGTTTCAAAGACGCGGACGTGTTCTCGTGACCTCCCGTCTGAAAATCTTGATCACCGGGCAACACGGCCAAGTCTCCCAGGAGCTGCAACAGCGGCTCCTGGGCTTGGGCGAACTCATCGTACTGGGCCGCGACCAACTCGACCTGGCCAACGTCGAGCAGATCCGCCAACAGGTTCGCACCCATCGCCCCGGCCTGATCATCAATGCTGCGGCTCACACCGCTGTCGATCAGGCCGAAAGCGAACCGGATGCAGCGTTTGCCATCAACGCAACCGCGCCCGGCATCCTTGCCGAAGAAGCCAAGGCCCTGGGCATCCCACTGATTCACTACTCGACCGACTACGTGTTCGATGGCGCCAAGCCGGCGCCGTATACCGAAAACGACGCGCCAAACCCGCTGGGCGTCTATGGCCAGAGCAAGCTTTCGGGCGAGCAGGCGATTGCAGCGGTGGGCGGGGAGTACCTGATTTTACGTACCAGCTGGGTGTATTCGAGCCACGGCAAGAATTTCCTGCTGACCATGCAGCGTCTGCTGCAAGAAAAACCGCACATGCGCATCGTCGCTGACCAGATCGGCGCGCCGACCTGGGCCGGCAGCATCGCCGAGAGTACCCGCGCCCTGATCGAGCGCTGGTTGGCTGGCGCAGCGGGTGAATGGGGGGTGTATCACCTGACCGCCCAGGGCGAGACCTCATGGTTCGGCTTTGCCCAGGCGATTGGCGAACACCTGCGTGCGCAAGGCAAGCCTTGCGCCGAGCTGGAAGCGATCCCGTCCAGCGCTTACCCGACGCCCGCCCAGCGCCCGCTGAACTCGCGTCTGGATTGCAGCCGCCTGCAGCAACAATGGCAGGTCAGCCAGCCGCGTTGGCAAGACGCATTGCGCGAGTGTCTTGCAGGGCAGCACTAGGCATAATGCGCCTGTACCCACAGGCGCATGACTTCCATGACTCCACCCCTTCCACGAAGACCTCGCTGGCGCAGCCTCGCCCTGTTGGCGTTATGCCTGGCCCCACTGCTGTGGCCGCTGGAACACTTGGCCGAGCGCTATTACGGCAGCGAGTTGGCGGGTCAGAACCGGCAAACCCTCGACCTGTACGTGGCCAACCTGTTGGGCACCCTGCACCGCTACGAAGTCTTGCCGCAGATCCTGGGGGACCTGCCCGCCCTGCGCACGGCCCTGGACGCGCCTCAGGTGAGCACCAACCTGGCCAACGCCAACCAGTTGCTCCAGGACGTCGCCGCCCAGGCCGGGGCGGAAGTGATGTACCTGATGGATACCTCCGGCAAAACCCTGGCGGCTTCCAACTGGGACAAGCAAGACAGTTTCGTCGGCCGTAACTTCTCGTTCCGACCGTATTTCAGCGAGGCCATGGCTGGGCGTCTGGGGCGTTTTTTCGGCCTGGGCACCACTTCGGCCAAGCGCGGCTACTTCTTTGCCGCCGCCGTGCGCGATGGCGAAAAGATCATCGGCGTACTGGTGGTCAAGGTCGACTTGGACCATACCGAAAGCCTGTGGGGCAATACACCGGAACAGCTGTTGGTGACCGACCACAATGGCGTGGTAATCCTGACCTCGCGCCCGCAATGGCGGTTTCGTGCCACCCGGCCACTGACCGCCGCAGAGCGTGAGGCGATTATCGCGATCCAACCTTACCCCACCCGCGACCCACAGCCGCTGGCGCTGAGTGCCACGGCATGGCTGCGTCAATCCACGGCCATCGCCGAAACCGGCTGGAATGTGGAGATTCTCGCGCCACGCTCACTGATCAATCGCCCGGTGCGCACGGTGGTCGCCGTCGGTGGCGCGACGCTGTTGGTGTTGATGCTGTTGCTGGGTCTGATGATGCAACGTCGGCGGCATTACCTGGAGCGCATTGCCTTCGAAGCCAAGGCGCGCCGCGAGCTGGAAGCACGCGTGGCCGAGCGTACCAGCGATCTGGAGGGCCTTAACCGGCGTCTGAAACAGGAAGTACTGGAACGCGAGCACGCCCAGCAGGAACTGGTGCGCGCCCAGGATGACCTGGTGCAAGCCGGCAAGCTGTCAGCCCTGGGCACCATGTCGGCGAGCATCAGCCACGAACTGAATCAGCCCCTGGCAGCGATCCGCAGTTATGCAGAAAACGCCGAGATCCTGCTCGACCATGAACGTACCAACGACGCCCGGGGCAACCTCAAGCTGATCAGCGAACTGACCGGGCGCATGGCCTCGATCATCGCGCACCTGCGTGCGTTCGCCCGGCGCGACCGCCATGCACCGGAAAGCGTGGCCCTGCAGCCGGCGCTGGATGATGCACTGGCGTTGCTGGCCAAGCGGCGGCGGTCGATGGAAGTCGAACTGATCCGCGATCTGCCGGAGGCGACCTTATGGGTGCAAGCCGGGGAAACCCGCTTGCGCCAAGTGCTTGGCAACCTGCTGGCCAACGCCCTGGACGCCCTCACCGAAAAAGGCCCGCCGCGAAAACTCTGGTTGAGTGCCCAAACCACTGAACAGGGCGTCAACCTGTACATTCGCGACAACGGCCCCGGGTTCTGCATGGAAGCCCTGGGCCGCGCCAGCGAACCGTTCTACACCACCAAGACCCGCACCCAGGGCTTGGGGTTGGGCCTGGCGATCTGCGAAACCCTGATGCGTGCCTTTGGCGGCGAACTGCTATTTGCCAACCACAAGGAAGGCGGCGCGTTGTTAACCTTGAAATTGCGTGCCGGTTCGCCGGGCGTCAGTCTGCAACCGTCCGAGGACCGCAGTGTATGAGTATCGATAACCAGATTCAGGTGGTGTTGATCGACGACGATCCACACCTGCGTCAGGCCCTGTGCCAGACCCTGGACCTGGCCGGACTGGCTGTCCTGACGCTGGGTGAAGCGACCGGCCTCACTGCGCGCCTGACGCGGGACTGGCCAGGGGTAGTGGTCAGCGACATCCGCATGCCCGGCATGGACGGCCTGGAGCTGCTCGCCGAACTGCACGGCCAGGACCCGGACCTGCCGGTGCTGTTGATCACCGGCCACGGCGACGTGCCGTTGGCGGTGCAAGCCATGCGTGCCGGGGCCTACGACTTTCTGGAAAAACCCTTCGCCAGCGACGCCCTGCTCGATAGCGTGCGCCGCGCCCTGGCGCTGCGCCGCCTGGTGCTGGACAACCGCAGCCTGCGCCTGGCCCTCAGCGACCGCCAGCAACTGAGCACACGCCTGGTGGGGCACTCGCCACAAATGCTGCGCCTGCGCGAGCAGATCGGTGCCCTGGCGGCGACCAAGGCCGACGTACTGATCCTCGGTGAAACCGGCGCCGGCAAGGAAGTCGTGGCGCGTGCGCTGCATGACTTGTCGAGCCGGCGCAGCGGGCCGTTCGTCGCGATCAACGCCGGCGCCCTGGCCGAATCGGTGGTGGAAAGCGAACTGTTCGGCCACGAGCCCGGTGCTTTTACCGGCGCGCAGAAGCGCCGTATCGGCAAGTTCGAATTTGCCAACGGCGGCACACTGTTCCTCGATGAAATCGAAAGCATGAGCCTGGATGTCCAGGTCAAGCTGCTGCGCCTGCTGCAGGAGCGCGTGGTCGAGCGTCTGGGTGGTAACCAACTGATCCCGCTCGATATCCGCATCATTGCCGCCACCAAGGAAGATCTGCGCCAGGCCGCCGACCAAGGGCGCTTCCGTGCCGACCTGTATTACCGGCTAAACGTCGCTCCGTTGCGCATTCCGCCGCTGCGTGAACGAGGGGAAGATGCGTTGATGCTGTTCCAACACTTCGCGGACGAAGCCGGCAGCCGCCACGGCCTGCCATTGCAGGAGTTGCAACCGGGCCAGCGTGCGCTGCTGTTGCGCCACAGCTGGCCGGGCAATGTGCGCGAACTGCAGAATGCAGCCGAGCGCTTCGCCTTGGGCCTGGAACTGGCCTTGGACAACACCCAGGACAGCCCTTCCACGGCCGTGCTCACCTCCACACCGGGCGGCTTGAGCGAACAAGTCGAACAGTTCGAAAAAAGCCTGATCGCCGCCGAACTGACTCGCCCCCACAGCTCCGTGCGCAGCCTCGCCGAGGCGCTCGGCATCCCGCGCAAAACCCTGCACGACAAATTGCGCAAGCACGGCTTGATCTTCGCCAACCAGAGTACCGACGAAGAATGATCCACACACACCAAGAGGCCCACATGAACCGCGACAGCCGTTACCTGGAATCCGTGCTGCACCATGACATCCCCCTCACCCGGGAAATGGGTCTCAAGGTACTCGACTGGCAACAGGGCCAATTGGCGCTGCATCTGCCGTTGCAGGCCAACATCAACCACAAGAGCACCATGTTTGGCGGCAGTCTCTACTGCGGCGCGGTATTGGCCGGCTGGGGCTGGTTGCACTTGAAGCTGCGTGAAGAAGGGGTTGAGGATGGGCACATCGTCATCCAGGAAGGACAGATCAGTTATCCGCTGCCGGTCACACGGGATGCCACCGTAGTGTGCCCTGCCCCCGAAGAGAAGGTATGGAAGCGCTTCTTGGCGACATACAAGCGCTATGGCCGTGCACGCCTGATGCTGGAGACGTGGATTGTGAACGAGGGCAGTGCAGACCACGCTGTGGCCTTCACTGGGCAGTACGTCCTGCACCGCTAGATGCTACGACGCAAAACTGAATGTGTGGGCTTGCTCCCGATAGCGCTGTGTCAGTTAACGAATATGTCGACTGGCCCACCGGTATCGGGAGCAAGCCCCCTCCCACATTTTGGCGTGTGGGATCTTAACGGCGGGCCAGGGCCAGCAATCGCTCGCGCCAGGCTGCCTTGGCCGGCAGAGCCAGGAAAAACGGATTCAGCAATGATTCCCGGGCCGGGTAACTGAACGGCTCGCCACTCAACTCCAACACTTCACCGCCTGCGCCTTCCAGCACACCTTGAGCAGCGGCGGTGTCCCATTGCGATGTCGGCGCCAACCGCGGGTAACAATCGGCGCTGCCCTCGGCCAACAGGCAAAACTTCAACGAACTGCCGATATTGGCCAGCTTCAGCTCGCCCAACCCGGCGCTCAAACCGTCCAGCAGGCGCTCCTGCTCAGGGCTGGTATGGCGACGACTGGCAACCACCGTAAAGGGTTCGCCGACTGCTGGTGCCTCGCGCACCTGAATCTGCCTGGGCGCTTCGTTTACATCGGAACGCCAGGCGCCCAGGCCCGCGCCACCGAAATAACAGCGACCACTGGTCGGCATGGAGACCACGCCAAATACCACGCGGCCCTGTTCAACCAGCGCGATGTTGACGGTGAACTCTTCACTGCCGCCGATAAATTCCTTGGTGCCATCCAACGGGTCCACCAGCCACCACCGCTGCCAGCCGGCACGTACGCTCTGGTCTATATTCGCGTCCTCTTCGGACAGCACCGGAATACTCGGGTCCAGCGCGGTCAGGCCGGCCAGAATCAGATGGTGAGCGGCCAGGTCCGCCGCCGTCACGGGGGAGTCGTCAGCCTTGGAGGTGACGGCAACATCGGCCCGCCAGTAAGGCAGGATGACCTCACCGGCCTGGCGGGCCAGCTCGATCACAGGAGCTATAAACGGATGGCCCAGAAACAGTTCGCTCATACGATAAACGCTCCACGCTGGGTCAACAGGTCTCGCACCAGATACAACGCGGCCAGGGCACGGCCTTCGCTGAACTGCTCGTTCTGCGCCAACTTCGACAGCTCGCGCAGGTTGACCCGGTCCACCCGCATCGGCTCTGGCTCATCGCCTTCCAGGCGTTCTTCGTAGAGATCGGTGGCCAATACCACCTGGATTTTCTGGCTCATATAACCAGGCGACAGCGAGAGTTCGGTGAGGTGTTCCAGTTGACGCGCGCCATAGCCGGCTTCCTCCTTGAGTTCGCGGTTTGCCGCCGCCAGCACGTCTTCGCCGGGCTCGATCAAGCCCTTGGGAAGGGACAACTCATATTCATCGGTACCGCCGCAGTACTCTTCCACCAGCAACGCATGATCGGCATCAATCATCGCCACAATCATCACCGCCCCATAACCGGTACCGCGCCCCACCAGGCGTTCGTAGGTGCGCTCAACGCCATTGGAAAAGCGCAATTGCACTTCCTCCACGCGGAACAAACGGCTACTGGCGACTATTTCTCGGGCGAGAACGGTGGGTTTCTGGCGCATAAGCGGCTCCTTGGCGTGATCGGGTTACTATACCGTGGCTTTTCCGATTGTCTGTGTCGGATATCTTTACTTACATGAGACCGCCCCATGCCCTCTTTGCCCTGGCACGCCATCGACACCGTCTTGCTGGACATGGACGGCACCTTGCTCGACCTGCATTACGACAACCACTTCTGGATGGAGCACCTGCCCCAGCGCTATGCCGAGCTGCATGGGGTGAGCCGCGCCATGGCCGAGATGGAGTTGCAGCCTCTGTTCGAGCGTAACGCCGGACAGTTGCAATGGTATTGCCTGGATTTCTGGAGCACGGAGCTGAACATTCCGGTGCGTGAGCTCAAGCTGGAAACCGCCCACCTGATCGCCTTGCGCCCGGATGCGGACACTTTTCTGGCGGCGATCAAACAGGCCGGCAAGCGCGTGATCCTGATCACCAATGCTCATCGTGATTCGTTGTCATTGAAGTTGGAACGCATTGAACTGGCGCCGTATTTCGAGCGTTTGATCAGTTCCCACGACTATGGCTTCGCCAAGGAAAACCCGCAGTTCTGGCACGCCCTGCACGCCGACATCGGCTTCGACCCGGCACGCAGCCTGTTTATCGACGACACCTTGCCGATCCTGCGCAGCGCTCGGGATTTCGGGGTGAGCCATTTGCTGGCAGTGAGGGAACCGGACAGCCGAAAAGGCCCCAAGGACACCGCAGAGTTTGCCGCCGTCGGAGACTACCGTGATCTGATTGCCGGCCTTTAACGCAATGAGGGAGGGGGTTGCCCCCCTCCCTCATCAGGCCCAGCCTGTTACTCAGGAATACGCAGCGTCTGCCCTGGGTAGATCTTGTCCGGATGCGACAACAATGGCTTGTTGGCCTCAAAGATCTTGTTGTACAGGTTGGCATTACCGTACACCGCCAGCGAGATCGCGCTGAGGGTGTCACCTTTTTTCACTACGACGAAACGGGCAGCCGCAACAGCTGGCCCGGATACAGTGATTTGATCATCCACACTGGCTACGCCGGCAATATTGCCTGCCGCCAGGATGATTTTTTCTTTCTCTTCCTGGCTGGCCACTTCACCGGTAATCGTGACCTTGTCACCGTCAACGGTGGCATGCACGTTCGGATTACCCAGCCCGACATCCTGGATATGCTTTTTCAGCTCATCACTGGCGCTGGCATTACCGGGCGTCAGCAGATTGATCAGCTTTTCGCCTGCTTCCTTAACAAAACTGAGAATACTCATAGTGCGCTCTCCTTGGGATTTGGTTTCCAGATGCCCAAGACTAGACCAGTCCTACAGACTTGGGTTCCACGCCGACCAAAGACCCGTGATCGACGCCATCTATCAATAGATCAATACTGGCAATTAGACGCGACCCTTTGTCGCGCCTAGTCTAAGCCTAGATCAATCCGCTGGTAGCACTGCCGCAGAGTAGTACGCGCGGGTTTACAGCCCTGCGATGGAGACCCGCCATGAGCAATCATCACCAAGCCGACCAAACCCCTACCCCGCGCTACAAGCCCTATAAAGGCCCGGCCGGTGGCTGGGGCGCACTGATCAGCGTGGCGCAAGCCTGGCTGACCAGCGACAACGCGCTGAAAAACCTGCGCATGATGCTCAAGACCAACCAGAACGGCGGCTTTGACTGCCCAGGCTGCGCCTGGGGCGATTCGCCGGAAAGCGGCATGGTCAAGTTCTGCGAGAACGGCGCCAAGGCGGTTAACTGGGAAGCCACCAAACGCCGTGTCGACGCGGCTTTCTTTGCCAAGCACAGTGTCAGCGCGTTGCTGGAACAGAGTGACTATTGGCTGGAGTACCAAGGCCGCCTCACCGAGCCGATGCGCTATGACGCCGAGACGGACCGCTACAAGCCCATCAGTTGGGAAGCCGCCTTCGAGCTGATCGGCAAACATCTCAACGCACTGCCCAGTCCGGACATGGCCGAGTTCTACACCTCGGGCCGTGCCAGCAACGAAGCGGCCTACCTGTATCAGCTGTTCGTGCGCGCCTACGGCACCAACAACTTCCCGGATTGTTCGAACATGTGTCACGAGGCCAGCGGCGTGGCTTTGGCGCAGAGCGTCGGCGTGGGCAAAGGCACCGTGACCTTCGATGACTTCGAACATGCCGACGCGATTTTCGTCTGGGGCCAGAACCCCGGCACCAACCACCCGCGCATGCTTGAACCGCTGCGCGAAGCCGTCAAGCGTGGCGCTCAGGTGGTGTGCATCAACCCGCTCAAGGAGCGCGGCCTGGAGCGCTTCCAGCATCCGCAACATCCGCTGGAAATGCTGACCAACGGCGATAAGCCGACCAACACCGCCTATTTCCGCCCCGCACTGGGCGGCGACATGGCCATCCTTCGCGGCATGGCCAAGTTCCTGCTGCTGTGGGAGCGCCAGGCCCAGGCTGAAGGTAAGGAAGCCGTGTTCGATCACGATTTCCTCAACGCCCACACCGCCAACGTGCTCGATTACCTGGGCCAGATCGACGACACCTCCTGGGATGAAATCGTCAAGCAGTCCGGCCTGACCCTGGTGGAAATCGAGCAAGCGGCGCGAATGTACGCCACAGGCAAGAACGTGATCATGTGCTGGGCGATGGGCATCACCCAACACCGCCACTCGGTACCCACCATCCAGGAAATTGCCAACCTGATGCTGCTGCGCGGCAACATCGGTCGTCCAGGCGCCGGCCTGTGCCCGGTGCGTGGCCACAGTAACGTGCAGGGTGACCGCACCATGGGCATCAACGAACGCCCGCCGGTGGCCTTCCTTGATGCGCTGGAGCGCCGCTTCCAGTTCCAGGTGCCACGCACCAACGGTCACAACGTGGTCGAAGCGATCCACGCCATGCTCGAAGGCCGTTCCAAAGTGTTTATCGGCCTGGGCGGCAACTTCGCACAAGCCACGCCAGACAGCCCGCGTACCTTCCAGGCCCTGCGCAACTGCGACCTGACGGTGCAGATCAGCACCAAGCTCAACCGCAGCCACCTGATGCACGGCAAGGATGCGCTGATCCTGCCATGCCTGGGCCGTACCGATATCGACATCCAGGCCAACGGCCCGCAAGCGGTCACCGTGGAAGACTCGTTCAGCATGGTTCACGGCTCTAATGGCCAGTTGCAACCTTTGTCGAAGTTGATGAAATCCGAACCTGCGATCCTGGCCGGTATCGCCGCCGCTACCCTGGGCAGCAAGCCGGTGGATTGGAACTGGCTGGTGGCTGACTACGGACGCATTCGCGACCTGATCGCCGACACCATCCCGGGCTTCAAGGGCTTCAACGAAAACATCAAGCATCCGGGCGGTTTCTACCTGGGCAACGCTGCCGGCGCGCGTCGCTGGAACACCCCTTCGGGGCGCGCCAATTTCCGTCCGAATATCCTGCCTGAAGACCTGATTCACGAGCGCACCCATGCGACCGGCCGCGTGCCGGACCTGATCATGCAGTCAATGCGTTCCCATGATCAGTACAACACCACTATTTACGGCCTGGATGACCGCTACCGTGGGGTGAAAGGCCAGCGTGACGTGCTCTTTGTCAACGAAGCCGACATCATCCGCCTGGGCTTCAAGCCCGGGCAGAAGGCCGACATCGTGTCGCTGTGGGAAGACGGGCGTGAGCGCCGTGTGAAGGGCTTCACCTTGCTCGCATTTGATATTCCGGCAGGGCAGGCAGCCGCTTACTACCCGGAAGTGAACCCGCTGGTGCCACTGGAAAGCACCGGGGATGGCAGCCATACACCGACATCGAAGTTCGTGGCTATTTGCCTGGAGGCGGCGAGTGACGACGGCCTGATCATGGCGCGCTCGGCGTAAATTCCAGGCACAAAAAAGGCCGCTTTTGCATAAAAGCGGCCTTTCCCAAGTAGCTAAAGACTCACAAAAAAGACTTAAGTTCCCCAGTAAAAACAGTAAGTTATAGAATTGTGTACAACTCGTGCTACTGGTCGGATTTCTATTGTCACAGTATCGATACAGCCCCAAGATCGCGCCGTCATCCTCTTGAGGTCTCCCTAATGAAGTTCTCCTCGATTCTCTTGTTGTCCCTTGGCCTGGTCAGTGGCGCAGCCATGGCCGGTGGCACCGCCGAAGCAGGCGTGGGCGGCGCATTGGGCGGGGTTCTAGGTTCAGTTGTTGGCCAGCAGCTAGGCGGCAACACCGGTTCGACCATCGGTGCGGCATTGGGCGGCGCGGGTGGCAGTGCGGTCGGCGCCGACAAACGCAGCCGTGGCGAAGCCGCCATTGGTGGTGCACTGGGCGCAGCAGGCGGCAACGTGGTTGGCCGCAGTGTCGGCGGCAGCACCGGTAGCCTGATCGGCGCAGCAGCCGGCGGCGGCGCAGGTGGCGCACTGGGCAACTACATGGGCAACAAGAGCGATGACGAAGACCGCCATTACCGTGGCCGTGACAACCGTCGCTACGACCGTGATGACCATCGCGGGCGCGGTCACGCTTATGGGCATCGCAAGAACAAGCATCACCACCGTTATGATGATTGATAAGGCCTGAAGCCTTCGTCCTGGGTGTAGGCGTGCGCGCCTACACCACCAAACGCTGCAACGCCTCGCGCAACATCGCCGGAATAGTGACCGGCTGGTTCGACCCTCGATCCACGAACACATGTACAAAACGCCCCGCCGCGCAGGCGTCCTCCTCGCCCGCCTTGAACACCGCCAATTCATACTGCACTGAGCTATTGCCCAACTTGCCCACCCGCAAGCCGACGTCAATGCGTTCGGGAAAGGCAACCGACGCGAAATAGTCGCACGCAGAACTCACCACAAATCCCACCACTTCACCGTCATGAATATCCAACCCTCCCTGTTCGATCAGGTAGGTATTCACCGTGGTGTCGAAGAAGCTGTAATAGGTGACGTTGTTCACATGGCCGTACACATCGTTGTCGTGCCAACGCGTGATAATCGGTTGCAAGTGTGGGTAGTCGGCACGTGTTGGCACTGAATCAGGCATGGGCGGGTCTCGTGAAGTGAATTTACAGGTGCTTCAGATGGGCTTCGGCCCATTCGCGCACTTCGGCGTAAGGGTAATCCTCCAGCGCAGCAAACCCCGGGATACCCCGCGCCTTCAATGAATTGAACAAGGGCACGCTGATACCACCGAGAAACCGCGTCAACCGCTCGGAGCCGGGCAATTGGCCCGTCAATGCATGATGCCTGTGGATAAAATCCCCGCACAGCTCCATGAAATTTTTATCCACAAGGGGCGGTAAGCTTGGCGGTGGCGGAAGGTGCGCCACACGGCCGTGGCATACCGAACAGTGCCCGCAACGTTGAGGTGCGTTTTCGTCGCCAAAATATTCGGCCAGGCGCTGCCCCAGGCAGCGTTCGGTGGCGAACAGATCCAGCATGGCGTGAATCCGCGCCACCTCGGTAACCTCGTGCTGCTTGAAGCCTGTGTATAACTCGGCGCTCAAGGCCTGTGGATCAAAGTCGGTATCGAGCAGGCTGTAGACCTCGGTCATCTGCTTGCTTTCGAGTTCGATCAAGCCTTGCTCCTGAAAGTAATCCAGGGCTTTCACCACTCGATTGCGTTCGGCGTTGTGCTGCTGATACAGCGCGTCAAAATCCACCGTCGCCCAGGTTCGCGCACGCTTGCACACCTCGATGATCGCTGCGACGAACTGTTGTCGCTCCCCCGAAAACCTTGCCAGCAACGCCTCAGGTTCGACCAGGTATTTGAAACGGTATTCAGCATAGAACGCGTAGCGCGGCGCAATCACGCCCTTGAGTTCCAACTGCACCAGCAACGTCTTGAGCGGCAACTCGCGGATATTGCTGTGCTCAGACAATGACCTCAGCAAAAACTCCCATTGCCCCTCTGGCCGCGCCGCCTGCAATGCCTCCAGCACACGCAGAATGCCCTCTTGCTCGGGTGTATCACCGTAGACGAAATTTTCCAGCACGTTGAGGCTGTCGCGGTTAGCCAGTACCAGGCAGTCGGAGGCTTGAGCGTCGCGCCCGGCACGGCCGATTTCCTGACTGTAGTTCTCAATGGACTTGGGCAAGTCGAAGTGCACCACATTGCGGATATCACTTTTGTCGATGCCCATGCCAAACGCGATGGTGGCGACGATGCAATTGGAGCGTCCGCCCATGAAGCGTTGCTGGATGCCCTCACGTTTATCGTGGGGCAAACCGGCATGGTAGGCCTCAGCCTGGATGCCATTGCGATTCAGGTGCTCGGCAATCTGCTCGGCGGTCTTCTGCAGGGTGACATAGACGATGCTCGGCTGGTTGGCGCGCTCGCCCATCCACTCGACCAAACGCCGACGCTTGTCGGGGCCGCTTACCGGCTCCACCAGCAGATTGAGGTTGGGCCGGTAGAAGCCAGTGGCGACCACATCCTGCGGTGCAATGCTGAACTTGGCCTGCATGTCGGCAATCACCTTGGGCGTGGCCGTGGCCGTCAGCAGCAGCGCCTGTGGGATGTTGAACTGCCGTTGGTAGTCTGGAAGCTTCAAATAGTCCGGGCGGAAGTTATGGCCCCACTCCGAAATACAGTGCGCTTCGTCCACCACCAGCAGAGAGATCTGCACGCTTTGCAGGAAATTACGAAAACGCTCGTTCTTCAAGCGCTCCACGGAAATCATCAGGATTTTCAGCTCGCCCGAGCGGGCACGGGCCATTACCTCATTGGCCTCATCGCGGCTCTGGGCCGAGTCGATACTGCCGGCTGAAATCCCATGACGCTGCAGAAAGCCCAATTGATCCTGCATCAACGCCAACAAAGGTGACACCACCAACGTCAGATGCGGAAGCAGCACGGCCGATAGCTGGTAACACAAGGACTTGCCCGACCCTGTAGGGAAGATCGCGGCTGCCGAACGGCCGGCCAGCACGGCCCTGACCGTTTGTTCCTGGCCCGGGCGGAACTGTGGATAACCGAAGACCTGTTGGAGGGTGTCGTGCATAGGCTGTCACTCCATTGACTGCTGAGTTGGCTCAAAAACATAGCCTGTGAATCTCAGCGAATCGAGAAAGGTCGCAAGTAAAAAGAGACAGGATGATACATGGGGTCAGGGATGGCCCAGGGCCGAAGGGGGGGAATAATCCGAGGTGCTGGCAGGAAAGATACAGATCCAAATGTGGGAGGGAGCAAGCCCCACCCCACATTCTTGGTTCTACAGCAGGGGCTGAATCAGCGGTTCTGTACCCGCTCGATCGCCGTGTCATACACCGGGTTGGCCTTCTGCTCCTTGGCTAACTGGTAGTGACGCAAGGCGTCCGGGAACTGCCCTGCAGCTTCGTAGATGCGCGCAATGTTGTAGTAGGCCCCTGCACGCACGGTTGCAGCATTCGCACCGGTAGCCAGGGCGATAGCCTTGCGGTTGGCCCAGATCGACTCGGCGGTGTTACCGGCCTTCTGATACGCCAGGCCCAGGTTGCCATAGGCTTTACCGAAGCCGTTATCCAACTCGATGGCTTGACGGAACAGCTCGATGGCCTGGTCCAGATTACCTGCCTGGTAGGCTGCTTCACCCTGCACGTTCAGACGCTTCGCATCGGTTTGTGCGGAAGAGCTGACGGCCACCGCGGTCACTGCAACGCTGTCATCCAGCAACGCTTTGACTTCGTTGAGGACGTTCGGAGCATCGACTTGCACACCACTGAAATTGTTGATGTCCTGGAAATCACCGCTACCGGTCATGCGGAACACCGTCCACAAGTTACCGCTACGGTTCTTCGGCACGTAGTAGGTGCGTACCAGGGATTGGCCCATGTACACGAACACCTTG
Source organism: Pseudomonas sp. Q1 (assembly GCF_009935975.1). Lineage (NCBI taxonomy): Bacteria > Pseudomonadati > Pseudomonadota > Gammaproteobacteria > Pseudomonadales > Pseudomonadaceae > Pseudomonas > Pseudomonas sp. Q1. The sequence continues at coordinate 199,340 of NZ_QODI01000001.1, read as the reverse complement.
GCCTCACTGTTGGACAGCTGGCGAGAGCCTGGATTGCCGCTATTGGTGAAGTCATGCACGGCGTAGACATAACTTTCGCCGTAGTGCTTTTTCTGCAGGGTGATGGTTTCCGGGCCGTAGCTGTCGGTGTCATCCACATCCAGTTCGGCGTCGGTGCCTTTCTGGTTGCCGAAGAAGATATTGTTACCAGGGAAGATCATGTGAGAGTCGAGGTCTTCCGGGGTTTTGCCCCAGGTCAGCACGACCCGCAGGCCGTCGAGATTTTCCATGACCGGGCTGATGGCGTAGGTCATCCCTGCGCAAGGACACTTCACCACCAGATTCGAGTAGCCGGCTTTTTTGATGATCAGCAGGTTGGACGCATCGTCGGCCGCCTCGCTGGTCAGTGTCACCTGGCCCTGGGCGTTGGTACGGCCCACGACGTTTTGCGCACCATTACGCTGCAACAGCACTTCGGCATCGGCAATCTTCTGGTCCTTGACCACCGCACTGAGCACCTCAATCGGCAATTGCTCGGCTTGAATTGAAAACGCCACTGCACACAATGACATCGCCGAGGCGACACGAAGCAAACCCATGCTTAACTCCCTTTAAGTGGTGGGCGGAATCGCCCTACGAGATTTTGCGGTGAAACATACGCTGAATTCAGACTGCTTGCGTTTTTTTTATACAGAATGTGACGTGGTTTTTATCCCGCCTGCTCGCTGATGTATCGCAGTGCTATGGCGGCTGTGTAGGGGACGTCTTCGGACGTGTCGGAGTGCTGTTTCCGGCTGGCCAACCCGCTCACAGTCCGCCGCCCATCAACGCATTCGCGCAGCCACGGATCTGCTGGAAGCTGCGCAACACGTTCAACTGCAACCCGCACAATCGCAAATCTAAGAGCGACACCCTGTGTAGGAGCGAGCTTGCTCGCGAAAATCGTCAACGATGACGCGGTAAACCAGAAGGCGCGCGGCCTCCTTTGGTTTTTCGCGAGCAAGCTCGCTCCTACAAAGACCAGTGTTGCCTGTTGAATCACTGCCAAGCCTTGATGCCCGTGTGCAATGCCCTGGATATTTCGTCTTCCCGACGTTGCCATTGTCTTCAGCGATTTCCTCTGTTTCTATTCTTGCCAGGCTCATAACGCCTGTCCTCACCCACTTCTGCGTGCCCCTACCAATGAACCTCGCCCCCAACTTCCCCGAAGACGTCGTTATGCAGCATCTCCTGCAACTGCTGCACGAAGAAATCGGCCTGCCGGAACACAAGACCCTTCGCCTGGAAACCTCGATCAACCTCGACCTGGGTTGCGACGGTGGAGAAGCCAAACTACTGATGGAAGCACTGGAACAGGAATTCGCGCTCGACCTGGGCGACTTCGACACTTATCGTTACTTCAACCCGCCGGTGTTTGATGTGTTTCTCAAACGTCGAGCCAAGGGACGAGGTGACAAAGTGCCGCTGACGATCGGTATGCTGTACCTGGCTATCAAGACCCAAAGCTGGGACACGCAGACGCTGGAAAACCTGAGCTGAAACACAAGGACCTTACATGGACGTAATAATGGGCCTGCTGGCAGCTCTGCTCTGGGGCGGCACGGATTTTCTCGTGGGTCTCAACGCCCGAGCCGTGGGCGTTAAACGCGCCGTCTATTTCGGCCAAGCCCTGGGTTTCCTGATCATGACGCTGTTTTTGGTCATTCTCCCCAGCCTCTTGTTCAAATCCCTGGATGCCCCGCTGAGCATCTGGCTCCTGGGCATCGCCGCCGCCCTGCTCACTGTCTCCGGGGCCCTTGCGCTGTCCAAGGCCTTCGCCCTCGGCAAAGCGGCCATCGTCGCGCCGCTGGTGACGTCCTACGGCGTAGTGACCACCTTGCTGTCTTGGGCCAGCGGTGAGCACATCAGCCTGACGCAACTGGGCTGCATCGCCTTGTGCGTGGTCGGCGTGATGCTCTCCAGCATCCACAAGGACAACGACCTCCCCCACAACAACCCACGCCTTTCCATCGCCTACGCCATGCTCGCCGCGTTGCTGTATGGCACTAGTTTCTGGCTGCAAGGCCGCTACACACTGCCGGTGCTGGGGCCAATCATTATGCTGTGGCTCGGCTACCTGGTGGGTCTGTGCGTGCTGGTGGTTATGGTGCTTAACATCAAGGACGGTTTGAAAATCCCGCCGCTAAAAAACTGCGCGACATTGACCGGGGCGAGTTTGATGAACCTGGGCGGTTTCTCGGCGTTTTCGTGGGGAGCGATGGCGGGGTCGGTGTCAGTGGTGACGGTGATCAGTACTTTGTCGGGCGGGATTGCAGCGATTCTGGGGTTTGTGTTCTTCAAGGAACGGCTGTCGGCGGTGCAGGTGTCAGGGGTTGCGTTAGTGCTGGTCGGGGCGATTATCTTGCACCTATAGATCCAGGCAGCAAGAGATTGAAGGTCTCTGATCGAAGAAGCCCCAAAACTTCAAAAATAAAAAAGCCGCCCACTAGGGGGCGGCTTTTTTACAACGTTCGAACCTTACAACTTGGGACCCGCGGCCTTGATCGCATCGCTCACTTCAAACTTCTTGAAGTTCTCGATGAACAGGCCGGCCAGTGCCTTCGCCGCTTCGTCGTATGCAGCTTTGTCGGCCCAGGTGTTACGTGGGTTCAACAGGCCGGTTTCAACGCCCGGTACGGCCAGTGGCACGTCGAGGTTGATGGTGTCGAGGTGCTCGGTTTGCGCACCAATCAACGCGCCGCTCTGGATCGCTGCGATGACGCCGCGAGTGGTCGGGATGTTGAAGCGCTTGCCGACGCCATAGCCACCACCGGTCCAGCCGGTGTTGACCAGGTAGACCTTGGAGCCGAAGCCACGGATGCGCTTGATCAGCAGTTCTGCGTATTCACCGGCCGGGCGTGGGAAGAACGGCGCGCCGAAGCAGGTGGAGAAGGTCGACTTGATGCCGCTGCCGGAACCCATTTCGGTCGAGCCCACCAGAGCGGTGTAGCCGGACAGGAAGTGGTAGGCCGCTTGCTCTTCGCTGAGGATGGACACTGGCGGCAGCACGCCGGTCAGGTCGCAGGTCAGGAAGATCACAGCGTTTGGCTCGCCGCCCAGGTTCTTCTCGGAACGCTTGGCAACGTGTTCCAGCGGGTAGGCGGCGCGGCTGTTCTGGGTCAGGCTGACATCGGCATAGTCGGCGTGCTTGGCGTCGTCGATCACGACGTTTTCGAGCACGGCACCGTGCTTGATGGCTTTCCAGATTACCGGCTCGTTCTTCTCGGACAAGTCGATGCACTTGGCATAGCAACCGCCTTCGATGTTGAACACCACGCCTTCGCCCCAACCGTGTTCGTCGTCACCGATCAGGTAACGGCTTTCGTCGGCGGACAGGGTGGTTTTACCGGTGCCCGACAGACCGAAGAACAGGGTCACGTCGCCGGCTTCGCCGATGTTGGCGGCGCAGTGCATCGGCAGTACGTCGGCGGCCGGCAGCAGGAAGTTCTGCACCGAGAACATGGCTTTCTTCATTTCACCGGCGTAACGCATGCCGGCGATCAGCACTTTTTTCTGTGCGAAGTTGAGGATCACGCAACCGTCGGAGTTGGTGCCGTCACGCTCTGGCACGCACTCGAAGTTGGCTACGTTAAGCACCTGCCACTCTTCACGACCGGCCGGGTTGTACTGGGCCGGGTTGATGAACAGGCAACGACCGAACAGGTTCTGCCAGGCAGTCTGGGTGGTCATTTTCACGGGCAGGTAGTGATCGTGCGCAGCACCGACGTGAACGTGGGAAACGAAATGCTCTTGCGCATTGTTGAAGGCTTCGACACGCGCCCACAGGGCGTCGAACTTGTCGGCCGGGAACTTGCGGTTGATCGGGCCCCAGGCGATGGCGTCCTGGGTGGAAGGCTCTTCAACGATGAAACGATCGACTGGCGAACGGCCGGTACGGTGACCGGTTTCTACGACCAGCGCGCCAGTATCGGCAAGCACGCCTTCACCGCGCTGCAGGGCTTCTTTGACCAGATCATCAACACTCAGATCGGTGTATACAGCGTTATTGGCTTGCGTCATGAGGTTCCCCGTCGGCCTGTAGCCGAGTGCTCCAAACGTTTTGTAGTAGAAAGTTGCGCACTACTACCGCGAAAAAAGTGGGCCGGATTATGCCAGAAAAGCCCAAAAAGAGTAGGGCCCTCCCGTCAGAACTGCGCTAATCCGGCGTTTGTCAGGTGATTTACCTGTGCTTAAACGTTTTAGTGGCGGGTGTCGGAAGGGGTGTCGATGCCTGCGCCGGCGAATAACTGGACTACATCAGCGGCATCGAACAGGTAGCGCTGGTTGCAGAACTGGCAGTCGATTTCAATATGGCCGCCGTGTTCCACCACCAGACTCTGTGCATCTTCAAGGCCCAGGCTGACCAGAGCATTGGCCGAGCGCTCGCGCGAGCAACTGCAATGGAAGCGCAGGCTTTGGGCATCGAACAGCCGCACAGCTTCTTCGTGATAAAGGCGGTGCAGGATGGTTTCGTTGTCCAGCGCCAGCAACTCCTCGGTGGTCAGGGTGCCGGCCAGTGCGGTGAGGTTGCGCCAGCTTTCGGCACGCTCGTCGTCGTCCTTGATGCGATCGGCCGGCAGTTGTTGCAGCAACAGGCCACGGGCACGCTTGCCGTCGGCTTTAAGCCAGAAACGCGTACCGACTTGTTGGGACATCACGAAGTAGTTGGTGAAGCAGTCCGACAGGGTTTCGCCGTCAAGGTCGACAATCCCCTGATAGCGCTGGCCCTCGGTCGGGTCAACGGTGAGCGCCAATACACCATTGGGCATCAGGTCGGCCAGGCACGCGTCCGCGGCAATCCGGTCAGCGTCGTAGCGGGCCAGGCCACGGATGTCGCGCTCGCTAGAGCACTCGATCATCAGCAGCGGAATCGGCCCTTCGGAACGCGCTTGCAGGATCAGCAAACCGTCGAATTTCATCGTACCCACCAGCAGCGCCGCCGCCGCCATCAGCTCGCCGAGCAGTTGCGCGACCGGCTCCGGATAGGGGTGCTTGGCGAGGACTTCGGCATAGCTGCGCTCCAACGAGACCAGTTCGCCGCGGGCGTCGGTCTCGTCGAAGATAAAGCGTTGGGTGAAGTCGGTATCCGGTAGATCAGTCATAGGTCTGGGTATCTGAGTTGAATAATATTGACGCGAAGATGACGCAGTTTATGAACAATCCGGTTTTGTTCCAAGCCAAGTGAAGCCCCAAGCGATTACCGGCGACTTTATTCGTCACCGCCACTGCCACGGAACTTGAACAGATCGCGGCGTTGCTTCTTGCTCGGTTTCCCATCGGTACTGACCCCCAGAGCCCCCGCCTTGCGCATGGCTGCTGCATGCTCACGCTTGGCGATACTCGCATCAGTCTCGGCATACAGCGTCTGAGCCTCGGGAGCGCCACGTCGTACAATCGACAGAGCCTGAACCACAATGGTCTTTTCATCAAAGCCGGTACGAATCTGGAACTCATCCCCTACGCGCGGTTCCTTGCCCGGTTTGCAGCGCTCGCCCCGGTGATGCACCTTGCCACTCTCGATGGCTGCCTTGGCCAAGGCACGGGTCTTGTAAAAACGTGCGGCCCATAGCCACTTGTCCAAACGGACTTTTTCGTCCTCTTCCTGCTTCTGAGCCACTTGAATTCCTCTCGCTGAAAAATGTCGCAACTTAACCGTTGAACCCCTTCGACGCATAAACCCCAAGGCTCACCTAAGATACGCCAGGTAGCACCCTGTTTTCGCGAGGATACGCCGTGACCGACTTCCCCGTTTCACTCACCTCGCCTGGCCAACGCTGCGTGGGCTGCCAGCAAAGCGAGCCGCTGGGTTTCGACTTCGCTTTCGCCTACCAGCCTATCGTAGACCTTCGCGATCATTCCATTTTCGCCAACGAGGCCCTGGTACGGGGGGTCAATGGCGAAGGGGCGCTATCGATACTGGCGCAAGTCAACGAGAGCAACCGTTACCGCTTCGACCAGCGTTGCCGCACCCAGGCGATCGCCGGCGCAGCGGCATTGGGGATGCAAACCCACCTGTCCATCAACTTCATGCCCAATGCCGTCTATCGGCCAGAGCTGTGTATCCGCAGCACTCTAGAGGCGGCTCGGGCACATAACTTCCCGCTCGACCAGCTGATTTTCGAGACACTTGAAAACGAGCATGTAGATAACTATCGCCATTTGACGAATATTCTGCGTGAATATCGCGAATTCGGTTTCAAGACCGCCATCGACGATTTCGGCGCGGGCTATTCGGGGCTGAATCTGCTGGCCGATTTCCAACCTGACTTGATCAAACTCGACATGGCGCTGATCCGCGATGTCGATCAGGACCGTGTCCGTCAGGTGATCGTCCAGGGGATTGTCACAATTTGTGAGCAGTTGGGCGTTACCGTCATCGCCGAAGGCATTGAAAGTGCCGGCGAGCGCGACTTCCTGTCCGACTGCGGAATATTTCTGATGCAAGGCTTCTGGTTCGCCAAGCCTGCATTCAAAGCCCTGGCCGAGGTTTCCCCTCACGCCTGGGCGAATTGACCGGTTACCTATATTGAAGACATTTGACCATTTGACCGTTGTGGGTCTGCGCGAGTGGGTGGCCCTCCCTGATTTGGGGGTAGCGGGCCTGCGCGCGAAGATCGACACCGGCGCCAGCACCTCAAGCCTGCATGCCACCGATATAGAGCCCTTTGAGCGTGACGGTGAAAAGTGGGTTCGCTTTACCGCGCACCTGGGCAGCGTTGTGCAACTGCGTCACCGCCGTTGTGAAGCGCCCCTGGTGACGATGAAAACCATCAAGAGCTCCAACGGGCATGCGCAGGTGCGATACGTGATCAGCACTACGTTGGCGCTGGGTGACCGGGTATGGCGGGTGGAGTTCACCCTGGCCTGCCGCAAGGCCATGCGTTATCGCCTGTTGCTCGGTTCCAAGGCGTTGATTGACGGCCAGTTGGTGGTCAATCCCGGCGTCAAGTACGTTCAAGACAAGCCGGTGTTCCCGGTCTCAACTATTTCTGCCCCAGGTGCTGCATGAAGATCGCTGTGCTGTCGCGAAACCCGCGTCTGTATTCCACCCGCCGCCTGGTTGAGGCCGGTACCGAACGTGGCCACGAAATGGTGGTGATCGACACGTTGCGGGCCTACATGAACATTGCCAGCCACAAGCCCCAGATCCATTACCGGGGCAAACCGCTGGAGGGTTTTGATGCGGTGATCCCGCGCATCGGTGCGTCGGTCACTTTCTACGGCTGCGCGGTGTTGCGTCAGTTCGAAATGATGGGGGTATTCCCCCTCAATGAATCGGTAGCCATCGCACGCTCGCGGGACAAGCTGCGCTCGCTGCAACTGCTCTCGCGTCGGGGGATCGGCCTGCCGGTTACCGGCTTTGCCCACTCACCGGATGACATCCCTGACCTTATCGACATGGTCAACGGCGCGCCGCTGGTGATCAAGGTGCTGGAAGGCACCCAGGGCATTGGCGTGGTGCTGTGTGAAACGGCAACGGCCGCAGAATCGGTGATCGAGGCATTCATGGGCCTCAAACAGAACATCATGGTGCAGGAATACATCAAGGAAGCCGGTGGCGCGGATATCCGCTGCTTCGTAGTGGGCGACAAAGTGATTGCGGCGATGAAGCGCCAGGCCAAACCAGGGGAGTTCCGCTCCAACCTGCACCGTGGCGGCAGCGCCAGCCTGATCAAGATCACCCCGGAAGAACGCATGACCGCGCTGCGCGCCGCCAAAGTGATGGGGTTGAGCGTGGCGGGTGTGGATATCCTGCGCTCCAACCATGGCCCCCTGGTGATGGAGGTGAACTCGTCACCGGGCCTGGAAGGCATCGAGACCACCACGGGCAAGGATGTGGCGGGGATCATCATTCAGCATCTAGAGAAGAATGGCGGCCCGAATATGACCCGGACCAAAGGCAAGGGCTAATGAAGCAGCTGCAAGCTGCAAGAGAAGGCAGGCTGCTTCTTCTTGTGGCTTGTAGCTAATAGCTTGCAGCTGCTCCTATACCTATACCGCATCTCTAGGCAGCATCAAGCCAAGCGGCAGGCGCACACGAGCCTCCAGGCCACCTTCCTCACGATTACGCAGCTCAACATTGCCTCCGTGCATCGAGGCAATCCGCCGCACAATCGCCAACCCCAGGCCCGTGCCTTTGCCCCCACGGGCACGATCGCCACGGGTGAAGGGGTTGAAGATACCTTCCAGTTCCGCCGGGTCGATCCCCGTACCTCGGTCCATCACACTCAACACGACATAGGGTGCGGCGCTGTCGCCGGACACGTAGGCCGCCACTTCCACATCTGAACCGGCATGATGCAAGGCGTTACCGATGAGGTTGTTCAGCAGACGCTTCATCGACACCCGACGCAGCGCAAACGGTTGGATCGGCTCCAGACGCATGCGCACCTGCTCACCGTTCTGGTTATAGGGGGCCACGACTTCACGCACCAGGTCCGTGAGGTCTACCTCTTCAACCACTTCATCGCGGCCATCACGGATAAACGCCAGGAACTGATCGAGAATCGCGTCCATGTCCTCGATGTCGCGGACCATGTCATCCGTCAGATCGTTATGACTGCCCATCAACTCCAGGGACAACCGCAAACGCGTCAATGGCGTGCGCAAGTCATGGGATACGCCCGCCAGCATCAGCTCGCGCTCGCGACCCGCCTGCTCGACATCCTCCGCCATCTGGTTGAACGCGCTGTACACCTCAGTCATCTCACTGGGCGTATCACTGACCGGCAGGCGCACGCTACGCCCCTGCCCCAGTTGGCGGGCTGCGAACACCAGGCGTTTCAGGGGCTGGTTGAGCTGGCGCACGAAAATCCAGGCGGATGCGGTAGAAAGCAAACCAATGGCCAGGAACCATCCCAACACGTTCCAGATCTTCTGCCCCCGCAGCGGATGCGGGTACAGCGGTACTTTCAGCCAATCCTGGCCCAGGCTGGGCGCCCTCACCCATAGCGCAGGCGACACATGCATGCGCAGCCGCACCTCGGTGTCGTCCCCCAGCTCGGCCTGCATCTGTCGCTGGTAGATCTCGCTGTAGGGCCAATGCTGTTCGCCCTCCGGCACACCCGCACCCGCCACGCGAACCAGCGTCGCGGCCTTGGCGATCTTCTCGCGGTTCTCCGGGTCGGCAGCCCAATAGGCGCGCAGGGTCAGGGCGACGCCGTGACTGTATTGCCGATCAACCAGCACGTCTTCGTTCATCAGCAGATAAACCAGCGTGAGGGCCTTGGAAAACAGAACGACGATCAGCACCAGCCAGAGCGTGCGGGAAAAGAAACTTTGCGGGAACCACAGCGGGGTTTTCATAGAGGACAGCTAGATACCTTGCAGGAACGAGGGGCGCTCGCAGAATTGCAGACGCCGGGCATCCCGTTGACTCTCATGGAGCCAAACACCGAAATACCCGCCCCTGCAAATCATGGATCAACTGGTTTTATTGCCATCCGGCACGAATACATAACCCACGCCCCACACCGTCTGGATATACCGCGGCTTGGAAGGATCAGGCTCGATCATCCGGCGCAGACGGGAAATCTGCACGTCGATGGAGCGCTCCAGGGCATCCCACTCCCGGCCACGGGCCAGGTTCATCAGCTTGTCGCGGGTCAATGGCTGGCGCGCGTTCATTACCAACGCCTTGAGGACCGCGAATTCGCCGGTAGTCAGCATGTGCACTTCATCGCCACGCTTGAGTTCACGGGTGGCCAGCGACAATTCGTAGTCGCCAAAAGTGACGCTTTCGTCTTCGCTGCCTGGCGCGCCCGGTACCGGCGGAGCCTGGCGACGCAATACCGCCTTGACCCGGGCCATCAATTCGTCCGGGTTGAATGGCTTGGCCAGGTAATCATCAGCGCCAAGCTCAAGGCCCTTGATGCGGCTCAGCTCATCGCCCTTGGCGGTCAGCATGATGATTGGAATCTGGTTGTTCGCACCGCGCAGGCGCTTGCACGCGGTCAGGCCGTCTTCGCCGGGCAGCATCAGGTCGAGTACGACCAGGTTGAACACTTCGCGCCCCAACAGGCGATCCATCTGCTCGGTGTTCGGCACCGCGCGGGCACGGTAGCCCTTGGAGTTGAAGAAGCGCTCCAGCAGGCTGCTCAGCCCTGGATCGTCATCAACGATGAGAATTTTTTCGCCTTCAGCAGTTTGTACAGTGCTGCTCATTGGATGCTCCTCTTATCTCGGCGCGCATTATGGCTTAGGTGCCGTTATACGCACCGTGTGCATTGTTAGCAGATTTTTCCTCTGCCGCCAGCGAACCCGCGTGCGGCGACCACCGGCGCAATACCACCCAAGGTCGGAACGCTGGTTATAATGCGGCGCCTTCGTGCAGGGCAACGTCAGATCGTTACCGTTTACTGCCGGGCTTTTTTTCACCCGCTTGTCGTGATTTTTTCAATTTCGAGGGTCAATAGGCTGCCTCTTGACCCAGGCAGCGGCGCCAGACGGGCCGCTCAACCAGCCTTGCAAGCCTTGTTTTCCGGGCCTGCAAGCTGCTTTCAAGAATTTCAGGTGGTTTTATGGACAGCATCAACAGCCGCATCGCCGAGGAACTCGGTGTACGCCCACAACAGGTCGAAGCGGCCGTCGCTCTACTGGATGAAGGCTCCACGGTGCCCTTCATCGCCCGTTACCGAAAAGAAGTGACCGGCAGCCTCGACGACACCCAACTACGCCACCTGGAAGAGCGCTTGCGCTACCTGCGAGAACTCGACGAACGGCGCATCAGCATCCTCGCCAGCATCGAGGAACAGGGCAAGCTGACCCCACAACTGGAACGCGACATCAAGCTCGCCGACACCAAGACCCGCCTCGAAGACCTCTACCTGCCATACAAGCAAAAGCGCCGTACCAAGGGCCAGATCGCCCTGGAAGCCGGCCTGGGTGAGTTGGCCGACAGCCTGTTCAACGACCCATCGCTGACCCCGGACACCGAAGCGGCCCGCTTCGTCAATGCCGACAAAGGCGTCGCTGACGTCAAGGCCGCCCTCGAAGGCGCCAAATACATCCTGATGGAGCGCTTCGCCGAAGACGCCAGCCTGCTGGAAAAACTGCGCACCTTCCTCAAGCAGGAAGCCACGCTTAGCGCCCGCGTCATCGCCGGCAAAGAGGAAGAAGGCGCCAAGTTCCGCGACTACTTCGAACACGACGAACCGCTCAAAAGCATGCCGTCCCACCGTGCGCTCGCCATTTTCCGTGGCCGCAACGAAGGCATTCTCAGCTCCTCACTGAAAGTCGGTGACGAACTGCCGGGCACCATGCACCCGTGCGAAGGCATGATCGGCCAGCAATTCGGCATCCAGAATCAGAATCGTCCTGCGGACAAATGGCTCGGTGAAGTCGTGCGCTGGACCTGGAAGGTCAAGCTCTACACCCACCTGGAAACCGATCTGCTGGGCGAGCTGCGCGACGGCGCTGAAACCGAGGCGATCAACGTGTTCGCCCACAACCTGCACGACCTGTTGCTGGCCGCCCCGGCAGGCCCGCGCGCGACCCTGGGCCTGGACCCGGGCCTGCGCACCGGTTGCAAGGTCGCCGTGGTCGACGCCACCGGCAAGCTGCTCGACCACGCCACCGTGTACCCCCACGTACCGCACAACAAGTGGGACCAGACCCTGGCGATCCTGGCCGCCCTGTGCGCCAAGCACTCCGTGGACCTGATCGCCATCGGCAACGGCACCGCCAGCCGCGAAACCGACAAGTTGGCCGCCGAACTGATCAAAAAATACCCAGCCATGAAGATGACCAAGGTCATGGTCTCCGAGGCCGGTGCTTCGGTGTACTCGGCGTCGGAATTGGCATCCAAGGAATTCCCGGACCTCGACGTGTCAATCCGTGGCGCGGTGTCCATCGCCCGTCGCTTGCAGGACCCGCTGGCCGAACTGGTGAAGATCGACCCTAAATCCATCGGCGTCGGCCAATACCAGCACGACGTGTCGCAGCTGAAACTGGCACGTGGCCTGGACGCGGTGGTAGAAGACTGTGTGAACGCCGTGGGCGTGGACGTAAACACCGCATCCGTAGCGTTGCTGGCGCGTATTTCCGGCCTCAACGCCACCCTGGCCCAGAACATCGTCACCCACCGCGATGAAAACGGTGCCTTCAAAACCCGCGCCGCGTTGAAAAAAGTCGCACGCCTGGGTGAAAAAACTTTCGAACAGGCCGCCGGCTTCCTGCGCGTGATGAACGGTGATAACCCGTTGGACGCCTCCGCAGTCCACCCGGAAGCCTACCCGCTGGTACAGCGCATCGCCGCCGAGACCGACCGCGACATCCGCTCGCTGATCGGCGACGCCGCTTTCCTCAAGCGCCTGGACCCGAAGAAGTACACCGATGAAACCTTCGGCGTGCCTACCATCACCGACATCCTGCAAGAACTGGAAAAACCTGGCCGCGACCCACGCCCCGAGTTCAAGACCGCTGAATTCCAGGAGGGCGTCGAAGACCTCAAGGACCTGCAGCCGGGCATGATCCTCGAAGGCGTGGTCACCAACGTGACCAATTTCGGTGCCTTTGTGGATATCGGCGTGCATCAGGACGGTTTGGTGCATATTTCCGCGCTTTCGGAGAAGTTCATCAAAGACCCACGCGAAGCGGTTAAAGCCGGTGACGTGGTCAAGGTCAAGGTCATGGAGGTCGACATCCCACGCAAGCGCGTCGGCCTGTCGATGCGCATGAGCGACACCCCAGGCGAGAAAATCGACGGCGCCCGTGGTGCCCGCCCGGGCTCGGCACCGCGCCAGTCGCAGAACAACGCGCCACGCAAGGAAACCGCGACTGCCACACCGAGCAACAACGCCATGGCCTCACTGTTCGCCAATGCCAAACAGTTGAAGAAACGCTGATGGAAATCCCGGCCGGCTTGACCCAAAGCGCGTTCAGCGAGCTGATCGGCTGCCGCCTGCAACGCCTGGACGAGGGCGTTGCCGAGGTGGCCCTGACCCTGGAGCCGCAACTGCGCAACCGCGCGGGCAAGCTCCATGGCGGGGCGATTTTCAGCCTGGTGGACATTACGATGGGGCTGGCCTGCTCCAGCTCCCATGGGTTTGACCAGCAGAGCGCGACCATCGAGTGCAAGATCAACTACATCCGTGCCGTGTCTGACGGTGACGTGCTGTGTACCGCCCGGGTGCTCCACGCGGGTCGACGCACATTGGTGGTCGAAGCCGATGTGTATCAGGACGAACGATTAGTCGCAAAAGCACAAGGCACGTTCGCTGCCCTATAGCTCCCCACCCTCGATTTGAGTTAATTTCGGCGCTGCGATAACAGCGTCGGAATTTTCTTGCTGCGCTATAGCCCAATTCATGGAGTGAAGTCGGCTTTTACTGATCGGGTCATATCGACTCTAAACCAGGCGATCACGCCAGTTTTAACTTCACCCTTGTAGACCGTCCTGCCCACCCCCATATTGGGGCGACTGACGCGTGAAGGAATCCAACTTGAGCGAACTTCTCAACCGCCGCCTGGCCTTGCTCGGCAAGCGCGAACACCTCTCCCTGCTAGAGCAGTGCTTGCACGGCATCGAGCGCGAATGCCTACGTGTCACAGCTGAAGGTCGCCTGGCGCAAACACCGCATCCTGAAGCCTTGGGCGCCGCGTTGACCCACGAACAGATCACCACCGACTACTCGGAGTCGCTGCTGGAGTTCATTACTCCCGCCCTGCCCGACCCGGCCGACACCCTGAGCAGCCTCGACAAGATCCATAGGTTTGCCTACACCAAGCTCGGCAGCGAATACCTGTGGAGCCCCTCGATGCCGTGCCCGTTGCCGGCCGAGGAAGACATTCCGATTGCCTACTACGGCACCTCCAATATCGGACAGCTCAAGTACGTTTACCGCAAGGGCCTGGCCCTGCGTTACGGCAAGACCATGCAGTGCATTGCCGGCATCCACTACAATTTTTCCCTGCCGGAAGCGTTGTGGCCGTTGCTCAAGGAGACCGAAGGTTTCGTCGGCACCGACCGTGACTACCAGTCCGATGCCTACATCGCGCTGATCCGCAACTTCCGCCGCTACAGCTGGCTGCTGATGTACCTGTTCGGTGCCTCGCCGGCCCTGGACGCCGGTTTCCTGCGCGGTCGCTCGCACCAGTTGGAAGTGCTGGACGCCGACACCCTGTACCTGCCTTACGCCACCAGCCTGCGCATGAGCGACCTGGGTTACCAGAGCAACGCCCAGGCCGGCCTCACGCCGTGCTACAACGACCTGGCCAGCTACACCGATAGCCTGCGCACGGCGGTGGCGACGCCCTACCCGCCGTATGTCGAAGTCGGCACGCATAAGGACGGTGAGTGGGTTCAGCTCAACACCAACATCCTGCAGATCGAAAACGAGTACTACTCCAACATTCGCCCCAAGCGGGTGACCTACACCGGTGAGCGGCCGATCCAGGCGCTGATGGCCCGTGGTATCCAGTACATCGAAGTGCGCTGCCTGGACATCAACCCGTTCCTGCCGATGGGTATTGACCTGCCGGAGTCGCGTTTCCTCGACGCCTTCCTGCTGTACTGCGCCCTGAACGACAGCCCGCTGTTCGCTAACAACGCCTGCGGCAACGCCACGTCCAACTTCCTCAGTGTGGTCAAGGAAGGTCGTCGCCCTGGCCTGCAGTTGCAACGTGACGGGGCGGCGGTGGACATGAAGCAATGGGCCACCGAATTGCTGGAAAAGATCGCCCCCTTGGCCGCGCTGCTGGATGAGAGCCACGGCATCACCGAGCACAGCCAGGCGCTGGACGCCCAGTTGGCGAAGGTCAAGGATTCGTCCCTGACGCCATCGGCCCAAGTGTTGGCGGCAATGGCCGAGCGTAAAGAGAGTTTTGCGCAGTTCTCCCTGCACCAGAGCCAACTGCACGCTGAGCACTTCCGCAAAGAACCGCTGCCGGCGCAAGAACAGGCGCGCTTTGAGGAGCTGGCACGCACATCGCTGGCACAGCAGGCGGAGCTGGAACAGAACGAAGTGGGCGACTTCGATGTGTTTGTTGGCTCGTACCAGGCCAGCATCCTGGCCATCAGCAACTAAAGAGACTTCAGTAGTGAGCGGGCTTGCCCCGCGCTGGGTGGCGAAGCCGCCCTAACCAAGGACGCCGCGGTGATTCAGAAAGACCGCAGCGCCTGGATTTGGGGCGGCTGCGCCCCCCAGCGCGGGGCAAGCCCGCTCACTACAGGTCAGCGTTCTTCTCATAAGCTAATTCTAATAAGTTATTTATTTTAGAGTTCTTAGATCATTTAGTCTCCTCACACGCCGACCCTCGGCCGCCTGATTGAGGAGCATCCCCTTTGAAACGTTTAATCCCACTGCGCCTTCTGGCGGCGTTGTCCCTGGCCGGTGCCAGCCTGTTTGCCCAGGCGGCGGATGTGACGATCGCTTACCAGACCACCGTAGACCCGGCCAAAGTCGCCCAGGCCGACGGTGCTTATGAGAAAGCCACCCAGGCCAAGATCAACTGGCGCAAATTCGACAACGGCGCCGACATCATCGCCGCCATTGCCTCCGGTGACGTGCAGATCGGCTACCTCGGTTCGAGCCCGCTGACCGCAGCCATTACCCGCAAAGTGCCGGTGCAAACCTTCCTCGTCGCCACCCAGATCGGCGGCGCCGAAGCCCTGGTGGCGCGCGATGGTTCGGGGATCAACAGCCCGCAGGACCTGATCGGTAAAAAGGTCGCCGTGCCGTTTGTCTCCACTGGACACTACAGCCTGCTGGCGGCGCTGAAACACTGGAATATCGACCCGTCCAAAGTGACCATCCTCAACCTCGCGCCACCGGCAATCATCGCCGCCTGGAAGCGTGGCGACATCGACGCGACCTATGTCTGGGACCCAGCCCTGGGCGTAGCCAAGGAAAACGGCAAGGTGCTGATCACCTCCGGCGAACTGGCCAAGCTCGGCGCACCGACCTTCGATGCGTGGATCGTGCGCAAAGACTTCGCCGAAAAGCACCCGGAAATCGTCAGTGCGTTCGCCAAAGTCACCCTGGATGCCTACGCCGCCTACCGCAAAGACCCACAAGCCTGGCTGGCCGATAAAGGCAACGTCGACAAGCTGGTGAAGCTCTCCGGCGCCAAGGCCAGTGATATCCCCCTGCTGCTGCAAGGCAATGTCTACCCGCTGGCCGCTGACCAGGTGACCCTGCTGGGCGCACCGACCACCCAGGCCGTGACCGACACGGCGGTGTTCCTCAAGGAGCAAGGCAAGGTCGACGCCGTACTGCCGGACTACGCACCTTACGTCAGCGCCAAATTCATCACCCACTGATCGGGAGTCCATAGCGATGGCCTTGCTACAACTGGAGCGCATCAGCGCACAGTACCCAGGCGCCACATCACCGGTACTGGCTGACATTTCACTGGACCTGGGGCCCCAGCAGTTGCTGGTCGCTCTCGGCCCGTCCGGCAGTGGCAAGACCTCGCTGTTGAACCTGATAGCCGGTTTCGTCGAACCCAGCGCCGGGCGCATCACCCTGGACGGCGTGCCGGTCAAAGGCCCCAGCGCCGAACGTGGCGTGGTGTTCCAGGATGACGCGCTGCTGCCCTGGCAGGACGTGCTGGCCAATGTCGGCTTCGGTCTCGAACTGGCCGGTGTGCCCAAGGCACAACGTGAAGTGCGCGCCCGGGAAATGCTGGCCCTGGTGGACCTGGCGGGTTTCGACAAGCGCCGTATCTGGCAACTTTCCGGCGGCCAGAAACAACGCGTGGGCTTGGCCCGTGCCCTGGCGGCCGATCCTCGTGTGTTGCTGATGGACGAACCCTTCGGCGCCCTCGATGCCTTCACCCGCGAACAGATGCAGGAACTGCTTCTGCAGGTCTGGCGGCGCACGGCCAAGCCGGTGTTCCTGATTACCCACGACATCGAAGAAGCGGTGTTCCTCGCCACTGATTTGATCCTGCTGGCCCCCAACCCTGGCCAGATCGTCGAACGCCTGCACCTGGACTTTGGCCAGCGTTACGCCGCCGGCGAATCGGCGCGAGCCATCAAGTCTGACCCACGCTTTATCGAAACCCGTGAGCACGTGCTGGGCAAAGTGTTCTCGCAACGGCAGGTGCGCGCATGAGCAGTTACGAACTTTCCTCCACCACCACCGCCAAGCGTCCGGCGCATGCGGTTATCGCGGTGCGTCGCAGCCTGAGCACGCGCTGGATCAGTGTGCTGACCCTGGTCGCGCTGCTGACGCTCTGGTGGGCCGTCACCGCCACTGGCCTGATTGAACCGCTGTTCCTGCCGCCACCGTCTGCGGTGCTGCAAAAAGGCTGGCTGCTGGCGACCACGGGCTACATGGATTCTACCTTGTGGCAGCACTTGGCCGCGAGCTTGAGTCGTATCGGCCTGGGCCTGGGCTTTGCGGTGCTGACCGCCGTGCCGGTGGGCATCGCCATCGGTGCCAACCGTATCGCTCGCGGCATTCTCGACCCGCTGATCGAGTTCTACCGGCCTATCCCACCGTTGGCCTACCTGCCGTTGATCGTGATCTGGTGCGGCATCGGCGAGTTGTCCAAGGTACTGCTGATTTACCTGGCGATCTTTGCGCCGATCGCCATCGCCACGGCGACCGGCGTGCGCACCGTCGACCCGGCCAAACTACGCGCCGCGCAATCGCTGGGCGCCACCCGCGCCCAGTTGATTCGCCACGTGATCCTGCCAAGCGCACTGCCCGACATTCTCACCGGTGTGCGCATCGGCCTGGGCGTGGGCTGGTCGACCTTGGTCGCCGCCGAGCTGATCGCCGCCACCAGCGGCCTGGGTTTCATGGTGCAGTCGGCGGCGCAGTTCCTGGTCACCGATGTGGTGGTACTGGGGATTCTGGTGATCGCCCTGATCGCCTTCGCCATGGAAATGGGCCTGCGCGCCCTGCAGCGTAAATTAGTGCCTTGGCATGGCCAGGCACACTGAGTGATGAGAACTGAATTGAGCAGCCTGACCGTTACCCCACTAAGCACTGCCCTGGGCGCACAGATCAGCGGCGTGGATATTACCCAGCCGCTGAGCACCGAACACCGCGATGCCATCGAGCAGGCGTTACTCAGCCACTCGGTGCTGTTCTTCCGTGGCCAGCCGATCACCCCACAGCAACAAGCACGCTTCGCGGCGAATTTTGGCGACCTGCACATCCACCCGATCTACCCCAACGTGCCGGAACAGCCCGAAGTGCTGATCCTCGATACCGCCGTCACCGATGTGCGCGACAACGCCGTCTGGCATACCGACGTGACATTCCTGCCCACCCCGGCACTCGGTGCGGTACTCAGCGCCAAGCAGCTGCCTGCGTTTGGCGGCGATACGTTGTGGGCCAGTGGCATTGCCGCCTATGAGGCGCTCTCCGAACCGCTGAAGCGATTACTCAACGGCCTGACCGCCACCCACGACTTCACCAAGTCTTTCCCGCTGGAGCGCTTTGGCAACAGCGCCGAAGACCTGCTGCGCTGGGAAGAAACCCGCAAGAAAAACCCGCCACTGTCGCACCCAGTCGTGCGTACGCACCCGGTGAGCGGGCGCAAATCACTGTTTGTCAGCGAGGGGTTCACCACCCGGATCAATGAACTGGAACCGGCGGAAAGCGAGGCGATTCTCAAGCTGCTGTTTGCCCACGCCACACGCCCGGAATTCACCATTCGCTGGCGCTGGCAGGAGAATGACGTGGCGTTCTGGGACAACCGAGTGACGCAGCATTACGCGGTGGACGATTACCGGCCGCAACGGCGGGTGATGCACCGGGCGACAATCCTGGGCGACGTTCCTTTCTAAAGCCTGACAAAGAACATATGTGGGAGGGGGCTTGCTCCCGATAGCGGTGAATCAGTCAACTTATGCATTGGCTGATCCACCGCCATCGGGAGCAAGCCCCCTCCCACATTGACCCTGTGCTGCCAGGTTATTCAGCGGTGGATGGCTTTTCCCACAAGTTAATCCCGCCTTCCTGCGCAAACCGATCAATCTCCGCCAGCTCCTGCGCGCTGAAGCTCAAGTTCTTCAACGCCCCGACGTTTTCGATGATCTGCTCCGGCCGGCTGGCGCCGATCAACGCACTGGTCACTCGAGGGTCGCGCAAGGTCCAGGCCAGCGCCAATTGCGCCAGGCTCTGGCCGCGGCGCTGGGCGATTTCGTTCAGCGCACGCACATGGGCGATGTTGGTTTCAGACAAGTGCTTGGCTTGCAACGAACCACCCCCCGGACGGTTGACCCGCGCATCCGCCGGCACGCCGTTGAGGTACTTGTCGGTGAGCAGCCCCTGGGCCAGCGGCGTGAAGGCAATCACACCGGCGCCGAGTTCTTCGGTGGTCTCCAACAGGTCTTTTTCCACCCAGCGGTTGAGCAGGTTGTACGCCGGCTGGTGAATCAGCAACGGCACTTTCCACTCTTTGAGCAGGGCGGCCATTTCGCGGGTCTTCACGCCGGAATACGACGAGATACCGATGTACAACGCCTTGCCTTGTTGCACGGCAGTGGCGAGGGCGCTGGCGGTTTCTTCAAGTGGGGTGTCGGCATCAAAACGGTGGGAATAGAAGATATCCACGTAGTCGACGCCCAGGCGTTGCAGGCTCTGGTCCAGGCTCGCCAGGACGTATTTGCGCGAACCGCCACCCTGGCCATAAGGGCCGGGCCACATGTCCCAGCCGGCCTTGCTGGAGATGATCAGCTCGTCGCGGTAGTGCTTGAAATCTTCGCGCAGCAGACGGCCGAAATTGATCTCGGCGCTGCCATAGGGCGGGCCGTAGTTGTTGGCCAGGTCGAAGTGGTTGATGCCCAGGTCGAACGCGGTGCGCAGCAGGGCGCGCTGGGCGTCGATCGGGGTGCTGTCGCCAAAGTTGTGCCACAGGCCCAGGGACAGTGCCGGTAGCACCAGCCCACTGCGGCCTACGCGGCGGTACGGGATAGATTCATAGCGGTTTTCGGCAGCAATGTAAGTCATCGAATCCTCTCTTGGACGTAGGCAAATAAGGCCCGGAAATAAGCTTATTCCCAGGCCTTTTAACCAGCTGAATCGCTTAAGTCTGCCTGTCCGTTTTACAGCAATTTCCTACCAGAGGGGAACGACATAGCTGACATAGAAACGGTTTTCATCTTGCACGGTCGCACCGCTGATGTCCGGGCTGGCGTGGGCGTTTTTCCAGGTAACGCCGAGGCCCTTCAGGGTACCGGTCGGGACTTGATACGCCACGGCGACGTTACGTTCCCATTCGCTGGTCGTGCCTTGCGCCGTGCGGATGTCATCACCGTGGGCGTAGGCGGCGGAGAACGTCAGGCCGGTGAGACCGAGTTTGCCGAAGTCATATTTGTACTGCGCAAGCCAAGTGCGCTCGCCGGCGTGCTGGAATTTGTTCAACTGCATGTTGGTGAGTGCCGGGGTGTCGGCGCCTGAGCCTGGGCCCTGGCGGTTGTCACCGCTATTCAGGCCGGAATCCAGGTACGGGAAGTCGCTGTCGCCGCTGTTCTTCTGGATACCCAGGCCGACGGTATGCCCGTCAAGGCTGTAGCTCTCAAGCAAGCTGGCGGTGGTCTGGTTGATGCGCCCTTTGTTCACGCCATCGCCATAGAGACCGCTCGCGGCGTAGTCGTTGTCGCCATCGGCATTGCCGCCCACACCCAGGCTGCGGAACACGCGCACATCGGTATCGATGGCGCCCACCGACAACGCGTCATGGCGCTTGGCACCGAGGAAGAACTGCTGGTAGTAATCCTCCAGGTTGGAGTACCACAGGCTGACCGTGGTGTTCTGGATGCCGGTGTAGTCCGCACCGCCAAACAGGAAGCGATCGCTCTCTTTGGTACCGCCGGCGGTGATCATGCCCTGGTCGCCGGTTTCATTGCGGATCTTGGTCTTGAAGATATCGCCGCCGGTGAAGGTAAAGTCGCTGAGGTCCTTGGACACCAGTTGCACGCCGGTATTGGTCTGCTGGTACAGGCGCCCGTCGGTGTTGGCCAGTATCGGGTTGTTGCCGTAGAGCGTGCCGACGCGCAGTTCATCCTTGGCGAAACGCATCTTGAACGTCGGGCTCAACACGCCGAACTGGTCGGCGGACTTGCCGTTGTCCAGCGGGAACATACTGCCGGGGTAGCGGCCCTGGTGATCCTTGTCGTTGAGGTCACCACCGGAGTCCAGCTTCAAACCGTAGAATGCCTGCAGGTCCAGGCCAAAACCCACCGGGCCTTCGGTGTAGCCGGACTTGAAGTTGAACTCGAACCCCTGGCCCCAATCGCGAATGCTATGGGCCTTGGCATTGCTGTTCACCACATCACGCCCCTGCTGGTTGAGATAGCGGTTGAGCAGGGTCACATCGGCGTGGCTGTCATCGACAAAATCGGCATGGGCGGACAGCATAAAGCTCGCCACGGCGACACCCACCATGGGGCTTAATAACGTCTTCATCGGTACCTGTCTCCGTCACTGTTCTGAAATGAAAGCGTCAAACGCTTCACACAATTACGCAGTGGCGAGATGACAGTTCGGAGTCAAAATGCAGCTTTGACGGATGAAATTAAGTTTAAGAAAGCCCCGTAGAACGGGGCTTTGCGGGGACTCCTCTGGACTTTCAGGCTAACGCACCAGATGCAGGAACTGCAGGTGTCGCTCGTACTGGTCGAGGATGTCGTTGATGATCTGCTCCTTGGTATAGCCCACCAGGTCGTAGTCCTGGCTGCCTTCGCTCAAGTGCACTTCGGCGCGGTAATAGCGGCGGTTGTTGATCTCTTTCTTGCCCATGCCACCACGGGCAAACGACGGCGTGAAGTAGCCGCGCATCTGCACCTGGTAAACAAACGGGCGCTCCTCGCCATGACCGATCTCCAGGCTGACGCTGTCATTGGCCGGGTCCGGCTGCGTGACCACGTTCAAGCCCTTCTCGACAAATACCGCCGTCACTTCTTCAATGGCCGGGCGCACGGTGGTGTCGAGGAAGCGGTATACCTCATCTCGTGATGGGAAGTGCACCGCCTGGCTCAAGCGCTGGCGCCAACCCCCCCGGCCTTTACGCGCCGCCGACACCGGCGCCAGCGAATGCAACTGGGCGATCTGCTTCTGCGACTCCAGGTAAAAGGCCTTGTGCAGCCCCCACATCATCAGCAGCAGGATCAACGAGAACGGCAACGAGGTCAGCACCACTGCCGACTTGAGCGAATCGATACTGCCGGCAAACAGCAAGGCACTGGTGACCAGCGCGGTCATCGCGCCCCAGAACACCCGCAGCCATTTCGGCCCGTCTTCATCGGCGCTGCCGCCCTTGGACGACAGGGTCGACAGCACCACGGTGCCGGAGTCGGCCGAGGTCACGAAGAACACGAAGCTGATAAACACCGTGACGGCGATGACGGTTTTGCTCCACGGGTAGGTTTCCAGCAGGAGGTAGAGGCTCATCGAGGGCTCATCAATGGCCGACTGACCGAGCGCCGCCATACCGTGGTTGAGCACTTGATCGATGGCGCTGTTGCCGAAAATCGACATCCAGGCCAGGGTGAAACCCAACGGGATCAGCAGCACACCGAACACAAACTCACGAATGGTCCGGCCACGGGAAATCCGTGCGATAAACAGGCCCACGAAGGGCGACCATGCAATCCACCAGGCCCAGTAGAACACCGTCCAACCGCCCAGCCAGTCGCTGGGCTTGTCGTAGGCATACACGTCGAAACTCTTGGTCGGCAACGCGCCGAGGTAGTCACCGACGTTCTGGATCAGCGTATTGAGCAGGTGCTGGGTAGGCCCGGCAAACAACACGAACAGCAGCAGCGCACAGGCCAGCAGCATGTTGATGTCGGACATCACGCGCACGCCCTTGTCCACACCGGCCACGGCCACGATGATCGCCGCGCCCATCATCAGCGTGATCAGGCCGACCTGAATCCACTGGGTGTGAGCGATGCCGAACAGGTAGTCCAGGCCCGAGTTGAGGTGCAGCACCCCGAAGCCCATGTCGGCCCCCAGGCCGAACACCGTTGCGATGATGCCGAAGCCATCCACCGCGTAGCCGATGGGGCCGTTGATGCGCTTGCCGATCAGCGGATACAGCGCCGAACGCAACGCCAGCGGCAGGTTATGCCGGTAGGCGAAATACGCCAGGGCCATGCCGACAAAGGCGAACACGCCCCAGCCATGCAGGCCCCAGTGCAGAAACAGGATCTGCATGGCCTGGCGCGCGGCATCGGCATTCATCGGCGCGCCTTGCGGCGGTTGCACCAGGTGCGTCAAGGGTTCCGACACGCAGAAGAAGAACAACGTGATGCTGATCCCGGCGGCGAACAGCATGCCGGCCCAGGACAGGTAGCTGAACTCGGGCTCGTCGTGGTCGGCACCGAGTTTTATCTTGCCGTAGCCCGATAGCGCGGTGACCACCACGAAGACCAGATACAGCGTCATCGCCAGCATGTAGTACCAGCCGACCGTGTTGGCCGCCCAGTTTTGCGCCGCCAGCAACCAGGCACCGGCCTGTTGCGGGATAGCGATGACAGTGACGCCAAACAGCAGAATGGCGGTTGCGGCAAAGTAGAAAACGGGCGCATTCATGCGCACCAGGCCACTGGATGGGGTGGACGATGCACTCATGAACGATGCACCCCGGCGACACGGGTTGTGGCTGGAAATAACGGACTCAGCAAAGGTAAGCCTCCTGTTGTGAGCGGGCAGCGAACCACCGGTTTTAACTTGAACGAACGTTCAAGTTAAACATGAATCGGCGGTCCGGGACTAATCGCAGGGCTGAGTGGTAGGTAATTCCTACACTATCTCAGGGATCGGTATGACGCTCAGGCGAGACAATTCGTTCAGCGACTGCAGAGTGAATTGGAATGTTATTCCCCATGTGGGAGGGGGCTTGCTCCCGATAGTGCTGGGTCAGCCAACACATGCACTGACTACAGACCGCTATCGGGAGCAAGTCGAATCGTCGCACCGCCCCTCCCACATTCAGTCCAAGTGCGGCTTATTTCTGCGAGCCGTCATCATGTTGCAGATTGGCCTGGGTGATGTTCGCCCCGGCCGGCACGTTGCGGGTCAGCCACACATTGCCGCCAATGGTCGAGCCCTTGCCGATGGTGATACGCCCAAGGATCGTCGCCCCGGCATAGATCACCACATCGTCCTCGACGATCGGATGACGCGGATGGCCCTTCTGCAATTGCCCATCCTCATCCGCCGGAAAGCGCTTGGCTCCCAGCGTCACCGCCTGGTAGATGCGCACACGCTCACCAATGATCGCGGTCTCGCCGATCACCACCCCGGTCCCATGGTCGATAAAGAAACTCGGGCCGATCTGCGCGCCGGGGTGGATATCGATGCCGGTGGCCGAGTGGGCAATCTCGGCGCTGATGCGCGCCAGCAAAGGCAGGCCGGCGCGGTACAGATGGTGCGCCAGGCGGTGGTGAATCACCGCCAGGATGCCGGGGTAGCACAGCAGTACTTCGTCCACACTGCGTGCGGCTGGATCGCCGTGGTAAGCGGCCAGCACATCGGTGTCCAACAGGCTGCGCAGGGACGGCAAGGCCAGCGCGAAATCCTGGATCAACCGGATGGCCAGGGCGTCGACCTGGCTGTCATCCTGGCCGCCTTGGCGCGCGGCATAGCGCAGCTCCAGGCGGGCCTGGGCAAGCAAGGCATTGAGCGCGACGTCCAGGGTATGGCCGACGTAAAAATCTTCACTTTCCTCACGCAGATCCACCGGCCCCAGGCGCATGGGAAACAGCGCACCGCACAGCGCTTCGAGGATCTGCGCCACGGCGTCGCGGGAAGGTAATTCGCGGCCGCCATGCTCGCCGCTCAGCCGGCCATTGCGGGTGCGCCACTGGTCCCGGGCGCTACGCAGCTGGCTGACGATGGTCTGCAATTGCCAATGACTGGAACGCTCACTCACGGTATTCACTCCTGACGTAATGGCGCTCACTTTACGATATGCACCCTGGCCGCCCTTAAGAACCAATGGTGCGATACTAAGAACCATACGGCATAAGCGATTGACGGTTGCCCGTTGAAAAGTGCCTGCCTATAGTCGCCTCATTACTTAGCCACCGTGCGTAGCCATGATCAAACAACAGCTCGACCGCTTTAACCGTCTGGAACTGCTGGGCGGCGCCACTGCCCTGGAAAAACTCGAGCGGCTGTCGGCCTGGCTGGGCAGGGATATCTACGTCAAACGCGACGACACGACGCCCCTGGCCATGGGCGGCAACAAGCTGCGCAAGCTTGAATACCTGGCAGCCGATGCCATCGCCCAAGGCGCCGACACCCTGGTGACCGCCGGCGCCATCCAGTCCAACCACGTACGCCAGACCGCCGCTCTCGCCGCCAAACTGGGCCTGGGTTGCGTGGCCTTGCTGGAAAACCCGACCGGCACCGAAGACCCCAACTACCTGGGCAACGGCAACCGGCTATTGCTGGACCTGTTCGACGCCAAAGTCGAATTGGTGGAGAACCTCGACCACGCCGACGAACAGCTCGACGCCCTCGCCGAGCGCCTGCGCAGCA
Source organism: Pseudomonas sp. Q1 (assembly GCF_009935975.1). Lineage (NCBI taxonomy): Bacteria > Pseudomonadati > Pseudomonadota > Gammaproteobacteria > Pseudomonadales > Pseudomonadaceae > Pseudomonas > Pseudomonas sp. Q1. Next base: position 173,871 of record NZ_QODI01000001.1, on the reverse strand, counting down.
ACGGCAAGAAGCCGTACCTGGTGCCCATTGGCGGCTCTAATGCCCTCGGCGCACTGGGTTATGTACGTGCCGGGCTGGAACTGGCTGCGCAGATTGAAGACAGCGGCATAAAATTCGCCGCCGTGGTGCTGGCCTCAGGCAGCGCAGGCACCCACAGCGGCCTGGCCTTGGCGTTGAGTGAAGCCCTGCCGGATTTGCCGGTAGTCGGCGTCACCGTATCGCGCACCGACGAAGCCCAGCGCCCCAAAGTCCAGGGCTTGGCCGAACGCACTGCCGAGTTGCTTGGTGTGGGTATTCCCGAAGCGTTCAAGGTCATTCTGTGGGACGAATACTTCGGCCCCCGTTATGGCGAACCGAACGCCGGCACCCTTTCAGCGCTCAAGCTATTGGCGAGCCAGGAAGGCCTGCTGCTGGACCCGGTCTACACTGGCAAGGCCATGGCAGGTTTGCTGGACGGCATCGGGCGTCAGCGCTTCGAGGACGGGCCGATCATTTTCCTGCATACCGGTGGGGCGCCGGCGTTGTTTGCCTATGACGCGGTGTTCAACTGAATAAACGCGGACCGAATGTGGGCTAAATGTGGGGGCTTGCTCCCGATAGCGGTCTGTCAGACAGATATGTGCTGACTGACACACTGGTATCGGGAGCAAGCCCCCTCCCACATTTTAAAACAGCCTCATATTCAAAAAAAGAATATCAAATTAAATTTATATTATTTTCAAGTCTTAAAAACAGACTTTATAGTCGCGCCGCAGGCGAAGACGCGCAGTGCGCTTTAAGGCACGATACGCCTACTGCGTCACCTGCTTCGCTCAACATAAAAACACAGGGGCTCTTCATGACTATTTCCGTATTGCGTCGCACGTTGCTGGTTGGCACTTTAGGTCTGGCGCTGGGCGCCGGTTGGATGGGCCAGGCGGTTGCCGGCGAGCAGTTGAACACCATCAAGAAAGCGGGCGAGATCAAGATCGGCCTGGAAGGCACCTACCCGCCGTTCAGCTTTGTCGATGAAAGCGGCAAGCTCAGCGGCTTCGAAGTCGAACTGTCCGAAGCGCTGGCCAAGGAGCTGGGCGTCAAGGTCAAGCTGCAAGCCACCCCATGGGACGGCATCCTCGCCGCCCTGGAATCCAAGCGCCTTGACGCTGTGGTCAACCAAGTGACCATCTCCGAAGAGCGCAAGAAGAAGTACGACTTCTCCAAGCCCTACACCGTCTCAGGTATCCAGGCGCTGACCCTGAAGAAAAATGTCGACACCATCAAGAGCGCCGACGACCTGGCCGGCAAGAAAGTCGGTGTGGGCCTGGGCACCAACTACGAGCAATGGCTCAAGGACAACCAACCCAAAGCCATCATCAAGACCTACAACGATGACCCGACCAAGTTCCAGGACCTGCGCATCGGCCGTACCGACGCCATCCTGATCGACCGTCTGGCCGCTCTGGAGTACGCCAAGAAAGCCACGGACACCGCCGCTGCCGGCCCTGCTTTCTCCCGTCAGGAAGCCGGTATCGCCCTGCGCAAAGGTGAGCCTGAATTGCTCGACGCCGTGAACAAGGCCCTCGACAAGCTGCGCGCCGACGGCACCTTGAAGAAGCTGTCCGAGAAATACTTCAACGCTGACGTCACCGAATAATGGAAGCAGGTTTCCAACTCGCGCTGGACTCCGCGCCCTTTCTGCTCAAGGGCGCGTACTACACGGTGATTCTCAGCCTCGGCGGGATGTTTTTCGGCTTGCTGCTGGGCTTCGGCCTGGCCTTGATGCGCCTGTCGCGCTTCAAGCTGTTGAGCTGGACCGCCCGGGTCTATGTCTCGTTCTTTCGCGGCACGCCCTTGCTGGTGCAACTGTTCCTGATCTACTACGGCTTGCCGCAAGTGGGCATCGAGCTGGACCCGATCCCGGCGGCGCTGATCGGCTTTTCGCTGAACATGGCCGCGTATGCCTGTGAAATCCTGCGTGCCGCCATCGCCTCCATCGAGCGCGGCCAATGGGAAGCGGCCGCCAGTATCGGCATGACCCGTGCACAGACGCTGCGCCGGGCCATCCTGCCGCAGGCCATGCGCACGGCGCTACCGCCGTTGGGCAACAGCTTTATTTCGCTGGTCAAGGACACGGCGCTGGCCGCCACCATCCAGGTGCCCGAGCTGTTTCGCCAGGCACAACTGGTGTCGGCGCGCACCTTCGAAATTTTCACCATGTACCTGTCCGCAGCCCTGATCTACTGGATACTGGCAAGCATCCTGGCGCATTTTCAAAATCGCCTGGAAGACCGGGTCAACCGGCATGACCTGGAGTCTTGAAGCATGATCGTGGTTGAAAAACTGACCAAACAATTCAACGGTCAGGTGGTGCTCAACGGCATCGACCTTGAGGTCAAGGAAGGCGAAGTCGTCGCTATCATCGGCCCTAGCGGTTCCGGCAAGACCACCTTCCTGCGCTGCCTGAACTTCCTCGAAGAACCCACCAGCGGCCGCATCAAGGTCGGTGATATCGAGATCGACGGCAGCAAGCCGCTCAACCAGCAACAGGGCCTGGTGCGACGTTTGCGCCAGCACGTGGGTTTTGTGTTCCAGAACTTCAACCTGTTCCCCCACCGCACAGCGCTGGAAAACGTCATCGAAGGGCCGATAGTGGTCAAGAAGATGCCACGCGAAGCGGCGACCGAGTTGGGTCGCAAGCTATTGGCCAGGGTTGGCCTGGCGGGCAAGGAAGCGTCGTACCCCAGACGTTTGTCCGGTGGCCAGCAGCAGCGCGTGGCGATTGCCCGTGCGCTGGCCATGGAGCCGGAGGTGATCCTGTTCGATGAACCCACCTCGGCCCTCGACCCGGAACTGGTGGGCGAAGTACTGGCGACTATCCGCAGCCTCGCCGAAGAAAACCGCACCATGGTGATCGTCACCCACGAAATGAGTTTTGCTCGGGACGTGGCCAATCGAGTGATCTTCTTCGACAAGGGCGTGATCGTGGAACAAGGTGAAGCCAAAGCGCTGTTTGCCAACCCCAAGGAAGAACGCACCAAACAGTTCCTGAGCAAGTTTCTCGCCCACTGACACTGCAACACCTGTAGTGAGGGGGCTTGCCCCCGCTGGAGTGCGCAGCGCTCCCAAAAATTTGGGGCCGCTACGCAGCCCAGCGCGGGGCAAGCCCGCTCACTACAGGTCAGCGGAGCCTACAAAGGCGGCTTGAATACAACGGCAAAACACCCCGCCGTCCGCCTCTTAAAATCCCTCCCCCGGTCAGCCCTTTCTGAATCTGCTCCAACCCGCCGTTTAGCCCTGTGCCGCCATTGACGCCTCCTGGCCAACCCTCTTATCTAGCGCCCAGAGGATTGGATCCTATCCCGGCTATTCACTGAATCGTTCCTTTCGGCACCCTGCGCGCAACCGCGTCATCGGTGCTGGAACGATTGCTGCTGGCTGCATCAAGGAGATTACTTATGACGCGCACTGCAACCCCGGCCATGCTCACCGCTCCGACCCTGCCTCAGGCGCAACGGCATGGCATCAACGCCCTCGCCGCCGCCCAATTGCAGGTGGACATCGCGCCCTACCCCGGGATGGAGGAAGGCGACCTGATCGAATTGTTCTGGAACAACTGCTTTACCGCCTCACGGCGCATCACCGCCTGCAAGGTGGGTACGCCAACCCACCTGCGTGTTCCGGAAAGCTTTGTGCTGGATGGCCAGGCCCAGGTTCATTACCAAGTCATGCAAGTCGGCTACGGCCCAGCACGCTCTGCGATCACCCATGTACGGGTCAAGACCAACTACCCGGGCGGCCTGCCTTCGGCGCTGTTCAGCGACGAGAACCAAAACCTCGCCCCCGTCGGGCTGCCCGATACCATCCGCCGCTACGGCGTCAACCCAAGCCAGGTCCGGCGTGGCATCCCGCTGGCCATCGAGCCTTACCTGAACATGGCCTGCGGCGACGCCATTACCCTGCGCTGGGGCGACGTACGGATGGACCTGCCGAAAATCCAGGCCAAAGGCATTGGCCTGGCGGTGCAAGTCTGGGTGCCTTCAACCGTGATTGTCGAAGCGGGTGATGACAGCCGATTGGAGGTGACCTACTGCATTCTCGATCGCGTCGGCAATAATTCACGCTGGGCCCCGAGCCGCACCTTGAACATTGCCGCCTGTGCCGCACCGGCGCCGGCCCGCCCGGCCAGGGCTGCGACGATCTATCAACCGCGTCACCCCGGCTCACCCTGCGAGCCTGGGTGACAGCCCTTCTATGCATATTCCTAAAAGTTAGTTTATTTAAAAAATAAAGGCGCTTAGGGTATATGCACCGGACCACCGGACATCTCTGATTTTTCTGTTTTTATTTCATTGAATGCGAGGTCGGTATGGTCAGAATTACCCCGGTGCATAACGCCAGGGCATTACGTGCAGCCAAGGAGCGGCGCTGATGTCTAATTTGGCTCTAACACCCCTCCAGAGTGATCTGGACGTAGCCCCACTGTTGTTGCCGGCCACCGTGCTGCGCAGCGACGCCCAGGCGCTGGAGGCAGCCCACGAGTTGGCCGAGGCCGCACGCCTGCAGGCCGCCAAGCGCGACCGGCAGCGCCAGTTGCCATGGGCGCAGATCGAACAGTTCACCCGCAGTGGGCTGGGCAGTATTTCCATTCCCCGTGAATACGGCGGCCCGCAGGTGTCATTCGTGACCCTGGCCGAGGTGTTCGCGATCATCAGCGCGGCGGACCCGGCCCTCGGGCAGATCCCGCAAAACCACTTCGGCATCCTGTATCTGTTGCAGGGCACCGCCACCGAGCGCCAGAAGAAGCAGCTGTTCCAAAGCGTGCTCGACGGCTGGCGCATCGGTAATGGCGGCCCGGAACGTGGCACCCGAAACACCCTGGAACTCAAGGCGCGCATCACCGCCGAGGGCGAGGGTTACGTCATCAGCGGCCAGAAGTTCTATTCCACCGGCGCATTGTTTGCCCATTGGGTCGCGATCAAAGCCCTGAACGAAGACGGCAAACAGGTCATGGCATTCGTGCGCCGCGGCACCGAAGGGCTGCGTATCGTCGATGATTGGTCGGGCTTCGGCCAACGCACCACCGCCAGCGGCACGGTGCTGCTGGACCGGGTGCCGGTGGACGCAGAGCTGGTGGTCGACAACTGGCGCATCGGCGAGAAGCCGAATATCCAGGGCGCTGTTTCACAGTTGATCCAGGCCGCCATCGACGCCGGCATTGCCCGGGGTGCACTCGACGACACCCTGGCTTTCGTGCGCGAACGCTCACGCCCGTGGATCGATGCCAAGGTCGAGCGCGCCAGCGATGACCTGTACGTGATCGCCGATATCGGCAAGCTGAAAATCGAACTGCACGCCGCCGAAGCGCTGCTGCGCAAGGCCGGCAAAGTGCTGGATGAAGTGAGTGCCGCGCCGATCACCGCGCAATCGGCTGCCCGGGCTTCGATTGCCGTGGCCGAGGCGAAAGTGCTGACCACCGAAGTGTCGCTGCTGGTCAGCGAAAAACTCTTCGAACTGGCCGGCAGCCGCGCCACCCTCGCCGAATTCAACCTCGATCGCCACTGGCGCAATGCCCGGGTGCACACCCTGCATGACCCGGTGCGCTGGAAATATCACGCGATCGGCGCCTATCGATTGAACGGCACCTTGCCTGCTCGTCACTCCTGGATTTGACCGACCAGAACACTTTTTCCACGAGCTTCTGGAGAACACACATGACTGTCTCTACAAACGTCGCGGTTATCACCAGCGATGAACAAGCCCTTATTGTCGCCAGCGACCTGGCCGAAGACTTTCGCCGCGACAGCGCCCAGCGCGACCGTGAACGCCGCCTGCCCTTGCCCGAACTGGACGTGTTTTCCCGCTCCGGCCTGTGGGGTATCAGCGTACCCAAGGCCTACGGTGGCGCGGGCGTGTCCAACGTCACCCTGGCCAAGGTCATCGCGCTGATAGCCCAGGCCGATGCGTCACTGGGCCAGATTCCGCAGAACCATTTCTATGCGCTGGAAGTGCTGCGGGTGAACGGCAGCCCGGCCCAGCAAAAACGCCTGTACGCCGAGGTGCTGGCCGGCCAGCGGTTTGGCAACGCCCTGGCGGAATTGGGCACCAAGACCGCGCATGACCGCGTGACGAGCCTCACCCGCGACGGTGAAGGCTTTCGCATCAACGGACGCAAGTTCTACTCGACCGGCGCGATCTACGCCCAGCGCATTCCCACCTCGGTAGTGGATGAACACGGCGTACAGCAACTGGCATTTGTCCCCCGCGACAGCGAAGGCCTGAGCGTGATTGATGACTGGAGCGGCTTCGGCCAGCGCACCACCGGCAGCGGTTCGGTGGTATTCGATAACGTGTGGGTCGCGGCGCAAGATGTGGTCGCGTTCCAGAGCGCCTTCGAACGCCCGACCGCCGTCGGCCCGCTCGCGCAGATCCTGCATGCGGCCATCGACACCGGCATCGCCCGCGCCGCCTTCGAAGATGCATTGCACTTTGTGCGCACCAAGACCCGGCCGTGGATCGACTCCGGCAACGACAAGGCCAGCGAAGACCCGCTGACCCTGAAAAGCTTCGGCCACCTGAGCACCCGCCTGCACGCCGCCGAGGCACTGCTGGAGCGCTCGGGCGAATTTCTTGACCGCGCCCAGGCCGACAGCAATGCCCAGAGCGTTGCCGCCGCCTCCATCGCCGTCGCCGAAGTGCGGGCCTTGAGCACCGAGATTTCCCTGGCCGCCGGCAGCACGCTGTTCGAACTGGCCGGCAGCCAGGCCACACTGGCCGAGCATGGCCTCGACCGGCACTGGCGCAACGCCCGCGTGCACACCCTGCACGACCCGGTGCGCTGGAAGTATCACGCGGTGGGCAATTACTACCTCAATGATGAAAACCCGCCATTGCGGGGGACGATCTGATGCCCGCGCCTGAAACAGTGAAAAAGAAAATCCTGCTCAATGCCTTCAACATGAACTGCATCGGGCATATCAACCACGGCCTGTGGACGCATCCACGGGACAACTCGACGCAGTACAAAACCCTCGAGTACTGGACCGAACTGGCCAAGACCCTGGAGCGCGGTCTGTTCGACGGTTTGTTCATCGCCGACATCGTCGGCGTGTACGACGTCTACCAGAACTCCATCGATGTGCCGCTCAAAGAGTCGATTCAGCTACCGGTCAACGACCCTCTGTTGCTGGTGTCGGCCATGGCCGCCGTGACGCACCATCTCGGCTTCGGCCTGACGGCCAACCTGACCTACGAGCCGCCGTACCTGTTCGCCCGACGCATGTCCACCCTCGACCACCTGAGCCGGGGCCGGGTGGGCTGGAACATCGTCACCGGCTACCTCGACAGCGCCGCCAAGGCCATGGGCCTCACCGAGCAGGCCGAGCATGACCGGCGCTACGACCAGGCCGACGAATACCTGGAGGTGCTCTACAAGCTCTGGGAAGGCAGTTGGGAGGATGACGCCGTGCTTAACGATCCGCAGGCGCGGGTGTATGCGCAGCCGGGCAAGGTGCACAAGGTCGAGCACCACGGCGAGTTTTATCAGGTAGAGGGTTATCACTTGTGCGAACCCTCGCCGCAGCGCACGCCGGTGCTGTTCCAGGCCGGCAGCTCCGAGCGTGGTTTGCTGTTCGCCGGGCGTCACGCCGAGTGCGTGTTCATCAGCGGGCAGAACAAGCCGGCGACCAAGGCCCAGGTGGACAAGGTGCGCGCCAGCGCGGTCGAGGCCGGGCGCAACCCGGATGACATCAAGGTTTTCATGGGCCTCAACGTGATCGTTGGCGCCACCGAAGCGCAGGCCTGGGCCAAGCACGCCGAATACCTGAGCTACGCCAGCGCGGAAGCCGGCGTGGCGCATTTCTCGGCGTCCACCGCGATTGATTTTGCCCAATACGAACTCGACGAACCGATCCAGTACGTGAAGAGCAATGCCATCCAGTCGGCGACCAAGAATCTGCAGAACAACGATTGGACACGGCGCAGATTGCTCGAGCAACACGCCCTGGGTGGCCGCTACATCACCCTGGTCGGCTCGCCGGAACAGGTCGCCGATGAACTGGAATCCTGGATCAGCGAAACCGGGCTGGATGGCTTCAACCTGACGCGGATTGTGACGCCGGAAAGCTATGTGGATTTCATTGATCTGGTGGTGCCGGAGTTGCAAAGGCGTGGGTCCTACAAAACCGCGTACGAGGCTGGAACGCTAAGAGAAAAGGTGTTCCACGGCACGCCACGCTTACCCGAACAACACACAGGATCCACCTACCGCCACTGAACCAAAAATGTGAGCAAACAGTGTGGGAGGGGGCTTGCCCCCGATAGCGATGTATCAGCCACCAGATTTATCAACTGAGCCACCGCAATCGGGAGCAAGCCACCTCCCACACTGAGTCTCCATGGTTTGCACCCATACCTTATGACTGGAAACATCTTATGAAAAAAACACTGCTCACCCACCCAGTCAAAGCACTGGCCCTGGCCTTCGGCCTGTTCAGCGCGACGGTGTTCGCCGCCGATGCACCGCTGAAAATCGGCACCACCGCCGCCTTCGCGATTCCCCTCGAGGCCGCCGTGGCCGAAGCCGGCAAGCAGGGGCTGAAAGTCGAACTGGTCGAGTTCACCGATTGGATCGCGCCCAACGTCAGCCTGGCTGCCGGTGATATCGACGTGAATTACTTCCAGCACATCCCGTTCCTGGAAAATGCCAAGGCCGCCGCCGGTTTTGACCTGGTGCCCTATGCGCCGGGCATCATCAACAACGTCGGCCTGTACTCGAAAAAGTACAAACGCTTCGATGACCTGCCCCAGGGCGCCAGCGTGGCCATCGCCAACGACCCGATCAACAGCGGGCGGGGCCTGCAGCTGCTGGCCAAGGCCGGGTTGATCACCCTCAAGCCGGGCGTGGGCTACAAGGCCACCGAAGAAGACATCATCGCCAACCCGAAAAAGATCAAGATCCTGCAAGTGGAAGCCGTGCAACTGGTGCGCGCCTATGACGACGCCGATCTGGTACAGGGCTACCCGGCGTATATCCGCCTGTCCAAGACCTTCGATGCCGAATCGGCCTTGCTGTTCGACGGCCTCGACCACCCGGAATACGTGATCCAGTTTGTGATCCAGCCGAAAAGCAAAACCGATCCACGGGTGATCAAATTCGTCGATATCTACCAACATTCGCCGGTCGTGCGCGCCGCCCTGGATAAATCCCTCGGCAAGCTCTACCAAGTCGGCTGGGAAGGCTGAAGATGACCGCCGCCAACCGCCAGCTGCGCGACCTGGGCACACCGCCCAGGGATGCCAGCCAGACCGTACTGCACCCCGACCTGAACCGCGCCCATGTGCGTTTTATCAACTTGGGCAAAACCTATGACGGCAGCGTGCATGCCCTGCAAGGTATCGACCTGGCCATCCAGCGCGGCGAAGTGTTCGGCATCATCGGCCGCAGCGGCGCCGGTAAATCTTCGTTGATCCGCACCATCAACCGCCTGGAGCAACCCAGCAGCGGGCGCGTGCTGATCGATCAGGTGGACATCGGCGGGTACGACGAGGACCAACTGGTGGCGCTGCGTCGGCGCATCGGCATGATCTTCCAGCACTTCAATTTGATGTCGGCCAAGACCGTCTGGCAGAACGTCGAGTTGCCGCTCAAGGTGGCCGGCATCCCCAAGCCGCAGCGTGAGCAAAAGGTCCGCGAGCTGCTGGAACTGGTGGGCCTCAAGGACAAACACCACAGCTACCCGGCGCAACTGTCCGGAGGGCAAAAACAGCGCGTGGGCATCGCCCGTTCATTGGTGCACGACCCCGAGATTCTGCTGTGCGACGAAGCCACCTCGGCCCTCGACCCGGAGACCACCCAATCGATTCTCGGCCTGCTGCGCGAGATCAACCAGCGCCTGGGCCTGACCATTGTGTTGATCACCCATGAGATGGCGGTGATCCGCGAGATCTGCGACCGCGTGGTCGTGCTGGAACACGGGCGCATCGTCGAACAAGGCCCGGTGTGGCAAGTGTTCGGCAACCCGCAGCACGAGGTCAGCAAAACCCTGTTGGAGCCGCTGCAACACGGGCTGCCGCAAGAACTGCAGGATCGTTTGCAAGCCACCCAGGCCTCGGCTGACGCTGCACTGGTGTTGCGCTTGCAGTTCACCGGCAGCGCCCACGATGAACCCGACCTGGCCGCGCTGTTTGGCGCTCTCGGCGGGCGTGTGCGCTTGCTGCAAGGCGGCGTGGAACGTATTCAAGGGCATGCCCTGGGGCAACTGCTGCTGGCGGTGAGTGGCTCGCCCCACAACGCTGCGGAGCTGCGCCAGCGTGCCGGGAATTGGGCGCAACAGGTGGAGGTGCTGGGTTATGTGGTTTGATCGTTTGTTGCAGGGCGCCATCGACACCTTGTTGATGGTGGGTGTGTCATCGTTGATCGCCTTGCTGGTGGGGATTCCGCTGGCGGTATTCCTGGTCACCAGCGACAAGGGCGGAATCTACCAGGCACCGGCGTTGAACCGCGTGCTGGGCGCGTTCGTCAATCTGTTCCGCTCTATTCCATTTCTGATTCTGATGGTGGCGTTGATCCCGTTCACCCGGCTGATTGTCGGCACCACCTATGGCGTGTGGGCGGCCGTGGTGCCACTGACCATCGCCGCCACGCCGTTCTTTGCGCGCATCGCCGAGGTGAGCCTGCGCGAGGTCGACCACGGCTTGATCGAAGCCGCCCAGGCCATGGGCTGCCGGCGCTGGCACATCATCTGGCACGTGCTGTTGCCCGAGGCACTGCCGGGGATTGTCGGCGGGTTCACCATCACTCTGGTGACCATGATCAACTCGTCCGCCATGGCCGGGGCGATAGGCGCAGGGGGCTTGGGGGATATTGCGTACCGCTATGGCTATCAGCGTTTTGACACGCAGATCATGCTGACGGTGATCGTATTGCTGGTGGTACTGGTGGCAGTGATTCAATTGGGTGGAGATCGCCTGGCGCGGGTACTCAACAAACGGTGAGGTATAGTCGGCGTATCCCAGCATTCGGTATTGCCTGTCATGATCCTCAAGCCCGACGACCTCGACCAGATCACCTCCACCACACTCGGCCACTACAACAAGGTGGCCGAAGACTTCCGTGAAGGCACCCGCGATCACGATGTCAGCCAGAATACCGATGCCTTGCTGCGGCATCTCCAGGGCACGGCGCCGTTTACCGTGCTGGACTTCGGCTGCGGGCCGGGGCGGGATCTGCAGACCTTCACGCGCTTGGGCCATATCGCCGTAGGGCTCGATGGCTCCGAGCGGTTTGCGCAGATGGCGCGGCAAGACAGCGGCTGTGAGGTATTGCAGCAGGACTTCCTCAAGCTGGATCTGCCCGCCGAACGCTTCGATGGGGTCTTTGCCAATGCCGTGCTGTTCCATATTCCCAAGCAGGAACTGCCTCGTGTGCTCAAGCAACTGCATGCCGCGCTGAAGCCGGCGGGCGTGCTGTTCAGCTCCAACCCTCGGGGTGAAAACCAGGAGGGCTGGAATGGGCCACGGTATGGGTCTTATCACGACCTGGAGGCATGGCGGGCGTTGCTGACGGCGGCGGGCTTTGTGGAGCTGGAGCATTACTACCGGCCGACGGGGTTGCCTCGGGAGCAGCAGCCTTGGTTGGCGAGTGTGTGGCGCAAGCGATAGATTTTTGTTGCCGGATCTGACGCTATCGGGAGCAAGCCCCCTCCCACATTTAGATGTGTGAACACAGCCAAGTGTGGGAGGGGGCTTGCTCCCGATGGCCTCACAGGCGGCCCTGATCCACCTGATACACCTGATACACCACCGGTTTTTCGCCCGCCACCAGCGCCGTCACACTGCGCCCCGCATACCCGTCCTTTTCCTCGGCGGCAAAGTTGGCCACTAACCGTGTCCCATCCGCAAAGGTGGTCTGCTGCACCTGCCGGTCCGCCGTCAGCCAATGGAAATCCGTCAGGGCCTGAGTCGCCAGGCGCTGATGCAATGGCCGAAAAAACCGATCCTGACGCACCATCACCAGTAACCGCTGTTTAACCGTCGAGGCGCTCAGGTGATACAGCGGCGGCACGTTGTAGAGCAGTTGGGTGAGCTCGTTCTCAGCCCTGACATTGCTCAGTTTCAAGCTGTCGAACAGCCAGTGATGGGTGGTGATCACCGAGCCGTGAAATACCGCCTGATACAACGGCAGGCGCATGGTCGGCGCGAAATATACGCTGCGCAACGGCTCGTTGAGCGGCACTGGTTTAAAGAACACCGTCGGTTCTTCCGGTGGATACCAGTTGCCCACGTAATAAGGCGACTGTTTGTCCTGGGTCATCTGGCGGTCCCCCCAACCGATCACCGGCGTCTGCATGCCATGGGCGAACAGGATCCCCTGTGCGGTAATGGCATTGCCGTCTTCGGAGCCGGCAGGCAGTTTGAGCACCGTGTTGAGCCAGCGTGAGGCGTCGATATTGCCTTCGGCATTTTGCGCCTGGGTCATCGTGGCGCCATCGCGGTAGCTGTCGAAGACCATGCTGGTGGCATAGGCGTCGAGGAACCAGGCATTGAACCCGGCCTTGGCCTGGATGGCCTTCACTCGGGCTTCCAGCAAAGGCCGAACGCAGCGCGGGTCGGTGTAGTGGCCGGATTGCTGGAAGCCGGTTTTCAGTTTGCCGCTTTTCAACACAATCGCGCAGTCGCGGTAGGCCTTGTTGCCCAAATGGGCGGTGGTCCAGTCCGGGTTTTCCGTGGCTGACAAGGCGGTTTCATAGGAGTCGTACGGCGCCATCAGGTAACCGGCGTCGACGCCGGCACGCATCGTTTCAGGATGCCAGAGACCGCCTTCCCAGCCTTCGCCGAGGGTCAGCAACACGCGTTGCAGCCCGGCGTCGCGCAGCGCCCGGACCGTCTGGTTGCCCCAGGTTTCAGGGTGGTCGCGCAAGGCGCCGGCAAACGCCACGGCCAGCTCGTTGCGCAGCTCGCCATAGCGGGCGGCGAGTCGGGTCATATCGGGTGCATCCACCTGCCAGCTCTGCCGGGCTTTTCTGTTGATTGCCGCATTGAGGCCGCGCAACAGCACGGTTTGCTCATAGCGATTCAATGCCGTGGTTCGCGCCAGCACCTGGGTGGACTCCTTGTCCAACAGACCCTTGAGTTCATGAGCGCGCAGGCGCTTGAGCAACAGCGGCCAGTCGCGCACATCCTGCACGGCCAGCAGGTCATTGCCCCACAGGTAGACATGGCTGGCGCCCAGCAGCTTTTGCGCCTCGGGCGTGTGCCGCAGTTTGTCCGCCAACGGTTCATAGCGCCCCTGCTCCACCAACCATTGGCGGTAGCGCTTGGCACCGGCCAAGGGGTCGGCGTCGCCCAGGTGCAATAACAGGGTCATCGGTGCCGAGGGCTCGAGCGCAGTGAATTCATGGGCCAGGGACAATGCCATGCCCTGCTGCCATTGCAGGCGGTTGTTATAGGGGTTGGTCAGCAGCCAGTTCAAGGTGAAGCCGCCGTGATCCGTGCCCCACAACGGCAAGCTCAAGTCCTGGGTGGTATTGATCTCACCCTGTTGCAGCAGGAAAGCACTCCATACGGGATCAGCGGCGGATACGTAGTGCCCTTCAGCCAAAGGCCACATCACACCATTGCCAATGGCGCTGGCCGGTTGCTGAAGAATCGGCCATGTACCGGCGTCACGTGCCCGGATGGACAACGCCAGGTCGCGTTGTTCGAGCGTGGCGCTCACCGGAAAGGCGCCCGCATCCCACTGCCAACTGGCTTGCTGGCCATTGTGTGAAAGTTGACTGACGGCGTGGGCGGCCACGCCGCTGGAGGCCTGCACCGGCGGCTGGCCGCTGGGTGTGACGCGAATGGCCAGGGTGGCCGGGTCGAGTTCGACCCGCCACAGGGAATTTTCCAATACCGTGCCGGCAAAGGCGACGGGTGCCAGCAACAGGGTGCACATCAACAACACGTGGCGCAGGGCATGACTCATGTTCAGTTCTGTTCTGGTTTGGGCTCCCGGATCTTGTACCAAGCCACATACAGCGCAGGCAAAAACAAAAGTGTTAACAATGTTGCGATGATGATCCCGCCGATCATCGCGTAGGCCATCGGCCCCCAGAACACTTCACGCGCAATCGGGATCATGCCCAGGCTCGCCGCCGCTGCCGTGAGCAAGATCGGCCGGCGTCGATGTTCGGTGGCTTCCACCACGGCATCCCAGGGCGTATAGCCCGCCAATTCATACTCGTCGATCTGGGTCACCAGAATCACCGAGTTGCGGATGATGATGCCGATCAGCGCCAGGATCCCCAGGATCGCCACGAACCCCATGGGCGTACCCGTAGGAATCAACGCCAGCACCACGCCGATCAACCCCAACGGCGCGACACTGGCCACCAGGAACATCTTCTGCACGCTGTGCAGCTGGATCATCAGGAAGGTCGCCATCAGGAACAGCATCAGCGGCACCACCTTGGCGATCGGGCCTTGGGCCTTGCCGCTTTCTTCCACGGTGCCACCGGTGGCGACCTTGTAGCCCACCGGCAACCCGGCGCTGAATTTCTCGATGGTCGGCGCCAACTGTTTGACCAGGTCGGTGGGTTGTATCTCATCGCGCACCGAAGCCTTGACGGTAATGGTCGGTTTGCGGTCGCGGCGCCATACCAGCGGCTGCTCCAGCTCATAGCGCACGGTGGCGAACGCCAGCAGCGGAATCGAGGTGCCGTTGGGTGTGACAATCTGCAGGTTCTGCAGGGTTTCCGGCGTGCCACGCTCGGCATCTTCGGCGCGGCCGACCACGTTGATCAGGTAGATATCATCGTGCACCTGGGTCACCGAGGCGCCGCTGACCACGCTGTTCATCAACTGCGCCACGTCTTCCGACGACAGCCCGAGTTGCCGCGCCTTGTCCTGGGCGATGTCCACGCGCAACACTTTGCCCGGCTCGTTCCAGTCGTAGATGATCTCGCCCAGGTGGCTGTTCTGGTCGAGCAAAGTGGCCAGTTCGATAGCGTGCTTGCGCACCTGGTCGGTGTCTTTGCCGGACACGCGATACTGAATCGGCCGCCCTACCGGCGGGCCCATTTCCAGCGGCTGCACATAGCTGCCGATGCCGACGAAGTCATCGCGCAGGCGCTTTTGCAGGCGCGCAATCAAGGCGCCGCGCTCTTCCAGGCCTTTGCTCACGATCACCAACTGCGCGTAGTAGGGGTTTTCCAGTTGCTGGTCGAGGGGCAGGTAGAAACGAATCGCGCCCTGGCCGATATAGGTGCTCCAGCGTTGGATGTCCGGGTCATCCTTGATGATCGCTTCAAGGCGGTCGACGGCCTTGCGGGTCTCATTGATCGAGGCATTCTGCGGCAGGTTGAGGTCGACGAGAATTTCCGGGCGGTCCGACGACGGAAAGAACTGGTTCTGCACAAACTGCATCGAGAACACCGCCGCCACAAACAGCGCCACCGTGATACCGATCGCCCACCAGCGGTTGCGCATGGCCCACAACATGCCGCCATTGAAGGCGCGGCCGATCCGTCCTGGCTCGGCATTGTGCGGCTTCACGTTGGCACTGAGGATATGCACGCCGATAACCGGCGCAAACAGCACCGCCACCACCCATGACACCAGCATGGCCACGGCAATTACCGCGAACAGGGTAAAGGTGTACTCGCCCGCCGAACTGGCGTTGAGGCCAATCGGCACGAAGCCTGCGACGGTCACCAGCGTGCCCGTGAGCATCGGGAACGCGGTGGAGGTGTAGGCGTAGGTGGCCGCCTGCTCCTTGGTTTCACCTTTTTCCAGGCGCGTGATCATCATTTCCACGGTGATCATCGCATCGTCCACCAACAGGCCGAGCGCGATGATCAAGGCACCCAACGACACCCGTTGCATGGTGATACCGCTGTATTCCATGAACACGAACACCAACGCCAGCACCAACGGGATCGAGCACGCCACCACCAGCCCGGCGCGCATGCCGAGGCTGATAAAGCTCACCACCAGGACGATGACCACCGCCTCGAACAGCGCACTGGTGAAACCGCCCACGGCCTCCTCCACCACTTCGGCCTGATCGGAGACCTTATGCACGCCGACGCCCACCGGCAGGTCCGCAGTCAGCTCATCCATGCGTTCATGCAACGCCTTGCCGAAGGACTGGATGTTGCCACCCTTCTGCATGGCAATCGCCAAGCCGATGGCCGGCTTGCCATTGAACCGGAACATCGGCCGCGCCGGGTCGACGTAGCCACGGCTGATGTCGGCGATGTCCGCCAGGCGATAGAAGCGGTCATTGAGCCGCAGGTTGACGTTGGCCAGATCTTTTTCCGAGGCGAACTGCCCCGAGGTGCGCACGGAAATCCGCTCCGGCCCGGCCTCGATCACCCCGGCAGGCGTCACCGCGTTCTGTGATTGCAGGCTTTGCACCACTTGGCGTTGGTCGATACCCAGCGCCGCGAGTTTGCGCGTGGAGAAGTTCAGGTAAATCACTTCGTCCTGCTGGCCGATCATCTCGACCTTGCCCAGGCCCGGCACCGAACGAATCTCGGCACGCACCTGTTCGACGTAGTCGCGCAACTGGCGCATCGACAGGCCGTCGCCGGTAAAGGCATACACCGAACCGAACACATCGCCGAACTCATCGTTGAACGATGGGCCTTGCAACCCCTGGGGGAAGGTGCCGCGAATGTCGTCGATCTTCTTGCGCACCTGATACCAGATATCGGGGATGGCGTTGGCGCTGGTGGTGTCCTTGAGGAACACGAACACCGTGGACTCACCCGGGCGCGTGTAGCTTTTCACGTAGTCGAGGGAATCGAGCTCTTCGAGCTTCTTCTCAATGCGGTCGGTGACCTGCTTTAGGGTTTCTTCCTGGGTCGCCCCCGGCCAACGGGTCTGGATCACCATGGTCTTGATGGTGAACGAGGGATCTTCCTCGCGGCCCAGGTTCATGTACGAGAACACGCCCATCAGCAGTGCGACGAACATCAGGTACCAGACGAAGGACTGATGCTTGAGGGCCCAGTCGGATAAGTTGAAGCTCCCTTTCATCGCGGGCTGTCCTCATCGATTTTGACTTTCTGCCCGGGTTTCAGGCTGTTCACGCCAGCGGTGACAATGCGTTCGCCGGGTGTGACCCCGCCATTGAGCAAGGCGCTGTCGGCGTCACGGCTGAGCACCGTGACGTCACGCGGCTGCACCGTCTGGCTCTGGGTATCGAGCAGCCAGAGGCGGGTCTTGCCGTCGACCTCCTGCAAGGCACTCAGCGGCACTTCGATACGCGGCGCAATGGCGGTGCTCAAGGTCACGCTGATTGCCGTACCGAGGCGAAACGCGGGCGGGGTCTCGGCCAATGTCAGGCGCGCACGCCGGGTGCGCGTGGCGCTTTGGGCCTGAGGTTCGATCTCACGCACAGTGGCGGTGGTCTGTACGCTAGGGTCAAGCTGCCCGGCAACCACGAACACCCCATCGGCGGGCAGCCGCTCGGCAAGGCCGGCAGGCAGATCGATCACGGCTTCCTTGATATCCGGACGGGCCAGAGTCACCACCTGCTGGCCGGCACTCACCACCTGGCCGGCTTCGGCATTCCAGGCGGTGACAATACCGGCATGATCGGTGCGCAGCTCAGCATAGTTGAGCTGATCCTTGGCCTGGTTGACCGACGCGCGCGCCTGGTCGAGGGACGCCTGGGTGGTTTTCAGGTCGGTCTGGGCCGCGTCGAGCTGGGCCTGGGCGCCCACCCCACGGTTGAACAACTCTTGCTGGCGACGTGCGTTGGCCTGCGCGTTGATGAACTGCGCCTGCACCCGAGCCAGGTCACCCTGGGCCGCACGCAGTTGGTTTTGTTGATCGGTGGGGTCGAGCACGGCAAGCAGAGCGCCCTGCTCCACCTCGGCGCCCACATCCACCGCACGCCGTGCGATACGCCCGGGCACACGGAACCCCAGGTTGCTCTCATAACGAGCCTGGATGGTGCCGGCAAAGCGGCCAAGGTTTTCCTGGTCCTCGGCCTTCACTTGCATAGACAGCACCGGGCGTACAGGCTCGGGCGGCGCCTCTTCCTTGGAGCAAGCCGCCAGCAACAGGCTGGCGGCGAGTAATGCCGTCAGGCGCTTCATGGCTGGGCTCCTTGCTGGGCGATCTCGACCAGCATGCCGGGATGCAGCAATTGCCCACCGGCTACCACGACTTTTTCGCCGCCTTTGAGGCCGTCGCCGATGATCACTTTGCCGGTGAGGTAACGCGCCACGCTGACTTTATGCAGTTGCGCCTTGCCGTCAGCGTCGATCAGCCAAACAGCAGGTTCGTTTAGGTCTTTGGTCAAGGCCGACCACGGCAATTCGATGCTGGCCTTGGCCGGGCCATTGGCGGTGGCGCTCACCACCGAGCCCAACTCCATGCCCTTGGGCAGGTTCTGCAGGGCAATCTTGACCTGGACGGTGCCGGTATTCGCGGCCACGGCCGGGGTCACTTCACGCACCTTGCCCACGGCCTTGATGCTGGGGTTATCCAACAGGCTGACGGTGATCGGAGCCTCCGGCGGCGGTTCCACCAGCAGGGATTCGTAAACGTTGAACACGGCGTCGCGCTCGCCGTCCCGGGCCAGGCTGAAGATCGGTACGGTGGCCTGTACCACTTGGCCGACTTCGGCCTGGCGCGCGGTGATCACGCCAGGGGCGTCGGCGACCAACGCGGTGTAGCCGAGTTGTTCGCGGGCATTGGCCAATTGAGCCTGGGCCGCGGTCAGCGCGCTTTGGCTGCTGCGCAGCGCGGCCTGGGCGGCGTCGTATTCACTGCGGCTGGTATAGCCCTTGGGCAGCAGCTTTTCCTGACGCACAAAGGCGGCGGCCGTCTGCTTGACCCGGGCCTGCTCCGCCACGACCTGGGCCTGCGCGGAGTCGACGTTGGTCTGCAAGTCCTTGGGGTCGAGCTTGGCCAGCACTTGCCTGGCGCTCACGCGGTCACCCACATCCACCATCCGCTGGATGATCTTGCCCCCCACGCGAAAGGACAGGTCGGTTTGCACCCGGGCCTGGATATCGCCGGTGAGCGTGACGGCTGCGGCAAATTCCGCCGGCTGCACGGTCTGCACGAAGACCCTGGAATGTTGCTTGGGTTCGGCCTTTTCCTCGCCACAGCCGCTCAATAGCGTCAGTAGGCCCAAGCCGATGATACAGGTGGAAATACGACCGCCCATGCAGGCTCCTTTTGCGTGATGCCGACTTGCCAGAGTGTATGCGACTGTGAGCTTAGTTGAGGGTTCCTTATCTGCATGGAGGCTCCCATACTCCAATGGTTCCCCTACCGGTTACTGACCCATGCTGAAAACCCTCGCCGTCGCCAATTACCGTTCAATCAATAAATTGGTGGTGCCCCTGGACCGGCTCAACCTGATCACCGGCCCCAATGGCAGCGGCAAGTCCAACCTGTACCGCGCCCTGCGCCTGCTGGCGGAAACCGCCCAGGGCGGGGTGATCAACGCACTGGCCCGCGAGGGCGGGTTGGACTCGACGTTCTGGGCCGGGCCGGAAAACATCAGCCGGCGCATGCGCAACGGCGAGGTACCGATTGAATCCACCGTGCGCCAAGGCGTGAAACGCTTGCGCCTGGGCTTTGCCGGGGAGGACTTCAGTTACGCCATCTCACTGGGGCTGCCTGAGCCGACAACGTCGTTATTTTCCCTCGACCCGCAGGTCAAGAAGGAATGCATCTGGGCCGGCCCTATCTATCGCCCGGCCAGCCTGCTGGTGCAGCGTTCCGGCCCCATGGTGCGGGCGCGTGACGGCCGCTCCTGGGACGTACTCGCCCAACATACACCCAACTACCACAGCCTGTTCGATCAGGTCGGCAGCCTGCGTGGCTCGCCAGAGGTGCTGTTGCTGCGCGAAAGCATTCGTGGCTGGCGCTTCTATGATCACTTTCGCAGCGACGTGGACGCCCCCGTGCGCCAACCGCAATTAGGCACCCGCACGCCCGTGCTGCACCACGATGGTCGGGACTTGGCGGCGGCCTTGCAGACCATCCGCGAAATTGGCGACCCCGAGGCGTTGCAGTGTGCCGTCAGCGATGCCTTCCCCGGTGCACGCTTGAATATCCAGCCGTTGCAGGGCGGGCGCTTTGCCATCGAGTTTTATCAGGAAGGGTTGCTGCGGCCGTTGTCGGCGGCGGAGCTGTCGGACGGGACCTTGCGTTACCTGCTGCTGATCGCGGCGCTGCTGACGCCACGGCCGCCGACCATGATGGTGCTCAACGAACCGGAAACCAGCCTGCACCCGGATTTGTTGCCGGCGTTGGCCCGCTTGATCATCCAGGCGTCCCGGCAGTGTCAGGTGTGGGTGGTGTCCCATGCCAGCCGCTTGATTGCAGCGTTGCAGCAGGATGAGGGGTGCAATTCGATTGTGCTGGAGAAGGTGTTGGGGGAGACCCAGATCGTCGGGCAGGGGATTCTGGATGCCCCGGCCTGGCATTGGCCGGAGTAGGTATATCCCCCGTAGGAGCGAGCTTGTCGTGGCGAGGGAGCTTGCTCCCGCTGGGCTGCGAAGCGGCCCCAAACCGTGCGATCGATATGTGTCAGATACACTTCGTCAACCGGTCTGGGAGTGCTTCGCACTCCAGCGGGAGCAAGCTCCCTCGCCACACAAGCTCGCTCCTACAGGGGTAAGGCTATCAGCCCTGCCACTTCCCGCCTTCGACAATCACGCTCTCAGGCGAGGTGTCATCGCTCAGTTCCTTACGCACATACTGGTCATACAGCTTGAGCAAAAACTTCTCTTCGCCCAGCTTCGCCAACTCGGCATTCACCCAATCGCGCAGTTCGGTATTGCCCTTCTTCACCGCCGGTGCAATCGGCGCTTCGTCACCGAGTTTTTCTTGCAGCACACGATAGCCAGGGTTCTGCTTGGCCCAGCTGAACAACACCAGATTGTCCTGGGCATACGCATCGCCCCGGCCGGCCGACAGCGCTTGCAGCGACTCGGAGTTTTTCTCGAACTTGAGCAGTTTCCAGTCCGGATGGTTCTTGGTCAGCCAGATATCGGCGGTCGTGCCGGTGGTCACGATAGTGGTGCGGGTCGCCAGGTCATCCAGGCTCTTCACCGCGCTGTCATTGGGCACCAGGGCCTGTACCGCGACTTTCAGGTTGGGGTTGGTGAAATCCACAGCTTCCTTGCGTTCCGGGGTGACGGTCATGTTGGCGAGGATCAGGTCGACCTTGTCGCTTTGCAGGAACGGAATACGGCTGGCCGGCTCGACGGCAACGAACTCGACCTTGTTCTCATCGCCCAGCAGGTCCTTGGCAAATTGACGGCCGATGTCGGTATCGAAGCCGACGTAGCGACCCGCCTCATTCACAAAGCCGAACGGCGGCTTGTCGGTAAATACGCCAACAATCAGCTTGTCGCGCGCTTTGATTTTGTCGATGTAGCTCGCGGCGGCGGCCGCAGGTTTGGCAGGCTCTTCGGCCTTTTTATCGCAGCCGGCCAGCAACGCGACGGCAAACAGTGGCAGCAGTAACTTTTTCATATCAGCTCCAGTTCCTTGGTCTTTTTGGGCAGTGTTGAAACAAAGGAGAACTTCTCCAGGAACTGCTGCGCGCGTGCGGTTTGCGGGTTCGTAAAGAATTCTTCGGGGGTGTTGTGTTCGAGGATGCGACCGGCCTCCATGAACACCACGCGGTCGGCGACGGCGCGGGCGAAGGCCATTTCGTGGGTGACGATCAGCAAAGTCATGCCATCGCGGGCCAGGTCCTGGATCACCTCCAGCACCTCCTTGACCATTTCCGGGTCGAGGGCTGCGGTGACCTCATCAAAGAGCATGACCTGTGGGTTCATGCACAACGAACGCACGATGGCGATGCGTTGCTGCTGGCCGCCGGAGAGCTGGCGCGGGAAGGCATCCCGCTTGTCGGCAAGGCCCACGCGTTGCAGTAGTTTTTCCGCCTGCTCGCGAGCTTCACGGGGGTCGCGTTTTTGTACTTTCAATGGGCCGAGCAGGATGTTGTCGAGCACGCTCATATGCGGGAACAGGTGGTAGCTCTGGAACACCATGCCGATGTCCTGGCGTACCTGGCGCCAGTCCGTGGATTTATCCAACAGCTCTCTGCCGGCAAAACGCAGGCTGCCGCTATGCGCAACTTCCAGCCCGTTGAGGCAGCGCAGCAAGGTGCTCTTGCCGCAGCCGCTGGGGCCGAGGATCACCACCACTTCGCTGCTTTGCACGCAGAGGTCGATGCCCTTGAGCACCTGCGCCTCGCCAAAGTATTTGTTGAAACCCTGGAACTCGATCAATGCGCTCATGCTTGGGCCCAGCGCCGTTCCAGCCGCTTGGAGGCGGCCGACAACGGGTAGCAGATAAAGAAGAAAAACAGGAACAGCACGCCGTAGATCAATACCGACTCATAGGTGCGTTCAATGATTTGCTGGCCGACCTTGATCACATCCACGACACCAATCAGCACGGCCAGGGAGCTGGTCTTGATGATCCGCGTGTAGACGTTGATGGTCGGCGGCGTCATGCGCTTGAGGGCCTGGGGCAGCAGCACGTAGCCGTACAGTTGGGGCGTGGACAGGCCAATCGACAAGCCCGCTTCGCGCTGGCCCCGGGGCAACGAATGCAACGCGCCGCGCACCACTTCGCCCACTTCACTGGCGCCCCACAGCGACAGCACCAACACCGCACACCAGAAGCTCGGAATGCTCAGGCCAAAGAAAATCGGCAGGCCGAAAAACAGCAGGTACAGCCACACCAGCACCGGAATCGCCCGGAACAGCTCCAGGTAAACCCGCAGCACCCGGTTGAGCGCCCGGTTGTTCAGCATGCGCAACACGCCATACACCACGCCGCCGACGGTGCTGAAGGCAATGCTCAACAAAGATATCGACAGGGTTTGCGCAGCGCCCTTGCCCAGTTGCGGCAACGACACCCACAACAACTCAAGACCCGAACTGGCCATGCTGGAGCCTCCTTTCCAGGCGGCTGAGCAGCAACGACAGCGGCAAGAACAGCAACACACAAATCAGCGTCAGCACGGCAAGCATTTCGTAGGTCTTGTAGTAGAGCGCGATGTAGCTCTTGGTCGTGTAGAGAATCTCCGGCACCGCCACGGCTGACACCACCGTGGTCTCCTTGAGCAGGAAAATGAAATTGGCGAACAACGCCGGCAGGCTGAGAATGCCGGCCTGAGGCAGGATCACATAGCGCAACAGTTGCCAGTCGGACAGGCCGATGGACTTGCCCGACTCGATCTGCGTCAGTGGCACCGCTTCTACACCGGCGCGCAGCACTTCAGTGAGGTAGGCGCCGCCGAGGAACGTCATGGTGATGATCGCTGCCCAGAACCCGGAGATATTGAAACCCAGGGCCGGCAAGGCGAAGTACACGAAGAACAGCTGGATCAGCAGCGGCGTGTTACGCGCCAACTCCACATAGAGCGCCACCAGGCGCGACAAATACGGCGTGCGAAACACCAGCAGCGCTGCGTTGACGAGCGCCACCAGCAGTGAGGTGGCGATGGCGATCAGGCCCACTTGCAGCGTCACCCCCACGGCGCGGAGAAACGCCGGCAAGGTGCTGAGGATAAATGCGAAATCGAAGGTCATCGTGAGTCCGTGACGCCGCAGGGTAAGGCGGCGAGTGCAATCCATATCGACGTGGGTAACGTCGGGTAGCACGAACTTTAAAGGTATAAAAAATAAAATTTAAATACCAAAATAGCATATTGATATCACCCAAAAAGATAACCCTCGAACTCGCGGGTTTGGCCAGCGGCAACTATGGTTTTGGGGTCGAAAGATTCGAGGGATCGAACAATGAATGAAGCGAAACCGATGGATCCGCAGGAGCTGGTGAAGTGGTTGGTGGCGTTGCGCCGCGCGATCAACAGCCGCGCTCTCTAAAACACTGAAGAGTCACAGTGAGAGGCAGAAACAAATTGTGGGAGGGGGCTTGCTCCCGATAGCGGTGAATCAGCCAATAAATCTGGTGACTGACACCCTGCTATCGGGAGCAAGCCCCCTCCCACAGTGACAGCGTTAAGCCTTAACTGACTGGCATTAAGGCTTGCCCCTCCCACAATTCAAACCTTGAAGGGGGTCTGGCTTAGATCAGAACGCAGGCACGACCGCGCCGTTGTACTTCTTCTCGATGAAGGCTTTGACTTCAGGGCTGGTCAGGGCCTTGGACAGTTTCTGGATAGCATCGCTGTCCTTGTTGTCCGGGCGAGCCACCAGGAAGTTCACATACGGCGACTTGGCGTCCTCGATGATCAGCGCGTCCTTGGCTGGGTTCAGGCCAGCCTCCAGGGCGTAGTTGGTGTTGATCAGGTCCAGGTCAACCTGGTCCAGCACGCGTGGCAACAGCGCCGATTCCAGCTCTTTGAATTTCAGGTGCTTGGGGTTGCTGGCGATGTCTTTCGGCGTGGCCAGGGCGTTGCTTGGGTCTTTCAGGGTGATCACACCGGCCTTCTGCAGCAGCAACAGGGCACGGCCGCTGTTGGAGCCTTCGTTGGGAATGGCAACGGTGGCGCCATCTTTGAGCTCGGAAATGTTCTTGATCTTCTTCGAGTAGCCGCCGAAAGGTTCGACGTGCACACCGACCACGGTGACCAGGTTGGTGCCCTTGCCTTTGTTGAAGTTTTCCAGGTACGGCAGCGTCTGGAAGTAGTTGGCGTCCAGACGCTTCTCGGCCACCTGCACGTTTGGCTGCACGTAATCGGTGAAGACTTTGATGTCCAGATCCACACCTTCCTTGGCCAGGGTCGGCTTGACCAGCTCAAGGATCTCGGCGTGCGGGATCGGGGTCGCGGCGACCACCAGCTTCTCGTTGGCCTGGGCCAGGCTTGCAGTCAGGGCAGCCGCCAGTGCGGTAAACAACAGAACCTTTTTCATGCAGTGTCCTTATCGAAATTCCGGGGCGTCTCTGACGACCGTTTTTATGTGGTGTGCCAGCGAAGTGCTATCGCGGCGTGGAAGGGACAATACCTAGATTTTTTATTCCCGAACAATATCTTTTATTCACGTTGATATTCCATTTTGTTCATGTAGCCATTTGCGCAAGGTTTCCTGTTCCGCTGGCGTGGCAGTGCTGAACAGGCGCTGCACCTGTTCCAGCGGTGAGCCGGCCACCGGCAGGTTCAAATGCTCGGGCAAAATCTCATCGCCACTGCTGACCAGCAGCGCAAAATGGATCACGTTTTCCAGTTCACGGGTATTGCCCGGCCAACTGTGGCGCTCCAGCACACGCTGGGCGGCGTCGCTGATCAGCGGCACCGGCAGGTCCAGGCGCTGACTGTAGATGCCGAGGAAATATTCGGCCAGGGACAGGATATCGCCGACGCGTTCGCGCAAGGCCGGCAGCTCGAGTTGGCCCTCGCTCAGGTAATGGAACAGGCGCTCATGGAACTTGCCGGCCGCCACCGCCTGGGCCAGGTCGATGCTCGTCGCGGCCACCAGGCGCACATCCACCGGGCTTGGCTGATGGGCGCCGACGCGGGTGACCTCATGGTTTTCCAGGGCGGCGAGCAGTTTCACCTGGATCGGCAGGGGCAAGTCACCGATCTCGTCCAGGTACAACGTGCCGCCATTGGCCGAGCCAAACCACCCAGCACGGCTACTGGCCGCGCCACTGTGGCTGCCGGCGGCGTATCCGAACAACTCGGCATCGGCATAGGTGGGGCTGATCGCACCGCAATTGACTGACACGAACAGCCCGGTGCGGTCACTGCCACGGTGAATCTGCCGCGCCAGCAGCTCTTTACCTGTACCGGTCTCGCCGCGAATCAACACGGGCAGGGCCAGCGGGGCGAGGTTTTCCAGGTCTTCGCGCAGTTGCCGCGAACGCGGGTCGACAAACACCAACGCCTTGGCACGGATGCTCAGCGGGCTTTTTTCAGAATCGGGGAAGGTCAGCAGTGGCTGGCCGTAGGTTTCATGACTCATGGCAGGCTCCCGCCCCCAATCCGCTCAAGGGACGGGGCGTTGAAAAAATATCAGGCAGTGCGCCGGGCGTGATGTTCGAGACGGCTTTGCAAGCGATAAAGGTAGGCGAAACCCTGCTCCCATCGCTGGTGGCCGGACTTCACATTGATATGACCGGCCCCTGACAAAATGCCGGCTTCGGCGCCCCAATGGCGCGCAAGCTCCAAGGCTCTCGCAGCGCTGACGGCGCTGTCGTTGTCGGAGCTGACCACTTGGCTGGGAAACGGCAGCAAGTCGGTGGGGATGGGTGCAAAGTTGCGCAGGGCGGGGGCACAGGCCGGGCGCTCGACATCGGCCGGAGCCACGAGCAAGGCGCCGCGCACCTGACGCAAAAACGCCAGCGGTGCCGTGGCCGCCCAATGCGCGACCGTGATGCAGCCCAGGCTGTGGGCGATGAGAATCACCGGCGTACTGTCGGCGGCAATCGCCTCGGCCAGCGCAGCCACCCAGTCTTCGCGACGGGGAGTCAGCCAATCGGCCTGCTCCACGCGCGTACTGTTGGGCAGGCTGTTCTGCCAATGGCTCTGCCAATGATCTTCTGGCGATCCTTGCCAGCCCGGCACGATCAGGTAACGAATCAACTCGCTGTGCATGGGTGTGCCCTCCTGCAGCGTCTAACGTTGCTGAGCAGTATAAGGACAGGGTTTATATTCGTTAAGGAATAAGAAGCTATTTATTAATAACCAAAATCACATAACCACTCAATATCAAAAGTGGGAGGGGGCTTGCTCCCGATAGCGATCTGTCAGCCACCAATTTATTGGCTGAACCACTGCCATCGGGAGCAAGCCCCCTCCCACCCTGACCGTTTTCCAAACTGAGATTTTGGTGATGTGTGAATTTCAGGCAAAAAAAAGGCCGCACCCTGCCAAGGAAACGGCCAAAAAATCGTCGAGGCTTTGCAACTAACGAGCGGTTATCACCGACAGCTTGGTAATCCCCGCGCGCTCGATAGACGCCATGGCTCGCGCCACTTCGCCGTAGTTCACACCATCATCAGCCTGCAGTTGCACCCGCACATCGGGGTCCTTGGCCTTGGCCGCCTGCAAGTTGAACTCCAGCAGGTCCGGCTGGATTTCGTCCTTGTTGATAAACAGTTTGCCGGCACCGTCGATGCTCACCACCAGCGGATCTTTTTGCTCCACCGGCGCCACGGCCTGGGTCTTGGGCAGGTTGATCGGAATCGCGTTGGTCAACAGCGGCGCAGTGACGATAAACACCACCAGCAGCACCAGCATCACGTCAACCAACGGTGTGACGTTGATCTCGCTCAGCACCTCATCGCTGTCTTGCGTGGAGAAAGCCATCTCAGGACGCCTCCTTCACTTTCTGCGGGTTGCCGGCCGCGCTCTTGGTCAGCGAGGGGTGGAGCAGCACGCGGAAGGAATGCTTCTGCGCCAGGCTGTAGAAGTCGTGGGCAAAATCATCCAGATCGGCCGCCGTCAGCTTCAGGCGGCGCAGGAAATAGTTGTAGACCAACACCGCCGGCACGGCCACGGCAATCCCCACACCCGTAGCGACCAGCGCCGCACCAATCGGGCCAGCCACGGTTTCCAGGCTGGCGGAGCCGGCAGCACTGATGCCCTTGAGCGCTTCCATGATCCCCCACACGGTGCCGAACAGGCCGATGAACGGCGAGGTGCTGCCGATGCTGGCAACCACGGCCAGGCCGGTTTCCAGTGAACGACGCTCACGCACGATCTGCTGGCGCAGGGCACGTTCGAGGCGGTCCTGATGGTTGATGGCCTGGCTCAAATCCGCTGCATGGGCAGAATCACCCACCTGGATCGCCGCATAACCGGCCTGGGCCACTCGGGCTGCGGCACCCGGCTGGGTTTCGGCCAGCTCGGCGGCAGAGTCGAGACTCGACGCCGCCCAGAACTGCTGGTGGAACTTGCGGTCCTGGGCCTTGAGGCGAGCGAACTGCACGCCCTTCAACAATGCCAAGCCCCAGGTGACGACCGAAAAGGCCACCAGCAGCCAGATCACCGCGCTTTCGATGGATTCAAGTGGAGATGCCAATGCCATGATGTTTTCCCTCTGTACAGGTTGCGGCGTGCGCGACACACCGCAGCGCAATAGTTAGTGAATCTTGAAATCGATCGGTACGCTGACCCAACCGTCCTGGGCGACATCGCCCTGTTTGGCCGGTACAAAACTCCAGCGCTTTACAGCAGCCAGTGCGGCATCATCGAGTTGCTGGCGGCCGCTGCTTTTCTGCACCTGGATCTCGCCCGGCTTGCCGCTGGCCAAGACGTGTACCCGCAGCAGTACCGTGCCTTCCCAACCACGACGCTGGGCCAATGACGGGTATTCGGGCGCCGGGTTCTTCAAGTAAGCGGCGTTGGCCGAAGCCGGTGTAACCGGTGCAGGCGCTGCGACGGGCGCTGCCGGAGCGGGCGGCGCAGGCACAGGTGGCGCGGGCGGCTGCTCGACCGCCTTCGGGGCCGGCTCAGGTTTCGGCTTGGGCTTGGGCTGCGGCTTGGGCACAGGTTTCGGGATTGGCTTTGGCGGCGCAGGCTTGGCTGCCAACTCATCCACCACCGGTGGCGGCGGCTCAACCACGGGCGGCGGTGGAGGCGGCGGCACAGGCGGTGGCGGCTCGACCACCGGCGGTGCCGGCTGGGCAAACTCGATGGTCATCGGTGGTATTTCCGGCGGCACAATCGGCAGCACCGGCGTGGGTTTCTGGCTCACCCAATAAACCACCGCACCGTGCAAGGCCAACACCAGCAGCCCCAGCAGAACCCCTTCGCGGCGACTCGAAAAACGCTTGGGAGCCTTCTGCAGCCGCAGTTGCCCCAATGGCGCGCGGTGCGGCCGGCCAAGGTCGACCAACTCACCACCCGGTGCCTGGCGCCATTGCGCCTCGTGTGCACTGGCGGCGGTCTGGACATTGCCCATGGATTCACTCCCTACGGTTTTCACACAAAAAAACCGACAGGCCAGCCAAAGTGGCCGTCGAGGGCTGAATCATCGGGGTTAGACGCTTATCTCTTAAAGTAATCTTTAAAGTTATACATATACCTAAACCGAATAAAAGAAATATCCTGAATCATCAAACCCCCGCCCACTGCGGCTTTGAGCGAAGACGTTATTTTTCAATGCTTTTCAGGCATACAAAATATTCAGAAAAGGTATGGCTCAGCCTGGGCTGTTTGCACACAAATCGAGCAATTGACGCTGCAGCGTCTGCCCTGGCGCCCCCAAGCCACTACGGCCGTATACCGCCAGCCGCACGCCCTGCACCGTCGGCAAACCACTCTCCTCGCCGAGTACCGCATGCCCAGGTTGCAGCACCCGTCGCGGCAACAGGCTGATCCCCAACCCCGCCGACACTGCCGAACACACGCTGGCCAAACTGGCGCTGGAATAGCCGATACGCCAGCGCCAGCCCCCCACTTCCAGGTGATGCAACATTTCGTTGCGGTATAACCCACCCACCGGAAACGCCACCAGCGGCAGCGGGTCGCGCCCCAGGCACGGGGTGCTGCGGCTGTCGACCCAGCACAACGGTTCCGGCCAGGAAGCCAGGCAGTCATCGCTGTGGCCCATCTGCTTGACCAGCAGCACGTCAAACTCACCGCTGCGGTACTGGCGCTGCAATTCGGGACCGAGGCCGCTGGTGACCTCCAGCCTCACTCGGGGATGGCTCACCACAAAGGCCGAGAGCAATGGCATCAGGCGCTCGGCGGCAAAATCCTCCGGCACCCCAAGGCGCAGCACACCGTCGTTTTGCTGATTGACCAACACATCGGCGGCTTCTTCATGCAGCGCGAGGATGCGCCGTGCATAGGCCAGCAACCGTTCACCTTCGGCGGTAGCGACCACCCGGCGCTGGTCGCGGTCGAGCAACTGGCACGCTACCGCGTCTTCCAGGCGCCGGATCTGCTGGCTCACGGTGGATTGGGTCAGGTGCAGGCGCTCGGCGGCGCGAGTGAAATTGGCGCAATCCACCACGGTCACAAAGCTGCGCAATAACACGGGATCGAACATAGGCGTCACCATTGCATTTGCCACTGGTTGGCATGGTTATATTTAATTTCAGAATACCTGCGACGCTCGCCATACTCACGCCTCGTCGATTGAGCGTAAGGGCACTGCATGACCCGCCAAACATCCCTCGCCGGCTGGGGCCTGCTGGTCGTGCTGGGCCTGAACCTGCGGCCGATCCTCAGCTCCATCAGCCCGTTGCTCGCGGACATTCGCCAGGCTACCGGCTTGAGCTTCCAGAGCAGCGCCCTGCTCACCAGCCTGCCGGTGATTTGCATGGGCCTGGTGGCACTGGTGGGTGTGCGTCTGGAGGCCCGCCTGGGTGAACGACGCGGCATCGCCCTGGGCTTGATAATGATCCTGCTGGCCTGCCTGGCACGCTGGTTGATGGGCCAGGCTTCGGCACTGCTGGCCACGGCGTTGCTGGGTGGTGCCGGCGTGGCGCTGATCCAGGCATTGGTGCCGGCGATGATCAAGCGCGAATTCCACCACCGCGTGCCGGTGGCGATGGGCGTGTATTCGGCGTCATTGATGGCCGGTGGCGGGCTGGCGGCCCTGCTGAGCCCGGTAGTCGCCACGCATTTTCAGCAATGGCAGGCGGGCCTTGGGGTCTGGCTGCTGCCCGCAATCGCTGCACTGTTGTTGTGGGGGTTTGTACCGCTGGGTGCGGCGAGAAGCGCAACCGTGATCCCCACCTTCAAGGGCCTGCGCAATCGTCGGGCGTGGCTGCTGGCCGTGTATTTCGGCCTGGTCAATTGCGGTTACATGAGCATGGTGGCGTGGCTGCCTGCGTACTATCAGCAACTGGGCTGGGGCGTACTGCCCAGCGGTTCGCTGCTGGCCTTCATGACCCTCTTCCAAGTGAGCGCCGCGCTGCTGATGCCGGTGCTGGCCCAGCGCGGCATCGACCGACGCCCCCTGCTCGGCATCAGTCTGCTGGCGCAGACCGTGGGCTACCTCGGCCTGTTGATGGCACCGCAGCAGTTCCCCCATGTGTGGGTGGCGCTGATCGGCTTCGGCCTGGGCGCCTGCTTCGCCTTGAGTTTGCTGCTGACCCTCGACCACCACCGCGACCCGCGCCAGGCCGGGCAACTGGCGGCCTTCGTACAAGGCGTGGGCTTTTTGATCAACGCCATTTCGCCATGGCTGACGGGCTGGCTACGTGAACTCACCGGCACTTTTGTCAGCGCCTGGTGGGTACTGGCCGTTACCGTGGTGGCGATGCTGGTGGTGACACGAGTATTCAGCCCGGCCACCTATCGCAGCGGCTCAGAAGTCGTAGCGGCCAGTCACGCCTAGGGTGCGGGGCGTCCCCAACAAGCCTTCATAGCCGCCGTTACCGCCTGTCCACAACGTGGTGTAGTAGGTTTTGTCGAAGGCATTTTTCAGCCACAACGACACATCCCACTGCCCCTGCGGGTAGTTGCCGCGCAGGCCGGTAGACAGGTTGACCACGGCATAGGCGGGAATCTGTCCGTAATCGGAGTCTTCCACGGTGCCCACCGCTTTGGAGCGGAACGCATAGCTGGCGGTCACGTAGGGCTCGAAGCCGTTATCCAGGTTCCATTTGTATTCGCCATTGGCGTTGGCGATCCACTTGGACGCGCCGACCACTTGATGCCCCGTGAGGTCGCACGACGCCGGCGCACCGGGGCGCAAGCTGACTTCCGGCGGGCATGGCGCATCCTTGTAAGACAGGTAGCTCACATCATTGAACGAGCCGTTGAGGTTCAGCGTCAGGCCCTTGACCGGCACCAGGGTGCTTTCCACTTCCACACCACGCGAGCGTACGGACCCGGCATTGGTCAGGTACTGCACGCGGTTGTCCTGGTCATAGGCGTTGGTCTGGTAGCCGTTGACCTGGGTCCAGAACAGGTTGGCGTTAAGCTGCAGGCGGCGATCCCACAGCGTGCTCTTGAAGCCCAATTCGGCGTTGTTGGCACGCTCGGTGCCGATCAGCAAGGAGTCGGCCCCGGCGGTTGGCGCGGAGCCCACGGCCAAATTGACCCCACCGGATTTTTCGCCATGGGACAGCGTCGCGTAACCCAACAGGTTTTCATTGAAGTGATAGGTGAGGTTGAGCAGCCCCGAGGGCGTGGCGCTGTACTGATTAAGGTCGCCCGAGTCATACACTCCCGTGCGCCCGCGTCGCGCCGTAGCAGCGGCGCCGGCCACCGCAGCACCACCCAGCGGCGCATTACGCGTGACCCAGGCGCTTTTCTCTTCATAGGTGCCGCGTAGGCCGGCGGTGAAATCCAGACGCTCCGTCAGGTGCCAGGTGCCTTGGGCGAACAACGCAAAACTGTCGGTGCGGATATGCCCGTTGCCGACACTGCTGACATTGTTCAACGCACCGGCAGGTGTGCCGTTCCAGATATCGGCCTTGGGCCCGTAGTAGGCGAAGGACTTGTTATCCAGGTCGGAGCCGAAGTAATACGCGCCCAGCACGTAGTCGAAGAAGCCACCCGTGGGCGAGGCCAGCCGGAACTCCTGGGACCACTGTTTATCTTCCACCGATACGCCGGCGTTGTACGATGCGGGCACGTTGAGTCCGTCATCGTTGCGCGGGGTGAAATTCCACCAGCGATAGGCACTGACCGACGTCAGCGTGAAGTCACTCGGCAACGTCCAGTTGGCCTCCAGCGATGTACCGCCCTGGAACACCGTGACGTGCTGGTCGCTGTCCAGGTTGACCTTGCGATGCGTGCCGTCCACCAGCGTTGCCCCCGCGGCAGCGGCCCGCGACGCATACAGGTTGGTGCCATTGATGGTCGGCCCGGTGCTGTACAACACACGGGTGCCGGCGCTGGAATCTTCCTCGTTGTAATCGCCGATCCAACGCAGGTTGAACGTCTCGCTGGGCTTGTACAGCAGTTGCCCGCGAAAGCCCTGGCGTGAACCGCCATTGAGGTCGTGGCCGTCGTATTGGTTCTTGATGTCGCCGTCGCTGCGCGTGCGATAGGCCGAGAAACGCCCCGCCAAGTCATCGCTGAGCGGGCCGGAGATCGTGCCCTTGGTCTGGAAGTAACCGTCCTCGCCCAACGACGTCTCGATACTGCGCTCGGGGGTGAAACTCGGTGCGCGGGTGCTGATGTTGATCACCCCCGCCGTGGTGTTCTTGCCGAACAGTGTGCCTTGCGGGCCGCGTAATACTTCAAGCTGCTCGATGTCCATCAAGTCGAACACCGCCATGCCCGGCCGCCCAAGGTACACGTTGTCGATATACAGCCCCACGCTGCCTTCCAGGCCGTCGCTGGCCGGGTTGTTGCCCAGCCCGCGGATCGACACGCTGGACTGGCGTGCATGCATATAGGCGACATTGACGCTGGGCACCAGTTGCTGCAGATCCTGGATCCGATACACCCGCTGACTTTCCAGGGCCTGGCCACCGATCACGCTCATCGGCGTCGGCACATCCTGGGCGCTTTCGGTACGCCGCCTGGCGGTGACCGTGACGGTCTCCAGTTGGCCGCTGGCGTTCTCGCCCTTGCTTGCCGGCGCGGCTACTTCGGCGGCCTGGCTTGGTGACCAACTGCTGCTACCGGCCACTAATACGGCCATGGGCAAGGACTTCAACAGACTCATAAGCGGCTCCCCAAGCGGAAATATCCAACAACGCATATTCCCTAAAGTTATTTATTTATGGTTTAACGGACATTTACTGCATAAGAGATTGCCTTTATAAGGAGTCGACCTGATGCATAGCCAATGCATTTCCCGGATATTTTTGATGTGAAAAATGCATATCGACCTGCGCCAGCTTCGCCACTTCATCGCCCTTGCCGAACACCGCAGTTTTGTCGCCGCGGCGTTGGCCGTGAGCCTGTCGCAGTCAGCGTTCAGCCGTAGCATCCAGGCGCTGGAACACAGCGCCGGGTGCCAACTGGTCGATCGTGGGCGCAAGGACCTGGCGCCCACCAAACAGGGCCAGGTCCTGCTGGAACATGCACGCCGCCTGGTCAGCGGCGCACAGCAATTGGCCAACGAGATCAGCCAATTCAATGGCCTGGAGGCCGGTGAACTGCGCTTCGGTTGCGGGCCGGCACCGGCCGGCGGGTTGGTCCCCCGCGCCATCGGCAGTTTTATCGGGCGCTACCCCAAGGCCCGCGTGCAATTCCAGGTGGATGACTGGCAAAGCCTGAGCAAACGCCTGCTCAGCGAAGAGTTCGAGTTCTTCGTCGCCGACACCCGCCACTTCGAAGCCAACCCGGACTACCACACCCACCGCTTGCGCCCACGCCGCTGGTACTTCTGCTGCCGCGCCGGGCACCCGCTGGCCCAGCGCGAGAGCGTGAGCGCCGCCGAGCTGATGAGTTACCCCCTGGCCGTGACCATCCGCCCGCCGAACCTGCGCAAAGTCATCGTCGACCTCAGCGGCCGCCCGGATTACCTGCCCAACGTGGAATGTGAAAACGGCTACAGCCTGATGGGTGTGGTACTGCGCTCGGACGCCATCGGTATCGTCAGTGCCAACAGCGACGTGCTGCACATGGCCCGGGGCGAATTGGTGTGCCTGACAATCGATGGGCTGGCGGAGGACCTGGAGGAGCGTTACACCCGCTACGGCATTGTCAGCCGGGCGGGCTATCGGCTGTCGCCGCTGGCGGAGGCGATGATCGAACAGATCAAAGAAGTGGATGAACAGGATAAGGACGTATGTTCATTGGAAAATTTAGCTGTTTGATAGGTCGTAATGCGTTGATGCTTCAGGCCACCCCCTCGCAACGCAGCAATACCAGATCGCTTGCTGTGGGGCATCCCCCCACCGCCAGCCTGTTCCAGCGTTTTGTACTGCTGGTGGCTCTGATTTCTATTGCGCTACCTCGATATCGAGCACTTGCCTAGTAAGGAGTCAGGGTCATCCGTTGCTGTTGCCAATTCGCAGTCGGCATCAGATGAAGGGACGGAGTTTCTCTCCAGCGGCTGAATATGCCGCCGCGTTGATCACTGTCATTGTCAGTTGAAATACACACTGCCAAAACTCAGCCACATCATTTCATCAGCCCCGCTTGCATCTACACTCGACGGCCATGCCCACCTGGAAAACCCTGCTGGGCAGGTTGCTGCTGATTATCATGGAAACTTGAGAAGGACACTCAAATGGTACGCGCCGTTACTATTCTCACCGAAAATTTTTCTGACTGGGAGCCCGCGCTGATCAACTCCACGGGCCGAGCCTACTATGGCTTCGAGACTTGTTTTGCCGCTCCCGGTGGCAAGCAAGTGACATCATCCGGAGGCATGACCATCATCCCCAACCTGGCCATCGAGGTCATTCGGCTGGACGATGTCGACTTGCTGATTGTGACGGGAGGCCCGATCTGGAAAACAGACAAGGCGCCCGCCATCGAGGCGTTGGTCCGTGAGGCCCACGACAGAAACATTGTCGTGGCGGGAATCTGTGACGGTACCCGCGTACTGGCCAAGGCTGGAGTGCTGGATCACTTGCAGCACACCTCTAATTGCGTTGACAACCTGAAGCAGGTGCATTATCGCGGAGCAGATTATTACCAGGACGTACCGTACGCTGTTGCCGACCAGGGTGTGGTCACGGCTCCCGGCAGCGCGCCGGTCAGTTTCATGGCGCAAATTCTCGACACCTTGGGTTTGAACGACAAGAAGCTGGATGCCTACCTGGCCATGCATGCGGCTGAACATATTCACGGCTAAACCCTTTCCCTCTATCTCTCCTCTCACCTCGGCGCTGCGGCCTGTTACCGCAGCGCACTTCACCGTTGAACCACTCCTCCAATACTGCGCTGACAAAAGCCCCTTTTTGTTCTTCACTGCCGAACTGCAGTTTCAGATCGTCCGACAATTTTTTTAAAATCGGAGAAATCTTACTTGCGATTACGACATTTCCGACTTAAGTTACCCACATGACGCGTAGGGGGTTTCCTTGGCTCCATCAGGACGAGTTTGGAGCCGCGTCAAAGGATGCATTGTTGAGTTCGCCAAGAGGCGACACTTTTCGACCAAAGCTAAGGAATGGCTAAATGTTTTTCTCTGCCGACATGACTGTGGCTCGATGCCTGCCGCACTCGCCTGTGTCTCCAGCTTTCAGCACCTCATCCCATGAGCGAAATGCTGTAAGTAATATTTCCCATACCCTCAGAGCCCTGCCCGAGATGACGTCAGGCTCTCTCCTTAGCGTGCGCCTTAGAAATTGATTGGCCCGCTCATAGTCAGCAAATAACCGACACATTTTTACGACATGACTGACTGAGTCTGTCGTACAAAAACCTGTGCGCGTTCTATGTCTTTCCCGCTGAACGGGAGAGATGCGAGTGCCCGGGAATGTACTCCTCAATGGATTGAGATCGCCGCTGGCTGCTGCCTATGCGTCGAGGACCTGACGTGTCAAAAATAACAGTTGAACGCTCGAACAAAGAATCGACCGAGCAGATGAGCATGACGCAAGCACTTGCCGATGACAGTCTGAGTGTCGAGGCCAAGGCCCTGGTCGCCCAAGGCATCTATGCCGGGGTCGCTCAGGAAGTTTCCATCGTCATACCTTTCAAAACCGCGACCCATCCGGATTTTGGACTTTTGCGTCAGTTGGTGATCGCTGGATGGGGCGAAGCGCTCGGCCAGTATCTTGCAGTGCTTGATCTGGGGGAAGACGGCGTTCCAGAAGCCTTGCGCAAGGTTCAGTTGGCTGTCAGATCCGGCACTGCGCTATTTGCCGTCGGCAGCCTGACCACCCGCGCTGGAGTGCACTGCCTGGTCTCGATCCATCATGGGTTGGCCGACGAACATAGCCTTGAGGTGCTGGCACGACAGCTACAAACAGAAGATATCGACTCGGCCCTGATGTGCATGCGTCGAGGGCGCGAACGCCATGGCGAATACGTCCGGGCGCAAACACAGCTCGCGCAAGTTGATGGCGCGCATCTGACCGCTGCGGCGCACGCCATGACCCCCGTGCGTTTGCTGCAAACCGGGCGCTTGGCCTTCGACATCCAACGCCAGCGCATCAGCCTGCAACGCACCCTGGACATCGCATCAATCAATACCGACAAGCCGCCCGTAGCGAAACTCCTGGACTGCCTGCAGCGGGCCGCTGTCATCGCCGAAGGCGACATCCTGTGTTCGTCGCACAACTGGCGCGAGGCTCACCAGCAGGATGCCATCGGCATGATGACGGGTCTTGTTCCACGCTCTGTGGCGACCCCTGGAGCGCTTGTGCTTCCCGGGCAAATCAGCCTTGAAGCATGCGCCCGTCGCTCGCAGGCGGCGCGCCAGGCGCTGGCCTGCTGCCGCGCGTCCGAGCTGTTCATCAATGGTGCCGGTCGACGCGGCATACCGGCTTCACACGTGATGAGTGCAACTTTTCCGGTCGGCATCGACATACGGCGTACCGGCGCTTCGCAACTGCTCCTGGAACTCGAGGGACCGTTTTGCGACGCCAGCGCAGCCACCAATCTGCTCAATGAACTCGCTGATGTATTTATGGATAGGAGTGAATGGAATGACTGAAAACATCCAGCTTGATGAACACGCTCTGGCTGATGAAGTGGCTCGCGTCTGCGCCACTTTTGCCGAGGTGCTCGGCCTGCCGAGTGTCGGCCACGAGGACAACTTCTTCAACCTTGGCGGCGACTCCTTTGAAGCGATTCGCGTAATGTCGCGGCTGTCTTGCAATTTGCCCATAGTGACTCTTTTCGAGCACCCGACGGCAGCGGGCCTTGCTCAACGCATTGTCCGCGCCGCCGCCCGACAAGCCGCACGTCTGGTCTGTTTTGGCGACGTCCAAGCAGCCGCGGGTTCGACTGCGGTGATTGCGGTGCCTTTCGGCGGCGGAGACGCCACGGCCTACCGAAATCTGTTTCAAGGTAATCCGGATGTGCAGGTGTTCGGCGTGGACTTCGGTGATACCGAGGTGGAGAACGCCGAGGATTTTCAAAGTCTGCTCGACGGCCTTACCAGCGACATCGAAGAAATCGGCGCTGCCCATCTGGTGATCTATGGCCACTGCGCAGGCGCGGCGACCGCTGCGTGCATCGCATCAAGCATGGCCGCCCACCACAACCATCTCGCTCTGGTGGTGGCCGCCTCACGCCCGGTGCTGGATGCAGACGCCGCGATTCGTGCTGCTGAAACCACTTCGGACCAGATCTGGACCGACTAC
The DNA here is from genome assembly GCF_009935975.1 of Pseudomonas sp. Q1. Taxonomy (NCBI): domain Bacteria; kingdom Pseudomonadati; phylum Pseudomonadota; class Gammaproteobacteria; order Pseudomonadales; family Pseudomonadaceae; genus Pseudomonas; species Pseudomonas sp. Q1. Next base: position 135,828 of record NZ_QODI01000001.1, on the reverse strand, counting down.
TTGCGATCGCTGGGGGCCTTCACCGGGCTGCTCGACACTCAGGTCGAGAGCATGCTGGCTCGCGGTCGAAGAGACCACCTGATCGCCTGCGAAGCCTATCGCTACCTGACACAGTACCCGGCCAACGGCGTATCTGCACTGGTGCTGCTGGGTGACGAGGACCCGGCCACCGCCGAGCCTGAAGTCGTATTGGCGCAATGGGGCAAGTTCATCAACGTCACCCAAGCCGCCACCCTCGCCGGTGGCGGGCACTACTTTGTGCGTACCCATGCGCACGAGGTCGAGGAAACCGTACTGGCTTTTACAGCACACAACACCAAAGGAAGGGATAGCAAGTCATGACAGTCAATCATCAACCACTTCTGACCCAGGCTGATCTGCTCAAGCGGGGCCTGGCCGATCTGCAGGAACATGATGCCGCACTGGCGCGGATTCTCGACGCCGAGGTCGCTCGCCAGCAACGCACGCTCTCGCTGGTGGCCTCTTGCTGCGCGGTCAAGCCGCGCACCCTGGCCGCGTCGTCCTCCGTACTGGTCAACGTGACTGCCGAAGGTGTGCCCGGACGCCGTTATCACGCCGGTTGCGAGAACGTCGACCTGGTCGAGTCTCTGGCAATCCAACGCGCCCGCGAGCTGTTCTCTGCGCAGTACGCCGGTGTGCAGTCGCACTCGGCTTCCAGCGCCAACTATTCAGTACTCGCGGCTTTGCTCGAACCTGGCGACACGCTGCTGGGCATGGCTCTGGATAACGGCGGCCACCTGACCCATGGCAGTCCCGTGACGTTCTCGGGCACTTACTACAACGCCATTGGCTATGGCACCACCAAGGAAGGCCTGATCGACTACGACGAAGTCCGCAGGCTGGCTTTGGAACATCGCCCGCGACTGATCATCTGCGGTGCCACGGCCTACTCCAGAGTCGTGGATTTCGAGCGCTTCCGCCGGATCGCCGACGAAGCCGGTGCCATCCTGATGGCCGACATCTCGCACATTGCCGGTCTGGTGGCAACCGGGCGGCATCCAAGCCCGATTAACGCTGCGCACGTCACCACCACCTGTACCCACAAGCAGCTCGCCGGCCCGCGTGGTGGGCTGATTCTCTCCGGCCGTGACGCCCACGAAAAAGTCCCTGGCCGTGAAGCGACGTTCAGCCGCGTGCTCGAACTGGCGGTGTTCCCGCGGATGCAAGGCGCACCGGCCGTCAACATGATGGCTGCCAAGGCCGCGGCACTGGGGTACGCCATGACCCCTGAGTTCGATGCCGAGATGCAGCGCATCCGCACTGCAGCGGACGTAATGGCCAGCGAATTCCAGGCCAGGGACTATGAAGTGGTGGGTGGTCGCAGCGAGAACCACACCATTCTGATCCGCCTGCGTGCTGCGATGACCGGCGCTATCGCCGAGACCGCGCTGGAGCACTGTGGAATCGTCGTCAACAAGAACCGTGTGCCCGGCGAAACCCGCTCGTCTTTCGTCACCAGCGGCCTGCGCATAGGTACCGGCGCCCTCGCCCAGCGTCATGTCGACCCGCAAGGTTGCCGGGAGATCGTCGACCTGCTCTGCCGGATCCTGGACGAGGTAACGCCGCTCGGTGACAGCGAGTTCACCCTCGATCCACTCCTGCGCCAGCAATTCTGCGCAGAGGCCGAGGCGCTTTGCGCGAAGTATCCGATCGCCGATTACCTCGCACGCTAAAACAGTCTCCGGCAGCGCTGGAGGCATGGCACGACGGTCCGCCGATCGTCGTGCCTGGGAACAGGCAAAACTCTAAGGAGAGAGAAGCATCATGACGGACAAGATCAAGTATGTCGCCATCAATGGCTCGGAACGGGTGGATGGCAACAATGCCAGGGCGCTGGAGTGGGCGGCCGAGTACCTGGAAAAACAGGATGTCATTCTCGAAGTTTTCTCATTGGCCAACGCCAAAATCGACCCTTGCGGGGCCTGCGGTGATTGCAATTTTCGCAACGAACCCTGCGCCCAGAAAGATGACGCCGCGCGCGCCGTGCGCCTCATGGAAGCCAGCGATGGCGTGATCTTCGCCTGTGCCGTGCATGGCTTTGGCGCAACCCCTCTGATGTCGGCGTTCCTGGAACGGGTCGGCACCGGGTTCCTGCGCCACGACCGCACCCTCACCAACAAAGTGGCCGGGGTCATGGTCACTGGTCGGCGCATGGGCCATGTCGAGGTCTACAACCAGATGCTCCAGTGCGCCTTGCTCAACCGCATGATCATGGTCGGCTACGGCTTCCCGGCGATGCTCGTAGGCGACAAGAAAGGCGAAGTGCTGGGTGACAAGGAAGGCATGGAGATGCTGCGTCGGATGCTTGATCGCATGGTGTCCATGACGCGTCTGATCCGCGACTACGAGCAGCTCACCGGGCAGCCGGCGCTGCCGGTCTCGGTGCCTGGGGAACGCCATCGCGAGGGTAACGACGGCAAGTTCTTCGTACCGACCAAGTCCGACATGTACCAGGTCGAGGCCACTCGCAGTTGCAACTTCGATGTCGTCGGCGACTGAACAGCGCAGCCACAGAGCCAATCGAGAATCATATGAGCATTAGAACTGCCTGCAATGGCCTCACTGACATTCTCCTGCGGGAATGGATGGTGTCGGAGCATTTCGAGCGCCTGGCACAAGCAACGGTGACACAGATAGCACAGGCCTATGTCGGCGTTTATTCGGCGCGACCCACCAGTTGGCTGGCGGTCATGGCACGCAATCAAAACCTCGATCGCAAGAGCGTACTGGCGAAAGAAAACGACAGCGAGTTGTTGCGTATCCCGGGTATGCGGCGCTCCAAGTTCCTGCTGCCCGGCGAGCTGGCAGGCAACGTCTTTGCGGCCACTCGCCTGCCGTTGGCAGGCCACGAGTGGCGGCTACGGGACGTCGGGCTTGGCCTGGACGATTACCGACGCCTGCTGCCGGCGCTGATCACTTTGAGCACAGGTGCCGCCGTGCGTCTGCAAGACATTGCCAGTGCACTCGAACTGCCGGCGCCCCAGGCGCGGGCGTTGACGTCAGTGGCGACCTATGACGGCGCGTTGGTTCGCATACCAGCGGCCAATCATTGGTCGAACCGCTGGCTGTATTCAGCTGCACCTGAAGGGCTGTTGCCGGGTGACGGTGCGCCACTGGACCGCGACTCGTTGCTGCGTGACATCGCTGGGCGTTACGTCGAGCACTATGGACCGGTCACGGTCGATGACCTTGCCTGGTGGCTCGGTGTTTCAAAGGAGACCGCACGCGCGCTGCTTCAAGGCTGTGCAGCCTGCCGGGTCGCCGATCAGATGTGGCATAGCGAGGCCGGGAAAGCGCGTCTTGAGCAGTTCCTGCAACGCGAGCAGAAACCCGCGAGCAAGCAGATCCGCTTTCTGCCGGCCTGGGACCCGTTGGTCATGGGCTATGCGCCCGGTTCCAGGCAGCGCGACTGCCTTGAACTGGAACGCATCGGCGGCTACGACACGGCCGGCAACGGCCGGCCGGTGGTGCTCATCGGTGGCCGGGCTGCCGCGACCTGGCACACGGCGGCCAAGGGCAGCAAACGCGTCATCGCAGTCGATGCCTCGACACTGACTGACCAGGAACGTGCAGCCGTGCTTGAGGCTGCCACGGTTCTGGCGGAGCAGATCGGGGCTATTCACCAGATCGAAAACGAACTCACAGCGTGAAAACAGGGAAGCATGAACAAGATGAGGGACGACATGACATCAGTACCCCAAGCGCCACAATCGCTGTCAGGGAGTGAGCGCAGCCTGTGGGACGCCTTTGCGCAACCACAGGCCGGGCAATCAGCGGACAACACCCGAGAACAGCAAGAGATCGTCTTGCCCGCTGGCCTGACGGCCACCATGGATGACCTGGTCACGGTCGCTGCGGTTCTGGGCTCCCTGCTCAGTCCGGAAGGCCGGCTGACGTTGGCAATACATGATGAAGCCAAGCCGTCACTGCTCAGCGTCGATTGCATGACATTGAACCTTGCAGAAGACGCTCGCGACTACATCTCACAATTGCGCAACAGTGCCGAAGCGTCCCATGGCGAGCCGCAATTGCGAGCCGATATCGAGATCAGCGATGGCAAGCACCTGCCAGCGGCGCAAACACCGGTCTGGCTGTTGGTGCACGAGGGTCGCTGCCAACTGTCGGTACGCAGCGATTACATGACCCCAGCGGTAAGCCTGGAATTACTGGAGTTGGTGGCCTTCGCCTGCGCCCGTGTGCTTGATTCCAAGGCCCTGCCGGCGCCCGCGCTCCAACCGGGCTGCCCGGCCCCGGCCGAGGCTGTCGAGCGCCAGTTTCTCGTGGAACGCATTTACCGGCATGTGCAGAGCAAACCCTCGGCTGCGGCAATCGTCGACGACAACAGCGATCGCACCCTGACTTACGCCGAACTCTGGAACGCCTCCGAGGCATTGGTCCAGCACATACGCGAACGCGTCACCTCCCGCCGTTCGAGCCCGCGCCTGGCATTATTCCTGGAACGCGGCTGGCAGCATCTGGTCGCGATCGTCGCCGTGCAACGCATGGGCGGTACCTGCGTACTGATCGACCCGGCGCATCCCGATGAACGCATCCGTGCCTTCATCGAAGAGTGCAGCCCGCATGCGGTGTTGACCGCTGGCAGCACCACCGAACGCGCGTGCGATCTGCTGACCTTTCCGCTGCTGGATATCGATAAGATGCAGGTCCGTCCTACCCTCGTCGATTGGGAGCACGGCAAGTGGGTCGACAGCACCAATGAAGCCTGTTTTATCGCCGGGACTTCCGGCAGTACCGGACGGCCCAAAGCCGTTTGCCTGTCCTATCGAGGGATGGCCGCAACCCTCGACGCTGTCATCGAGCAGGCCGGACTTGGCGAGCATAGCCGCGGCTCATGGCTGTCGTCGCCCGGCTACGGGATGGTCGAAGTCGACCCCCTGCCGGTTCTGTGTGCCGGCGGCACGGTATGCATCCCAGCGCCCCAGGTGCTGCAGGACGTCAACCTGCTGGCACGCTGGCTACTTGAAGGCGACATGAACCACACACTGGCCATGACTTCCATTGCCGAAGCATTGTGGGCAACGAACACCCGCACCGGTCTGCGCACCATGCTGATCGCCGGTGAACGCTGCAAGCAATGGCCGCCGAGCGACCTCGGCTACCGGGTGATCAATGTCTACGGCTCCGCAGAAGCCGCCGTAGTCTCCATCGAAGACCTGAGCGCCCCGCGCCGCACCTTGCTACCCTCGGTAGGCCGCGCGATTCCTGGCGCCCGGATGTACGTGGTCGACCGCAATGGCCAACAACTGCCGGCCCGTTGTGTCGGTGAGTTGATCATCACCGGCGAAACGCTGTCGGTGGGCTATGTCAATCCCGAGGACACCAGGAAAGCCTTTCGTGGCAACACTCTGGACGCCACGTCGGCCTTGCAATACAGCACCGGCGACCGGGCGCGCATGGCGGCCGATGGCACTGTGGAAATCTTTGGCCGTACCGACTCGGTGGTCAAGATCCGCGGCCACCGGGTCGACCTGACTGAACTGGAGATCACCGCGCTGCAAGTTCCGGGCGTGGTGAAGGCCGCGGCCAATTGCTTGAGCAATGACCTCGGCGCGACGCTGGCATTGTTCCTGGAGCTGGCTCCCGATGCCAACGAAGTGGTCGCCCGGGTTCGCCAGCACTTGGCCGCGCGCTTGCATCCGGCAGCCCAACCCAGCCAGATCGTGACCGGCGCCCTGCCCCTCGGGCGCAATGGCAAGGTGGACTACAGCGCGTTGCAGGTCAGCCCGATCGAGCGCGATGCGGACCAGACCGTTTTTGTCCCGCAGAGCCCGGCAGACCACGCGGTACGTGACTGCTGGCTGGCCTGGACGCTCTGTGACGAAGCCATGCTGGAGGCGAGCTTTTTCGACGCCGGTGGCGACTCCCTGCGCGCCTTGCGCATGGTCGGCGAACTGGCCTGCAAGCATGGCATTCATGTGCAAATGGGGGCATTCCTGGAGGAGCCGGTCCTGGCGAATCTGGTGCGCCTGGCCAATGCCTCGCACAACACTCAGTTGCCGACGTTCGAGCACTTACCGGCAGAGCAGCAACAGCTGCCGTTCGAGCTGAACGAAAGCCAGCAGGCGCTGTGGATCGGTCGTGGTTCGTTCTACGACTACGGCGGCGTCGGCTGCCAGGGGTATTTCGAGTGGGAAGTGCAAGCCCTCGATAGCGAGCGTTTCACCCGTGCCGTGGGGTTGCTGGTGCAGCGACATCCAATGCTGCGCATGACCATCGATGCCAGCGGCCGCCAGAGCATCGGCGACGTCGACGGCACGCAAGCGGTGAAATACGTCGATCTCAGTGCTCTGGACGGCGCGCAGATCGAGCGCGAGATCGATGCGGTTCGCGACCGCATGGCCAACGAAGAAATCGGCACCACGCAATGGCCGCTGTTCCAGTTCCGCATCAGCCGCATCAGTGCCAGCGCCAGCCGAGTGCATCTGTGCATCGACATGTTGATCGCCGACGCCTGGTCGATTTTCCAGGTGATCATTCCCGACCTGATTGATCTGTATCTGGAAGATGATCCACAACTTCCGGCGCTGCAGACCAGCTTCCATGACTACGTCGCCTACCGGCAAAAAGTGCTCAAGAGCGCCCAGTACCAGGCCGACCGCGAATACTGGCTGGAGAAGATCAATCACTTGCCGGCAGCCCCGCGACTGCCTCAACTGGAGCCTGGAGAGTTCAGCGGCACGTCGCACTTCGAGCGACACGAAGGCACCCTCGCCGTGGATGCCTGGGAGCGACTGCAGGCCCGGGCGCAGGCGCGCAACATATCGCCGTCCGGCGTGGTCGCGCTGGCCTTGTGCGAAGTGTTGCGCTGCTGGAGCGAAGAAGACCGTTTCACCCTGAACTTCCCGGTCTCCGACCGGATGCCCGTCACTACCGATATCGACCAGGTTGTCGGTGACTTCACCAACACCTTGCTGGTGCCCTATGAAACCGCGGCCGCCGACACCCTCGAGGTTCGTGGCCAGCAACTGCAGGGCGCCATCTGGCAGGCGCTGGATCATCGCCTGTTCAACGGTGTAGAGGTGCTGCGCGAGCTGGCCCGGGTCCGACGCAGTGGCGGCGCACCACTGATGCCGATCGTACTCACCAGCCTGCTCGGGCACCCAGGACGCCATGATGTGGCGCTGCTTGGGCCAGAGGTTTACGGCGTCTCGCAGACACCGCAAGTCACCCTCGATGTGCAACTGCGCGAATCCAAAGGCACGTTGTACTTCAAATGGGATTACCTCACCGGGGTCATTCGCCCCGAAGTCGTGGAGTCGATGTTCGGCGCATTCAGCACATTGCTGCAGCAACTGGCCGACGACAGTGAGATCTGGCAACGCACCTGGCTTGACCTGCGCCCCGCCGCGCAGATTGACATACGTCGCACCGTAAACGCGACTCAGGCCCCCGTGCCGCAGGTTCACTTGCGTGACCTGCTATTGGCACGGATTGCCGAGCGCGCCGGGGAAACCGCAGTGATCGATACCCGGAGGAGCTACAGCTGGGGTGAAATCGGCCGGGCCGCGGCAAGGATCAGTAAGATGATCCAACACACACGTAACCCTGATGAACGTTTTGTCGGCATCGTCCTGCCCAAGGGTAGCGGCCACTACGCGGCTGTCTATGGCTGCCTGCTGGCCGGGGTCGGTTATGTGCCGGTGGATATCGATCTGCCGTCCGAGCGTATTCGTTCTGTGCTGTCGCAGGCCGGAGTGCACACGGTTATCGCCGATATTGATACTCCGTTGCCGGAGCAGGTCAAGCGGCTGGTACTGACCGATGAGGACCTGCATTACTGGACTGCCGAGAACACGGAGCTGACTCTCCCACCTTTGGCTGCGGACTACTCGCCGTATGTGATCTTCACCTCCGGCTCTACCGGTAACCCCAAGGGTGTCGAGATCCCGGAGGCCGCAGTCGTCAACCACGTTTATGACGTCGTCGAGCGCTTTGGCCTGAATGCCTCCACTCGCCATCTGGCCACTGCAGCCCTGCATTTCGACATGTCGGTCTTCGATATCTTCGGCCCCCTGCTGCACGGCGGCTCGGTGGTGGTGCCGGCTCAGGCGGCGGGCCCGGACCCCGATGCTTGGCTACGACTCCAGCGGCGTAACGGCGTGACCTTCTGGGCCTGTGTTCCGGCGATCATGGACCTGCTGTGCAGTGTTGCCGAAACTGCACGGAGTTTCTGCGCGGTGGATTCGCTGGCCAACATCGTAATGGCAGGCGACTGGATTCCACTGCCACTGTTGCCACGCGCCAGGGCGCTGTATCCGAACGCGCGATTGTATTCCTGCGGAGGTCCCACCGAGACCACCAACTGGTCGGTGTTGCACGAGATCGACGAACAAGAAGGCCAGCGAGTGCGTTCGGTGATCTACGGCGCGCCCATGCGTAACTCTGCCTACCACATCGTGGCCGACGACTGGACCGATTGCCCGGATTGGGTGCCCGGGGAAATGCTGGTAGAGAGCGATGTTTCCCTGGCCCGTGGCTACATCGGCCAGCCGGAACTGACCAGCAAGGCCTTTGTCCAGCACCCGCGCAGCGGACGGCGCATGTACCGCACCGGCGACCTTGGGCGTTACCTGCCTAACGGCGAAATCGAGATCCTCGGACGTATTGACAACCAGATCAAGCTCAATGGTCTGCGCATCGAGCTTGGAGAAATCGAGAGCGTCGCAGAGTCCTGCGCCGGCGTCTCGCGGGCCTGTGCGATAGCACTGCCGGGGCCTGACGGGCATCCCAAACAAATTGCCCTGGTGTATGTCGGCGAGCCCGGACTGGCGCCTGCAATCACGTTGACCTTGAGCCAACGGCTGCCCGCGTACATGGTGCCGAAAACTGTCCAGTCGTTGCCCCGCTTGCCCCTGTCGAAGAACGGCAAGGTGGATGTGCTGGCCCTGAGAGAAACCATGAGAAATGACATGAAAGAACCCAATGGCAAGGCTTCGCAATCCACCCTGCGCATCGTGATTGGTGTGATCAGCCAGCATCTCGGACAGCCAGTACTGCCCGACGACAACTTCTTCGACATGGGCGGCGACTCGCTGTCGGCAATGAAGATCAAGGTCGAACTTGGCTCCAAGTTGTCACAGCCCATTGAGCTGGAGGACCTCATGCTCACCGAGACCATCGGTGAGTTCGCCAAGTGCCTGAGCTCGGAGACCGAGTCATGATCAGAGACAACCTGCACCAGCAATGGCTGGATGATGTGGACGCTTACCTGGATGGACGCACGACGCCGCAGGCGCTGCAGGCCAACGGGCAGCAACGGGCCGGGGAAGTCTTGCGCTATGTCGCGCAACGCTCGGCGTTCTATGCCGATCACCTGCGCTCGCAAGCAGGCAGTCCAAGCGCCTTGCCGGCGCTGGACGGCGTACCGTTCACCACCAAGGACGACCTGCGCGCCGTGGGCCGCTCAGTCTGCAGCCTACCGTTCGATCAGATCGCGGTGTACTACGAGACCACTGGGACCACCGGGCTGCCAACCCCCTGCCCGCGCGCGGCGATCGATGTCGAAACCAGCGGCGCCTATGTGCAGAAAGCTGTTGCCGACCTGTATCAGTCGACCTTCGGCACCACTGATGCCCTCACCGCGATCATGGGGCCATCGGAGCTCTACGCGTTCGGTGATACCTATGGCGAGGTCTGCCGCAATCTGGGCATTCCTTACGTACGGCTATGGCCGGAAAGCCCTCGGGTCGGCCTGGTCAAAGCCGCCCAGTTGATCAACGACCTCGGTGTCCGCTCGCTGATCTGTTCACCCGCCGTCGCGCTGGCCCTGGCCCGCCTCTATGTGAGTCAGGGGATTGATCCGCGCGCCACAGCAGTCGGGCAGATCATGGTGTTGGGCGAACTGTGCACGCCGCAGATGCTGAGCAATATTACCCGGGTCTGGGATGCGCATTGCACCCACGGCCTGTATGGCTCTCAGGAAGCCCACGCAGTGGCCACCGGTTGCCCGAACGGCAACCTGCACTTTTCCGAGACCAACTATCTGGCGGAGATTCTTCCGGTGCCCGGGATGGACGGCGATATCGGCGAGCTGTGCCTGACGATGCTCGTACCCGGCGCCAAACCGCTGATCCGCTACCGCACCGGAGACCTGGCGCGCCTGCATTCTGCCGAAGAATGCGGGTGCGGCAATCGTTCGCGTTGCCTGCGGGTCTTTGGCCGGGTGAGTGATGTGATGACCCTGGCCGGTCGCCAGGTACTCCCGGCTCTGATCGAGTCGGCGGTGCTGACGGCGGCCGAGTGGGTCTCCGGCTACGAGGTCAGGATCTGTTCCGCCAGCGACGGCAGCGACCAGGTCGAGGTGTCGATGGTGGCAGGGATCGGTGAGCGTTCGCTGGCCGAGGTACAGGAGCAGATGGCCGGCCATTTCGGCACCTCGGTCCAATTGCAACTGGCGCAGAGCCTGGACCCGAGGACCGAGACCGGTGCCTACATTTCCTGGAAGCATGCACGTATCCGCGATCAACGGGAGCCCGTCCTGTGAGCTCATTACAACCCATCCCGCTGTGGAGCGTGGAGCACCACGAAATCAGCGATGCCGCGCCGCTTGCCCAGGTGCGGCGAGGCCTGCTGGGGCTGTATCCGTGCCCGGCATTGTTCGAGACCGGTGCGGGTTTTCTGCCGGTCGACGGCAACCAGACCACCTTCATGATCGACCTGTTGTTGGAGTTGAAACTGATCAACGACACCTGGCACATCTCGACCGGTGCCCCGTTCCAGTGGGCCCAGGCCGCGTGCGAGCAGCTGCTGAACAATTCGCAAGCGAGCCTGTGCGAACGCCTGCGACGCGTCACCCAGACCCTGGCCCTGCCGGAGGGCTTTCCGCTGGTGCTGGCGCTGGGCTACAGCGCCGCGCGGTTTGTCGAAAACCTGCCGGAGATTGCCATCGAGCCAGATGTCCCTGAGGTAGTGGTGCGGGTCTATCGGCATGTCGTCCGCTACGAAGCTCCCGAAGGTCCGGCGCGGATCGACGTACTCAATACCCGCGACAACGCGGCAGCGCAACTGGATGCCCTGTTCGCCGTGCTGCGCAATCCTCCGGTGACGGCACCTGTTGCAAGATTCGGCACTGAAGTCGCGGTGATCGAAGACGTCACTGATCGCGAGGACTTCTGTGCCGCCGTTTTACGGGCCAAGGAGTACATCCGAGCCGGTGACATCTATCAGGTGCAGTTGTGCCGGCGTGCCGTGTGCAGCGCGACGATTGCTCCGGTCGATCTTTACGAGCGTCTGGCAACGGTCAATCCGGCGCCCTACATGTACTACCTCGACCTTGCCGACCTGCATGTCGTGTCATCCAGTCCTGAACTGATGATCCGCCTGCAGGACGGCGTGGCCCAGGTCCGGCCCATCGCCGGCACCATGAGCCGGGAGGATCAGCGCGGCAGTCCGCTGGACAAGATTCCCAAGGAAGCAGCCGAGCACCTGATGCTCGTCGATCTGGCGCGCAACGACCTGGCTCGGTGCGCGGTTCCCGGGGGCGTCCAGGTGAGCTCGTTCATGCAGCAGGACACTTACGGGTCCTTGCTGCACCTTGTGTCCACTGTGGAAACCAAAGTACGCGAGCAATGCGACGTATGGGATCTGATCGTGGCCAATTTCCCGGCGGGAACCATGACCGGCGCACCCAAGGTCCGCGCAATGGAAATAATCGCCGAGCTGGAAGGCACCGCACGCGGGCTGTACACCGGTTGTGTCGGCTATATCACCGGAGCCAACAGCGCGGTGCTGGCACTGACGATCCGCACGATTGTCGGCAACGCCGGACGCTATGTGTTGCAGTCGGCGGCGGGAGTCGTCGCTGACTCCGAGGCCGAGGATGAATGGAATGAAGCGGGAGCGAAGATCAAGTCGTTTTCCCGAGCGATGGGAGCCTGCGCATGAAAGTGATGTTGATCGACGCCTTCGACAGCTTTGTGTATGTCATCGAGCAGTATTACTCGGCCGTGGGTGCAGAAACCCGGGTCGTTCGCGTCAACGATGATCCGATCGCCCAATACCGACAGTGGCAACCGCAGTTGTTGGTTCTGGGTCCGGGGCCGGGCACTCCCGAAGATCATGGCTACCCGCAGATCATTCGCGCGATGGATGAGCAGCAGGCCATTTTCGGTGTCTGCCTGGGGCATCAGGCACTGGGCGAACATTTCGGCTGGAAGCTCAGCCGTGCACCGACCACCCAGCATGGCAAATACGCCCAGGTGCATCATGACGGTCGTGGCGTGTTCCAGGATGTACCGTCGGCCGTCACTGTGGTGCGTTACCACTCGCTGGCCATCACCGAGCCGCAAGCATCAAGCCCATTGGTGGCCACAGCGTACTCGGACGATGGCGTCAACATGGCGGCACGGCACCGTACCCGGCCGATCGAAAGCGTGCAGTTTCACCCCGAGAGCGTCGGCACCGCCCACGGGATCAAAATGATCCGTAACTCATTGGCATTGGCCAACGTCCACGCCATGGGCTGATCGCTCAAGAAGAAAGCCCTGGGTGCCGACCGGATGCTGGTCGACACCTCTTTAAATCTAAGGATTGGATAAACATGATGCACACACCAACCAACACAACGCTGCACGAAAAACGATGGCAGGCACTGGCTGTCATCTCGATCATCCAGTTGATTCTGCTGCTGGATGCCACCGTGGTGAACGTCGCCCTGCCACGGATCAAACACGACCTGGGACTCACGGACGGATCCCTGACCTGGATTGTCAATGCCTACCTCATTACCGCAGGTTCGCTGTTGCTGCTGGGCGGACGGATCGGCGATGCCTTCGGGGTGCGCCGCACCTTTCAGGTCGGCGTAGTGATTTTTGGCGGATTTTCCTTACTGGCAACCTTCGCCCAAGATGCCACCGTGCTGATCATCAGCCGTGCCGGTCAGGGGCTCGGTGAGGCTCTGGCGTCAGCCACCGGACTGGCAATGGTGTCACTGCTGTTTCCTTCCGGCCCCGAACGCGGCAAGGCGTTTGGCATCTGGGCAGCGCTGGGCGGCCTGGGCTCGATCATCGGCGTATTGCTCTCCGGTGTATTGACGCACTATCTGTCGTGGCGCTGGGTCTTCGGGATCAACGTACCGATTGTCATGCTCCTGATCGTAGCTGCCGCCGTCATGATTCCCAAGTTCAGCCACCGCAGCTCCACCTCTCTGGATCTGGGCAACGCGCTGATCCTGGTCGTGGCCGTGGCCGCGACCGTCATGGCCGTCATGGGTTCTGGCATTGAGCATCTTTCTGGCCAGCGCATGGCGCTTCTGCTGCTTGGCATGTCGGGGATCGCGGTCGTACTGCTTCGTTGCAAGCGTTCGGAAAACGGCATTATTCCGGCACGCCTGATGACGCGCTCTCCGCGCATGGCTGGTTACGCCATCGTCGCTATTCTCGCTGCGACCTCCGGCGCTCTGTTTTATCTGGGCGTGCTGTTGCTGCAAGACTATCTCGGCCTGACGCCGATGCAGACGGGCCTGGCGTGGCTGCCCTTCTGCCTGGGTTTCTTCCCTGGGATCTTCCTTTCGCAGTTCGTCATGCAGCGCTGGAATTCGCAGGCCGCCGCCGTGGTCGGCCTGGCAGTTTCGGCTCTGGGGTTCGCCTTGTTTGCCTTCGGCGTACCCCTGCACAGCTACTGGCTGGGAATGCTTCCGGCGATGCTGGTGACCTCCATCGGCTTCGGCTGTGTCGCCCCGGTCGCCCAGTCGTTGGCCACCAGCGACCTTAGCGAGGCCGACGCCGGTGCAGGGTCGGGCATCACCACCACCCTTCAACAACTGTTCCAGGTGTTCGGAGTCACCCTGCTGGCAGCCTTGGCACTGGCGGTCTCCGACAACAGTGGCGTGCCGACCATCGACGCGAACGGTTTCGTGGCCGCCTTCGCCGTGTCGGCGCTGGTCATGTTCGGAGGTGCCTTGCTGATCTGGGCCGGACGCAATGCCCTGGCGCTCGAGCCAACCCCGTCGAGCCCCCAGCCTTAGGAAACCGTCATGCATCAGAACTACCTGATCCCGCCCTTCAAGGGCCCCCTCACGACGCTGTCCAGCGTCGCGGGACTGCGGGAAAAATGGACCGGGGCGATGCTTGACCAGACAGGGCGCGCCTATTGCGGCGCCCTGCGTCTGGACTTCAGCGCAGAGTGTGACCAGCCACAAGTATTCGATGCCGTGGCCCATACCCTGGCGCGACATCCAATCCTCGCGGCACGGTTCGAGCTGGAACAGGAACACCTGATCGGCCGCGCCCCCACTGAGCAGGCATTGCGTCAGGCGTTACGTGAGCAATTGGGCCAGGTGCAGGCCACGCTCAGCGATCAGGACTTTCTCGCCTATCGCGCCCGGCACGCCGGCGAACCCGGGCTGCGCATCGCCTCGGCGGTCGACGCGGCTGGCCTGCATGTCTGGATCGGCTTCTGGATCTATACCTGCGATGGTGCGTCGATTGATCTGTTGATCGACGACATCACCCGGTGTTACCGGGGCCTGCCCCCGGTTTCCTGCACGGAATGGAACGACTATTGCCAGGCGCTGCACCTGCCGGAACAGCCCGTGAGCACAGCGCAGCAGCTGGAGATCTACCCGGGAACAGGCCCCTACGGACTTGATGCAGTACGCAGCAAAAACACAATCGGCAAGGGGCGCATGCAGAGTCTGAAGTTCACGGCCCCCGTTGCCCGCAGCCTGGTATCGGACTATGCCAAAACCTTGCGCGTGACGCCGTTTGCGCTGCTGCTGGCCATCTATCAACGGGCAATCAGTGCCGTCAGTGGAGTCTCGACTGTGGTGACGGGAGTGCCCTTCGCCAATCGCCCGGATGCTACGGCTCAGACTGTGGTGGGGCCGTTGTCCAATACCGTCCCGGTCAGTACCCGGCATGAACCCGACGAACCGCTGGCAACAGTGGTCAAGCGGGTGCAGCGGGCGGTGATCAATGCCGCGACGCGGCAGCACATCGAACCGGCAGCGTTGTATCCCGAAGGTATGTCTACACGTACCGCCGGCTTTGAACTGCCGTTTCCCCAATTGTTCAACGCCTGGAACTCACGCAGCGAAGGCAGACGCATCGATCTGGGTGACAACCAGTGGATGAGCCTGCAGCTATTGCCGAACGATACCTGCCGGGTCGCTTTCGAGATCACTCTGGATGAGCATAACGAGCTTATTTCAGGGCGGATCGACATGGACGCCGATAGCTATGGCGAACACGCAGAACAGGTCATCGAGCAGATGATCCGCGACCTGCAAAGCATCCCCAACGCTTGATCGGTAACCGTGTAAAGCAATCGGGGCGGTGTCACACCGCCCTGATTCAATTGCCGATGTAACTTGCTTGCTCAGAAATCCACAGTTGCCGACAGCAAATAAGTCCGAGCTGTTGACAGCATCAATCCCGATTCGCTGTCATCCGAAGCGTCGGCGGCCCCCCAGTAACCACGATGCGTGCGCTGCATAAAAACCATTCGCCAAATGCACTTGCCGATCACCCAGCCGAACGGCGAAAACGTAAGCCTTTCCTCCGTTTGGTGCCCTTGCCATGCCTCAGCCAAAACCCCTGCGCAACGTGCTGTACATCATGTGCGACCAACTACGTCGCGATTACCTGTCGTGCTACGGCCATGCCCACCTGCACACGCCGAATATCGACCGTCTGGCCGCAGCCGGCGTGCGTTTCAGCCGGGCCTATACCCAGGGCACCATCTGTGGGCCGTCGCGGATGTCGGCGTACACCGGGCGCTATGTCAGCAGTCATCAAGTGGCGTGGAACGCCGTGCCGCTGCCCCTGGAAGAACTGACCATCGGCGATTACCTGCGCCCCCACGGCATCCGCACCGCGCTGGTCGGCAAGACCCACGCCACGCCAAACCTGGAAGCCTTGCAGCGCCTGCATATCGACCCCGACAGCGCACAGGCCGAGCCGCTGAATGAGGTCGGCTTCGACGCCTACTTCCGGCACGACGGCATCTACCCCGACAGCCCGTTGTTCGAAGACAAGCGCGAGTCAGCGCCTTACACCCACTACCTGCGCGAAAAAGGCTACGACGGCACCAACCCTTGGCATGAATGGGCTAATGCCGCCGCCGGTGAAAACGGTGAGGTGCTCAGCGGCTGGAAGATGCGCAACGCCGGGCTACCTGCGCGCGTCGCCGAAGCACATTCGGAAACGGTCTACACCACCGACCGCGCCATCGACTTCATTCGCGAGCAAGCCGAGCAGCCGTGGTGCCTGCACCTGTCCTACATCAAGCCGCACTGGCCCTATATCGCCCCGGCACCCTATCACGCGTTGTACGGCGCCGAGCATATCCAGGCGCCGATCCAGCCGGAGCACACCAGCGATCACCCGGTATACCAGGCGTTCCGTCAGCACCAGGAGAGCGTGAATTTTTCCCGTGACGAAGTGCGGCTCACGGTCATTCCAACCTACATGGGCCTGATCAAACAGATCGACGATCAACTCGGCCGGCTGTTCGATTATTTGCAAAGCAATGGCCGCTGGGACGACACCTTGATCCTCTTCACCAGTGACCATGGCGATTTTCTGGGCGATCACTTCCTCGGGGAAAAAGAGTTCCTGCTGGAGCCGGCGGTGGGCGTGCCCTTGATCGTGCGCGACCCACGCGCAAGCGCCGATATCACCCGTGGTTCAGTGGACGAACGCCTGGTGGAGACCATCGACGCGCTACCGACTTTCCTCGACGCCCTGGGCTTGCCTGCGGCCGACCATCGCCTCGAAGGCCGCTCGCTGATCCCGCTGTTGCACGGCGCCCCCGTGAGCTGGCGCAACTACGCCATCGCCGAATACGACTACGCGTTCCAGGCCCCCGCCCGCGAACGCCTGGCGCAGCCTATCGACCGCTGCCGCATGACCATGGTGCGCAGCGAACGCTGGAAATACCTGGCGTATGACGGCTTTCGCGCACAACTGTTCGACCTGGAAAACGACCCGCAGGAAGTGCACGACCTGGGTGCCGACCCCGCCTATGCGGCGGTGCGCGAAACGCACCGGGGTTATCTGTTCGAGTGGCTGCGCGGCTTGAAGCGGCGCACCACCATCAGCCACACGGAGATCGACGTGCGTGGCCGGCAGTTCAGATACGGTGAGCCGGAGGCGGAAAAAGTGGTTCAAATCGGGGTTTGGTAGGCCTTCGGGAGCAGCTACAAGTAAGAGCCAGGTGGCTTTTACTTGTAGCTTGTCGCTGAAAACTTGCCGCTCAAAGTCCCTTTGTCGTCTGACTGCGCTGCCCCTGCACACTCACCGGCACGTCGCCCTTGAGCGTCACCCGACGCACGATGCGCTCCTGGGTACCGTAGTCATCCACCGCGTAATGCTGGGTGGCGCGGTTGTCCCAGATCGCCACGTCGCCGGTGTTCCAACGCCAGCGCACGGTGTTCTCCAGGCGGGTGACATGGCTTTGCAGCAGGTTGAACAGCTGTGTCGAGTCGGCCTGGGAATACCCCTTCAGGCGTTTGACGAAGTGCCCCAACAGCAGGGTTTTCTCACCACTGACCGGATGCACACGTACCACCGGGTGTTCGGTTTCGTACACCGTGGAGGTGAACACCTTGCGGTATTCCTCAAGCTTTTCCACCGACACATCCGGCTTGCGCCCGGCGTAGTCGTATTCGTTGCTGTGCACCGCCCACAGGTTGTCGGCCAGGGCCCGCAGTTCGACGCTGAGGTCGTTGTAGGCGCTGGCCGTATTGGCCCAGACCGTATCGCCACCCGCCTTGGGGGCCAGCACCGAACGCAGGATCGAGGCTTTGGGGTAGGCGTCAACAAAGGTCACATCGGTGTGCCAGGAGTTGGCGCGCTGGCCGCGCGTGCCGTCCAGCTCCAACAGAAAGCGCGTGCCGTCACGGACCGGCACCGTCGGGTGCGCGATCGGTTCGCCGAGCAAGTGGGCGAAGGCTTCCTGGCTCTGGTCATCCAGGTGGGTCTGCTCGCGGAAGAAGATCACCTTGTACTGCACCAGGGCCTGCTGGATGGCCTCGACCGTCGCGGCGTCCAGCTCCCCAGACAGTTTGATGCCACGGATCTCGGCCCCTATACGCCCGGCGACCGGGTGGATGTCCAGTGCCTGGGAAACGGGTTGAACAGCGAATGCGGCGTTGCTCATGGTGACGACCCTCTTGTGCGCTCTATTGATATGCAATTTAGATCTAGCAAATCAACAGATGCTTCGTTGACGGAATAAGAGCTTGCATTTAAAACCTCAGCTCCCAGGGTCGCAAATGCCTTCGACCTATTTTTCAGATGCCGGGAAAGCATATGGATCTTCGCCAACTTCGGTACTTCATCGCCCTCAACGAACACCGCAGTTTCGTGCGCGCAGCAGACGCCATGGGTATCACCCAACCGGCGTTCAGCCGCAGCATCCAGGGGCTGGAACAAGAGTTCGGCTGTGTGCTGGTAGACCGTGGCCACAAAGACTTGCGCCCCACACCGGAAGGCCAGGTGGTGCTGCAACATGCCCTGAGCCTGGTGCATGGCGCCGCCTTGTTGAGCAGTGAAGTGACGCGCATGACCAAGCTTGACGCCGGCGACCTGCGCTTCGGTTGCGGCCCGGCCCCGGCCGTGAAACTGGTACCCGATGCGGTGGCGCGCTTTATCACCGACCACCCGAAAATCCGCACGCATTTCCAGGTGGATAACTGGGAAAAACTCAGCCGCGCCCTGAGCCGTGAAGAGATCGAATTCTTCATTGCCGACATTCGTCAGTTCGAAGCCGACCCGAACTTCCAGACCCGCGCACTGACGCCCAAGCGCGGCGTATTTTTCTGCCGTCCGGGCCACCCGCTGCTGGCCAAGGACAGCCTGTCGACCAACGACATGTTCGACTACCCGCTCGCCTCCCCACTGATCTCCCAAGGCATCCGCAAGCTGCTGGCGAACCTCAGTGGGCGCATGGACTTTTCACCGAGTATCCAGACCGAGCATTTCCCGGCGCTGGTGAAGATCGTGCTGCAGTCCAATGCCATAGGGGTGGGCACCGAGGAAGCGTTTGCCGAAGACATCGCCCGGGGCACCCTGGTGCTGCTGCACTGGCGCAATCTGCCGCAGAACATGGAAACCATGAGTGCGCGATGCGGCGTGGTCAGCCGCACCGGCTCGCGGTTATCACCGGCGGCGAAGGCAATGATCGAGACATTGGTGGAAGTGGACAGTCAGGCCGTTCGTTTAGCGATTTGAGGGCCTCATCGGGAGCAAGCCCCCTCCCACAGTTGATCTGTGAATACCTTCAACTGTGGGAGGGGGCTTGCTCCCGATGGCGATAGCCCAGACCCCCAAAACCTCAAAGCCCCGCCGCCGCCAGATTCGGCACCACCCAATCACTCACCTGGAATGGCTTGCGAATCAGCCGCTCCTTCGACGCCAAGTCCACCGCATTCTGTAATTTGCCAAGGAACACCGGGTCCAGGGTCGAAGGGAAAATCTCGCTGAGTTTCTGGTCCTTCAAATCGTTGGTCAGGATCACGGCGGGGTAACTGGCGCGTTCCGACATCAGCTCGATGTAAGCCTGCTTGTGGTTGTCATCGGTCAACCACTGCACGGCCTGCTGCTGGGCCTTGAGCAACTTCGCCACGACCTGCGGGTGCTCGTCGACAAATTTGCCGCTGCCCACCAGCACCGCCTGGACACTGCCCGCGCCGCCCAGGTCCTTGGTGGTCAAGGGGATCTCAGCCAGGCCCTTGGCCTGCAGCGCGCTCAGGCCCGAGCTGCCCCAGGTGGCGTCGATCTGCTTGGCCGCCAGCGCCGCCACGGCGGCATTGAAGTCCAGGTTGATGACCTTCAGGTCTTTCTCGCTCAAGCCTTGGCTGGCCAAGGCAGCGTCGAACGACAACTGGCTGGCCGTGCCCCGGAACACTGCAACGCGCTTGCCCTTGAGATCCTGCAGGGTCTTGATGCCCGAACCCGGCACCACGCCGAGGTAGTGCTTCACACCTCGCGCCGAGGCACTGAGCAGGCGGGTATCCAGGCCATTGGAACGTCCGATGATCGCTGCAAGGTCGCCCAGGTAAGCCAGGTCCACCTGGCCATTGGCAAACGCTTCATTGATCACGGGGCCGGCGCCCTTGAAGTAATTCCACTGGATCGTGATGCCTTGGTCGGCAAAAGCCTTTTCAAAAATCTGCTGGCTGTGCAGTACGTCGGTAATGCCACCGCCACTGTGCTGGCTGCCGGCACTCAGGTCAGGCACGGCGATGCGGATTTCCTTGAGGTCGGCGGCGTGCACCAGGCCGGCCAACGCGGTGCCCGCGAACAGCGTGATCAGTCGTTTGAAAGGCAGTTTCATAAGCTCAGCTCCTGGTGGGCGTAGGTCGCCTGGGGAGCAGAAAGTAGGCATAGGCCGATCAAAACTTTAAATACTATAAATTCACAATTTAATAGCTTTTAGAACTATGCAAGCTAAACCGCCGGCTCCAGAGGGCTATGCATCAACAGCATCGAAAATATTCTTCGAATGCATTGGATGCGTGTCGGGCGGAAGCTTTAAATGATTTTCTTATCCCCCAATCATCTTGATTGAGTTTTTGTAAGATCAAAATCACATAAAGCCCTCGGCGACAACGGAGGTCCTCCATGGCCCGGATTTCACTCTTGAGCCTACCGCTCGCGGCCCCCTCCACCGATGCGGCCAAAGGTGCGGCGCGGCGCTGGCCGAACCTTGGCGAACGCCTGTTGCCTTGGCTGCTGCCCCTGACGTTATTCGCACTGTGGTGGTTGGCCAGCCGCAATCACTGGATGAGCGAGCAGATCCTGCCGCCGCCTGCGCTGGTGTGGAGCAGCGCAGTGGAACTGGCTGGAGGCGAGCTGTGGAGCCACCTGGCGATCAGTTTGCAACGCCTGTTCTGGGGGTTGCTGGCCGGTATCGGCACCGGGGCTTTACTGGGCGCGTTGCTGGGGTTCAGTGCCCGCGCCGAGCGCCTGGTATTCCCCACCTTCAGTGCGCTGTCACAAGTGCCGACCCTGGCCTGGATTCCGTTGTTCATGGTGTTTTTCGGCATCGGCGAAACCCTGAAACTGGTGGTGCTGGTAAAGGCGATCGTGGTGCCCGTCACCCTGCACACCCTGGTCGGCGTACGCGACGCCCAGCCCACGTTGCGCGAAGCGGCCCGCGTGCTGCGCCTGCCCGCTCACCTGCTGATCCGCCGACTGATCCTGCCCGCCGCGCTGCCGGCGTTCATGGCTGGGGTGCGCCTGGCGCTGGCAGCCGGCTGGACATCGTTGCTGGCGGTGGAACTGCTGGCCTCCAGCGAAGGCATCGGCTACCTGATGGTCTGGGCGCGCCAGTTGTTCATGCTCGATATCGTCTTCGTATGCATCGTGGTCATCGGCGTGCTGGGTGTGGTGATGGATCGTGGCGTCGGCTGGCTGGATCGCCTCTGGGTGCACTGGCCCCACCCGGCCACCGCGCAGATCCGGCGCGGGCCACGCTATACCGGCTGGCAGCGCCTGCAACCGTGGCTGTTGCCGCTCCTGTTATTGGCGTTGTGGCAAGTCGCGACGCAACAGGCGTGGGTAGACCCGAACATTCTGGTCAGCCCGTGGACCGTGCTGCACAGCGCGATCGCCGGCGTGCTGGATGGCAGCTTGAGCAGTGCGTTGGGCAAAAGCCTGGGGCGCACGCTCGCCGGCCTGCTGCTGGGCGGCGGCCAGGGTTTTGCCGTGGGCCTGTGGCTGGGCTTGTCGCGACGTAGTGAGCGAGTGCTCGGCCCATCGTTGGCCGCGTTGCGCCAGATCGCGATTTTCGCCTGGGTGCCGCTGTTGACCGCCTGGTTCGGCCTGGGTGAAGCGGCCAAGTCGGTGTTTATCGCGCTGGCGGCATTTTTCCCGCTGTTTATTGCCACCCAACGCAGCGTCTTGAACCTGTCACCGCAGCTGCGCGAAGCCACGCAGGTGCTGCGCCTGAACCTGTTCCAACGCCTGCGCCACCTGGTACTGCCGGGGGCGGCGGCGGGCATTTTCGCCGGCCTGCGCCTGAGCCTGATTTACGCCTGGCTGGGCACCATCGGCGCGGAATACTTCATGCCTTCCAACGGCGGTATCGGCAGCCTGATGATCGGCGCCCAGCAGCTGTTGCGCATGGACCTGATCATGAGCGGCATGCTGTTGGTCGGCCTCACGGGCGCCACTCTCAACCTGATCGGCCAACGCATCGAAACCCGCGCCACCCGCTGGAGACACGTATGAACACAGCTATCGTCAGCTTCAACCATGTGGGCAAAACCTTTGATGTGGACGGCTTCCCGCTGGAAGCCATCCGCGAATTCAACCTGGACATCGCCGAAGGCGAGTTTGTGGCGATTGTGGGTTCCAGCGG
This sequence comes from Pseudomonas sp. Q1, assembly GCF_009935975.1. Lineage (NCBI taxonomy): Bacteria > Pseudomonadati > Pseudomonadota > Gammaproteobacteria > Pseudomonadales > Pseudomonadaceae > Pseudomonas > Pseudomonas sp. Q1. Next base: position 113,481 of record NZ_QODI01000001.1, on the reverse strand, counting down.
CTGTGGCAAATCCACCCTGCTGCGCCTGCTGGTGGGGCTCGACACGCAGTTTCGCGGTGAGATCCAGGTCGACGGCAAAGCCGTGCGCGGCATCGGCGGGGAGCGCGGCATCGTGTTCCAGGAGCACCGCTTGTTCCCCTGGCTGACGGTGGCGCAAAACATCGGCCTGGGCCTGGTCAACGAAGCGCTGAGCGAAGCCGAACGCGACCGGCGCATCAGCGACTTTATCGCGCTGGTCGGCCTGACTGACTTTACCCGCGCCTATCCTCACCAATTGTCCGGCGGCATGGCGCAACGGGTCGCCATCGCCCGTGGCCTGGTGGCCAGCCCGCGCATCCTGTTGCTGGACGAACCGTTCGGCGCCCTGGATGCACTGACCCGCCAACAGATGCAGGACGAGTTATTGGCTATCCGCACCCGTGCCAGGATCACCACGGTGCTGGTGACCCACGATGTGGAAGAAGCGATTTTCCTCGCCGACCGCGTAGTGGTGATGGAGCCCCGGCCAGGGCGGATCAAGCAGGTGGTGGACATCGCCTTGCCGCATCCGCGCCAGCGCAGCAGCTTCGAGTTCCACCAGTTGCGCGAAGAGCTGTTGCACGAACTGACCAGTGATGGCCATTACCAGCCGCCCGTGCGCGAGCAGATCCGCGATCTGCCCCTGGCCTTTATTGCTTGCTGAAAGACAGCGCGGCGTCGGGGCGCTCCTGGCGCTCAAAGCGATTGGCACGGGCAAACGTGCCGAAGTCATTGAAGCGCACGCCCATCTCGGCCATGACCTTGTGGGCCACCTTGGCCGTCATCTGGCGAATGTAAAACGGCTCCTTCACCACAAAATGGTGGATGCCATGGGTGCTGCCGAAGTTGAAGCAGAACGCCTGCAACGGCCACAACCACCAGGGGTTCAACACCTGGGTCTGCTGGATCACATTGCCCAGCTCCACATCACCGTAGTAATGCATGTTGGAGCTGACGAAGTGCAGGCAGAAGGTGCGCAGCACGTTGGGGCCGATGATCACCACGGCGGCGATGTCGATCACCTGCATCATCTGCAAAGTACCGTCGGACCAGCCAATCGGCGTGCCCATCAGGCCGGCAATGCCGTTGGCGGCATGGAAGCCCAGAAACACATACCACGCCCCCCAATGCAGTAGCGCCAGCGGTGCGTAGACCAGCAGCGAACGTTTCAGAATCTTCAATTTGTGGTTCCAGGTCTTGGCGCGCAGCATGCGGATAAACGCCGACATCACGTTGTCGCCCACCATCAGCAATCGCGCAAACCCCCAGGGTTCACCATTGGTGATGGCGCGCTCTTCCATATCGCTTTCGGTACCGGAGACCTTGTGGTGATTGAGGTGCAGGTGCCGGCGTATCCAGGGGTTGATCGTGCTCGGCCGCGCCAGCCACACCAGGCCCATCATCAGGTTGTGGGGCAGGCGCTGCTTGCGAAAGTACATGCTGTGGATCAGGTCGTGCTCCAACTCATGGGTCAATGAGGCCAGAAAAGCATTGAGCAGCAGGCACACCCACCAGGCTATGTGCCCGTTGATGTAGAGCGCCGCCGAACCCAGCATGCCGACCAGCGCAAACGCCAGGATGCCCGCGCCCAGTGCATCCTGATGCAGCAACCAGGGGTGGCGCCGGCGCAGCCGCAGCCCTTCGGCCAGCACCACGTCACGGATGTGCGCCGAGCGTTGTTGTGCGTTCATCTGTTGGGGACTTGCAGAAGTACCGTCCATGCTTCCATCCTCTTGTCTATGGATAGGTGCATCCTGGCCCAAGCGGTGCGCCAGGGCATCAGCCCCACACGCCAACCTGTTGACCGCAAGCGCCAATCGCCATGACTGAACCCACCTCCCTCGCCAGCTGGACCCGCGCCTTGCGCAAACAGCTCGACGCCCTGGACCTCGACAGTGCCGCGTTGTGCGCGGAGGCCGGCCTCGACCCGCAGCAGATGGACGACCCGAATGCGCGCTATCCACTGTCGGCGACCACGCGCCTGTGGCAACTGGCGGTGCAGGCCAGCGGTGATCCGGCGATTGGCCTGCGGGTGTCGCGGTTCGTCAGCCCCACCACCTTTCATGCACTGGGCTATGCCTTGGTGGCCAGCGGCAGCTTGCGCGAGGTATTCGAGCGCATCGTGCGTTATCACCAGGTGGTCAGCGATGCCTTGACCCTGGAGTTGAGCGGCGATGGCGAGCGCTACCGCTTCCGTCTGTTGCAGCCGCCAGGCAGCCCGGCACCGGCGTTTGAAGCCATTGACGCGTTTGCGGCGATTTATGTGCGCACCTGCCGCAATCGCCTGGGCCGTGACTACGCTCCCTTGGCGGTGTACTTGCGGCGGCCCGAACCGGCCGACCCCAAGCCGTGGCACACGGTGTTTCGCGCGCCGCTGTTTTTCGGCGCCGCAGAAGACCGCCTGGAATTCGCCGCCCACGATTTCGATAGCCACTTGGACGATGCCAACCCCGAATTGGCCGAACACAACGAAACCGTGCTCAAACGCACCCTCGCCCAATTGCAACCGCTGACCTGGGAGCGCAAGGTGCGGGCCTCTATCGAGGCACAGTTGCCCGACGGTGAGCCGAGTGCCGAACGGATCGCCCAGGCACTGCACTTGAGCCTGCGCAGCTTGCAACGCCATCTGGCGGATGAAGGCTGCCGCTTCGATACCTTGCTCAACGACTGCCGGGAGAACCTGGCGTTGTTGCACCTGCGCGACCCGCACTGTTCACTGGCTGAAATCAGCCACCTGCTGGGGTTTGCCGATACCAGCAGTTTCAATCGGGCGTTCAAACGCTGGACGGGGATGACACCGGGGCAGTTTCGCGAGGGCTTGCGCTAGAGGATGCCGTGCCGGTTGCGGCCGGGTTTGATTACAAACCTGTCATTAAATTGTGCGGTTTCTGACCCTGTTCACCGCCTAGAGTGGCGACCTGTTTTCCGGAGTCGTCCTTATGCCTCGCCATGCCTTGTTCTTGAGCCTTGCCGTCTGCACCGGGGCGTTGGCCGCCCCGCCGTTGCCCCGCCATGCCGATCTTGATCTGCATACTGCACGTCAACTGGCCGACGCCGGCCTTGAGCACTGCAACGCCGCGCTGACCGTAGTGGACCGCGGCGGCAACCTGCTGCTGAGCCTGCGCGCCGACGGCGTCGGCCCGCATAATAGCCTCGCCAGCCAGCGCAAAGCGTACACGGCGCTCTCGACCAAAACCCCGACCCGGCTGTTCGCCGAACGGGCGCGCAACAACCCCGAGGCCGCCAACCTCAATAGCTTGCCCGAGCTGCTGTTGCTCGGTGGTGGCGTGCCGCTGTTTGCCGATGCACAACTGGTCGGTGCGCTGGGCGTTGCCGGGGCCGGTGGCGCGGCGCAGGACGAAACCTGCGCCGTGCAGGCCGCCCAACAACTGGGCTTGAGCATTTCCCTCTGATTTTTCCCCTGACAAGGAGTTCTCGATGAAAACCCTCAGCATCACCCTCGCCGCCCTCAGCCTCAGTGGCCTGTGCAACCTGGCCCTGGCCGATGGCAACCCGTTGAGCGTGCATGTACTCAACTTGGAAAATGGGCTGCCATCCGCCGGCGTCAGCGTGACCCTGGAGCAGCAGGTCGGCAATCAGTGGCAGCCACTTTCCGAAGGTGTCACCAACCAGCAGGGCCGTATCGCCGAACTGTTCCCCGCCAACCGCAGCATGACGCCGGGTGAGTATCGCGTGGTGTTCAAGACCGGCGACTATTACAAGAAGGCCAACCGCGAGACATTCTTCCCCGAGGTACCGGTGATTTTCCAGGTCAAGCAGGCCGACCAGCATTACCACATCCCGCTGCTGCTCAGCCCTTACGGGTTCTCCACCTATCGCGGCTCGTAGTTCCTCACTCAGACGCCTGCGGCGCGCCGCAGGCCCTGCAAATCCAGGACTTCAATCGCGCCGTAACTCAGGCCGATGGTGCCCTGCTGTTCCAGGGCCTTGAGCAGACTGTTGGTGGTCTGGCGAGACAGGCCCAACATCGCCGCAAGATCCTCCTGGGGCAGTTGCAGGGTGCGCCGCACCTGGTCTGTTTCACCGTAGCCCTCGGCGATCATCAGCAGCCGGTGGGCCAGGCGTGCGGACGCGGGCATCAGGCTCATCTGTTCGATATTGATCAACGACAGGCGCAGCTTGTGGCTCATCAACAAGGCCAGGTCGCGCCAATACGCCGGATGGTGTTCGAGGACGCCAAGCAGCGCCATCTGCGGCACCTGCAACAGCATGCAGGCGCCCATGGCCAGGGCGTCGTGGGTGCGCGGCAGGTTATCGAACAGGCAGATTTCGCCGAACCAGTAAGGCGTTTCAACCAGGCTCAATACCGCTTCCTTGCCTTGGGCATTCACCGCGCTGATGCGTACCGCGCCGTCCAGCACCGCATACAGGCCGCAAGGCGGGTCACCACGCTTGAACAGGTATTGCCCGGCCTCCAGCTGCCGCAACCGGGCATGGGCCAGCAGGCTATGCTGAAAAGGCTCAGGCAAATGGCTGAACCAATGCCCGGCGGCCAGCAGTGAGTGCCATTGCTCTGTGTCCATGAGAACTCCGAAGATTGTCGGCCAGTTGACAGTCAGTCGCTGGCTGACAGGGCATGATCAAACATCCTACAGGAGGAACAACAATGAAAAGCCTCGTCGACCACCTCAGTCAATACGCCGCCTACCATCGCGACCCGCGCAATATCGCCAGCCACTTTATCGGTATCCCACTCATCGTGGTGGCGGTTGCCGTGCTGCTGTCACGCCCCGAGTGGGCGGTAGGCGGGCTGTGGTTATCACCTGCGGTGTTGTTGGCGTTGTTTTCGGCGTGGTTTTACCTGCGCCTGGAGCTGGCGCTGGGCGTGTTGATGACGGCGCTGATGGGCTTGTCGGTGTGGGCCGGGCACGCACTCGCAGCGCAGAGCACGACGGTGTGGCTGAGCAGTGGCATCGGTCTGTTTGTGGTGGGCTGGGTGATTCAGTTTGTCGGGCATTACTACGAAGGCCGCAAGCCTGCGTTTGTGGATGATGTGTCGGGGCTGATCGTCGGGCCGTTGTTTGTGATGGCGGAGTTGGCGTTTTTGCTGGGGTTGCGCCATGGCCTGAAAGAGCAGATCGAACAGCGCTCAGGCCCTGTGGCACGCCGCGATCTGAAACCGAGAGAAGTCTAAAAGTGGGAGGGGGCTTGCTCCCGATGGCGGTGGATCAGCCAGCTTATCTGCCGCTGCCCCACCGCTATCGGGAGCAAGCCCCCTCCCACATTGGCCCCATTTCAGATTGGTCCTATCTCAGATTGGCCCCATTCAGATTGGGTTTGCGAGCCTGTCAGGCTTTTTGCCAGACCTTGGGTTTGAAGAACAGCGTTTCGCCCCGCGCCAGGCCGATCAGGCTGTCGTGATCCTTCACCACTTCGGCCTCGATCAGCTCGCTCTGGCCTTCAACCTTCAGGGTTACCCGCGTGGTGGCCCCCAATGGACGGATATCGCGCACCTCAGCCGCGTGGTGGTCTTCCAGCTCATGCCGTGACAGCGACACTTCGTGCGGCCGGAACAGCACGTGCTGGTCCTCGCCCAGATGCAGACGGTTGGAGTCACCGAGGAAGTGGTACACAAAGTCGCTGGCCGGATTTTCATAGACATCACCCGGTGAGCCGATCTGCTCGATCACGCCTTTGTTCATCACCACGATACGGTCGGCGACTTCCATGGCCTCTTCCTGGTCGTGGGTCACGAACACCGAGGTCAGGTTGATGTCTTCGTGCAGGCGCGCCAGCCAGCGGCGCAGTTCCTTGCGCACCTTGGCGTCGAGGGCACCGAAAGGCTCATCCAGCAGCAGCACCTTGGGCTCCACCGCCAGGGCACGGGCCAGGGCGATACGCTGGCGCTGGCCACCGGAGAGTTGTTCCGGGTAGCGATCGGACAGCCAATCGAGCTGCACCATGTTCAGCAGCTCGTGCACCTTGCTCGCGATCTGGCTTTCGCTCGGGCGTTGGTTTTTCGGCTTCATGCGCAGGCCGAAGGCGACGTTATCGAACACCGTCATATGGCGAAACAACGCGTAGTGCTGGAACACGAAGCCGACGTTGCGATCCCGCACGTCGTGGCCGGACACGTCTTCACCGTGGAACACGATATTGCCGGCGTCCGGGGTCTCAAGGCCCGCGATGATGCGCAACAAGGTGGTCTTGCCGCAGCCGGACGGGCCGAGCAACGCCACCAACTCGCCACTCTGGATGTCCAGATTGATGCTGTTCAGGGCCTTGAAGGCGTTGAAGTTCTTGCTGACATTACGGACTTCGATCGACATGACTTATTCCTCACCGGCGCTTTTGCGCAGGCGGTTGATACGGTTCTCGCTCCACTGCTTGAGCAGCAGGATGAAGAGCGCCAGGATCAGCAACAGGCTGGCCACCGCAAACGCGGCAACGTGGTTGTATTCGTTGTAGAGAATCTCGACATGCAGCGGCAGGGTGTTGGTCACGCCACGAATGTGGCCGGACACGACCGACACCGCGCCGAACTCGCCCATGGCCCGGGCGGTGCACAGCACCACGCCGTAGATCAGGCCCCATTTGATGTTCGGCACGGTCACATGCCAGAACATCTGCCAGCCATTGGCGCCGAGCAGGCGCGCAGCCTCTTCTTCCTGGGTGCCCTGCTCCTGCATCAGCGGGATCAACTCACGCGCCACGAAAGGCACGGTGACGAAGATGGTGGCAAGCACAATGCCGGGCAAGGCGAATACGATCTGGATGTCATGCGCTTGCAGCCATGGGCCAAAAAACCCCTGGGCACCAAACATCAGTACATAGACCAGGCCCGCGATCACCGGTGAAACCGAAAACGGCAGGTCGATCAGCGTCACCAGGATGCTTTTGCCACGGAACGAATATTTGCTTACGCACCATGCCGCGCTGACGCCGAACACCAGGTTGAGCGGCACCGAAATCACTACCGCGATCACCGTGAGCTTCAGCGCCGACAGCGCGTCGGGTTCGAGGATCGCGGTGAAGAAAGCACCGAGACCATTCTTCAAGCCCTGGGACACCACGATAAACAGTGGCAACAGCAGGAACAGTGCAAACACCAGCCAGCCGAGGCTGATCAGGATACGTCGCGATACGGCACTGCCACGCCGGGCAGCGTTGGCCGAGGACGCGGCGGAAATAGACGATTGGGACATGTTCCGCGCCTCCTTATGGACGTTCGATGCGCCGCTGCAACAAGTTGATCAGCAGCAACAAGACAAAGGAAACCACCAGCATCAACACGCCGATGGAAGTGGCGCCGCGGTAGTCGTACTGATCGAGCTTGACCATGATCAGCAACGGCAGGATCTCGGTTTTCATCGGCATGTTGCCGGCGATGAAAATCACCGAACCGTATTCACCCACGCCTCGGGCAAATGCCAGGGCGAAGCCGGTCAGCCAGGCAGGCAACAACGCAGGCACCAGGATGTAGCGGAAAACCTGCAGCGGCTTGGCGCCCAGGCAGGCGGCGGCCTCTTCAACTTCCCGGGGGATATCGGCGAGCACCGGCTGCACCGTACGCACCACGAATGGCAGCGTGACGAAGGTCAGCGCCAGGGTGATACCCAACGGGGTGTAGGCGATCTTGAAGCCCAGGTCTGCGGCGAACTGGCCAACCAGGCCATTAGGCGTGTACAGCGCAGTCAGCGCGATACCGGCCACGGCGGTGGGCAGGGCGAACGGCAGGTCGATCATCGCATCGATGATCTTGCGTCCGGGGAAGGTGTAGCGCACCAGCACCCAGGCCAGCAGCGTGCCGATCACGCCGTTGATCAGGGCGGCATACAGCGCGGTGCTGAAGCTGAGTTTCAACGCCGCCAGCACCCGTGGTGCGCTGATGATGTTCCAGAACTGATCCCAGGTGAGTTGAGCGGCGTGTACAAACATCGCCGCCAGGGGGATGAGTACGATCAGGCTGAGGTACACCACGGTGTAGCCCAGCGTCAGCCCGAAGCCGGGTATGACGGGGGAAATACGACGCGACATAAGAGTCCTTGGTTAGCGGTGACATACCACTGCGGTAGCGAACCTATCGTGGCGAGGGAGCTTGCTCCCGCTGGGCTGCGCAGCGGCCCCAAAACCAGGCGACTGAGTTGCCGGTTTGGGAGCGCTTCGCGCTCCAGCGGGAGCAAGCTCCCTCGCCACGGAAAGCGGGCTCCAACAGATAATTTGGCTTATTGCGCCGTGTAAATCTGGTCGAACACACCACCGTCATTGAAGAATTTCGGTTGGGCAGTTTTCCAGCCGCCGAAGTCTTTGTCGATAGTCACCAGGTCCAGTTTCGGGAACTGCTGGGCGTATTTTGCAGCGACTTTCTCATCGCGTGGGCGGTAGAAGTTCTTCGCCGCAATCTCCTGGCCAGCCGGGCTGTACAGGTGTTTGAGGTATTCGGTGGCGATCTCGGTGTTGCCCTTTTTCTCGGCGTTCTTGTCGACCACGGCCACCGGCGGCTCCGCGAGGATCGACAGGGACGGTACGACGATATCGAACTTATCGGCGCCGCCGTCTTCTTTCAACGCCAGGAACGCCTCGTTTTCCCAGGCCAGCAACACGTCACCCTGACCGTTGTTGACGAAGGTGATGGTCGAGCCGCGGGCGCCGGTGTCCAGCACAGGAACGTGCTTGAACAGCTCTTTCACGTATTCCTGGGCCTTGGCTTCGCTACCGCCAGCCTTCAGGCCGTAGGCCCAGGCGGCGAGGAAGTTCCAGCGAGCACCGCCGGAGGTTTTCGGGTTCGGGGTAATCACCGAAACGTCTTTCTTGATCAGGTCGCCCCAATCCTTGATGCCTTTGGGGTTGCCCTTGCGCACCAGGAACACGATGGTCGAGGTGTACGGGGTGCTGGCGTCCGGCAGGCGGGTTTGCCAGTTTTCCGGCAGGGTCTTGCCCAGCTTGGCGATTTCGTCGATGTCGCCGGCCAGCGCCAGGGTCACAACATCAGCGCGCAGGCCGTCGATCACCGCCCGGCCCTGCTTGCCCGAACCGCCATGGGATTGCTGGATCTTGACGTTGTCATCCGGGTGGGACTGTTTCCAGAATTGGGTGAACTCAGCGTTGTAGTCCTGGTACAGCTCACGGGTCGGGTCGTACGAGACGTTGAGCAACTCGTAGTCCTTGGCAACGGCGGAACCGGCAAACACGGCACTGGCCAGGGCGGCCAAGGCATAACGGCGAATCGACGACATAGAAGGCTCCTGAAATTCGGGGTGTTGGCTTTTTCTTATAGTTGCGGGGTCTATCGCCGTAGTTGCTTAGTTCGGTTTGTTACCCGGGTTCTGCAAACGGAATTTTTCCTTGCGTTCGATCTGTACCACTTGAGCGTTGTGCACGGTGATTTCCACCGCGCCAAACCGCAGATCGCGCAGGGCGCTCTGGATCTCACGCAAAATGGCTGCTTCGTCCTGGCCGTCGACGCTACGTAGAGATGCGCTCATGGTCTCGCTCCTGAAATGAATAGTGCCTCGCAGTGGCGGCACTGCTTGCGGCGTGAGAGCGATAGTAGATAAGCGCGGATATTCTTAAAAATACTATTTAAGAATGTTTATATAACCAGAAAGAATTTTCTGGCAAGACTTGGAGTTGCAAAGGTTTTTTATCTTCACTCGCTGAAATCAAGCCCAGTGACGTTCCACATGTGGGAGCAAGCCCCCTCCCACACTTGGCCATCTTCAAGGGCGGATCGCAGGCGCCCGGGACCAGTCGATTTCCGCCGCCGGCATGGGCCGCCCAAACCAATACCCCTGGCCCATATCGCATTCCTGCTCCAACAGAAACCTTGCCTGCTCCACCTGCTCAATCCCTTCGGCATGCACTTGCATGCCCATGCTTTTCGCCAGGGCGATCACCACGCGCACAATGGCCGCATCGTCTTCATCCCACGGCAACCCGGCGACAAAGCCCTGGTCGATCTTGAGCTTCTGCACCGGCAGGCGCTTGAGGCGCAGCAGCGAAGAATAGCCGGTGCCAAAATCATCGATGGCCAGGCGCAAGCCCAGTTCACGCAGGCGGTGCAGTTGCTCCAGGGCGACCTCAGGGTCATCCATCACCGCACTTTCCGTGACTTCCAGCTCCAGGAACGCCGGCGCCAGGCCAGTACTGTGCAGGACCTGGGCAACTTGTTCGTACAGTTCGCGTCGGGCGAACAAACGGCTGGACACGTTGACCGCAATAAAACTCAGCGGCGCGCCTTCAGCCAGCCATTGGCACATCTGGCGACAGGCTTCGTGCATCACCCAGGCATCAATGTCGGCAATCAGCCCGGTGCGCTCGGCGATCGGGATAAATTCGCCCGGCGGCACCAGGCCACGCTCCGGATGCTGCCAGCGCACCAAGGCTTCGACACCGATCAGGCGGCTGTCTTGCAGGTCATGCACGGGTTGGTAGTAGACACGCAGCTCTTGCTGCTCAAGGGCGCGGCGCAATTCACCGGCGATTTCCACCCGATGCTGGGCATGGGCGGTGAGTTCTTCGGTGTACAGCGCGTAACCTTCGCGCCCGGCGCTCTTGGCCTTGAACAAGGCCGAGTCGGCATTGCGCAGCAGCTGTTCGGCGCTGAGGGCGTCGCTGGGAAACAGGCTGATGCCAATGCTGGCACTGATAAACAGCTGGTTGCCGTCAAACACGAACGGCTCTTTCATCGCATCGAGGATTCTCTGGGCCAATGCGGCCGCCTGAACCACCTGTGGACAACTTTCCACCAACACGGCGAACTCATCCCCACCCAGGCGCGCCAGCGTGACGCCGGGGCCGAACAGGCCTTTCAAGCGCTCCCCCACCGCCTTGAGCAATTGGTCGCCGGTGGTGTGGCCGAGGCTGTCGTTGATGATCTTGAAGTGGTCCAGGTCCATCAACAGCAGCGCACAGCCACGTTTATGCACTTGAGCCGAGGCCAGTGCCTGGTGGGCACGGTCGCTGAAGAGCAGGCGGTTGGGCAGGTCGGTCAGTGGGTCATGATGGGCCAGGCGGGCCAGTTCGTGCTCGGAATCCTTGATGGCGCTGATATCGGAAAAGACCGCCACGTAGTGAGTGGCCTTGCCTTGGTCATCGCGGATCACGCGGATGGTTTGCCACTGTGGATAAATCTCGCCGCTTTTGCGCCGGTTCCAGATTTCACCGCTCCATTCGTCGGTGCGCTCCAGGGTCTGGAACATCTGCTGGTAGAAATTCGACGAATGGCGCCCCGATTTGAACAGGCTCGGCCGCTTGCCCATGACGTCTTCGCCGCTGTAGCCGGTGATCGCCATGAAGGCGCGGTTGACGTGCACGATCAACCCCCGAGCGTCGGTGACCAGTACTCCTTCGCGGGTGCAATCGAACACCGCCGCAGCCTGTTGCAGGCGCTCGTGATTCTCCTTCAAGGGCTGCTGCACCTGGTGTGTACGCGCAAAGCGCGCACAGATCAGGTAGATCACCAGCGCACTGAGGCCCACCCACACGTAGCCGCGCGCCTGCAGCCAGCGTCCCAACTCCCACGGGTTATCGAGAAAGTTGATCAATAGGTGGTTGCTGAGCTGGAGCCACACAACGGAAACCAGCAGGTACACCAGCCCTACGCGTAGGGCTCCTCGGTATGAATACAGCATATCTTCAGTAATCCTTACCAAAAAAACAGAATCGCCCTACAAAGGCTGAGGATTATAGAATAAGAAACATCCAGTCACTCCTATCTGAAACGGTGGCTGGTTTTCTCTGTTGGCTTAGTGATAATGCGTGAGCTGTCTTTTTCTTTATCTGAGGGCCATACAGCCTATGTGGTACAACGGTTTTCTTGACCTGTCAGCCTGGCAACTGGTGGCAGTCACGCTGTTGATGACCCACGTGACCATTGTCGGGGTCACCGTCTATCTGCACCGTTATTCGGCCCATCGCTCCCTGGAGCTCAATGCCGGCCTGAAACACTTCTTCCGCTTCTGGCTGTGGCTGACCACGGCGCAGAACACCCGCGAGTGGACGGCCATCCACCGCAAACACCACGCCAAATGCGAAACCGTCGACGACCCGCATAGCCCGGTCATCAAAGGTTTGTCCACAGTGCTGCGCAAAGGTGCCGAGCTGTATCGGGCCGAGGCTGAAAACCCCGAGACCCTGCGCATCTACGGCAAGAACTGCCCGGACGACTGGATCGAACGCAAAATCTACACGCCCTACCCGTTGCTGGGCGTGGCGATCATGGGCGTGATCGACCTGCTGCTGTTCGGCACTATCGGCATCACCATCTGGGCGATCCAGATGATGTGGATTCCGTTCTGGGCCGCCGGTGTGATCAACGGCCTGGGGCATGCCGTGGGCTACCGCAATTTCGAATGCCGTGACGCGGCCACCAACCTGGTGCCCTGGGGCATCATCGTCGGCGGCGAAGAGCTGCACAACAACCACCATACCTACCCCAACTCGGCCAAGCTGTCGGTCAAGAAGTGGGAGTTCGACCTGGGCTGGGCGTGGATCAAGGTATTCAGCTTCCTGCGCCTGGCCAAGGTGCAACGCGTTGCGCCTATCGCGCACCGCGTCGAGGGCAAGGGCCACCTGGACATGGACACCGCCATGGCGATCCTCAACAACCGCTTCCAGATCATGGCGCAGTACCGCAAGCTGGTGATCGGGCCGCTGGTCAAGCAGGAGCTGGAGAAGGTCGATCACTCGGTGCGTCACCAGTTCCACCGTGCCAAGCGCCTGCTCTCGCGGGAAACCAGCCTGCTGGATGACCGTCACCACCTGCGCATCCAGAACATGCTGGAGCACAGCCATGCGCTGACCGTGATCTACGAGAAGCGCCTGGCGTTGCAGCAGATCTGGGTGAAGACCAGTTCCAATGGCCACGACATGCTGGCGGCGATCAAGGAATGGGTGCACGAGGCCGAGGCCAGCGGCATCCAATCCCTGCGCGATTTTGCTCACCAGCTCAAGACCTATTCGCTGCGCCCTGCAGCGGCCTGACCGGTACTCAAAGCCCTCCTGTGGTGAGGGCGCTTGCTCCCGCTGGGCCGCAAAGCGGCCCCAGCCTTTGGTTTGGCTGGGACTGCTGCGCAGTCCAACCCGAGCAAGCTCGATCGCCCAAGGTAGAGCGCTCGCCTTGACTTGACAGCACGCCGAGTTTGGCTTGCCACCGGTTTCTGACGTCATTTCTTAGTCAACCGGATCATGGAACTTCACCGCAAATCCCCTCTCTCAATCAACACTTCGCCATCATGGTGGCCCTTGTAGTGACCGCTGCCCGATGCCGGCAGCGTGCCCAGAGAGAGTTGTGCCGATGGTTCACGAAAAGCCCTTTGCACCCAATACCCCGACGGCCGAACACCCCCGCCCGGCTGCGGCATCAACCCTGTTGGCGTTGATGCATGCCCAAGGAGAGGTCGAGCGGCTGAGTGAGCGCGAACAGCTGCTCAGCTCGCTGCTGGTCAGCGTGAATGCCGTGCTGTGGTCCATCGATTGGGAAAGCCGCCGCGTGCTGTACGTGAGCCCGGCCTATGAACGGATATTTGGTCGCTCCGCCAGCCTGCTGCTGGCCGACCACCGCGAATGGCGCAACAGCGTCCACCCCGAAGACCTCGACTACGCCGAACAAAGCCTGGCCCGCGTGCTCGAACAAGGCGCCGTGGAAGACCGCGAGTACCGCATCATCACCGCCGACGGTCACATCCGCTGGCTGAGCGACAAGTGCTATATCAACCAACAGGTCGAGCCGGGCAAGCCGGTGATCGTGGTCGGCATAGCCGAGGACATCACCGAAAAAAAGCAGCTGGAGCTTGAGCTGCATCGCTTGGCCACCACCGACGTGCTGACCCAGAGCAGCAATCGCCGGCACTTCTTCGAGTGCGCCAACCAGGCGTTCGACAGCGCCTGTGCCCAAGGCACCCCGCTGGCTTTCCTGTTGCTGGACATCGATGATTTCAAGGACATCAACGACTCCTACGGCCATCTGGAGGGCGATCAGGTACTGCGGCGCATCGCCGAAAGCGGTCGAGGGGTATTGCGCCGTGGCGATCTGTTCGGACGCATTGGCGGCGAAGAGTTCGCCGCAGTGTTGCCCGGTTGTGCGCCCGAGATGGCGTTGCAGGTCGCCGAGCGGCTGGGCAAGGAAATCCAGGCGTTGGGTTTCAGCTATGAGGGCCGTGAGTTCACCGTGACCATCAGCCAGGGCCTGGCCGGCCTGCGCGAAGACGACTCGACCCTGGACAGCCTGTTTGCCCGGGCCGACGCCGCGATGTACGAAGCCAAACGCCAGGGCAAGAACCGCGTGGTAGCGGGCTGAAGCTCGGCGGAGGGCGTGCCAGGCACCAGATGATTGGCTAACACGACGCTATCGGGGCAAGCCCTAATGCCAGTCAGTTAAGCGATAAAGCGGACGATGAATAAATTGTGGGAGGGGGCTTGCTCCCGATGGCGGTGTGTCAGGTTCAGAAACCGTGACTGACACACCGCCATCGGGATCAAGCCCCCTCCCACAGTGACCGCGTTAATCCTTAACTGACTGATATTAGGGCAAGCCCCCCTCCCACATTTCAACTCGGGCGTCTGTTAGGTAACCGGCGTAAAAAAACCCGCCGAAGCGGGTTTTTTCCGTCAAACAGTTCAGCGTCCGCTTACAGCTCGGAGAAGCACTCTTCGATGATTGCCAAGCCTTTGTCCAACTGCTCGTCCGGCGAGGTCAGCGGCACCAGTACGCGCAACACGTTGCCGTAGGTACCGCAGGACAACAGGATCAAGCCCTTGTCACGCGCCTTGGCCACCACCGAAGCCACGGCGGCGGCGTTCGGCTTGTGGCTGTCGCCATCTTCGAACAGCTCGACCGCAATCATCGCGCCCAGGGCACGCACGTCGCCAATCACCGGGTACTTGGCTTGAATCGCCTTCAGGCCAGTCACCAGGCGCTCGCCCACGGCCTTGCAGCGGTCCAGCAGGTGCTCTTCTTCGAACACATCCATCACGGCCAGGGCCGCGGCGCAAGCGATCGGGCTACCGGCATAGGTGCCGCCCAGGCCACCCGGAGCGATGGCGTCCATGTATTCGGCCTTGCCGCACACACCGGCCAACGGGAAGCCGCCGGCGATGGATTTGGCGAAGGTGGTCAGGTCGGCAGCGACGCCCATCTGTTCCATGGCGAAGAAAGTACCCGTACGCCCGGCACCGGTTTGCACTTCATCGGCGATCAGCAGGATGCCGTGCTTGTCGCACAGTTCGCGCAGGCGCTTCATGAAGGCTTTAGGCGCGACATAGAAGCCGCCTTCGCCCTGCACCGGCTCAATGATGATGGCCGCGATATCACGGGGCTCGGCGTCGTTCTTGAAGATGCGTTCGATGCTGGCGATCGAATCATCGATGCTCACACCGTGCAGCTCATTGGGGTACAACGCACGGAAGATGCCGCCTGGCATCAGGCCCATACCGGCCGAGTAAGGCACCACTTTGCCGGTCAGGCCCAGGGTCATCATGGTGCGGCCGTGGTAAGCGCCGGTGAACGCGATCACGCCGGCACGGCCGGTGGCGGCACGGGCGATTTTCACGGCGTTCTCGACGGCTTCGGAACCGGTGGTGACCAGCAGGGTTTTCTTGGCGAAATCACCTGGCACCTTGGCGTTCACTTTCTCGCACAGTTCCACGTAAGGCTCGTAGGCCAGAACCTGGAAGCAGGTGTGGGTCAGCTTGTTCAGTTGTTCGGTCACGGCCGCGATGATTTTCGGGTGCACGTGGCCGGTGTTCAGCACGGCGATACCGCCAGCGAAGTCGATAAACTCGCGACCTTCAACGTCGGTGACGCTGGCGTTCTTCGCGGATTCGGCGAAGATCGGGTGAATCTGGCCGACACCGCGGGGTACAGCGGCTTCGCGGCGTTTCATCAGGGAGGCGTTGGTCTTGCTCATAAAGTCCTCATTCGCCACTCATCGGGTGGCGTGGTCCAAGGCATACGTGGCGGGAGGCAACTACGGCAGCATGCGATGATCGACTGCCACAGCTTTCCCGGCCACTACGAATAACGGGGTGAAACACGCAAAGGGTCAGCGCTCTCGTGCCCTCTGCGTTTACCGCATGCTCCTGCCGGTCAGATGCCCAGGCAGAGGTATTTGATTTCCAGGTAGTCCTCGATCCCATACTTGGAACCTTCACGGCCCAGGCCCGAAGCCTTGATGCCGCCGAACGGTGCCACTTCGTTGGAGATCAACCCGGTGTTGACGCCCACCATGCCGTATTCCAGGGCCTCGGCCACACGGAACACACGGCCCAGGTCGCGGGCATAGAAGTAGGAGGCCAGGCCGAACTCTGTGTCGTTGGACATGGCGATCACTTCGGCTTCGTCTTTGAAGCGGAACAGCGGCGCCAGCGGGCCGAAGGTCTCTTCCTTGGCGACGGCGGCGTCTTTCGGCACATCGACCAGGATGGTCGGCTCGAAGAAGTTGCCTTCCATCACCTTGCCACCGGCCAGCAGCTTGGCGCCTTTGCCGAGGGCATCGGCAATGTGCTCCTGGACCTTGGCCACGGCTTTTTCGTCAATCAGCGGACCGGTGGTGGTGCCTTCTTCGAGACCGTTGCCAATCTTGAGCTTGGTCACCGCCACCTTGAGTTTTTCCGCAAACGCGTCGTACACCGAATCCTGGATGTACAGGCGGTTGGCGCAGACGCAGGTCTGGCCGTTGTTGCGGTACTTGGAGATGATCGCGCCTTCGACGGCCTTATCCAGGTCGGCGTCGTCAAACACGATGAACGGCGCGTTGCCGCCCAGCTCCAGGGAGACTTTCTTGATGTCCTTGGCGCATTCGGCCATCAACTGGCGACCGATTTCGGTGGAGCCGGTGAAGGACAATTTACGCACGATCGGGTTGCTGGTCAGCTCGCCGCCGATATCGCCGGCGCTGCCGGTCACCACGCTCAGCACGCCTTTGGGGATACCGGCACGGTGCGCCAGCTCAACCAGGGCCAGGGCCGAGAACGGGGTTTGCGAAGCGGGCTTGATCACCATGGTGCAGCCAGCGGCCAGGGCCGGGCCGGCTTTACGGGTGATCATGGCGGCCGGGAAGTTCCACGGGGTGATGGCAGCGGTCACGCCGATCGGCTGCTTGATCACGATCAGGCGCTTGTCGGGCTGGTGGCCGGGAATCACGTCACCGTAGATGCGCTTGGCTTCTTCGGCGAACCACTCGATAAAGGACGCGGCGTAGGCGATTTCGCCCTTGGCTTCGGCCAGCGGCTTGCCTTGTTCGAGGGTCATCAGGCGGCCGAGGTCGTCCTGGTTTTCGATCAGCAGCTCGAACCAACGGCGCAGCTTGTTGGCGCGCTCCTTGGCCGTCAGCGCACGCCAGGCCGGCAGGGCCTTGTCGGCGGCTTCGATGGCGCGGCGGGTTTCCGCAGCGCCCATCTTCGGCACGGTGCCGAGGATTTCGCCCGTGGCCGGGTTGTTGACCTTGATGGTTTGACCGTTGTCCGCATCGACCCAAGCGCCATCGATAAAGGCTTGCTGGCGGAACAACTGGGTATCTTTGAGCTGCATGTCGGCTTTCCTTAACAGCACCGCGCGCACGCGGAGCGAATTAGAGTTGTTGAAAGGCGCCTTGTGGGCTGCCGTCAGGGAAATCAGCCCCAGCGCGCACGATGATCAGAAAGCGCACGGGAGACAGAGCGTTTGAAATCTCAAACGAATCCTAGGATCAATGGGGGGGCAGGGCAATAGTCTCTTCGAAAAAAAGAACGAAAACCGCGCATTTACCGCACCTTTCGGATCAAGCGTGCAAACGACAACACCCCCGGCGCCTGTTGGGCGACGGGGGTGCCTGAAGCGGTTGCGGTTTAAGGCTGGAACGATTTGAGGATGGTCAACAGGCTGGTCAGGTTGTCGGCCACGCCGCCCTGGGCGACTTTCTCGGTGGCGGCAGCGCCTGCGGTGGTGTCGACGCTGTAGATCTGCATCACGCCCTGGTTGGTGGCGGCCTGGGCCAGGGTGTTTTGCTGCTGCTGGGCCGAGACCGAGTTTTGGAACAGAATCGCCGTGGCCTGGCCCATCGATTGGTAGATCGTGCTCATGGCCATCGCCGGTGCCTCGGCAACGACCTTGACGTTGGTCTGGGTAACGGCATCGGTGATTTGCGGGCTGACAGTACTCATGGGTGAAACTCCTTTGTTAAGAAAGAACAACATCCGTTATCGCTCAGTGCTTAAGACTGGAAAGACTTGAGCACGGTCAACAGGCTGGTGAGGTTATCCGACACGCCGCCTTGGGCGACTTTCTCGGTAGCCGCCGCACCCGCCGTGGTGTCGACGCTGTAGATCTGCATCACGCCCTGGTTGGTGGCGGCCTGGGCCAGGGTGTTTTGCTGCTGCTGCGCGGACACGGCGTTCTGGAACAGAATCGCCGTGGCCTGCGCCATCGATTGATAAATGGTGCTCATCGCCATCGCCGGCGACTCGGCCACGACCTTGACGTTGGTCTGGGTGACCGCGTCGGTAATTTGTTCGTTAACAAATGCCATGATTAACTTCCTTATTGAGTACACGGTGCATTCCGTGTTCATGAATGAACGTTGCGAAACAGGCGCTGTGAAGTGTGCGGTTTCAGGAGCCGGCAGCCTTGGCCAGGGCGGCCTCGATCTGCGCAATCAACTTCTGGATCTCGGCGTTCACTTCACGCTTGAGCTGCGCCCGACCGGCGCTGTCCTCAGGCGTGCTGTTCAACGCTTGGCGTACCGCCTCTTCACTTTGCTCGGCGGCCTTGCGGATCGCCTGTTCGTTGACCCTCGATTGCTCAAGCACCTGGGTGGCGCGCTTGAGGGTTTCATCGACGATGGCCTGGGGTGTTCCGGAGAACATCTGCGGATTTCGCAGCATCGCTTCCAGCCGTTGACGGTCATCGCTCGATAGCACTGAAGGGATGGATGGGTGGGCCATGTCGGTCTCCTTGGGCAATGTAGGGCTGGCGGCAGGCCCGCTAAAGCCGCACCTCCTGACCGTCTTCCCAGAAGCCCGCAAAGTAGAAGCGCGGCGACGAATCACAGAACGTCGCGAGTTCCGCGGGCGTAATCGCCGAAGGCCGCCGATTGAAAATGGCAGGCGGTGGCGGCACCAGGTTAGCCGCGTTGTAGAGGTTGCCCACCTCATAAGCGTTGGCCGCGAATTGTGAGCAAAAGGAACTGCTGCCAATGGCTACCGATTCATTGATTCGATCCTGCAGCGAAGTATCGGACTCCCAAGCTTTGAACGCCGAAAGCATCGCGTTCCACATGCTGTAGCGACCGTCAATTTCGCCACCGAGCTTGTCGAAATAGAACTGTTTGGCCGCTACCGCCGCCGCAAACCCCAGTTCAGTGTCACGGCAGGAAAACACCATGGCGGTGCGAGGTGGTTTTTCCAGGCTCACGTCAGTCAAGGCCAAGCCACTGCCAACGCTTTCGATCACCATCGTCTTGCTCACCGCAATCGCCGGGTGAACCACATTCAGATACGTCGTGTCCTGGGAGAACACTTTGGCTTTGACCAACTGACCGGCCTTGATAAAGGCCCGTGTCGTACTGTCGTCTTCTTGCTTCACCGAAAAAATAAGATCTCCAACGTCCATGATGTCGCTCCTCACTCAAGAAAAGTTGCTGTTGCACCGTTCCAGCAGAACGCCGGAACGCTGTGCTCGGTTCAGGCCGCTGGCGCTGCCCGGTTGGCCAAGGTGTCGGCGTACTTGGCGATGCTCTGGTCGATCTTGTCGATGGCCACGCTGGCAGCCTCGGCCTCCATCGCACCGGCTGCGGCAGCCACGGCGGCGGCCGCGCCCACCAGCAGGTCGGTGGCCAATGCGCCCAAGGCATCCTCGGCGGCGGCCGGCAAGTTGTCCTTGACGATGTTCTCGGTCATTTGCTGCAACAGCACAGCCTGGGCCGCCAAGGCGATCTTGCTGACCCCATCGAAATAGCCCGCCGCCGATTGCGCGACCAACCCCGCCGCCTGGCTGATCATCATGTCGGCCGGCACGGCGATCTGCGCCGGGGCGTAGGCGAAATTCTGCGCATTGGTGAACTGCACCGCCTGGACGATCTGGCTGTTGAGCGCGGCGGTACTGTCAGATGAGGGCGTGCTCGCCTGGTTGAGCAAATGCTCGTTCATGCGCGCCATGATCGAGCGCGTGGGTGACGCTGCCGGGGCGGCCGCCGGGGGTTGCGCGGCGGGTGTTTCAGGCGCGGGGCTGGGCTTTTTTCTGCTGAACCATGACATGGCAAGTCTCCCCAGGGTTTAACCCTTCTCGCCAATCTGCATGATCAACGCAACGGCCTTGGAGATCACCGCGTTGGAAATCTGGTTCATCGCCTGCTGGCTGTTGACGGCGTTCTGCAACGACAAGCCTGCTGCACTGCTAGCCACCTGATACAACGACGCAATGGCCTGCGCCGGCGCCTCCGCGACCACCTTGACGTTGGTTTGGGTCACCGCGTCGGTGATCTGGCTGTTGACCTCTGTCATACATCTCTCCTTGATGGAATTCACCCGATCGGGGTGGGGGTGGCGTGACGCGCTCCTAAACTAGAACGCCTCACGCCGATGTCTGTGAACGGTATTCAGCGCAAAGCGCTGCGCAGCAATTGCACCCGCTTGCGCACCAATGGCAGCTTGACCTGCAGTTCAGCGGCGATCTGGGGGTAAGGCAGGTCATCGACAAAGCGCATCTCGAACAACCGCTGCTGTGCGACAGGCAAGCGCGCCACATGCGCCGTCACTTGCTCCAGGCGCTCATAACGCTCCACCCACTCCAGCACCGAGGCGCAGGGGGCTGCGAGCGCGGCCAGGTGATCGTGCTCAAGATCGACCGAGTCATCGAACAGTTGCCCCTCACGCTTGCCACGCCGCAGGCTGTCGAGAAACACATGGTCGAGCACGAGAAACAGAAACCCCTGAGGGTCGCGAATACGCTCAGGCGAGCGCCGAAAAAACAGCAGGGCCTTGATCGCCGTTGCCGACAACCATTCCTGGCCCTGATCCCGGTTACCCTTGGCACGCCGCAGCGCACGCCGCTTCAACTCGCCCTGGACGGCGCGCCAACTCGCTTCAAACAAGCGGTCATCCGCCACCCATTGATCCTTGAACGGAACAGTCATCCCCATCGCAAGCACTCCTGTGCATCCTTGATGAAGGGCCAGTGTGCGAGGCGCAAACAGGCGCGCGCTGTTACCTGGGGAACACCGCGAGGGCTAATTCAAGGCAGATGCCTTGCGCCGCAAATGCTCCAGGTCGTTGATCACCATCCGCTCCAGGCTGCCGCTGATCAGGCCACTGCGGCGCCACAACTGCAGTTGCACATTGAGTTTGGGGCGACTGGTATTGAGCATGGCCGCCAACACTCCTTGGTTGGCGGGCAATGACACGCTGGGCATGGCCAGAGCCAGGTCGATCTCATCCATATTGGCCAAAAGAAACCGCGCCAGCCGCGACTCCAGCCGATGCAGGCAGACCAATTCGAGCAGTTCGATGGCATGCAGCAGGCGCACCATCATCAGCATCAACAGACGCCGCAGAAACACCGGTTCCTCAAACAGCGGAGCAAAATGTCGACGCCCCAGTTGCAGCAAGCGCGTTGGGCCGCCGGCAAAGGTCGAAGACTCACGACCATGGTCATTGATCAACGCCGTCTCGCCCACGACCTGCCCGGCAACCATGCTGCCGATGATCTGCTCGCGGCCATCCGGCCCGTGAACCACCGAATAGATCCGGCCCTCCACCACCAACGCAATAAATTCGAGAGCGTCATCCTTGAAATAAAGCAGCTCACGATCAACCAGCGTGCGCTCCACCATATGGGTGGCGACGTAGCACAAGAGCGGCTCCGGCAGCCCACGGAATAAATCGGAGCGGGCGAGCAAGGTCAGTCTCAGCGGGAGATCGAGCATCACGGTTCCTTTGGAATGCATGCGTTCACCTGGCCAGGGGGGAGGGAATTGCGGCGCCACAGCGGTGCTGGAGCCACAAGAGCAAAGCAAACAAAGGGACGTACGGTAGGAAGAGTTGTGAAAGATAATGGCAAATAGCCGCTTTTGGCCCTGACACTGCCTACGATCGCCAGTGAAAACACCGGCATGGACGCATCTGGCCGACATGGGTATGATGTCGCCCGCACAAGCATCCGTAGCTCAGCTGGATAGAGTACTGCCCTCCGAAGGCAGGGGTCGTGGGTTCGAATCCCGCCGGGTGCACCATATAGCAGTCTCGGGCTGTCTCAGACAGTCTACGAAACACCCCAAGAAGCCCGCCCCGTGCGGGCTTTCTTGTTTCTGGCTATACGTCCCTGTCTATCCCTATAACTTCCCGCCTGTGTGCCCACGTGTTTGCTTTCATTCCTATAACTGGAGGCATACAGGAAGTGAGGCGCACTGAAATCAAACGCCGCCCCTATCAGACACCACGCTTGCAGGCCTGACACTCCTCACCATGGTTGACGCTATGCAGGTGTTCACTATCAGCAACAGATACAGCCACCTTTACCGACGCTGTAACGATGGCCCTTTTTCTTCAAGTTCCTTTCAATTTCAACGATTGAAATTTCAGTAACTTCCAATGCCTCCCACTAACTCGATCCCGCGGGTTTCATGCCCCGTGTCCTCAAGATATCCTCAGGGTCCCCAGCGACTTTTTTCACAACCTGCCCGAGACCACCGATGAGTAACCTTCAGAAGCTGATAGAAAATGCCAAGTCGGGCTTATCTGTTCAGGAAAAAATCTCTGATGAGGATTGGCAAGCAATCGCTAAGCAATGCGGAGCCTCTGAAATTGCAGAGATCGAACAGCGTATTGCCAGGTTACGAGCCGAGTTGGAAACGGTTGAGGAGTGGGACGGAGATACCCAAGATGACATACATCTTGCGATTTCCAGGTTCACCCAATTACTAAGGTCCGCGAAAGCACGGTAGCGATGCTAGTGGCGATGGAACCACAAGGATTCAACATGAATACATTCCTCATAGGCTTCACTTACCACGAGCCCGAACGCTGGGAGTTGTTTCAAAAAGGCATCATTGAAGACTGCGAGTCATCCACCGGCGTTTACGTCACGGCCCCCACGTTGAGGGAGGCAATAGCGTGGTCAGAATGCATTGCTGAGGAACTCCTGCGGGCATCCAACTCGGACCCTTCCCTTGACTGGAAGTCATTGGGTTATGACTGCTGGGTAGTGGAGGAGCCCAGCAACTCTGATTGGAGTCATTGCCTCGCCTTTTTCCAATCTGTCGAAACAGGTGTTTTTCCAGATCTTGAGAAGATGGGGACGAGCGCTTACGGGAAGTGGGTCGAGGGTCGTTGAGGTTCGCACACTTAAGCCTGCGAGCCCCGGTGAAGCGATCTTCACAGCCCATTTCTTTTGTGACGAACAGCGTTGGATACGTAGTGCGGGGAATTACCAGGGTGCGTCCGCGGTCCTTCATCATCGTGGCTAAATCGAGCGCCCTCAACGAACATGAAAAGAAACAGTACGCTGCACCGTGTATGCCTAACCGAAACACTACCGGCCAGCCCCTTATAAACCGGCACCAAAAGCCTCCAGTTCAAACGACGCCGGGGCACCAAAATGATGTTTCTGGTTGTCTTCCAATGACTACGAAATGCCCCACAAAGCCCGCCCTGTGCGGGCTTTGTTGCTTCTGCTTATCTACAGTCATCTCTCCGCATACTTCAGCTCTGTGTATCCCCCAGTATTTCCTTCGGTATCTCTAGAACCCAGGGCATACAGGGACGTGAAATGTTTAGAGATCAAGCGAAGCCGCTTAGTGAAACCGCATTGGCAATGCATAGGTTGGAGATGTCAAACGATGCCGGGGATAGTCCAAAGCGGCTTCCAAGGTGTCTAGAAAATCCGGGGCGACTCAAAAAGCTAAATCTCATAGTCCTTCACACTTACAGCTCAGCGGACTACATGATTTCAGAATCTCCGCCAACTACTTTCCCCAACCACTTGCCTTTATACAACTTTGCGAAGCGACTTATTCAAGTGAAAGAGTCATAGACACGGCAGGAATGGCTTTCGAGAGGCGTCACGCGCTGCTTCTACAACAGCCCTCAGAGCTCATCAACCTCGGGTGGCCGCTGCAGGATTAGCCTGTACTCCAAGGAGTATCCCTTCGAACAATGACGGAGAAATAATCTAGTTTTTTCAATCGATTATGATCCAGGTTAGAAGCGCGCTGGGCACCAGATATGAACGAAAAAGCCCCAGGTCGAAAGACCTGGGGCTTTTTTGTGGGTGCTCAGCACGCCCATCGAAAATCCTGGAAGTGCGCCCTCCTCGCAGGCACCGCAACCACCGGTCGCTTGCTGGCCTGCAGCGAGGCGGCATAGCTGATGCCCGGCCCCAGGCCATCGACGATCTGGAACATGCTCTCCAGGCTGCAATCCAGGATCAGGGCCATGCCCGAGTAGTCCTGGCCCGGTGTGGCCAGCGGTTCGCGCAAGGCCAGTTCATCCGGCGACAGGTCGATCAGCAACCAGCTGCGGTATTTGAAGCGCACACCTACATCCCTGAGTACTTCGTTCCATTCCATGACAAAGCCTCATCGACTGGCAATCAGTACAGGGATGGCGTTGTTCAGTGAAAACGCGACGAGAAAGACCGCCAGCCCGACGTCGATCTGCCGCGTGTACTTGAGGAACAGTGCCTTGATCGGGCCTTGGCCGAACAACAGCGCCACCAGTGAGTACCAGATGATTTCCAGGCTCGAACACAGCATGACGACCAGGACTTTATCCAGGTCCGAACGCGGTGAAGAGAGAAAGCCTGCATAGATACTGATCATGAAGGCGATGGTTTTCATATTGCTGATGTTGGTGATGACCCCCACCCGATAAGCCTTGGCAAAACTGGTCACCCCCGGCGCCGGGCTTTCGGCGGTGCCGGTGTTTTTCGCCAGCACACTTTTGATAATGCTGTAGGCGATGTACAGCAGGTACGCCGAACCGCACAGCGTGGCGACTTTGGAAAACGCCGGATACTGATGCAGCAACGCCGCCAGGCCGAGCAAAGAAATGGTCGAGAAGAACACGCCGACGGTACAGATGCCCAAGGTTGCGCCGATGCCGGTGGAGACGGACCCCAGCGAGGAAAACCGGCTGACGATGATGAAGTTGGGCCCGGGGCTGATCACCGCCAGGATATAGATCAATGCCGCTGTAAACATGAGAACTCCTTGTAAGAAGCAGCAGCCGGCAACGGCTGCTGCCGGGTTGGATCAAGCCAGCGCTTGTGCCGGTGCCTCGGTCAACGCCAGCGTCTCCTCCAGGGCCGCCAGGATGTGCTCGACCCGCAGGGAGATCAGGCTGAACGAGCCGGCATCCCCCAGGCCGTGGGAGCTTTCGCACAGCCCGTTGAGATACACGGCGGGCAAGTCGTCCAGTGCGGTCAGGCTGTAATCGCGGTTGACCACCAGCGCACCCTGGGTGTCGGTGCGAAACCGTCGGTGATAAGGCGCCAACAGCGGTGGGTAGAGCTCGCCGTTTTCCTTGGCGGCGATGTCCTTGAAGCCGGTGGCGAGCACCACGGCGTCCAGTGCCAGGGTCGAGTGCGTGAGCTGGTTGACCTCCTTGAGCGCCAGTTCCACCTGCCCGGAGGCGCTTATGGACGCCTGCTCGATGGCAACATTGTTGAGAATGTGGATGCGCTGTTTGCCCTGCAGTTTTTCTTCATGGATGCGCACATACAGCGCATTGATCACATCCTCATCGGCCGAGCTGTAGTTCGTCCCGCGCAGCTGCTTGTCCACCCGTGCCTTGGCCTCGGGCGGCAGGTTGAAGTAATAGTCGATGAACTCCGGAAAATACACCTTGTCGCTGAACGGACTGGTGTCCTTGAGGCGGAAGCTGAAGCTGCGGTGCAACGAATAGATGTCCTTGTCCGGAAACCTGGCGGTCAGGTCGAGCACAATTTCCACCGCGCTCTGGCTGGAGCCCACCACGCCGATGCGTTGCGCAGTCGGCGGCAAGGCATGAATACGTTCCAGGTAATGGTTAAGGTGGAACACCTGCGGGCCAGGCAGGCCATCGAACACCGCCGGAATGTTCGCCGTGCGCCCAGTGCCCAGCACCAGGCTGCGCCCGTAGATGACCCGCTGATCATTGTAGGTGACCTTCCACACGGGCTCGCCTTTGACGTTCAGCGGCTCGACGCGCCGGGCGAACGCCGATGATTCGACACTGCCCAGAAAATGCCCGGCCACCCACTTGATGTATTCGGCGTACTCGCGCCGCAGCGGATAGGTCAGCGGCAAGTTGAGGTAGTCGAACAGGCGGCCGGTTTCTTTCAGGTAATTGACGAAGCCATAGCGGCTGCGTGGGTTGCGGGGTGTCACCAGATCCCGCAGGGGGTTGTTCTGGATATCCGAGCCGCTGAGCAACATCTCATCCTGCCAGTCCGGAGCCTGCTTGGCGTCCAGGAAGCGGTAGGTCAAGGGTGAGGTGGCTTCTTCGAGCGCGATGGCCAGCGCCAGGTTTGAGGGGCCGAAGCCGATCCCGACGATATCGTAAATAGTCTCTGACATGGAAAGCTCCTATCCTTGGGCGCGGGCGAGTGGAAGATGGTAATAGTGGTAGGCCGTGTTCTCGATAAAGCCAAAGCGCGTATATAAGTTTCTGGCCCGTGGATTATCTTCGGCGCCTTCAATAAACAACTGTTTGGCATGAGTGCTCAGCGCAAAGTTGCGCGCCGCCGTCAACAAGGCCAACCCAACTCCCGCACTGCGCTTGGAAGCTTCTACATATAAGTCATTCAATATCCAGAGACGCTCCAGCGTGACACTGGAAAAACTCGGGAAGAGTTGGGTAAAACCGATCACTTCGTTATCTATCTCGGCCACGATAATGATCGACTCGCCCAAAAAGAACCGTTGCTGGATAAAGGCCAGTGACCGCGACAAGTCGGGGGCCTCACCATAGAACTCACGGTATTTGTCCAGCAGCGGCGCGATGGCCTGCGCGTCATCCAGGGACGCATGTCGGGTAACAATCGCTTGGCTCATGGCGCGGTTACCTCGGCGAAAGCTTGCTCCAGTATCTGCAGGCCCTGGGTAATCTGCGCCGGGGTGATAGTCAGCGCCGGGAGGAATTTGAGCACCTGATCGTCAATGCCCGACGTCTCAATGATCAACCCACGCAGGTAGGCCTTGGCCGCGATTCGTTGCGCCAGGCTCTTGTCTTCAAACTCGAGCCCCCTGAAGAAACCACGCCCCTTGAGACGGTTGGGCGCCTTGGCGGCGAAGTGTTGGGAAAGCGCCGCCAGCGACGCTTGCAGGAAGTCGGCCTTGGCTTTCAACGCTTGGGTAAAACCGGTGTCGCCCCAGTAGTGCTCGATCACCGCTTTGCCCGTGACGAAGGCCAGGTTGTTGCCCCGGAACGTACCGTTGTGCTCGCCCGGCTCCCACACGTCCAGATGCGGCGCGAGCAACACCAGGGCCATGGGCAAGCCGTAGCCACTGATGGATTTCGACAAGGTCACGATATCCGGCGTGACCCCCAGGGCTTCAAAGCTGAAAAAGTCACCGGTACGGCCGCAACCGGCCTGGATGTCATCGATGATCAGCAGGATGTCGTGGGCCTGCGCGATGCGCTGTACAGCCTGCACCCATGCGGCCGAGGCACTGTTCACTCCGCCCTCGCCCTGCACGGTTTCCAGCACGATCGCCGCCGGCTTGTCGATACCACTGCCGCTGCGCAACATGTTGGCCAGGTAGTGCGAAGTGTCCACGTTGTCGCCGAAATACTGGTCGTAAGGCATGAACGTCACGTTGTTCAGGGTGACCCCGGCCCCGGCGCGCTTGCGTGGGTTGCTGGTCAAGGCGAGGCTGCCCAGGGACATGCCATGGAACGCGTTGGTGAACGCCACGACGTTCTGGCGCCCGGTGTACTTGCGCGCCAGCTTGATGGCCGCCTCCACCGCGTTGGTGCCGGTTGGCCCAGGAAACTGCACCTTGTAACGCAGGTTGCGCGGCGCCAGGATGTGCTCCTCGAACGCGGTCAGGAAGGCCTTTTTGGCCGTGGTCTTGAAGTCCAGGCCATGGGTGATGCCATTGTCGGCGATGTACTCCAGCAGCGCAGCCTTTAACACCTTGTTGTTATGCCCGTAGTTCAGGGCACCGGCTCCACTGAAAAAATCGATGAATACCTGACCCTGTTCACTGGTCAGGGTCGAGCCTTCAGCGGTATGGAAAGTGTCGGTAAAGTCCCGGCAATAAGAGCGTACGTTGGATTCTTTACGCTCGAAAATATCCAGGGGTTGTTGAATCTCAGAGACCACCGTGTTTGCCAGCGAGTCATTTAGCGTAGCCGTCATGTAAGGCACCGTTTATCAATCCAATTGAATGGACTTTCAACAGGTAGAGCGATTTCCCAGTGGCCATGTAGCGAATGCTGAGAAGACTTTAATCCCTTGAAGTCCGCATGCAACTTTTCATCCTATGAAACATGACCCGCTCTGTTGGCCAGCAGGAACAATGACGTCTTTCGCTGATTAAACTAGCAGCAATTGTAAGCGCCGCGACTAATTATAAATTCATATGCTTATGACCCGTTGCCCAGAGGCTGGCGATGGCCGCGGAAGATGCCATCGCCACAGGCTCATCGAGACTGCAATGCCTTTAGCTGCTCCTCGATATTTTGCGAGGGAAAGCGTTGCTTCAACTCGGCCAGTTTTGCCGTCGCAGCCGCTTCGTCCCCTGCCGCACGCAAGCGCAATACTTCCAGCAGCCCCTGCTCCAGCGGCTGCGGCGCGGTTCGTTTGGCCAGTTTGCCTTGGGGCAACGCCTCACTTCGCTGCGGGGCACTGTAAGACTCGGCCTGGGGCGGTGCACTCATAGGCGCAGGCGCAGACAGCGCCGCCGGCGCCGCCAGGCGCCCCTGTGGGCCCTGTGGCCCCTGTGTATCGAGGTCGAGCTCGGTGGTACGCATCACCACGCCGAGCATCAATGCCACGCCGGCAACCGTGGCGAACGCCATTTGCCAACGCGGCTGACGGCAGGCACGGCTCCAGCGCTGCCACAGGCTGAGCTTGGGCGCAGGCACCTCGCGGCGCGCGGTGGCCAGGATGAAGGCATCCAGCGACGCAGGCGGCTCGCCAATGCTGTGTTGACGCACATGCTGGATCAGCAGGTCGTCGGAATCCGGGGTCTGTCGGGAGTCGGTCATACAGGTATCTCCTCGGCCAGCAGGCGGCGCAGTTTCTGCTGGGCGTAACGCAGGCGGCTTTTTACGGTTTCCAGCGGGGCGCCGGTGAGGGCGGCAATTTGCGGCACTTCAAGGTCGCCGTGCAGGCGCAGCAGGAAGACTTCGCGCTGGTCTTCGGGCAGGTCTTGCAACGCGGCGTCGAGCCGCGCCTGGTCGCGGCTCAGGCTTAGTTGCTGCTCGGGGCCGGCGCTGTCGTCGGCCTGGGCGTGCAGTTGTTCATCGTAACTGTCGTGCAACGGGTTGTGGATGCCGTGCTTGCGCCAATGGTCGATCAGGCGGTTACGGGCGATCTGAAACAACCACGTACGAAAACTTGCCCGGCCCTGGGGTTGGGTGGTGCTGCGGATCAGGCTGAGCCAGGTGTCCTGATAGATTTCTTCAGCCAGTTCAGCCTTGTTGCTCAGGGATAGGAGAAAGCGGTACAGGCCCTGGCGGTGCCGCGCATAGAGCCCTTCAAAGGCGGCGGCATCACCGGCGCGGTAACGGGCCAGCAGCGATTCGTCGCTGGGTGAGTCGTGTGAAACGGCCATGGGGTGGGCGAACTCCTTTCTGTCAATCGAAGCGGGTCTAACGGTACGCCAGTTGCAGAACACATCACCTGTAGTGAGCGGGCTTGCCCCGCGCCGGGTGGCGTAGCCGCCCCAAACCCAGGCACCTCGGTCCTCCTGAAATACCTCGGCGTCCCTGTTAGGGCGGCTGCGCCACCCAGCGCGGGGCAAGCCCGCTCACTACAGGTTAGGGCATGCCGCCCAGATTTGGACGGGGTCGAGATCAGGGTTTGAGGTTCTGGGCCAACTCCACCAGTTGCACGAACTCATTGCGTAGGCCGAACGGGTCATCGCCGCGAGCCGAGCGGGCCAGTTTGGCGGTGTCCTGCAAACTCATGCTGCCAGTGTAGCGGCCATCGCCCTTGAGCTGTTGGGCGAAAGCGGCCACGGCAGCCGAGAAGCGCAGGTCGTCGCTGGCCGGGGTGGGCTGGTTGGCGATAGGGCGTTCGATCAACTGGCTGTTGCCGCCCGCAGCGGGCTTGTAGCGCACCCGTAACATCGCCAGCTCGGTGGACTGACCGTCGGCCGCAGGCGCAGCGGCGTATCGCAACGGCTCCAGCCAGCCCTTCTCGCCCTTGGGGACGATTTCGTACAGCGCGGTCACCGTGTGCCCTGCGCCAATTTCACCGGCATCGACCTTGTCGTTGTTGAAATCCTCACGCTTGAGGGTGCGGTTTTCATAGCCCAGCAGGCGGTATTCGCTGACCTGGGCGGGGTTGAATTCCACCTGCAATTTCACATCCCGTGCTACCACGGCCAGGGTCGAACTGAGTTGTTCGACCAACACTTTGCGCGCTTCGCGCAGGTTGTCGATGTACGCATAGTTACCGTCGCCCGCGTCGGCCAGTTGCTCCATCAGGTGTTCGTTGTAGTTGTCTACACCGAAGCCGAGGGTAGTGAGTGATACGCCGCTTTTACGCTGCTCGACCGCCATTTGCTTGAGGCTGTCGAAGTCGCTGACGCCCACGTTGAAGTCGCCGTCGGTGGCCAGCAGGATGCGGTTGATGCCCTTGTCGATAAAACCTTCGCGGGCCATCTGGTAGGCCATTTCAATACCGGAAGCACCGGCCGTGGAGCCGCCGGCGGTGAGCTGATCGATGGCGTTGCGGATCTTCACCTTGTCACGACCCGACGTCGGCTGGAGCACCACGCGGGATTCACCGGCGTAGACCACCAGCGACACGCGGTCTTGCTCGCGCAACTGATCCACCAGCAATTTCAGCGTGCTTTTCACCAACGGTAACCCTTCGCGGCGGTCCATGGAGCCGGACACATCCACCAGGAACACCAAGTTGGCGGGCGCCAGTTCCGCCACGGCTTTATCGGACGCCTTGATGCCAATGCGCAGCAGCTGGGTATGCGGGTTCCACGGCGTGGCAGCGACTTCGGTGGTCACACCAAAGGGCGAGCCGTCGGTGGGCAGTGCGTAGCTGTAGGGGAAGTAATTGAGCATTTCCTCCAATCGCACGGCGCCTTCGGGCGGCAGGCGGCCTTGGTTGAGGAAGCGTCGTACGTTGGCGTAGCTGCCGGTATCGACATCCACGCTGAAGGTGGAGACCGGAGTTTCGGCGACGCGATGCACCGGGTTCTGCGGCAGGTTTTCGTATTGCTCGCGGGGTTCGCTGCGATAGTCCACCGCCGCTGATTCCGGCATCTGCAAGCGCGCAGTCATCGGTGCGGGCGCAATCGCGGCTTTCGCCAAAGCCCCTTGGGGCGCCACGCTTTGCAACTCGGAAATGGGCGCCGACTCATCCGGCGTGGCCACTTGGGTGGACGACGGGCCCCCACAGCCGGCCAGCGCTACCAGCATGGTAACGGCAAAACCTTGGGCGGTAGGACGCAAGAAGAGCGGAGGATGGGACATGGGCTGAACCTCGTGAGTGAATGATCCGTTCACAAGGTCAGACGCAAGTTAATAAGGGTTCGGGTTAATCCGCATGCACCAGTCATAAATGTGCAGTGTTTGAAACGGCAGGGCTTAAAGACACGCCATGCGCATGATATCATCAAGCCATCATCCTGCCAGCAATCGCCGCAGACGCATGAATCTGACGTACGCGAAACGGTACGGCACCTGACGCCTCAATCATCCAAGCCCCTCAAGTTCACGCCCAATCGGTCGAGACACTGGCCTGGTTTATTCATTTATAGGGATATTGCGTGTTGAAAATCCTCATGCGGGCTGCGGCCCTGATCGCCGTTCTGTCGATGACTGGCTGTGTGTCCTACACCGTCACCGGCCCGATTGGCGCCCCGCTGCACCCGGCTTCCGTCAGCAGCCCGCGCAGTGCGCAAATCGCTGATGTGACGGTCAACGCCGTCGGTGTCAACGATGCCAACAAAACCGCTATCAGCCACTCCTTGACGCTACAGCTCAACGAGTATGTGCGCACGGCCGGTTATTTCAAGCAGGTCACCGAATACCCGGTGCGCCTGGGTGAGCAGGATGTATCGCTCAAATTCAACATGACCTCCCTCAAAGGCCATCGCGGCGTGCACCCAGGGTATGTGCCCGGCGCATTGCTGACGCTGACCATCTGGATCTGGGTCAACGGCCCGATCTACGTCGACACCTTCGACCTGGCCGGCGACCTGACGATCGTCGACCGTGACGGCAAGGAGCTGGCCAGCAGCAAACAAGAGGTCAAGTTCGAGCGCAACGTGGGCCTTTACGGTCGCGAATACTGGGCCCCGACCATGGGCGCCAAGCAACTGAACGAACTGGTCGCGCAACTGCTCGACACCGCCACCGCAAAACTGGCCAAACCATAACTGCAGGAAGCCCCCATGAAAGGATTGATCAAGCTCGGCCTGGTACTCGCGGCAGTCTTGCTGACGGGCTGCGTGTCTTACTCGCAACATGAACTGCCGCCGGTTCAAACCTGGCCGCCGACCGCCAACGCGCCTGCGCAGAAACCCAGCGCCTACCTGCGCACCACGGCACTCTTCCAGACTAACGGCGGCCCCGCCAACGCGGCTGCCGGCGCTCCCGCAGCCCTGTGGGAAAAGGCAGTGGCCGATGGCTTTCGCCAGTCCAACCGCTTTGCACGGGTGAGCACCGATAAGGTCGATTCGGACATCTACGCCGACGCTACTTTGTACAACAACGAACAGTTCAGCATGGCCTCGGCGATCATTACCGGTGCGACCTTCTTCATCATTCCGTCCACAGCGAAGAACACCTTCACCCTGGAAACGGTGTTCAAAGACAAAGACGGCAAGGAATTGGGCCGGGTCAAGAAGAGCGAGTCGGTACGCACCTGGATGCACTTGGTGCTGATCGTGGGTATTCCGTTCCAGGCGAACACCCGCGATGTGGTGGACGCGTTGACGCGCAGCACGCTGGATGAGGCCGTGCAGCGCAAGTTGTTCTGACCCAAACGTTCCGGCTTCACACAAACCAAATGTGGGAGGGGGCTTGCCCCCGATAGCGGTGAGTCAGTCAACACATCATTGACTCGTTCACTGCTATCGGGAGCAAGCCCCCTCCCACACTTTTTTGCCGTATGCCTTAGAACGCGTAGCGCGCCTTGAGCATCACGCCGTCGGCATCGAAACCACTGCGCGCCTGGCGGGTGTAGCTGGCGCCGAGCGTGAAGTCCGACACCTGGTAGTTCACGCCCACACTGGCTTCATAGCTGTCACGCGCCACCGACGCGCCGGTCACGGTGAACGCCGAACCGCCAGTCACGAAGCTGGAGGTCTGCGCCACGCGGTCGCCCATCAGGTCGTGGTAGGCCATCAAGGTTGCTTCCGGCTGCAGGTTGCCCGCGCCCATCGGCAAGTTGCCGGCCAGGCGCACGCCCGCACCCAACTCGCCCACTTCATAACGCTGCGACGAAGTGCTCAGGGCCGCCGAGGAACCTTTCTCGGTATAGCCATCCATGCGCACGTTGGAGTAACGCGCGGCCACCCGTGGCTCGATCACCACGGCCTGGGACGGTTTGAAGCTGTAGCCGCTGATCACGCTGGCCGACAACACATTGCTGTCGTAGCTGCCCTTGGCCGTGGTGCCGGCGATATGGCGTTTACTGTCGTTGTCGTTATGGCCGTAGCTGAGGCTGCCGTCCACGAACCAGTTCTGCAGCGCCCAGTTGCCATACAGCGACAGCGCATGGCCTTCGACGTCGGTCTTGTTGCCAAGGTCCGAATGGATGTTGGAATTGAGGTAGCTGTAGGCCACGCCCAAGGTGGTCGTTTCATTCACCCGACCGTCCACGCCCACGGCCATGCCGCTGCTGTTGGCCGAATAGCCGTTGTTGCCGCCGCGCCCGTCCTGATCCATGTTGCTGCTCAGGCCCTGCACCCACACGCCGCCGGTTTGATGGCTGTCGCGCTGGCCAGTGAGGCGGTTGAAGATCGCGCTGTTGACGACAGTCTGGCCCGACAACGCCACATCCAGGGCACCACGGTTGACGTCTGGCTTGAGCTGTTCACTCACCTGAGCAAGCTGCTGCGCCGTGCCGGCGTTAGCCAGGGCCTGGAACACCGCGTCGTTCTGATTGAGACCGCTCAGCACGTCGTTCTTGAAGGTGTTCACCGCGGTCGCTGACGCGGCGCTGGCGCCCACCGCCGCGAGTTCCTGCTGCACTTGCTGGTTGCCTTTGACCGCCACCACGGCCTTGACCGTTTGCGCGTCGGCCGAGTAGCTCAGGACGTTCAGCAGCGATGACGAACTGGCCACAGACAGGCCGTTGTTTTGCAGGCTGGTGGCTTGCAACAGGGTGTACTGCGTGCCGCTGTTGGTGCTGGCGAAGTCGCCCGGTTTGGCGCTAACGGTCAGCTTCGAAGCCTGGGCAAAATTCGCTGCACCGTTGACGGTCAGGTACGGCGTGGTCGGCACTACGCTGTCGGCCAGGCGCATGTCGATACCCGCACCACTGGCGACGTTGAGGTTACCGGTGAGCGTGGTACCGGGCGCCGAAAGGTTCAGCGAGCCGGAGTTGATCGAGACCGACGCGATGATGCGCTTGCCGGTGAAATCAGCTTGGCCTCCGATATTCACAGCATTCAGGTTAAGCAGGTCGCCGGTGATTTGGCCACCGGTCCAGTTCAGCGTGGCGAGGTAGGCGGCATCGATGGCGGTGCCGGAGTTGCTGCGAATTTCGCCCGCTTGCTGGTTGATTTCGAACGGCGAGGTTTGGTACGGCGCGTCGACCAGGATCGCTGTGCTGTCAGCCTTGATCAGGCCACGGTTGATAATGCCTCGTGCGCCCGCCTGTGGGTTTTGGGTGAAGGTGGCACCGCGCAGATTGACAGCGACCGCGCTGGCGCCATTGGCTTCGATCGTGCCGCTGTTGAGCAGATAATCATAAGTACCGGAGTCGAATCGCACCGCTCGGGCAAGGCCACCATTGACCGTCACCAACCCGCTGTTTTCAATGCGCAGGTCACTGGTATCGGTTTCCACCTCAATGCCCAACGCCTCTTCACCCGTGACGCGAATAGTCCCCGAGTTGAGAATCTTGCCGCCGATGGTCACCGGCATATTGTTATGGGTGTCCAGGATCAAGCCGTAGCCGTAGTAGGACGTCACGTCCACCAGGCCGGAGTTGACGACATCGCCGCCTACGGTGGTGCCGTTGAGGTAAATGCCTTCACCGTCGCTATTCGGACCGGAACCCGGTACGTCGACGGTGATGATATTGCCCGAGTTGATCACACTGCCGCCGATGGTTGCGGGCCCCACCTCAAACCCTTCGGCCCAGGTCTGGTTGGTCAACCGGATCGTACCGGCCTGTAGCACATCGCCCGTGATATTACCGCCTCGGGCCCGGAGGTCAGAGTCCAGCGCGCCATCCACCACAAACCCGCGGATGTTCAGGCCGCTGCCATCGATTGTGTAATCGGCGCGATTGGTCAGCGAGCCCTGAATATCCGTCTCGGCAACACTGGCCCCATCGACGTAACGCTGCGTAGCCACCACGTTACGTGAACCGACCAAAGTGACCGGTTCGTTGAACACCTGCCCTTTCCATTTGTTCTGGCCGGTGCTGACATCGAACTCCACCGCAGCAACATGCGCGGCACCGGCGCTGACCATCAGGGCCAACAGGGTTTTCTGGAACGGCTTACGCTTCATTTCAAACTCCATGAACTACAGTCAAAGCCGCCAATACGCCCGGCGGCCGTAGGTGTGCTAAGCGAAGGATCACTTGATCCGTATGCATGCCCCCAGGCGCCTTCCTGAAACGCAGGCGCGAGCAAACGCACCGCAGCCGGTGGTGGCAGAAGAGGGAATGGGGGAGCGAGGTTCACATTAATCCTTAATGTAATTAAAACGCTGCAGTCCATGCAGCCCGACCGGTTGCGGGTGGGCGGGGTAAAGACCCGGCTTTGTAGGAAATGGTTCCTTGTGCGGTAGGAAGATTCCCTAAACTACTGGGGATTTGCGTTGTACCCGTGTGCAGAGGTCGGGAGGCGTTGAAGTCAGTGGGGCTAGACGGACTTGAGTCGGGACTTTGATGCCTTGCGTGGGTTTGGGTGAGGGGCTTATAGTCCGGCCGTCGCCCAAATGGCGATCAGGTTTGGCGACCTGACAACAGAGTGCAAAAGCAATCCGCTTCTATGCAGGTGTTTTTGCACCCGTAAAGCTGTGCATTTTATGGCGGCTGTACGCGGGAGACCTTCGGGTCTGCCGGTTTACTCTGTTGCCGGTTCGCCAACCTGCGTACAGCTGCCACCCATTCGTTTGGCGACGAATGAGTGGTGGCTCAATCCACTAACAGAGTACTGAAAATGAACCAATACATGCCTCTCACGGGTCATGATTCCACCGTCCCTGCTCTACTCATTGACACCCGTGCGCCCCTCGATGTCCTCCACGACGCCGCCGTGTGCCGGATTCGCGCCGTCACCCAACTGCTGGAAAACCTGGCCTTCCGAGAACAACTCAGCAGCGATGCTGTGGTGCTTCAAGACTTCGCCCAATTGTTGGCCATTCCGCTGCGCGATGGGTGTGATTTGCTGGATGTCATCAGCCGCAGGCTCAACAGCGCCAACTGACCGTGACAGGGTGGCTGACGAGTTGCCCTGTTAACGGTGAGGCAGTAAGTAGGTGCGGGCCACGCTTGGGCAGTAAAAGTGGCCTGTCGCCTATACAACCTTGGCGCTGCGTTGCAGCTGCCGGCCCAAACCGCCAATTACCTTTATTTTCTCCCACAACTATTCGACGGAACGTGTGCGATAGCACCAGGCGTCTCCAGACCAGAGAGCAGTCGAATCACGCCACCGCACTGCCAGTCTTGCCTCTGTAGGTACGCCTCATAATCTTTACCCGCTTCAGGAACAAATACACGTGCATCTGGCACACAAGACGCCTCGGCGGCAACCATCTTCATCACGACCACAGACGGCACACCCGCAGGGATCACAAACTCGGCATAAGACTCGCCATAGCTCAGATGCTCGCTCCTCCAGGAAGCGGGCATTCCGACACTTCGCTTGGTGTGTTGCCCCAAGGTGGAGTTGACCTTATCCGCAACGGTATCACCGTAGGCAAAAAGAGGTTCTTTACTCGACGCGCAGTCTTGTCCGGGGTTGATGGCGACAGGCAAACCGTTATTCCCAAAAAGACGGATGCGTGCAGTGGTGGCCTGGTCGTAGGGGATAGGTTTTTCATAGCGTGCAGAGCCGCAGCCACTCAGTAATAGAGCAGAAAAAAGGGCCAGCAAAAGGATCTTCAAGATGACTCCTAGGCTCATATATCAAGCGGTTACGGGTGATTTATTGAATACCTAAATTTCGTTGCCAAGGTGGCCTGCCCCCCATCCCTCAGGGTCTGACCCCTATTCCGTTCTACACGGTTTGCGTTTAGGGCGCGGGGACGAGAATACGCTGTGCGGGGTCGGTGATGTCATACACATGCTGCTCACAGCCCGCGCCGACGATCACGAACTCCACCAAGTAAACCTTCTGCTTCTGGGGCTTGAACGCCGAGCTCATCGGGCCGCAGGCGTAGACAATCTTTTCGGCGTATCGGTAGTAATTCGAGTCATACACCCGCGACTCGCCCAGCACCTCGATTGTCTGCCCCTGATCAGCCAGTACTTCCAACTGCGGGAAGCGCTTGACCGCGGCACTGTTGGCCACCTCACTCATCTTGGCAATCCAGCCGAACACCTTGCCCCGTCCCGAATCCACCACCGTGCCTAGGATCTCCGGCCGCTGATCGACATCGCCGCCACGGCGCACAGAAAACTGCACGGGGTAGGTAAAACCGGTGGCGCGCATGATCACCTTCGCGTGCTCGGCATCGGCCACGACTTTGTTCTGCTGCAACTGCACGCCATCTTTCAACAGGCTAGGCGACGAGTCGCGGGCAGTGGAGTGGCAGCCCGCAAGAGCCAGGGCTGCGAGGATGAAAGCAACTTTCTTCATAAAGGATTTTTCCTTGGCGACAGCGGGACTGGGGTGGCCCTGCTGGGATCAAAAACTCAAAAAAAACACGACCTCATATGAAAACAGGGAAAAGCCAGCCAAGAAAAGAGGGGGCAGACCACTATTCCACGCTTGCTATTCCACAATCGAACTTCTATATCTTTCACAAACCTCAGAATACTTAATAGTCACCGAACTAACATCATCAACAACACAATTCCATTTCTTACCAAACTCGTACGCCAGCCATAAGTACATTTCCATCGAACCTTTCGAGTGCCCCAACTGTATTTCAACCATTGCCCTCGGAGTGGCACCTAACAAACTCTCCCAATCGAGAATATCTTGCAACTCATAAAACTCTATGAATTTTTCGGTGGCGAGCAATGAAACATACAAAGCTGCGTCACCCCTGCTCAACATTCCGCGATTACGTTTCCCGGCGCTAACTACTCCACCTATAGAGCGGAGAAAATCAGCAAACGCGCCTTCATCAATTTCCACATCCGATATAATTAATGCTGAGTCACTCACAACTACAACCCTCCTTTTCTAGCACCATACTCAAACAGTTCGTCGACGCTATTAATAACTTTAACCCCTATATTTTCATAAGCTTTGATCTGCTGCGGTTTAACCACGTTCGGAGCAAAAAGTATGACTTCTTTACGATCCGGGTTGAGCATAGTGTTATTTTGCAGTTTCTGTAACTGCTCGATTTTTCCAGGCTTCGGGGATAATAGGGGTCAGACCCTGAGGGATCCCCGATTTTTCTTACCGAAAATCAAGAAGTTGGAATATTGAAGAGACCTGCATGGATCGGCAACTTGGTTTGCACCACACAAAACTAAGATCCCGAACCATGCAGGCCATCCGATTTTTACACAGAGCACTCGCTCAAGCACTCCCCTCAATCCATTCTCGCCGCCTGACAACGCTGATGAGTTGTGTCAGTTCGTTACTGCAGGGCCGTCGCCTAACACTGACTGGCCTCGGGCGCTCCATGCCGGGTCAGGCCTATCCCAAACATGCCATCAAGCGCGTCGACCGATTGCTGGGAAATCAGCATCTGAGATTAGAGCGCCCGTTGTACTACTGGGTGATGCTACGAGCGTTGCTGGGCTCATTGAAGCATCCGCTGATCTTGGTCGATTGGTCTCGAATTGATGCCCCTGGTTGCGCTTTTTTGTTGAGAGCCGCAATCCCGCTGGCAGGTCGTTCATTTCCTATTTATGAAAGTGTTCATGAGCGAGAAGGCTGCCACAAGTATCAAAGCCGCCTGATTAAAACGCTGGCTGAATTGCTGCCTGATGGCTGTATCCCAATCTTGGTAACTGATGCAGGCTTCCGGCGACCATGGATGAAGGTTGTAGCCGCGCAAGGCTGGTATTACGTGGCTCGCATACGTAATCGTGAGCTTTATCGTCGCGAAGAAAGTGAATGGTTACCCGTGAAGAATTTGTATGCTCTGGCCACCTCATCGCCCAAGTCGCTGGGTCGAGTCGAGATGACCCGCAGCGCGCCTCACTTCATTGATTTGTACTGCGTTCGCCACTCTGCCAAGGGCCGTAAACATCAACGAGTCACTGGGTCAATTGCCAAAAGCAAGCTTAGCCGGCAGTCCGCCAGTCGAGAGCGAGAGCCGTGGTTGCTTGCAAGCAATCTGAAGCAAAGCGAGTGGAATTCAGCAAAAATCGTGGCAATTTATAAGCGGCGTATGCAGACTGAAGAAGGCTTCCGAGATGTGAAAAGTGAACACTTGGGGTTGGGTTTGAATCTGCATCGAAGCAGGTGCCCAAAGCGAATAGAGGCGCTGCTGTTGATTGCTGCCCTCGCCAACTATCTCCTCTTTTTAACCGGGCTTAAGGCGCGAGAACGTGATTTGGAACGGCGCTATCAAAGCAACAACCTCAAGGTGAAACGTGTACTGTCATTGTGGCGGCTAGGCATGGAATATTGGCGCAGTTGTACCGATTTTGGTGGGCGAGAAGACTTGGAAATGTTGGAAAAAGCCCTGCGTGATCAAGTGCACCATCAAGCGCAGAGCTTGGAGTAGATTTGTGGGGATCCCTCAGGGTCTGACCCCTGTTTCGCTTCTCTTCTCTATCCCCATTCATATAAATCGAAGTTTCCAATAGTCATTACCCGCCACTATCCAATACCGCTCGCTCGCAGGAATCAGAAAGCTAAAATCAAAGCATTCAGCAGTCCAATCTGGATAAGCAAGACTTTCATGAGCGCGCACATCATCCATGTGCATAAAAATTTTCCTGTCAAAGTTTATGTAGAACCTAGGAAATCTGGAATGAATGATATTGGCCTGTTTATACAGAGCAGGGGTCAAACCCTCACCGGTTAAAAAATAATATTCAATTTTTTCAAAAACCTCAGGATCTGCCCCTATAAAGTTATCTAAATCGTTTGGAGAAAGTATTTTTTCACTCGATATATCCAGGTACTGCGGAAAATTTTCCGCCGTCATTTTTAGGATACCACCTCTAAAAATCTTACATGACTGCTCGTATTGCTCTTGGGTTATATCACCATCTTCAAGATAGGTACGGTAGTCTTTTTCCGCATCAAGAGAAAAATTATATTTCTCATCTACAACCCAGTAACATTTTCCAGAATGCACAAAAAAACATACACTTTTTTCCCCATCCCAAAGATCATCAAAAACTGTCTGACTCACCGTCATTTCTTGAATTCCTTTAAAAACTCATCTTGCGTATAAATACGGGCGTTACTCGAGCTCTTTTCGAGAAGCGACTCCCAAACTTTAGGTAACTCAAGAGAGTAACCGGGCTGATCTTTGTCTACTCTTTTCGGCGCATTAGGATCCTTCGTCATTCCAGCGACAGGCCGCTGAGGGATTACTTTTTCCATAATTTCTTTATGAAGGCTAGCATCAATGTCAAAAACCACTACGGAACCATCAGGTCGTTTGTTCGTCAAGTAGTACGTGGAATGATCAGCATTGCCAACACTTACGCAAAGTTGCCCTGTGCAACCTGGGTTAATGGTAATAGTCCCATCTTCATTGGCAGTAATACGATTTTGGCTGGTCTTAGTGCCAGATCCCCCGCCCTCAACTCTGAAATAAGTGACAGTTTCTGAAGACCCGCCTTTTGCACCCACCTCCGCAGCGCCTTCAGCCCCTTTAGCAATCTCCCCTACTTTTCCAACCGCACCCGCTCGACCTGCGGGAATCATCGCCAATGCGAGTTCAGTGGAGCTCTTGGCTGCCATCCTGACACTGGCAATTTCGTTTCCTTGGAGCATATACAGGAAACTCTGCGCTTGTTTCTCGGTATCCGCCTCCTGGCCACGTCCTGATAGCAGGGCCACTAGCCCATTCGCCATCTGCGAGCTTACACCCGGGAAATTAGTGATCAGGCCATTGCCGAGCGCCCAGATGCCCTGGCCGGTACTCACAACGCCGTCAGCCAATCCCTGGGGAAGTCCCGTTCCCAGACCTTCTATCGTTTCTCCCAGCGATGCACCATAACGGAGGTTGTTCTGATAGAAATCGTGTTGACTCACGACAGGATCAAATTTCCCGACCAGGTACTCCTCGTTGATACGCCGGTTGTTGTATTCGCTGGGAAGATTGAGTCGATAGTCCTGAAGCAAACGAACCGTTTCGTCTGGCGTGTAAGTCCTTCCAGCGTCGGCAATAACCGGTACATCACCCATCTCAGCGCGACGAGTGTAATTGTCCCCCAAAGGCGCTAACGCAATACCCAGGTATTTAAGTGTCAGTGCATCCGGCTGGTCCTGATGAGCAGCGACCACCTTGTTCCAATCAGCATCAACGTAGTACACGAGCCCCTTGGCCAGGCGCTTCTCAGCCTCGGCTGTGGTGATTTTGGCCTCGGCGGCCAATGCGCTGACTTGCTGCTTCAGCGCCATGACCTCCGCAGGGTGCAATTGGCGGTTGAACATATCGACGTTCGCTGCACTTTTCCCACCAACCGCAGCCCCAGCCACACCCGCAACGGAGCCAACACCTGCGCCAACGCCTGCCGCAATCAGCGTGGAGATGGCATCTAGGTTGTGGGGGTCGTGAACAGTGTTTTTCAGCGCGTCCGCGACGATAGGCATCAAGGCGGCAGAAGCGCCCGCACCGAGCGCGGAGCTCTGCACACTGCCACTCGATAGTCCCATGGCAGCGCCTGCCAAGGTGTGGAGCAAGACTCGCGCAGCCCCCCCCTCGGCCCAAGCCGCCTTTTCCGAAGAGCTAGTCGCCGCAACCTCTCTTTGGTTGGCGTAATCACCAATCTTGCTGAACGTATCGCTGGCCGTGGTGTTCGCAACAATACCGATGGTGGTGCTTGCACCCGTACCGCCCAAGCCAGCTGCGATCAAGCCTGTAGCGATGTCCGCCATGATTCGTTTATCGCCGCCCACCCCCCAACTGGCCGCATCGGCCAAGGCCAGGTTGGCGGCGGCCACTTGCTCAGGTGTACCACCTTCAGCTTTCTTCGCTTGAGCCTTGGCCGCATCCGACTTGGC
Source organism: Pseudomonas sp. Q1 (assembly GCF_009935975.1). Lineage (NCBI taxonomy): Bacteria > Pseudomonadati > Pseudomonadota > Gammaproteobacteria > Pseudomonadales > Pseudomonadaceae > Pseudomonas > Pseudomonas sp. Q1. Next base: position 70,855 of record NZ_QODI01000001.1, on the reverse strand, counting down.
TTTGGCGACCGTATTGATCACGCTGCCCGCCAATTGCGCCGAGCTTTGGATCAGGTCGATCCGCTCCTGCATAGCCTTTTCATCCGGGCGGTCCAGATGCTGGTTGGCGTTTGCGGTATCACGATTAAGCCCGATGACGTCGTACGTCCCTGCGGCATCGCGAACGATGATGGTGCCAGGGCTCACCGCACTGCGGGTTTTGCTGCTGTCGGACTCTTTGAGCAGCAGCGGAATCGCACCGCCAGTCTCGGTATGCGCCCACTTACGCTCGTCGTCTGGCGTGACCGGACCTCCCGGCTTGTCCCATTTGGTGCTGGTGTAGGACAGGCTCAGGCTGGCGGCCTGACTCTTGATATCACTCTTGTTTTTTATATCGCTGACAATCAACCGTTCAGTGCTGAGGATGTTTTTATCAGCGCTGGCTTCACTAGCAATCACGGCTCCCTGCAACGTGGTGTTTTTGCCGACGTAGACGTCGTAGCCACCGCTCCCGGCAAACAGCCCACTCTGATCAGTCACAGCTTTGTAATCGCTATTCATCTTACTGCCGCCGATGCTGCCCGAGGCAGAAACCATCGACCCCCAGCAGAACGGCGGTACGCAAATGCTGGCGCCGACACCGGCACTGGTCTGCTTGTTTTTCTGGCTCGCCTCGTCCTGTCGAGAGGCAATATCCAGGTTGCCACCGATGTTGGCCTTGATGACATCGGCCCGTACCTGGGCGCCGGCCAGCGTAGTGTCCTGCCCGCTTTTAAGTACCAGCGAACCGGTGTCTAGGGTGGTATTGACCTGGGTCAACTCATGCCCGGTGCCCATGCCCTTGGCCATTTTTGCGCCAAGATCGAGGGTGAAACCGTTCTGGTCACCAATGTTGAAGCTGGCGCCGATGCTCGTTTTGTTATTGCTGTTCTGGTTGTCCCAGTTTTTTCGGTCCTGCGCGCTCTCCAGCGTGATGTTGTTTTTCGCTAGCAAGAGCGTATCTGCGGCTTTGATACTGCTGCCGATGACATGGAGGTTGCCTTGCGTATTGGCCGCATCCCCAGTGGCAATGATCGCCAGTCCGCCGCCACCGTTAAGCGTGGATTGCTTGGCGGTTTCAGCGTGGTATTCACTGGTGCTTTTCTTGCGAGTAGAGGCCAACTCGGTGCCGATTTTGATTACCGAGCCCCCGCTGTTGGCGGGCTTGCCGTCCGACTCGTTGGCAGCGCCGTCATCGCCACTCGTGGCGTTGTAAGCCGAAAGCAATGCTTGAGCGCCTTTGACTGCTTTCAAGCGGCTGTCATCGGCATTTTTTGCCGCCCGAACATCGTCGCGAATGCTGTTGACCGTATCGACCAACATGCCGCCGATCACACGGCCAACCGCCAGGCTTTTGGCGCTGTCCTTGCTGGTCTGGTTCGACGTTTCGGTACCGGAAGTGATAGTGACGTTGCCACCTGTGAGCGCCATGCTCTTGGTACTCACCAAATCACTTGCCACCACGGTCAACTCTCGGCCAGCCGTCAGCGATACATTGCCTGCACTAGACCCTACTGTGCTACCGGTCAAGGTCATCTCATCGGCAGTACCGTTGTGTTTCTGGCTGCTGATAGAAAGGTGTTGATTGCCGGTGATGTCATCCAGCCCCAGCTTATTGCCGGTCAACACGCCCGTGAGGTCGCGGTTCTTTTCCTTGTGCATGTCGACACGGGAAAAGGTGTTCTTCGCCGCATCAATGGTCAGGTCGCGACCGGCCTCTACGGCGAGGTTGCCAGTACTTACCAGGGATGACCCCGTAACGATGGCGTCGCGCTTGGCGGCGACAGTGACAGTATCGCCAGACACCATACTGCCCACGGCCGTAGTGCGCTTCTCGTCGACCTTGTCCTCGACCTTACTCGACTTGAACCCGCCCCAACTGCTCTTGCTTTCTTTGCGTTCATGACGGGCGCTGTCGGAGTTGGTGACCGCGAGAATGCTTACGTCCTGGCCCGCGACCAGTTGCGCTGCGCCTTTATCGGCAGTGACGGCACTGCCGGCCAGCAACAGGTTTGCACCCGCCACAATGTTGCTGTTGGTGCCCGCGCTGACCAGGCTGCCAACATTGTTGACGGCGGATGTCTCATCCAGGCGGAATTTCTTCCCGGACGAGGTCTTCTTGGTCTTGCTGTAGAAGCTGTAGTCCTGATTTTCAGCCGCCTTCAGCGCCAGGTCGTTACCCGCAACCAGGTAGGCTTCTTTGCCCGCATTCACTTGGCTGGCCACCAGTTGCAGGTTCTGCCCGGCGCTCAGGGTGGCGTCACCGCCAGCCTTGAGCACGGTCGATACCTGCTGAACATGGTCTTCAACACTGGTGACCTTCTTCGAATTAAACGCCGAATGCTGTTCATTCGCCGCCGACGCCAGGTTCACATTGCCCTTAGCCACCAGCGCCAGATCACGCGTGGCGTTCGCCTGGCTGCCAATGGCGCTGATGTCCCGTGCCGCTACGATCTGGAAGTCGCGCCCCGCCTCTACCACGGTGGCGTACTGGACCACGTCGCTGCTGCGCGAGTAGGTGCTGACGATGTTGGCTTTACGCTGTTCGGCAGTGGCCAGGTTAACGTCACGCCCGGCCTGGATCCGTGTATCGGCGCCGCTTTTGAGGGTGCCGCCGGTGCTGTTGACGTCACGCCCGGCTTGCAGGGTCAGGCTATTAGCGGCTTCGATGCGGGCGGCGTTGTCGACGAAGTCGGTGCGCTCGGTGCGGTAGCCGCTGCTGCTCTGGTGGCTGGTGACGGTGCGCTCGTTGAGCACATCGCCATTTACCGCGCTGACGCTGACGTCGCGCCCGGCGATAAGGCCGCCGGCGCGGTTGGTGAGGTTGTTGCCGGCCAGCAGGTCGAGGCGGTTGCCGGCTTGCACCAGGCCGCTGTTGACCATGTTGCGCCCAGCGCTGGCGGCGAGGTTGTTGGTGGCGCGCAGGGTGCCGACGTTGTTGAGGTCGGCGCCGCTGACCAGGCTCAGGTCGCTACCGGAGATCAGTGCACCGTTGGGCGCCAGGCGGTTGTTGGCCTGGGCCAGGTAGAGCACGGGCACCAGCACTTGCTGGCCGGCGACGGTGGCGTTTTCCATCCACACGATGTCGTGGGTCAGGGCCGCGACTTGCTCGGCGGTGAGGCTCACGCCTACCGCCAGGTTGAGCGCCTGCTTGCTGCCGATGGCGTTGTCCATCAGGTACTTGAACATCGAGGCGTCGCTGGTCTGGCCATCGATGAAGCGCTGGCCGGTGCGGGCGATCACCGCTTGCTGGATCAACCGTTGTTCATACAGCCCGTCGCCCAGGCGTTTCTGCGTCTGGTCCGGGTCGAAGCCCAGTTTGGACAGCATGTAGTCGGAGCTTAAAAACTGGCTGAGGTTGGTCAGCAGTGGGTTGGTTTCGATCAGGTATTTCTGTGGGTTGGAGACAAACTGGCTGTCGGGCAGGCCTTGCACGCGGTTGATCACCACGCCGTCGGCCGAGGTGCCGCTGCCAGGTACGACCGGGCCGGAAACCGCTGCTCGGTCTACGCTGCCGCCACCCAGGGTCCAACCTTGCGGGCCGGTGTTGGCTGGTGCGCTGGCGCTTTCGCCACTGAGGCGGAACAGTCCGCCCTGCCCGCTGGGCAAGGTGAAGCCGGGCAGGCTCAAAGGGTTGATCTGCTGTTGGGCCAGGTCAGGCGGCAGTTGCTGGTTGAGGGTGACGCGGGTCGAGTAACCGGCGGCGCCACTGGCGCCCGTGGCATCTGTCGCGGTTTTGGCGCCCGCACCCACATAGGTATAGCCCGGACGTACCACAGTGTTATCGATATTGTTCTGGGTTATTACACTGGCCGCGCCGCCGGCTTGGATGATACCGGCGTAACGTTGGTCGCCCGTAGCAATTTTGGTGACGCGGCGCAGCGAGACGCTTTCCCGTTCAGTGGTGCCGATGAAAGCGGCCATGGCTGCTTCCAGGCCACCCAGATCATTGGGGTTGTAGGCGGCGCCGCCAACCGAGTACTTGCGGTTGAAGTCTGCCGCCAACGCATACCAGTCACTCGCGTCGCGGGTGCGCTTGGAGCGGAACAAGCGCCAGGTTTCGGTTTCGCCAGTCTCGATGCCGGTGTTGGTCAAGTTCTTGACCGTGATGTTAATCATACCGGCAGCGCCGATGCTGCTGCTTGAATTAAGCAACTGGCCGCCGGTAAGGGTGATGTTTTTTCCCGCACTGATGAGCGATGCCGCACTGGCCTGGAGTACTTCGAGCTTGTCGCGCTGCACAACCTCCCACAAGTGGTTGACCTTCGGGCCTTCGCAGTCGCCAGCGTACTCGGCGCCACGTCGGCAGGGCATTTCGGTGATCGAAGCGGTATAGATGCCGCCGTCGTTGGTTGTCAGCACCGCGCGCTCGTTTCGCATCACTGCCGCGGCCAGACTCAGGTCACCATCACTCTGTATGCTCGACGAGCTATTGATGATGCTGTCGGCCAAGCTGCCCTTGCCGTCGCGATCGACGCTCAGGTTGCCCATGCTGTAGAGGTCGGCGTAGCTGTTGTTCAACGCGTCGACGCGCAGGCTCATGTCGCCGCCGCTGAAGATCAGGCCGTGGTCGTTGAGCAAGGCGCCGGTGGTGGCGACCAGTCGTTGGCCACTGCCGAGGGTCGCGTAGTTGTTGAGCGTGCCCGCGTTGAGCACCAGGTCGGTGGCGGCGGTCATGCGCCCGCGGTTGTTGAGCGTGCCAGTGATGTCGGCGGTGGTGATGCCGCCGCCGGCAATGCTTGCAGTGTCACTCAGGGTCGCCTGTGCCGCGCTCAGGTGCAGGTTGCCCAGGCTGCTGATGCGGCCGGTGCTGTTAAGCGCGCCGCTCAAGGTCAGGTCGATCGTGCCGTCGCTGGCGATCAGGCCCTGAGTATTCCAGTTGGCGCCGCTGCCAATGAAGCGTCGGGCGCCGAGCAGTTGGCCGGTGGCGGTCTGGTCGAGGGTGTCAACGTTGACCGTCAGTTGCCCGGCCTGGATCACACTGCTGTTGGTCCATTTGCCTTGGCTGACGGTCAGGTCACCCCGCGTGACCAGGCTGCCGCCCACGTCGTTGAGGTTGGCGGGGGCAATGCCGAAGTTGCCGGTGCCCACGTGCAGTACGTTGCCGCCCAGGTTCTGGAAGCTGCCGGCGGTGAGGGTCAGGTTGGTGTTGGCGGTTTCAAGCACACCGTTGCGGTTGTCGAACAGCCCACCGATGGCGAATTCGGTAGTGCCCGTTGTGCCCAGTGCACGCAGGCGCCCGGTCTGGTTGTCGAGGCTGGCGGCGCGCACCTTGAGGGTGGATTCGCTTTCGATGATGCCCAGGCGGTTGTTGAGTGCGCCACTCAGATCCAGGTCGATCTGTTGGCCGGCAATCTGGCCGTCGTTGTCGCCGCTGTTATCGAAGTCATGCCCGACCACGCGCATCAGGCCCTTGGCATAGAGCCCGCCGTTGCGGTTGTCGAAATTACCGGTGGTGACCAGGCCGTTGCCGCCCTGAGCAGAAATGCGCCCGCCATAGTTGTCCACAGCGCCGGCTTGCAGGTCCAAGGTTTGCCCCTGCATCACGCCACCCTGGCGATTGTTGTTGAGGTCATAGCCGTTGCGCAGCACGCCAACGATGCGGGTCTGGAGCAGGGCCTTGAGGCTGGCGAGGGTGCCGCCACGGCTGTCGAGGCTAGCGGCGTTGACATTCAGGTCGCCGGTCTGGGCGATCAGTTTGCCGCTCTGATTGTCGATGGCGTCGGCCACGTCGAGGGTCAGGCCGGTCTGGCTTTGCACGGCGCCTTGGGCGTTGTCCAGCCGGTTGGCGCTGAGCTTGAGGTCAGCGTTCTGGCTGTAGATCAAACCGTCGTTGCCGTTCTGCACCAGGCCGCTGGCGGTGACGCTCAAGCGGTCGTTAGCGGCCAGCGTGCCACGGTTACGGTTATCCAGGCCGCCGGTCAGCAGGGTCAACAGACCTTGGCTGGCGATCTGGCCGCCCTGGTTGTTGACCTGCGCGGCACGGCGGATCAGCAGCGGGCCACCGCTGGCCAACTTGCCATTGGCGTTGGTCAGAGTCGCCAGCAAGTCGAGGGTGGTGGCGGTGCCGCCAGTGATGCTGCCGGCACTGTTATCCAGGTTTTGCGCATTCAGGTTCAGGGCTGCGCCGCTGTCGATCACGCCGCCCTGGGTGTTGTTCAACAACCCACCTACAGTGAGGTTCTGGCCGGCAGCGCTGGAGAGTACGCCCTTATTGCTGTTGTCCAGTTCGCCGACGCTCACGGTCAGTGTTTTCTGGCTGACCAGCGCACCGGCCCCGCTATTTAGCAGGCCGGCGGTCAAGGTGGCATTCAGGTCGCCGTAACGGCTCGACAAGGTGCCGCTGTTGCGGTTGTCGAGGTTCGCGCCACTGACGTTCAGGCCCTGCCAGCCGGACATCAGGCCATTCTGGTTGATCAGGTTGTCGGCATTGAGCACCAGCAGGTTATTGCTGATCAGCTTGCCGTTGCTGTTGTTCAACGTGCGGCCGCTGAGGTTCAGGGTTTGCGCGCTGGATAGTTCGCCGCCCTGGTTGGTCAGGTCGCGCAGATGATTGATGCTCAGGTTGCCGGCGGTGGTGATCAGGCCGCCGCTGTTGTTCAGGTCGCCGGTGGCGCTGCCGAAGTCCAAGGCAATCGCACTGCCCAGCAGTGAGCCGGCCTGGTTGTCCAGCGCGGCGCTGTTCAGCGTCAGAGTAGTGCCCGCATTGAGCAGGCCCTGGTCGCGATTGGTCAGGCGGCCATCAATGTTGAGCAGGGTGTCACCACGGCTGGTGAGCGTGCCGCCACTGTTGTCGAGGCTGGCGGCGTGAGCGTCGACCGACGCTGCGGCAATCATGCCTTTGACGTTCGCCAGGGCCTGGCCGATGCGCAAGGTCAGCGCAGTGTTGCTCAGCAGCTTGCCGCCGCTGTTGTCCAGGTTGTCGGCGGTAAGTGTGAACGCTTGGCTGCTGGAGAGCTCTCCGCCTTGGTTCTGCACATCCTTGAGGTTGTTGAGCATCAACAGCGGCGCGTTGATCAGCCCGCCCTGGTTGTTGAACTGGCCACGGTTGAGGTCCAGGGTCAGCGCTTGGGCGCTGGTGATCTGGCCGCCTTGCTGGTTGTTCAGGTCGGCGGTGCCGATCTGCGCGGCCTGGCGAGCGCTCAGAGTGCCTTTTTGGCTGTTGTCGAGACTCGCGCTGTTGAGGATCAGGCTGGCGTCGGTCACCAGGCGCCCGCCCTGGTTGCTTACCGCGCCAAGCGCGTTGAGGGTCAGCGGGCCGGCGCTGGACAGCGTGCCGCCGTTGTTGTCCAGGGTGCGCGCCGTGACGCTCAGCGGCCCTTCGCTGCTGATCAGGCCCTGGTTGCCGTTGAGCAACTGATCGACATTCAGGCCGGCACCGCCACCGCCGGTAATGACCAGCCCGCCATCGCTGTTATCCAGTTGCGTGCCGGTGACCTGCACGCCTGCGCGGCTGGACAGTTCGCCGTTGCGGTTGTAGATATTGACGACATTCAACTGCACACCACCGATACCCGCGACCAGACCTTTCTGGCGGTTATCCAGGCTGTTCCCGCTGAGGGCGACGTTGCCTTGGCTGGTGATCAGCCCGTTCTGGTTGTTGAGTGCACCGATATTCAGGCTCAGCGTCTTGCCGGCCGTGACCAGCCCCGCAACGTTATCGAGGGTCGCGACCGTCAGCGTTGCGGTGTCCAGGCTGGAGACTTCACCGCCCTGGTTTTGCACATCACCGACGGATGCAGTCAGCGCGCCATTGCTGGTGACCAGCCCACCTTGGCTGTTCTGCAGGTGATCAGCCGTGAGGGTCATGCCGGCATTGCTGAGAATGCGGCCTTTGTTCTGGTTGTCGAGCGTGGCGGCGGTGATCTGGGTGTGCTGTTTGGCACTCAGGGTGCCGCCCTGGTTGTTCAGGGTTTGGGCATTCACGTTCAAGGTGCGGCTGGCGATGACACTGGTGCCGGTGTTGTTGACGGTCTTGCCGCTCAGGCTCACATCGCCCGTTGCGTTGCGGGTGTTATCGGCGTTGACGCCCGCTTCGATGATGTCGCCATTGGTCAAGGTGCCGCCGCTGGACAGCGCGATGCGGTCGCGGGCGGCCAGGCTTTGACGGTTAGTGAGATCGCCTTGGGTTTGTACGTCCAGGGTGGTGCCGGCATACACCGGCCCCTTGGCGTCGAGGCTTGCGGCTTTGACGTTGACGGCGCCGCTGGCGGCGGCCTGCGCCAGGCTCAAATGCCCATTGGCATCGAGCTGGATATCGCCGCCACTGGCCGCCAGGGTGCCGTCGAGCTTCACGCCCACGCCGGCCTCGGTGCCCACCAGTTTGATCGCGCCGGCATACATGCCGCCCAGGGCCGAGGAGTCAATCGCCAGCTCGGGTTTGGCACTGCCGTCGTCGGCACGCGCGGTGGCTTTCAGGCTTTGGGCGTCGACGTCGTTGCGCCCGGCAACCACGGCCAGCTCGCGGGCGTTGATTTGTGCGTTGATCTTGGCCGAACGGGTGATGATCTCGAAGCGGTCGACGTTGCTGGCGTTCAAGCCTTGGCCATCGATAGTCACGGCGCCGCCGTCGACTTGGTAACGCTGCAGTTGGCCGTTTGCGTCGACCACCGGTTTACCGGTGGTCAGCGTGACATTCGGGGTGTTGATAAAACCGCAGCCGCTGCAGGTGACGCCATAGGGGTTGGCGACGATGACTTTGGCCGACTGCCCCGCCACTTCGGTGTAGCCGCGCAACTGGCTCGGGCTGCCGCCGTTGACTTCGTTGAGGATGACGTTCGCCGCGCCGCCCTTGAGGTTCGGGTTACCGACGATGTAGCCGCCCAGCTGGGTGTTTTGCACCGCGCCGGTGGCGTTGTTGAGGATGACGCCGTTGGGGCCGACGTTGTAGTCCTTGAATTGGTTATGGGACAAGCCTGCGCCATTGGGCGTGGCGATGTTCACCACGGGCACGCCATTGCCGGCCTGGCCGACGCTGGTGGCCGGGTTACTGACCACAATGCCTTCGGCCTGGGCCAGCAAGGGCTGCCAGAACAGCGCGTTGGCCAGGATCAGCACCAGGCCGCGCTTGGGCAAGCCAAGGAACGAATCGCGCGGCTTCAGCGCAGCGGAAGGTTGGCGGGCCAGAAAGGCAAAGTGGCGAACATCCATTGTCAAATTCTCGATGTAACGGGCGTTGAATTACAGGAAGAAGTCCATGCGGAAGTAGATCGGCGCTTCGCGCTCGGTCACTACCCCCGGTCTTTCCAACGAATGGGCAAACGTCACGCTGGTGCTGACGTATTTGCCACGGGCGAACAGTTCCACGGAGTTGCTTGAGACGCGGCCGTGGTTGTCGCCGTTGTATCGGTCGTTGCGAATCACGCCCTGGTCGTAACCGAGGCTGGTGCCGTATTCGGCGAAGGCCGGGCGCAACCATTCCAGGGTGACCGGGCGCGCCCAGCGCACTTCATTGCGCCAGTAGCCGCCGCTGTCGCCGGACAGTTGCTGGTCCTTGAAACCGCGCACCGACGACGAGCCGCCGAGGCTGATGCGTTGCGGCGAGAACAGCACGTCTTCACTGCGCTGCCCGGTGGCCAGGCTGGTGAAACTGAACGACTCGCCCCACAGGCTGAACGGCTGCAAGTAGCTGATGGTGGCCGTGTATTTGCGGTAATCCGGGGTAGGCGTGAGGTTGCCGAACTGATCGCGATGCTGGTCGTCGCGCTGAGCATCAAAGGCGCCGATACCGTTCTGCACGCCCAGGTCGACGTTGACGAAGGCGTTGCCGATGCGTCGGCCGTGGTTGATGCCAAACTGCAACTCACTGAGGCGGTTGCTGCTCACGTCGACACGGCTATCGAGGATGTAGTTGTTGGTGCGCAGGTGAGCCAGGCCGACGTTGAGCGAGGTCTTGCTGACGTCATCGCGGTGGATCACCCGTTCGGCACGCAATTGGTGGTTTTGGCTGTCGCCCGACTGCTTGAACTTGAAGGTGTCGGAATAGCCAATGGCGCGGTAATCGCTCTCGCTGTAGGTATAAGTGAAGTTCCACCAGCCCCACGGCACGTTGTAATAAAGCATGCTGTTTTTCGAGGTTTTCTGGTGGTCGCTGATGGCGTCGTGGCCGCCGCGCAGCACCAGTTGGTCGGCCAAGCCCAGCGGGCTGTCCCACTCCAGGCCCGCGCCCCATTGCTGTTCACCGGTGCTGCGTTGCCCGTCGTTATTGCGCGACAGGCTGGCGCGCCAGGGCTTTTGCGGGGTGTTTTTGACCACCACGTCGCTGCCGCCGATCTGCTGGCCGGGGGTCAGTTCCATTTGCGCCTGCTTCGACGGCAGACGGTTGAGCTGGTCCACCAATTGCTCGACTTCGCGCAGGTTCAGCGCTTGACCGACCTTGCCGGGAAACGCCATGGCCAGTTCGCGGTCGGTGACGTTGCTGCCGTCTGCGCTTCGCACCGCTTCGAGTTTGCCTTCCACCACCAACACCTGGAGGTGGCCGCTGGAGAGGTCCTGCTGCGGCAGGTAGGCGCGACTGGTGACGCGGCCTTTGGCGATGTAATAGTCAGTGATGACCTTGAGCAGTTCATTGAGCTGCGAGATGCCCAGGCATTGGCCGACATAGGGTTTGAGCAGCAGCGTGCGGTCGCTGGCGGACAGGCTGTCGGCGCCCTTGAGTTCGATGTCTTTGATCGGGAAGCAGCGGGTGTCCGCAGGCGTGGCCGGGGCCTGGGGCTTGGCCTCTTTGCCGGGCAGGTCCTTGAGTTCTTCAAGGCGTCGCTGCTGCTCTTCGAGCAGGCGATTCTGCCGGTCACGGATCAAGTCTTGATCGCCCGGCGTGGGGGCGGCGGTGGCGCTGTTCAGGCTCAAGTAGGCGAGCAAGACAGTGCACAGTAAATACCGAGTCCGTGGTAACAAAGACATGTTCGATCCATCGAAAAATCAAGGGGCGGCAAATTAACATCGAACTTCCAGCGTTCAAAGACACTGGGCTAGTTGCACATTCGCCCGCGCTAAACTCACAACCCATTGATTAATAACAATTAAAACCTATCAAAAAACAAACATGCCGATACCGTGAAGGATTATTCCGACAGATGGCTGATTTTTTGATGGCGATAAGGCGAAGAACCGATTAGTTGCCATTATTAGGCCACTAAGCTCTTGGCGCGTTAGGTTAGTGCGAGGGTTTGGGGAAAAGTTCGCGGGCATAGTGTGAATTGGATCCCATTTATCGGATTCATCCACCGACTGCCCCCACCGCTTTTTTGTAGGAGCGAGCTTGCTCGCGAGAAACTCACAGGCACCGCGCCCCTTCAGAAAGCACGCGTTATCGTTGACATTTTTCGCGAGCAAGCTCGCTCCTACATATTACCGGCGCCTTGGTCTTTTGGCTGGCCGGGCACCAGGGTCAGTGGCGGGCGTTCCACGTCCCGGGACACGTGGGGCTTCACTTCCCCCACGCCACCCTCTTCGTCGTTGTGGATCACCAGCACACCCGGCTTGCGCAACTGCTCCAGGTCGCCTTCACCCAACTTGAAACTTTCACTCAGCAGCTTGTCGCTCAGGGCATTGGCCTCGGCGCGGCGCTGGGCGAACTTGCGGCCCTTGCGTTGTTGGTAACGCGCCCAACTGATCAGGATCAGCGCGTTGAACACGGCGATCCACAGGTACACCTGCAAGGTATTGAGTGCGGCGAAGATCGGCGCTTCCAGGCGTGGGCCGCCATGGGTTTCCAGCATGGCGCTCATGCCACGCGCCAGCAGCCAGATCAGACCGGCCCAAGCCGCCAGGGTCAGCAGCACATCGATGAACCACATCACGGCGTTTTGCCGGGTTCTGACCAGTTTCATGCTCACGCCTCCTCTGGGCTGGGTTTGATACCGCGATCCGGGCTGACCCAGCGTGCGCGTTTCTGGTGTTGCTTGAACAACACCTTGGGAAAGCTGACCAGCGTGGTCAACAAGCTGACCAGCCAGAACACCATCGGGTACCACACGGTCCAGAACAGAGTCTTCCACAGGTCTTTTTCATAACGCCGGTCGATCAGGATGCTCACCGCAAACTGCATCAGGCACACCATCGCCAGCACCAGGCCGGTAAACGCCGGGGGTACCAGGGAGTCCACGGCAATCGCCGGGGGCAGCACGATGAATTTACCCACGGCCCAGAAAATCACCGAAAGCAGGAAGGTGAAAGCCCACCCGGTGGACAGGCAGTATTCGAACAGCAGCGGCCACAGGTAACGATGGCGCCATTGCCAGATGCCACGGATGTTCTTGAACAGCACTTCGGCGCCGCCCTGGGCCCAACGCAAGCGCTGCTTCCACAGGCCGCCGACGGTTTCAGGCATCAGGATCCAGCACAGGGCACGAGGCTCGTAGAAGATGGCCCAGTGGTCGAGCTGCAGCTTCCAACTGACATCGATGTCCTCGGTGATCATGTCGGTGCTCCAGTAGTCGATGCGGTCCAGCGCCTTTTTACGGAACGCCACCACTACCCCCGACACCGTGAAGATCCGCCCGAACACGCGCTGGGTACGCTTGATCAAACCGATGATCGAAGAGAACTCGCCCACCTGCACCCGACCAATCAAGGTGGAGCGTGTGCGGATGCGCGGGTTGCCGGTCACGGCGCCCAGGCGCGGGTTATCGAGCATTGGCGCAACCATGTAGGCGGCAGCGTTTTTGTCGAGCAACGCATCGCCGTCGATGCACACCAGGTATTCACTGCGGGCGGCTACGGCGCCCATGCGCAGGGCCACGGCCTTGCCTTGGTTCTGCGCCAGGTGCAACACGCGCAGGCGCGGGTTTTCCAGGGCGAGGGCATCAAGCACGGCGGCGGTGTTGTCGCTAGAGCCGTCGTTGACCGCGATCACTTCGATATTCGGGTACAGCTGGTCCAGCGCCGCGTAAATGGTCTCGGCAGCGTTATCGCCCTCGTTGTAGCAAGGGACGATGATCGAAATCATCGGGTTGCCGACCAGGGTCGGCGCCGGGGTGTCTTCCTCCCAGGCCCAGTGGCGCTCCCAATGCAGCCAGAAGTACAAGCCGCCGGCAATCCACAGCCCCGACATGAACAACGGGTAGAAAAACACGAAGTCCATCAGGAACTGCCCGGTGACCAGGAAGATCAAGCCCAGGGGCACGCCCAATACCAGTGCCAGGACGAATAAAGCCAGGATTCTGTCGAACATGATCAAGGATTCCACTGGTTGGAAAGGGCCGGACGCACGGTTTTCAGGGCCGGTGAGTTTTCCAGGAAGTTGTCCGGGTAATAGCCGAAGCTCTTGACCCCCTGGCGTTTGAGTACCCCCATCCATTCAGCCATTTGCGCACCGTTGATGTCGGTCGCCTCTTTAGTACGCCAGTCTTTGGCTTGCAGCTCGAACACCGTGCGTTCAAGCGCGCCGGGGCGGGCTTTGACCGTGGCAACCAGTTTCTCCAGCCAGGCATTGGAGTTTTTCTGCGTTTGGCCTTCCATCAACGGCATGGCCATCGGCGCGGTCCAGTCATAGGTCTGGAGGAAGTCGTCGAGGTTCTGCGCAAACCAGGCTTCGCTTGGCGGGTTAAGCATCGGCTCGGCGAAGATATTGCGCGCGGTCAGCACCTGCGGCCCGCCAATGGCGCGGACCTTGGCCGTCAGTTCATTGGTAAAGTCGATCAGGTAGCGGCTCTTGAAGCGGGTCCAGCGTTGCATCACCGCAGGGTCGGCGCGCAGGGCCGCGATGCTGCCGGGCAAGCCGTTGGCGGCATAGGTCTTGAGCGCAGCGGGGCTGGCGTCTTCGAAATCCGACAGCACCGCATCATCGTGGTACAGCACGCCGTCGATGGCACTGTTGCGTGCCAGGTCCTCATAGAGCTCACCGATGACCTTGCGCACCTGGGGATCAAATGGCGACAGGCGTTTGTATTGATCCGGGTCGAGACCGACCTTGCCGGTCTGCGGATCCCAACGCGTTACGCGGGGCAACTTGGGGTCGAGGGCGAAGCTCAGCACCGGCATCCACGCATAGACGCTGGCATGGGCGCGGGTATGCAACTGCCAGGACACGCGGTTGAACAGGTCGGCACGGACCGGAAGGTGACGATTGGGGAAGTACAGCGAACGCACCAGGCCGTCACCCTTGGGGTCGGCGAAGGCTTGCAGGAAGACGGTGCCCGCACCCATGTCCACCACGCGCTGCACCAACTGGTCGAGGTTGCGCGCTTGTTGGGCCGGGTCCGGGTCATACACGTTATCCAGGTCCACGTGCAGCACGCGCAACGGCGCCGGGGTCTGTACCGCGACGATGCTGTTGGCGAAGTGTTCGCCATCCGGGTCGGAGGCGACGAGGAAGCGCGGGCTGTTCATCAGCTTGCCGAGGTCATCGATGCCGTCGTCCAGGGTCAGCGCCATCTGGTAACCCTGCTCTGCGACGAGCGCCAATGTAGTGCCCTTGGCCGCACCGTACGGCCACACCCAGACCCGTGGCGCCTTGCCGGTGACGGTCTGGATTTTTTTCGAGATGGCGGCGATATCGGCACGCATCCGCGCATCGAACTGCGCCTGGGTTTCATAGCGGCCCGTGGCCGGGTCAAAGCGCAAGCTGGTCGCGGCCGGCTCCAGGTTGCCCTGAGGGTTGGCCAATATGCCTGTGTGGCTGGCGTCAGTGTGTGCGGCAATCTCCACCAGCCCGGACTGGGACACTTCCCGGATTTGCTGCCAGGTGAGGAATTCTCCGCGCGGCCGTGGCATCCCGGCGAAATCCACCGGCTGATTCATCGGCGTATCAATCCAGTAGCCTACCGGCGCCAGCAACGCCGGCCAGTGGTAGGCGCGCAGGATCGGCATGACCCGCGTGTAAAAGCTGGAATAACCATCATCGAAACTGAGCATGACAGCCTTGGGCGGCAGTTCGGGGCCGCCCCGGCGCGCCGCCAGGATCTGGTCGACGGAAACCGCCTGATAGCCGTTCTCGCGCAACCACGCCAATTGTTCGATCAAACGCTCGGTACGCACCGCCACCACGGCCTGGTCGGGGTCGCGGTCGTTAACGTCGTGGTAGGCAATACCCAGGAAGTGGTTTTTCGGCCACGGCGCTTCGTTGGGCGCTATCGGCCGTTCGGCGGGCGGGGTGTAGGGCGCGGGTTGCTGGGCGCAGGCGCCGGCCAGCATTACACCCAGGATCAACAAGCAATGGCGGAGGACGGTCATGGTCGGCTCTTTCTAGAATCGGTAAGTGAGGTCGACGAGCAGACGCAGATCGCGTTCTCGGTCGCCGTCGTAAGGGCGGCTGATCAGGCTCAGGTTGGCACCGACCTCCAGCACATCGTTCCAGAGCAGGCGCTGGCCGTAGCCGATCAAACCGATACCGCCGGTGGAATAATCGCGCTGGCTGTAGGTACCGACACCGACTTGGAATTGCTGGCTCCACTGGGTTTCATAGCGGTGGTAGAGCACATGATTGACCGTGACCGTGGGCAACACGGTGAAGTCCGACTTGGGGTTGAAGTACACCGTGTCGCTCTTGGTGTTATGGCTGGCGCCGACTTCCAGGCCCAGGTCGACTTGCACATGGGGCGAGCTGTAGAGGCCCTCGCGGCCCGTGAGCAAGGCTTCGAGACGGTCGTTGCCGTCACTGAAATGGGACGGGCTCACGGCCAGCTTCCACTCACGGCTTTCGTTGGCACGCCAGCGGATGAAACCGCTGCCGCCATTGGCGGTGATGTCGGCATTCAACGCCCGCAGCGGCGTCGTGGCCAGGAGGTAGCCGAGGCTGCCGCCGTATTGCCAGTTGTCGTTGATGTCGCGAGCAATCGACACGCTCGCGCCTTGTTTGGAACCAAAGCCGTAGGAGTGGTTGGACACCTCGGCTTGCAGGGTCATGTCGCGGGTACGCCGCTCCACGCCGACACGTTGCCAACGGTGTTGGCCGGTGCCTTCGCTGAAGTCGGCGGTGGCGTAGCCGGCCCCTGCGAACAGGCGCCAATCTTCATCGATGGGCGGCGTGTAGATCACGCTTTCAATACCCCAGTCGCGGCTGCCGCTCACGGCGCCAACGTCGCCATTATTGCCGCCGCCGTAGCTTTTGCCGGTGTAGGCTTCCACGCGCAGCTCGGCCATGTGGTGCACATTACGCAGACGGTCAAGGCGCTGTACCTGGCGGTTGTCCGGGTTGCGCGCCAGCACGTCGTCGGTCAGCGCATCCATTTGCCGCCACTCTTGCAGGTCCATGGCGGTATAGGCCTGGGACACTTCCAAGCCGATATCTCGCGGCGCCTGGGCTTCGGTTTCCTTGAGCGCCGCCTCGGCGCGGCGCGGCCAATCGCGGGCACGGTACATATTGGCTTGGGCCAGCTGCAGGCTGACGTTGCCGGGGGCTTTTTGCACCAGTGCTTCAAGGCCGGCTTCGCTGTCCGGCAGGTTGCCGGTGAAGGTGCTGGCCTGGGCGGCCAGTTGTTGCGCGTCCATCCAGTTGTCGTTGGGGTTGCCGATGGGCAAGCCTTTGAGTTCCTGGCGGGGGTTCTGGCTCTTGGCCAGGTTGTTGGCGACGTCGCGGGCCTCCAGGGCTTTGTCACTTTCCACCAGGGCGTAGAACAGCGCGGTGCTGTCTTCGACACGGTCGGCCGGGTCGGCATCCGGCGCAGCCAGTGCCTGGCGGTACAGCGGCTCGGCTTTTTCCGGCTGGCGCTGGTCGAGGTAAGCGGCGGCGACCCAACGGATGGCGTACGTCGGCAATTGCACGCCCTCGCCTTGCAGGGTTTGGTACTCGCGGATCACCTCGGCGGTGCGTGCCCGCGCCTTGAGGGCTCCCAGGCGGTCGATGCGCCAGCCCACCACATCGTCATGGGCACTGGCGTCCGGCGTCCAACGGGCCAGCAGTTGGTCGTAATCGTTGAGGGCACGGTCGGCGATCACATAACGCTCTTTCTCGCTGCGCGTGGCGAACTCGGCCATCCGCACGCGCTCGGCGGCGAGATCACCTTCCAGGCGGCGCTGGGTCACCGCATCCAGCACCCCCGGATGCTTGGCCGACAGACGCAACGCCGGTTCCGGCAAGCGGGCCCTTTGCAGAGCAACCATGTATTCGCGGATCACCTCAGGCTTGCTACCTGCGAGCACGAATGCCTTGTCGAATTCATTCAGGGCATCGTAGTTCAGGCCGGCGCGGGTCAGCGCGTAGCCCAAGGCCATGCGCCGGTTGGCGTCATCCGGCTTGGCGGCCACCAGCGCACGGGTGCGCAACAGCGCTTCGTTGGTTTGGCCGGCGTCGGCCTGGGTCAGGGCCTGGCCCAGTTTCAGGTCGACATTATTCGGCTCGCGCAGCAGCGCCTGCTGGTAGACCGCCAGGGCCTGCGGCCACTGCTTCTGGTTGCGATAAGTACGGGCCACCGTGGCCAGTGCCTGGGTCGTCAGGTTGCGATGTTTGCCTTGGGCTTCGTACACCTTCAGCACTTCGGCGTCTTGCCCGGCCCAGCCGGCGATGACCAGGTGATCGCTGATCTGCCCCGGCGTCTGTCGCTCGACGGGCAGTTGGCGCAGTTGGGTCAGGGCGGGCGTGAAGTTGCCGTTACGCGCTTGGATGATCAGCGCATCGTAGGCCGGATCGGCCAATGCGCAGGCGGGGATGAGCAACTGGCTGCACAAAGCGGCGCCGATAAGCAGACGTAGACGGCCTGGCGCACTGAGAGGGAGGTTTCGCAGCATGTCGTGAGCTTCCTTACACACGGAAAGCTACAACGATAGGTGGTCCTGAGCAGTTTGCATCAGGGTGTCGGCGTCTAGTGACCCGACCTAGCTTTCCTGTAGGAACTATCCATCAGAAATGTAAGGAAAAGACCTGGCAGGAACAATTGTTCAGAATTAGCCGTGCAGGTGGGAGGGGGCTTGCTCCCGATAGCGGTCCTCCAGTCACCAATGCACTGGCTGAGCTACCGCTATCGGGAGCAAGTCGAATCGTCGCACCGCCCCTCCCACATTTTTTTGACCGTGCTCGCAACCTGTAAGGTTATTGAGCGCGGTTGACGGTGCCGAATTTAGCCATGACAAAGCCGATGAATTGCTCGACGGTCATCTTCTGGCCGTTGAAGGTCACTTCATTGTTGGCGTAATGCAGCTTGGAGACTACGTCGCTACCGACCAGGGTCGCCAACTGAGACCCAACGGCCACGCCACTGACCGTTTCGGCCGTCATCTGCGATTGCTGTTCGATGGTTTGCGGGTCAGTGACACCGCCCACCTGGGCCTGCAACGCCGCCACGTCCGCCACCATCGGCTTGGATAGGGTCAGGTTGGCATCCAGCAAGGCCACCATCTGCTTGCCCAGTTCAACCGGCGGCAGCTCCATGGAGGCCGGTTTGGCCAGGTCCACGACCAGGTTGAATTTGCTTTCGCCGTGGGTGGTTTTCAGTGACAGGTTTTCCACCGCCAGTTGTGGCTTGGCGGCCAGCACCTGGTTGACGTTGGTTTCAGCCAGGGTCTGCTCGGCTTCGGTCAACTGCAGTTCAGGCACTGGCTGGCCGGCAGCGGCGGCGGCTTGCACCGGCTGCATCTTGTCCTGGTAGAGCTTGGTCAGCACCAGCATCGCCGGGATATCGACGTTCTTCATACTCAGGGCCATGGCCGCCGAACCAACAGGTTTGCCCTGGTAACCGATCTCGTCGATTTTGTAGTCGACACGGCCGGCCAGGTTGTTGTCCTTGGTTTCGCTGGTGTCTTTCTGCTCGAAGCCCTTGAGGGTCAGCACGGCTTTCTGCGGGCCGAAGGTGACTTTGGTGTCGGTCAACTCAACCGTGTTTTGCCCGGTGTAGAAGCCGAAGGTGGACTTTTGCAGGTTGCTGGCCACGGTCAGGCCGGCCAGCTCGGCTTCGAACGGCTCGCCATTGCCGTCGATGGCGCTGACCTTGAGGCTGTTCATGTAGCCGTTGGCCTTGACCTTCTGGCCTTCGGCGGTGCTGTCGAAGTCCAGGTTGGCACCGGAGAAGCTCACCGAGGATTTATCGTCCTTGATCTCCAGCGGCAGCAACTCGAGGTTACCGCTGACCGAACGGCTGTAGCCGATATTGGCCACGCCTTTGAGCGGCGACACGTCTTTGCTGGCAGCGAACCATTTTTCAGTGGTGGCGTTCTTTTCCAGAGCGTAGTGACTGGTCGCCATGACCGGCAGCCACTTCAGCGTGACCAGGCGCGAGAACGGCAGGGGGCCGTGTTCGATATGGTCAACGAACAGCAACTCGGGGTTCGGGTTGTCCTGGCCGAATACCGTGCCCTGCCCCTTGAGGCGGTAGTGCGCGGTGCTGCTGAACACGCCGCGCTCCAGCGACACCAGCTCCAGGCTCACGTTGCCGTCGACGCCGGCCATGGCGGTCTGCAGTTCCTTGTTGGCGTTCTGGATCGCGGTTTGCAGCACCGGCTCCAATTGCTTACCGGTGTACCAGGCACCGCCTGCACTGACGGCACCGATCGCGACAACAAGACCCAAGAAAACAACGGCTGGCTTATTCATGAAGTGACCTGATCAAATCCTGTGAGAAGTGGGCTGTCTTCCTTGAACCCCGCAGGGGTTGGCTCAAGCCCGCCGAAAACGGGGGAAGATTAGCACTGGCGGCCGCGCACGGCCCAGTTTTCTCAGAGCGATCAAGTCCGCACTTGGTTCAGGAGTACTCCATATCGATCTCATCGAGTTGGTGATCAAAGCTCTTCAGGCGCGCCGTCCAGGTGTAGACCAGCACCTCGAATTCACGGTGGATCACAGCATTGCCCGGGGTGTCGACCTTGGGATCACAGAAGTCCAACTGGTAGCGCTCGCGGGCCATCTGGTTGGCCACGTCCGATAGTTCCCGGGCGTTCTTCAGCCAATGCCTGCCGTCGGCGACCTGCCGGTCGAGGACCACGCACTGTTTTTTCAGGGCTTCGAGGCTTTTTTCCAGGGGTGTGCCGGTGAGTTCGCCCATGACTTCCTGGAAGGTGCGCCCAGGCTGCCAGTAGCTGCCCCAGAAATAGCGGTCGAACACGGTTTCGACGCGGCGCAGGGCGACTTTGGTGTCCCAGATCGCCACGCGGGTCTTACCCTGTTCGAGCAGTTTTCGCTTCACCCGTTGGCCTTGGTACGACGCCCAGGCCACCACGCCGATGGACAAGGTGCCGATCACCAGGCAGGCGCTGTCGAGGAACACCATGGCCTTGTCGAGTTGATGCGCGAGCATGACACCGTAGAAATAGGCAGCCGATAACAGCACCAGCGCGAAGAGCACGCACCAGAAAGCGGGAGCATAAGGGTTTTTCATTATTGGAATCCCCATGAGCAAACGCGAGCAGTGAGCCGCGGGCGCCCCTGGTTGGAAAACCACGGGGGCCCGCCTGTCAAAGCATAGCTATTTGCTCAGGGTTTGCTGGCTGGCGCCGCTTGCGTTCGTCCGCTTTCCCAACCACCGCCCAAGGCCAGGAACAGGTCGATCTGGCTCATGGCAACCTGAGTGTTCGCCGCCGCCAGTTGCGCCCGCACGTCGGTGTAGGTACGGGTGGCTTGCAGGTCCGCGAGGAACGATGCACGACCGGCCTGGAAGAAGCGGTGTGTCTGCTCCGAAGCCACCTTGGCCGACGCGCCGGCATCGGCCAGGGCGTCGCGGCGTTGCAACTGCGCCGTGTATTGCGCCAGGCCGGTCTGGGTTTCGCGGATGGCGTTAAGCACCACACCGTCAAAGTGCGCAAGAGCGCCCTGGGTGGCGGCTTCGGCCTCGTGAATGCGCGCCCGCGCGCCGTTGGTCGGTACCGTCCAACTGATCAGCGGGCCAAAGCCCCAGCGGTTGGTGGGCGCCGTGCCCAGGTCATCCAGAATACCCACGGTGCCCACGGTGGCACCGATACTGATGTCCGGGTACAGCGCGCCGGTGGCCACGCCGATCCGTGCGGTGGCGGCGGCCAATTGGCGTTCGGCCTGGCGGACATCCGGGCGACGCTTGAGCAGCGCGGCGCCGTCACCCACCGGGAGCAGTTGGGCGATGTGCGGCAGCTCGGCGCACGTGGCGGTGCCGGCCGGCAATTGGTCCACCGGCTTGGCCAGCAACATCGACAAGCGGAACAAGCCCGCCTGCCGCGCCGCGGTATAGCGCGGCATGTCGGCGCGCAGGGATTTGTATTGGGTCTGCGAACGGGTCACCTGGGTTTCATCGCCACGCCCGGCGTCGCGCAGGCGCTGGGTCAGCTGGGTACTTTGGCCCTGCAGGTCGAGAGATTCGTTGGCAATCGCCAGCTCTTCGTTGGCGGCACAGACCTGGGTGTAGGAACGCACCACGTCGGCCACCAGGGTAATGCGTGCGATATCGGCGGCGGCTTGGGCCGCGTCGGCGCTGGCTTGGGCGCTTTCGATGCCGCGTTGCAGAGTGCCGAACAGATCAAACTGATACGAGGTGGTGATACCGACGCTGCCGATGTTCGACACCGGGACTTTTTCCGGGAGCAGAAACGCCTCGCCGGACTCCTGCAAGCGCTGTGCCTCGGCCTTGACCCCGGCATTCCAGCCACCGGCGGATTCAGCCTCCTGGGTCTGGTAGCGAGCACGCTGCAGGTTGGCGGCAGCCACCCGCAAGTCGGTGTTGGAGGCCATGGCCTGACGCACCAGCTCATCCAGGCGCGGGTCTTTGTAGAGTTTCCACCAGTCGGCCGGCACCGGCGCCGACACCACGTTGTGCCCGTCTCCCGCGAGCGGTCCTTGCAGGTCGCTACGGTTGACGGCCGATTGTTCCGGCAGCTGGTAATCCGGGCCTACCGCTTGGCAGGCCGACAGCAACACCCCCAACGCAGCGGTTGCCAGAAGCTGCTTCATGGCTTGGCTCCGTCTTGAGGTTTGTCACCGATGATCGACACCGTGGCCGTACGCCCGGCGATCATGCGGAAATCCGCCGGTACGTCATCAAAGGCAATCCGCACCGGAATCCGCTGGGCCAGGCGCACCCAGCTGAACGCCGGGTTGACGTTGGGCAGCAGGTTGGAGCCGCTGCTGCGGTCGCGGTCCTCGATCCCGGCAACAATGCTCTGCACGTGCCCGCGCAGACGGGCGTTGTCGCCAATCACGCGGATATCCACGCCCATGCCGACGTGGATGCCGTCGAGCTTGGTCTCTTCGAAATAGCCATCGATGTGGAACGAATTGCTGTCCACCACCGACAGTACCGGGCGCCCGGCGGTCACGAACTCCTGGGTGCGTGGCGCCCGGTCGTTGACGTAGCCGTCGACCGGGCTGCGGATCACCGAGCGGTCGAGGTTGAGCTGGGCCGCGTCCACGGTCACTTGAGCTTCGGCCAGGGCCGATTGGGCGCGGGCGACGCGGGACTGGCTTTCTTCCAGTTGCTCGCTCGGCACCAGGTTGCCCAGGCCGCGGTTACGCTTGTACTCGCGCTGGGCCTGGGCCAGGGTTTCCTGGCGGTCGGCCACGGCCGCCTGGGCCTGGCGCAGAGCCAACTTGAAACGGTCCTGGTCGACAGCGAACAGCACCTGGCCCTTGGTCACCAGTTGGTTGTCGCGCACGTCGACTTGCTGGATCAGCCCGGACACGTCCGGAGCGATCTGCACGATGTCGGCACGGATATGCCCGTCACGCGTCCAGGGCGCAAACATGTAGTACATGACCATGCGCCACACAACGACGACCGCAAACGATACGATCAACAGCGTCAGGACTACACGGCCGATGGTCAAAAAAGGTTTTTTCATGTCATCAGGTATCGACTGAGTGAGTCCACGGCGCCCAGCAACAGCGCGTAGAGCCCCACATTGAACAATGCCCGGTGCCAGACCAGGCGATAAAAGTGGACACGGTTCAACAGCCCGTGCACCACTAGGAACAACCCATAGGTAATGCCCATCAGCACCAGTAGCGTGGGCAGGAACACCCCGCTGATATCCAGATCACCGATCATAAAGGCGCTCCATCAGGCAACGGCGCTTGCATTTCGCTGCCCCCAATAAATTCCACGCCGGGCAGCAACGACAGGCGCAAGCCGGCCAGTGCATGCAGCAGATGCAAGCGGGTGTCGTCTTCGTCTTGCAGGCCCTGGCCGTTGAGGGCGCGGCGCGTGCGGTCCAGGGTCATCAGCAGACCGCTGGGCGCGGGCAAGCGTTCACCGGCCTTCAGGCAGGCCTTGAAGTAACCGCCCACGCCTTCCACCACCTGGTTGAGCAACACCCGGGGTACGCCATAGACACGCGGCGCGTAGGCCAACAGGTCGAGCAGGTTGAGGGCCACGCGCAAATCGCGCAGAGCGGTGCCGGTGTCCTGGTTGATCAGGGCCAGGCGCGGCAAGTGCTGCATCAGGCGGTCGAGCATTTGCACGGCCATGTGCCGGTGTTCGGCCAGGGTCGCAGGCTCGGTCAGGCTGACGATGTCGCGCCAGCTGAAACGGGTCAGGCGCTTGGCCGCCAGTTCGGCGCCGAAGGGCCGTGCGATCAGCGTCCACACAAAGGCGAACAGCAGGCCTACGGGCCCGGCCAGGTTGACGTTGGCGAAGTTGAGGAAGTCTGCATCATAGGCGCCCTGGATGCTGATGAACGACGAGGTGTTCACCAGCGTCAACAACATGCCCAGGTAGAAACGCGGTTGCACCGTCAGCGTGCCGATGCAGATGAATGGCACGGCAAACGCCAGCACCAGCATCGGGAAATCATGCAGGTTGGGCAGTACCAGAAACAAATAGAGGCTGGCGAACAGCACCGACATCGCGGTCCAGAAAAAGAACCGGTAGATCTGCGGCGCCGGGTCGTCCATCGAGGCGAAAAAGCTGCACGCCACGGCGGCCAGAATCACCGCGCTGCCGCCGTCGGTCCAGCCCAGCAAAATCCACAGCACCGACGCGACGATGATCGCGGTGACAGTGGAGAACGCCGAGTAGAACATCAGGCCACGGTCGAGAAACGGCGTGAGCCGGCCCAGGCGCCAGTGGCGGTACACGGCGCGCCAGGGCTCCTGGCTTTCGCACTGGATGGCGGCTTGCAGGCTGCGGCAGTCCTGCCACAGGTCGACCCACTCGGCCAAACGATACAGGGCGTTGGAGAACAACAACGAGTGCCGGTCATCCAGCGCGTCGCCCTGGGGTTGCTGAGCGTCGATCTGATCACGCAGGGCGCGCCAGCTTTCCAAGGGCGCGCTTTGCTGGGTGGTTTCCAGCCATTGGCGGGCCGCTTCAAGCACGGGCGTGAGGCGCTCGAGAAACTCCGAGGCGCGGTGTTCGATGGCATACAGCGCATCGTCCAGGGCATCCACCACCGGCAGCAGGTGGATCATGCGCCCACGCAGCTCCTTGGTGTTGCGCACCGTCTGCGGCCGCGCGCCTTCGTGGGGCAGCTGGCCGATCATCAATTCAAGGGTGTTGAAGGTGGCAACCATACCGCTGCGCAAAGTACTGATCTGTTCGGGATCCACGTTGCGTGTCAGAAAACGCTGGCTATAGACCTGGGCGTCGGCAAACCACTTGGCCACCGAACCATCGAACACCGGCATCAGGCGCCGCGGCCAGAACATCGCGCCCACCACCGCCGCCACGGCGATACCGAGGAAGATTTCTTCGGTACGCGCCTCAGCCACGTCCCACACCGCCAGCGGGTTATCCACGACCGGCAAGGCGATCAGCGGCAAGGTGTAGCCGGCGAGCATCAACGCATAGTTATTCGCGGTACGCAGGTGCATGGACAGGAACAGCAAAATGCCCGTCCAGAGTGCAATCACCACCACCAGCACATAGGGCGACTGCACGAACATCGGCACAAAAAACACGGCCGCCGCGGCCCCCATCAAGGTGCCGATGGCGCGGTACAAGGCTTTGGAGCTGGTGGGGCCGACAAACGGGCTGGAGACGATATACACCGTGGCCATCGCCCAATACGGACGCGGCATTTGCATGAGCATGGCGATATACAGCGCGATCATCGATGCCGCGAACGTACGTACCCCGTAGAACCAATCGCGGGCCGGCGGCATGCCGGTAAAAAATCCGTTCAAAGCGACGCCGCCTCAAAGGCACGCAGCACTCGCAGCGCGGCTTCCATGTCACTGTGGGGAATATCGGCCAGTACGTCATGGCGCAGGCGGACCAGTTGCGCTTCCACGGCTTCCACCAACTCACGGCCACGCTCGGTGAGGCTCAACGCCTTGGCGCGACGGTCGTGAATGTCTTCGGTACGGCACACATAGCCGCCGCTGCACAGCTGGTCGAGCAGGCGCACCAACGACGGGCTTTCCATACCGGAGGCCTGGGCGACTTTGACCTGATGCACACCGTCACCCAGGCGGCCGATCATCAACAGCGGCACGGCGCAGGCTTCGGAGATGCCATAGCTCACCAGCGTGGTCTGGCAGATTTTGCGCCAATTACGGGCGCCC
The DNA here is from genome assembly GCF_009935975.1 of Pseudomonas sp. Q1. NCBI lineage: Bacteria > Pseudomonadati > Pseudomonadota > Gammaproteobacteria > Pseudomonadales > Pseudomonadaceae > Pseudomonas > Pseudomonas sp. Q1. Next base: position 45,504 of record NZ_QODI01000001.1, on the reverse strand, counting down.
ACCACCATGCTGCTGCTGAGGTTCATCTGGAGTTGTTCGAGGGCTTGGGACACTGGATAGTTCGCATACTGTTAGTTTGCTAACTATCAATATGGTGGATCATTCGAATGTCGTCAAGTTTTGATACAAATTTGCGGATGGGTGGCGGCCTGGATTATCGCCGCGCCGAAATAGCCATAACGCAGCAAAGACAGCTATCAACCTCAGAAAAAGTTCACTTACACGATTACAGGCCAGTTTTTTCAACCCACATCAGATTTTTTCAACTTTTCACGTTTTTGCTAAGTTTTTTGCACCCCTCTTCCGCCGTGCAGCAGAAGATTCAATTCATCCACCACCTCAGCCCAATCCGCGTCATCCAGAATTTCGCTGCGCAGAAATTGCTTCTGGTTGTCGGTCCAGAAAAACGCATCTTCCAGTCTCTGGTCGCGCTTGAGCGGCGAATGCACCGCCACGAATTTCTCGATACTCACCGGGTCATCCGGCAGCCCAAGTTGCTTGAACAATGACGGCAAGCTATGCACTGGCGATTCCATGGGAGCCTCCTAAAAAGACGATTCCCCAGAGTCTAGTTCAGGCGCAAGCCACGCCAACAGCCGCTCGACGCACTGTTGCGCCGACAGCACGCCGGTATCCAATACCAACGAGGCGTGCAACGGTTGTTCGTACGGCGAGCCAACCCCGGTAAACCCTGGCAACTCCCCACGCCGTGCACGGGCGTAATGCCCTTTGGGGTCACGCCCTTCGCACACCGCCAGCGAGGCGCTGCACCAGACTTCCCGATAATCGGCAGCCAGGCGTTCGGCAAACACCGCACGCAGTTCGGCCAGAGGCGCGATCATCGCAAGGATCACGATTTGCCCGTTGTCCACCAGCAGCGCCGCGAGTTCGCTGGCGCGGCGGATGTTTTCCAGACGGTCGCTGTCGGCAAAGCCCAGGTCTTGGTTGAGGCCACCGCGCAAGGCGTCGCCGTCGAGCACCAGGCTTTGTTTGCCTTGCTCGAACAGCGCCGCTTGCAGGCCCTGGGCCAGGGTGGATTTACCCGACGCCGGCAGGCCGGTGAGCAAGATCGCCACACCGCGATGCCCATTGCGCGCCTCGCGTTGACGGCGCGTGATGCTCGCCGTCGGCGCCACCAGGTTACTGGGCGACGGCACGCGGCACCGGCGTCGTGATGTTGCCCGCAGCCCAGGCTGACTCACGGCTGGCCAGTGCCGTAGCGATGGTTTGCACGCGGTCGGAGTCCAGCTGTTCAGGCAGCGGGTCAAGCCCGGCGCTGGCGAAGATCTGGCCGTAGGCGTTGCGCAGGTCAGCGTAGGCCAGGTCGCGACGCAGGTCCGCCTGCAAGGTGTTGAGTTCGCCCTGGATCAGGTCAAGTTCGCCGAGCCCTGCGGCCTCATGTCGGTTGCGCAGCTGGGTGAGGATTTGCCCATCAATGTTGGCCAACTGTTCGTTGGTCTTGAACTGGCGTACCGCGTCCTGATAGTTGGCGTTGGCCACGTAGATCTGCGCCAGCACCGCGATGGACATGGCCTGGCGTCGTGCAGTGGCGACTTCCTCACCGGCCTTGGCCACATCGATGGCGGCAGGTGCGGAGATCACGTTGAACAGATTCCAGGTGACCTTGGCGCCGTAGTCAGCCCAGCGGTTGTCGGTCAGGAACGAGTTGCTGTCGTAATGCCCCCCGGCTGAAAACTCCAGGCCCGGCAGCAGGCGCAGCATGGCTTTGCGGGTTTCGGCGGCGCTGATACGGGTCTGGTAGTCCTGCTCACGCAGTTCCGGGCGGTTGGCCAGGGCTTCCTGTTCCAGGCTGGCCAGGTTGACCTTCAACTGCGGCACGCTGTAGTCATCCGGTGTGGCCAGCTTGAGCTCGCTGCCCATGGGCAGGTTGATCAGCGTGGCCAGTTCGGTCTTGGCCAGCGACAACGCGCGGCGCTGCTCCTGCAACTGGCGCGTGGCTTCGATCAGCGAGCGCTGGTAACCCAGCGCCTGCACCGGGTCGCCGATACGCTGTTCGCTCATGCTCTGGCTGTTGGTCTGGGCCTGGTCGACCCGTGCCATCAGGCTGTCGATCTGGGTCAGCAAGCGTTCGGCCGCTACCGCGCGCCAATAGGCCGAGCGCACATCCTGCACGATGGTGTTGATCACCTTGCGCCGACGCTCCTGGATGATCAGGCGCTGGTCGCCCTGCTGCTTGGCGCTGATATAGCTGACGCCAAAGTCGAGCACGTTCCACACCATGGTCAGGTCGGCTACGCGGCGGTCGCGGTCCTGGGAAGTCGACGGCTCCAGGGATTGGGTGCCAGTGCGCACACTCTGGCTGCTGGAGGCGTTGGTGTTGTTGCGCCCGGCATAGCCTGCGGACAAGGCCATGCGTGGCAGCATGTCGAAGCTGGAGAGGTCGGATTGGCGTTTGGCCAGCGCCTCTTCCATCACCTTCAAGCGGCCTTCGAGGTTGTACTTAACCGCACGGGCCATGGCCTGGTGCAGGGTAAGCGGGCCATTCAGCGGCTCCTGGCCTTTGTACATACCTTGCAGATCGCTACGGGCTCGCTGCTCACTGACACTGCGTTCAATCGGTTCACTGGTGACTGCACAACCGCTGATCGCCAGCGCCAGCAGGCTGGCGCCGAACAACTTATGACTTGTTTTCATCCTTGGACTGCCCCTGTTACTGCGCCTGGAGTTAAGTATGTTCAAGCCTGCATTTCGCTGATGCCGACTTGTTGCAGTGCGTGCGCCAGGTCCATCACCTGGCGCTGTTCTGTGTCTTTGAGCTGCTGCAATTGCTGGCCGAGGCTCGGCGCGCCAAACACGCCGCGCAGCCCCTGGGCCGGGTCGCCCTGGCCGTTGATCGGTTTGCTGTCGAACGCTTTGAGGGTGCTGTCATCGCCGTGGGTTTCATGGCTGAACAGGCTCGACAAGGTGCTTGAGCCGAATACCCCACCATCGCCGCCACCAAAACCCAGGAAACCGTTGGCACTGCCGTCACCGGCACCATCGGTGCCGAACACCTGGGCGATATAGCTGGGTGCCAGCGCGCCGTTGTGGATAAAGATGCTGCCGACCGGTGGCAAGCCTGCACCCAGCTGACGTTGCTCGAACAACGGCGGGAAGCCGATAGGTGAGCCGAGGTTGCCCAGCGGCGCGCCAAACACGCTCGGCTGCAACGGAGCGTTCGGTGCGCCTTGAGGCGGTGCCGGGTTGGTGACGCGGAACAGTGGGTCGCCAGTCAATGCCACGGTATTGATCGCGTAGTTATTGGAGTTGGCAAAACCACTGCCCACGTTGCCCGAAAGGTCACTCACCAGGCGGTTATCGAGGGTAATGAAGTTGCTCGGATCGTTGAGATTGGCCGTTGGCGTCAGTGTCGCCGTCCAGGTCTTGCCGCCGTCGCTGGTCGCCAGGTTGGACAAGGCGCCGTTGGCCACACTCAGGTCATCCAGGCTGAAGCCACTGACTTTCTCGCTGAAGGTGAACGTCACGACAGTGGTCTGGCCGACGGTCAGGCTTGGGTTGGCAATACTGATGGTCGCAGTGGGGCGTTCGCCATCGATCGCGTAGTTATTGGAGATCGCAATGCCGCTGCCGGCGTTACCGGCGGCGTCGTTGACCTGGCTGGCATCCAGCACGATCAGGTTGGTTGCGTCGGTGATAGCGGCCGTCGGCGTCAGGGTGGCGGTCCAGGTTTTGCCGCCGTCCTGGCTCGCCAGGTTGGACAGCACGCCATTGGCCACACTCAGTTGCGAGAGGTCGAAGCCCGTCACGGCTTCACTGAAGGCGATGGTCACCGTGGTGGTTTGCCCGATGTTCAGGGCGCTGTCGGCCACGGAAATAGTCGCGGTGGGACGCTGGGTGTCGATGGCGTAGTTGTTGGAATCGGTGGTGCCGCTGCCCGCGTTGCCTGAAGCGTTCTGCACGCCACTGTTGTCGAGGGTGATCAGGTTGCTGGTGTCGGTGATGTTGGCCGTTGGCGTCAACGTCGCCGTCCAGGTCATACCGCCATCACTGGATGCCAGGTTGCTCAGGGTGCCATTGGCCACGCTCAGATCGGCAGTGGTGAAACCGTTGACCGCCTCGGAGAAGGTGATGGTGACTCGAGCCGTTTCACCCTGCTTGAGTGCGCTGTGGTCGACCACGATGTTCGCCGTCGGCCGCACTGTATCAATGCTGAAATTGCCCGAAAGGGTGACACCTGTGCCGGCGTTGTTGGCCAGGTCGGTAACGCCCGTGTTGTTCAGGGTGATCAGGTTGGTGGTGTCATGAATGTTGCTGGTCGGGGTGAAGGTCGCGGTCCAGGTGATACCGCCGTCCACACTGCTCACCGCCGACAGTGTGCCGTTAGGGACGCTCAAGTCGTTGTTGTCAAAACCGCTGACCGCCTCACTGAACGTAATGGTCACCAACGAGGTTTGGCCAATGGCCAACGTCGGGTTGGCAAGCACAATGCTGGCGGTCGGCGCCTGGGTATCGACGCTATAGGCATTCGACTGGGTAATACCCGCGCCACTGTTACCCGCAAGGTCATCGACTCCGGTGTTGTTCAGCGTGATGACGGCTGCAGCATGCGTCACACCAGCGACAGGTGTCAGGATGGCGGTCCAGGTGATACCCCCGTCGGCACTGCTCACGTTGCTCAGCGTGCCATCGGCGACGGTCAGGTCGGCGTTGCTGAAACCGCTGACCGCCTCGCTGAACGTGATGGTCACCAACGACGTGGCGCCGATGTTCAAGCCGTTATTGGCAACGACGATGGTCGCCGTTGGCCGCTGGGTGTCGATAGCGTAATTGTTGGAGTCGGTGGTGCCGCTGCCGACGTTGCCCGAGGCATTCTGCACGCCGCTGTTGTCCAGCGTGATCAGGTTGCTGGTGTCGGTGATGTTGTTGGTCGGCGTGAAGGTCGCCGTCCAGGTAATCCCTCCGTCGCTGCTGCTCACCGCCGTCAAGGTGCCGTTGGCAACGGTCAGGTCGGCGTTGGTGAAACCGCTCACCGCCTCGCTGAAGGTGATGGTCACCAACGAGGTATCGCCGACTTTCACCGCGTTGTCCGCCACCACGATGCTCGCGGTCGGCCGTACGGTGTCAATGGTGAAGTTGGCCGAGTTGGTGATGCCTGAGCCCGCGTTGCCGGCCAGGTCGCTGACGCCCGCATTATTCAGGGTGATCAGGTTAGTGGTGTCGCGGATGTTGCTGGTAGGGGTAAAGGTCGCCGTCCAAGTCACACCACCATCGGCGCTGCTCACGGTACTCAGAGTGCCATTGGGCACGCTCAAGTCGCTGTTGTCGAAGCCGCTGACGGCCTCGCTGAAGGTTATCGTCACCCCAGAAGTCTGGCCAATGGCCAAAGTCGGGTTGGCGACCACGATCGTGGCGGTGGGCGCCTGGGTGTCGATGTTGTAGGCATTCGACAGCGTGCTGCCCGCACCGCTGTTCCCGGCCAGGTCGTTGACGCCCGCGTTGTTCAGCGTAATGACGTCACCCGTGTGGCTTACACCCTGGGTGGGCGTCAAGTTGGCGGTCCAGGTGATACCTCCGTCGGCACTGCTCACGTTGCTCAAGGTACCGCCGGCGACGGTCAGGTCGGCGTTGCTGAAACCGCTGACCGCCTCGCTGAACGTGATGGTCACCAACGACGTGGCGCCGATGTTCAAGCTGTTGTTGGCCAACACGATGGTCGCCGTTGGCCGCTGGGTGTCGATAGCGTAATTGTTGGAGTCGGTGGTGCCGCTGCCGACGTTGCCCGAGGCATTCTGCACGCCGCTGTTGTCCAGCGTGATCAGGTTGGTGGCGTCGGTGATGTTGTTGGTAGGCGTGAAGGTCGCCGTCCAGGTAATCCCTCCGTCGCTGCTGCTCACCGCCGTCAAGGTGCCGTTGGCAACGGTCAGGTCGGCGTTGGTGAAACCGCTCACCGCCTCGCTGAAGGTGATGGTCACCAGCGAGGTATCACCGATTTTCACCGCGTTGTCCGCCACCACGATGGTCGCGGTCGGCCGTACGGTGTCGAGGGTGAAGTTGGCCGAGCTGGTGGTGCCTGAGCCCGCGTTGCCGGCCAGGTCGGTGATGCCGGTATTGTCCAGGATGATCAGGTTAGTGGCGTCCCGGGTGCCGACGTTCGGGCTGAAGGTAGCCGTCCAGGTCACGCCGCCATCGGTACTGCTCACGGCACTGAGCGTGCCATTGGGCACACTCAGGTCGCTGTTGGTGAAGCCGGTCACCGCCTCACTGAAGGTGATCGTCACCAGTGATGTTTCACCGGCTGTCAGCGCCGAATCAGCAACCACAATGGTCGCGGTCGGCCGTTGGCTGTCGACGGCGTAGTTGTTGGAGTCGGTCGTGCCGCCGCCGGCGTTGCCGGCCAAATCGGCAATGCCGGTGTTATCCAGGGTGATCACATTGCTGGTATCGGTGATACCGGCCGCCGGGGTGAGCGTCGCGGTCCAGGTGATGCCACCATCACTGCTGCTCACCGCGCTCAATGTGCCATTGGCAATCGTCAGGTCGGCATTGGTAAAGCCGGTGACCGCCTCGGAGAATGTCACCGTCACCAACGAGGTCTGGCCGATACCCAGGGCGGTGTCCGTCACCACGATAGTTGCGGTTGGGCGCTGGGTATCGATGGCGTAGTTGTTGGAGCTGGTGGTACCACTGCCGGCATTGCCCGAAAGGTTGCGTACGCCGCTGTTGTCGAGGGTGATCAGGTTGGTCGCGTCGGTTATGGCGCTGCTCGGCGTGAAGGTCGCCGTCCAGGTGATCCCCCCATCGCTGCTGCTCACCGCCGTCAAGGTGCCGTTGGCAATCGTCAGGTCGGCATTGGTGAAACCTGTCACCGCCTCGCTGAACGTGATCGTCACCGCAGAGGTTTCGCCAATTTTCAAAGCGCTGTCCGCAACAACGATGGTCGCCGTGGGCAGCACGGTGTCGACCGTGTAGTTGGCCGAACTGGTGGTGCCCGAGCCCGCGTTGCCGGCCAGGTCGGCGACACCGGAGTTGGCCAGGGTAATGACGTTGGTGGCATCGCTGACACCGACCGTCGGCGTGAGGGTAGCGGTCCAGGTGATACCGCCGTCGCTGCTGCTCACCGCCGTCAAGGTGCCGTTGGCGATGGTCAGGTCAGCGTTGGTAAAACCGCTCACGGCCTCACTGAATGTGATGGTCACCAATGTGGTTTCACCGGCGCTCAGCACCGGGTCGGCGATGACAATAGTCGCCGTCGGCCGCTGGGTGTCGATGGCGAAGTTATTGGAGTCTGTCGTGCCGGTGCCGGTGTTGCCGCTCTGGTCGCTGTAGCCGGTGTTGTCCAGGGTGATGTGGTTGGTGGCGTTGGTGGTACTCGCCGACGGGGTGAACGTTGCGGTCCAGGTAATACCGCCGTCACTGCTGCTCACCGCACTCAGCGTGCCGTTGGCGATAGTCAGGTCGGCATTGGTGAAACCCGTGACGGCTTCGCTGAAGGTCACTGTAACCAGCGAAGTCTGGCCAATCGCCAATATCGGGTTGGCGACCACTATCGTGGCCGTCGGGCGCTGGGTGTCGATCGCCACGTTATTGGAGTTGGTCGTGCCGCTGCCGGCGTTGCCTGCCAGATCCTGCACGCCCGTCTTGTCCAGCGTGATGTGGTTGGTCGGGCTGGTGATACTGGCTGTCGGGGTGAAAGTGGCGGTCCAGGTCACACCGCCGTCACTGCTGGAGACAGCGCTCAAGGTACCATTGGTGATCGTCAGGTCGGCGTTGGTGAAACCGCTCACCGCCTCACTGAAGGTAATCGTCACCAGGGAGGTCTGACCGATAGCCAGGGTAGTGTTGGAAAACACAATGGTCGCATTCGGTCGCAGCGTGTCGACGGCATACGCGTTGGAACTGGTGGTGCCACTGCCGGCGTTGCCTGCCAGGTCGGCGACCCCGGTATTACTCAAGGTAATCACGTCACCGCTATGGCTAACCCCAGCGCTTGGCGTCAGGGTGGCGGTCCAGGTGATGCCGCCATCGCTGCTGCTCACCGCGCTCAGCGTGCCGTCGGCGACGACCAGGTCGGCGTTGGTAAAGCCGGAGACGGCTTCGCTGAAAGTGATGGTCACAAGAGAAGTGCCACCGATGTTCAGCGCTGGGTTAGACACCACAATGCTAGCGGTGGGGCGCACGGTGTCGACGCTGTAGTTATTGGACGTGGTGACGCCGGTGCCGGTATTGGTCGAGGCGTCGGTGTAAAGCGTGTTATCCAGGGTAATGACGTTGGTACCACTGGTGATCCCGCCCGTCGGTGTCAGGGTCGCTGTCCAGTGGATGTTATCGCTGGTGGCCAGGTTGCTCAGGGTGCCGTTGGAGGCCGTCATGTCGGCCAGGCTGAAGCCGGAGACCGCTTCGCTGAAGGTGATGTTCACCACGGAGGTGCCGCCGATATTCAAACCCGTGCTGGCTACCGCAACCGTGGCGGTCGGCCGTACCGTATCGACGGTGTAGTTATTGGAGGTAGAAGTCCCGCTGCCCGCCAGGCCATTCGACACGCCGGTGACACCGGTATTATCCAGGACGATATGGTTGGTCGCGCTGGTCACGCTCGAATTTGGGGTGAACGTCGCCGTCCAGGTGACGCCGCCATCACTGGAACTGACAGCGCTCAAGGTGCCGTTCGACACGGTCAGGTCAGCGTTGGTGAAACCGGTGACGGCCTGGCTGAAGGTAATGGTCACCAACGAAGTGCTGCCAATGTGCTGGGCCGTGGTGGTGACGACAATGGTTGCTGATGGCGTTGGTGCGTAGGCGGTGTTCAGGGTGCCGCCATCATTGAAGATATTGTTCGTGGCCGCCACGGTAGCGCCCGTGCCGCCTCCGCCCGCCGCCTGGCCGCCGGAGCCGCTGCCACCAACGTTACCGCTCAGGGCCGCGAAGTTGGCGGCGGTCATCAACAGCGTGCCTTTGTTCCAGATCGCGCCGACGCCTTTGCCGCCCGCACCGCCCGGGTCGGCACTGCCACCACTCCCTCCACCGCCGCCGCCGCCGCCACCGGCCGCGATGTTATTGGAAATCACCGAAGTGCCGACAACGGTCAGGGTGCCGCTGGTGGCGTTGTAGATACCGCCACTGGCCGAGGCACCGGCACGACCCGGCCTGTCCCATCCAGAGCCGCCACCACCGCCGCCGATACTGATAGTGCCGTTGTTCGCCGTGCCGCCGCTGCCACCGTTACTGTAGCCACCGGCGCCCACACCGCCTGCGCCACCCACGCTGCTGCCACCCCTGCCGCCCATGTAGGTAGGGCTATAGGAGCCGCCCGTGCCACCGGTGTTGGCGCTACCGGAGGTCCCGGCGTATACCCCCGTACCAGTGCCGGCGATACCGCCGTGGCCTCCGACCTGCCCACCAAGCGCACCGCCGCCACCGCCTCCACCACCGACCGGGCCACCGGCATAAGGCGCGGTCACCCCGCCACCGCCACCGCCACCCGAGGCGGCATTACTGGTCACCGTGACATTATTCAAGGTCAGGTTACCGAAGTTGACGATACCGCCGCCCATCGCAGCTGTGCCGTCGACACCTGCCTGCGCGCCATTCCCGACCGCCAGCCCTTGGGTGATGACCAGGCCATCGAGTGTCGCGGTCACCCCATTATTAACTCTCAGCACCTGGGTCTTGTACTGCCCGCTGAGGGTAACGTCCGCCACGCCGTCGTGGTTCAAATCACCCGCAACCGTGACATTCTTCGTGATCACCAGTTGAGAGTTCAGGTTAACCGTCATGCTTGAGTTGAACGTCACGGTATCGCCCGTCACCGAATCGCTCAGGGCTTGGCGCAATGAACCGGCGCCACTGTCGCCGTTGTTGGTCACCGTAATCGTGGCCAAGCCGTACTGGTACGCCGACATCGCCTGGTACGACAACGCGGTGTGGCTCTCGATGGAGCCGGTGGCAATTTCCAGCGTCCAGTCGCCGCCCCCGCCGGTGCGGTTGGTGGATGCGGCAATATCCCGGCCCGTCAATTGCGCGAGTGAGTCGACAAAGTTCAGCCCCTGGGTGCCCTGCGCCGTGTTGCAGGCATAGATCAGGATGTCGCCACCCACATTCATGTCCTGGCCGATCTGCGCCAACACTTCGCTGCGAGCCGCAACGTTGTCGGCCGACAGATAGGTACTGCCCAGCCACAGATCACCGGTGTTGCCGTGAGCGATAATCTGCACCGAACTCACGCCCTGATGGCTGCCCAGGTAATCGGCCATCTGCTGCAGGCCGTCCTTGCTCGCATCCAGTTGCACGACCTGAGTGCCGGGAGCAGCCCCCTTGAGCAGGTCGGCGGAGTCCTTGACCCGGGCGTCGACGAACACCACGGTCTGCCCCGGTACCGCCACGGGTGCCGGTGTCGCCGGCGCATCGGTTTGGCCATGGGTGTCTTTACTGACGGAGGCATGTTCGGCCGTCGGTGCCTTGGCCGCCGCATCGGCGGTGGCGTGGCTGTCAGCCTGGGCGGCATCGGCTACGGTGGCCGCGACCGCACCGTCAAACAACATGCGCGGCTCCAGGAACATGATCATCGGCGTCGCCAGGGTGTTGGCGCCTGTCGTTGCCTGCCGTGCCTTACCTTTGCTCCACCACATGTTGCTCACCCGCTTGTCGAATGCAGATACCCGCTATGAAAAAACCGCGATCAATTGATCACGGCATCGGCTTTAGTGCGAATCACATTGGCGGCGCTCAGGCTCCCATCCCGCCAGAAATCCATATGCGCGAACTGCTCGAAGAGGTCGGGCGGCAGGATCGTACGCCGAGGTTGCAGCGCGACCTTGGGTTTGACCCGGTGCAACCCTCTGACGCCCAGCGCCTCGTCGAAGTCCGGTGCGTCGTAGCTGAGGTTGTCGAAGTCATGCTCGAACCACGGCTCGCCGATGAATGCGTAGACCAACCGCATCACGCGCTCCGGCGCCTGGGACAGCAGGTCGTAGTCGACGATCAGCATGGAACCGGCGTTTTCGCCGTAGTAAGCCTCTTTGAGGGCCGACCAGGCATAACCCACCAGGCGATTGCGCTGGCCGAGGGTTTCGACGCGGCTGTACACGGTGTTGCGCTCGATATCGTCGTTGAACAGTTTGGTGTTCTCAAACGGATTGGCGCGGTAAAGGCGTTCCAGGCTGTCCATGATCCACGCGACATTGCGCACGCAGGCGATGACCTTGGCCTGGGGGAACAGGTCGTGCAAGGCAGGCATGCGCGCGCACCACTGGCGGTTGGTGTCGAACACCACGGGGGTGGAGGGTTTGTCGCCGTAGTAAGCATCAAACAGGCCGCGCAACAGGCGACGGCGGGTGTCCGGATCAATGACCGAGCCAAACTCGCTGCCGGCGCTGCACTGCGCCAGCACGCCATTGAACAGCGTCCCTACGGGGCTGCTCATGCCCGCGCGAAAACGGGGGTTCTGCAGCAGGATCGCAGAAAGTAAGGTCGAGCCGGAACGCGGCAGACCGGAGATAAAGTGATAGCGCAATCCTTTCACCACTTTGTAGGACAAATCCATTTATGCCCGAAGCGTAGCTGAGGATTGCGGTGCTCACTAGTGGTTATTTGCCACTATTTAGACATTTTCTTAATGCCAATTCGCAATTAGCGGCAGCCCTCAGGCTGCGAAGGCTCTGGCCCGCGACACAGGACAAACAGGCGCGCTCTTGCGCCGCCGCCATCCTGGCGCATGAGTTCGCGCCAATCGGCGGGTATCGGGGCGAAATCATCCGGCGGCTCGGCACTGCTGATCAGCCACACGCGGCGGGTATCCGCCGGCAATGCCGACAGGCGGTCGAGATAAATGCGCCCACCGTCCTGGTCCACCAGGGTGCCAAAGCCGTAGGCGGTCGGCCGAGTCGGTGTACCGTCGGCTTTGGGTGGCGTGTAGAGCTGTAGTTGGGCGTCGGTCTGGTCGTAATACACGTAGCTGAGGTACCACAGCATGTCACTGAGAACGATGCGGTCGTCTTCCTGATAGTTACGGTTGACGAACTCCACCGGCACGTTGAATTGGTCATGCTCGTCCACGGTGGCGTTGTTCTTCACCCCCAGCAGTTCCACGCTGACAAACAGCACCAGGAACGCGACGCCCCAACGTGACAGCCGCTTGGGCAAACGGTCGATGGCCAAGGCCACCATGATCGGCAAGCCGAGGGCATACACCGTGAGGTAGCGCTCGATAAAGACCGGGGAAATAAACGACACCGCGTACACCAGCAACAGCGGCAGCAGGAAAAACATCGCCAGCAGGCCCGCCGGCCGATGGGCCTCACGATCACGCCAGGCGGTCGCAACCACGACGCCAATCAGCAACAGCGGAAACAGCCAGAACAACGGTTTCCAGAAATCGATGCCCTCATCCTGGAGCATGAACTGCCAGACCATCGACGGCACGGAGATCAGCGTGACCGGGTCTTCCCAACCGATATCGCCGCCGACCTTGAGCTGTTCAACGTGTTGGGTCAGGTCCAGCAGGTTCGGCAACCAGGGCAGGTACAGCGCCACGATCAGGGTATTGGCGCACCACCACGAAGGGCGCAGGATCAGACGCTGGCCCGGCGCCTGGGTCGCGCACAACAGCCCCAGGTAGGACCAATGCACCAGCACACACAAGGCTGTGAAGTAATGGGTATAGAACCCAGCCACCATCAGCAGCACGTAGGCCGCCAGGTAGCGCCTGCGCTCGGGCCGGCGTACCCAGTACACCAGCGCCAGCGTGGCGGCCAGCAGCCACACGGCCAGCAGCGAGTACATGCGCACTTCCTGGCTGTAACGCACGGCAGTGGGGTACAGCGCCAGCAGCACCCCCGCCAGTATCGCGGCGCGCCGGGTGGACAGTTTCCGCGTCAGCCAGATCCCCAGGCCCACCGCGACCACGCCGGGGATTGCACTCATACCGCGAATCGACCAGATGCCATCGCCAAACAGCCCGATCCAGCCGCGCAACATGAAAAAGTACAAGGGCGGGTGCACATCATGGGCCGCGTGAAACCACAGGTCATCGATGGCGTATTCGCTCAGCAACAGGCTCGATCCTTCGTCGCCCCAGATCGCCGAGGCCGTGAGGCCATAGAAACGCACGGCCATGGCCAGCGCCAGAATCGGCACCCACCATAAACGGCTGAGCCAACCGGCACCTTCCCAAGCCGCCGACAGGCGATTGACTGCGGGAAAAACCCCCACTTTGTTGTCTTGTTCTACCACAGACCGTCGCACCTCAATTCCCCTGACACTGCCCGATTCCCGGGCAAACCCCGCCGTTGCGTCAACATGCGCCACTCTAGGCCAAAAGCCCCGGTTTCGCTCGCGGTTTCGCGACCGCCGGGCGCCGCGCATCAGCGGCGTCTACGCTCTGCGATGACGCCAGATCAATTGGCGTCACACACCCATAGAGCCATAAGCAAGGATGAACGATCCATGGAAGTATTCATCGGCACTATTCAACCGTTCGCGTTTAATTTCGCCCCTAGAGACTGGGCCTTGTGCGCCGGTCAAACCTTGTCCATCAGCCAGTACCAGGCGCTGTTCGCCCTGATCAGCACCACGTACGGCGGCGACGGTGTGCAGTCCTTCAAGCTGCCGGATTTGCAGGGGCGCTTGCCCATCGGCCAAGGCAACGGCGCGAACCTGTCGCCGCGAGTCATCGGCGCGTTCGCCGGGGTCGAGAACGTCACCGCCACCCTGGCCAACCTGCCGACCCACACACATGGCACCGCGGCCTTCACTTCCACCACCACCGTGCAACTGACCAGTGTCACCAGCAACCCGGTCACGGTCCCCACTGCCGCCAACGCGTTTATCGGCGCTTCCGGCCCCGGCCCGGGCAGCGCGACGATCTACTCGGACCAACAGGGCGCCAACCCGGTGACGCTCAAAGGCGTCAGTACCACCTTGACCGGCACCATCGACCCCGCCGGCCAAGGCCAGGCCATGGCCACGATGAACCCGTTCCTGGTGATCAACTTCAGCATTGCGCTGAACGGCATCTTTCCGTCCCGCAGCTAAGCCCCTGGCCGAGGCCCACGGGTCTCGGCATTTCCCAAGTGGAGCCGCCTTATGCTGAACCTGATGACCCTCAATCATTTCCAGCCTTTGTTGAACCAGACCAGCGTGCTTTACCTGCCCGATGGTTCTGCACTGCCCATCCAGATCCAACGCCTCACTCACGCCCCCAAGGCCAGCTTGCCTGGCGGCTCACGCACGGCGTTCAGCGTGTTGCTCGAAAGCCTCGTACCGACCGATTTCGTCGACGGCCTCTGCCGCCTGCCTCTGGGGGACAGCTGCCTGGAAAACGTGTTCGTATCCCGCGAACCCGCGATGGGCCGCGACACCCAGCGCGGTTATTTCTGCATCGTTTTCAACTGAGACGGGTACCACACCAGGCGCTGCGCGGCGGGTGTCTGTTCCTCCACCTCAAACCCCAGCGCCAGATAATGCTGGCGCGCATGGGGGTTACTCGCCCACACCACCGTCGCCACCGGGCAACACACTTGGGCAGCGGCCTGCTGCACCCCTTGCAACACCGCACGACCAAAGCCTTGCCCACGGGCGGTAGGGACGAAAGCCAGGTACAACACACGGATTTCAGCAGGCCCGAAGTCGGCGCTCAACGCACCGATGGGCGTGGCCAGTTTCTCGATCACATAATGCAGGGCGCCGGGAAAATGCTCGTCCATCCCTCGTTCCTGCACCTGGAACTGCTGGGCAATCACCGCCTCCACCAACGCTTGCTCGCCATCGATCCATTGCAGATCCGCACGCGCCGAACGGTAGAGGCTCTGCAAAAACGGCCCATCGCTGCTGCGTGACGGGCGGACCACCAAGCCCTGCGCCAGGGCGCCATCCTTGTTCAACATCGTTCAACTCCTGTCAGAACCCGCTTTCTCGCACCCCCAACGCTGCCGCCCGACGCCAGGCGACGCCCAGCACCGACTCACTGCGCCCTTGCAATACCACCACGCCGCGCAGGGGCTGGCGGGGTGTTTGGATCGGTTGCACGCTTTTCAACCGCGCGCCGTACTGGGCCTGGACCGGCTCCGGGCGCTGGTTTTCATCACGGCGTACGGCGATTGGCCCATGGTGGTCGGAGGTGAGTGACTCCTGGTCCAGGTAGGCCACGCCATTGGTGTCGATATCGCTCAATTCGACAGGGATAGCGGCATGCATCGGGTCATCGGCGATAAAGCGCCCGGTGGCGCCCGGGGCTACCCGCCACAACTCTGCCTCGGCCAGGTAACCCCGCAGGCGTGCCCCCTCTTCCACCACTTGCGCGAGCGAATCCTTGGGCGACAGCCAACGGCCCACGCTCAATTGCGGCAACACATCGCGCACCGTGCCTGCATGGGGTGCGCGCAACAGCAACCGCTCGCGCTGGGCAGCCAGGCCTCGGTATTCGGCCAGGGCCTGGGACAGACGCTGATCGTTGATCCCGGCATCTGCCGCCGTTTCAGTGCGCCCGGCCTGGCGACGCATCTGCAACTGCAGAATCTCCACTTCACGGCGCACGATGCTTTGTCGCGCTTCCAGATCCGGCGACTCCAACTCGAACAATACCTGGCCTTGGGTGACGGCCTCGCCATCGGCCACCCGTACCTGCTTGACCCGCGCCGCCACGGGCGCATGCAATGCGCTGGCACGTCCGGCTTCGAGCATGGCCGGCAACTCCACGGCGCTGCGCCACGGCACCACCAGCGCCAGCAGCAGCAACAGCAGGCCCAGGCTGCTGAGCAACACCCGGGGGGCATGTGCCTGGGTGCGACGACTCCACCATTCGCGCCACTCCTTGAAGACCGGCAAGCAGATGAACCACACCAGTTCCACCAGCATCAGGAAGATCCCGAGCAGCTTGAAAAACAGGTGATACACCGCCAGCGCAATCCCGAGGAACAGCGCCGCCCGCCACAGCCACGCCAGGTAACCCCACCCCAGCAAGCGTCGTTGCATCGTCGGCGACCACGGCTCCGGCGCCGGCTCGCCATAACCGAACAACAGTTCGCGCAGGCGCCAACGGCACAGTGCAAAAGCGCGGCCTTGCAAGTTATCCACGCCCCACCAGTCACTGATCAGAAAATAACCATCAAAGCGCATGAACGGGTTGAGGTTGATCGCCAACGTGGTCAGCCAAGTCGCGCTGGCCAACATGAACGCCGCCGTGCGCGCCGGACCGTCGGGCAACAACGACCATGCGAGCAGGGCAATGCACGCCAGCAACAACTCGGCCATCACCCCGCCGGCTCCGATCATCAACCGCGCACGGCGATCATTGACCCGCCACGCGTCGCTCACATCGGTGTAGAACATCGGCAGCAACACCATGAACGCCACGCCCATGCTCTGCACCCGGCACCCGGCGCGCTTGGCCATGAAGGCATGGCCGAATTCATGGCACAGCTTGGCGAAAAACAACGCCACACCGAATGCCAGGGCGCCGCCGAGGCTGAACAGGTGCGGGAAGGTCGCCAGGAAACGCTGCCAGTCGCGTGCGACCAGAAACACGCCCAAGCCCAGGATGATCGGCAAGCCGTAACGCAACAATCCCGGGCCAAAGCGTGCCAGCCAAGGCCATACACGGTTGAGAAACGCATCCGGGCGCCACAACGGAATGCGGAAAAACAGGTACTGATGCAGCAACACCTGCCACAGGCTGCGCTTTTGCGCGGCCGCTTTATAGGGGTAACTCGCCCGCTGCTGCGGGTCGAAGGCGGCGATCAGGTCATGGGCACGCAAAAAGTTCAGCAGCTCCTCCACTTCGCGCCCCTCCAGGGGCAAACCCGGTTCGCGGTTGGCGGCCTGCAGGACTTTTTCCGGATCGCCCAGCGACCAGTGACGCAACAAACGAATCGCGCTGGCGTCAAGTTTGAAATAACGCCCACGTACCGGGTCGGCCAGGGTCCAGCGCGGCGAGCCGTCCAACGCGGCGCCGGCGGCGGACAATTGCAGGTCTTCGCGCAGCCTGGGCAGGCTCATCAGAGACCCACGCTCTGGCGTAAGCCTGCCAGCGGCCGGCGCAGCAGGTACAGGGCCAGCGGCGCCCGCTCTCCATAGAGTTTCGCGGTACCGCGCAGGCCGATACGGGGCGGCGCATCATCGAATTGCGCATCGAGGCGATAGGCCAACTGCCCACCCGGTGTGGGCTGCGCTTCATAGGCGACCCGTTGCAGGGTCGCGAGGTGACGTTGCAGCGGGTCGCTGTCGAGAAACAGCGCGACCTGGGCATTGGGCGCCAAGGCAATCGCATCACCCACCGCCAATTCAATGCGCAACTCCGCCTGGGCCGGATCGGCGATCTGCAACAGCCGCTCGCCGGTTTGCACCGGTTTACCGGTCCAGCGATCGGCATCTGCGAATACGGCGATCCCGTCGCGTTCGGCGCGCACTTCGCTACGTTTGAGCAGCTCACGTGCATAGTCACGTTCAGCACGTTTTTGCTCGACGCGGGCGGCCAGCAGGTCAATCTTCGAGCTGGACTCGGCATCGGCAAAGGCACGCTGGGAATTGGCCTTGAGCTCCGCCTCGGCCACGCCCAGCGCACGCGCGGCCACATCGGCCTGGGCCGTCAGCGTGGTGCTTTCAAAGCGCAGCAACAGGTCGCCGGTTTTCACCGTCTGGTTAGGTTTGACCAGGAACTCCGCGATCACCCCATCCAGCGGCGCCGCGACGACTTGCCCGGCCAGCGGCACCACTTCGGCGGGCGCCAGCACCGACTGGTGCACCGGGATCAGCAGCGTCAGCAGCAACGCCACCACCGCCGCTATCTGGCGTTTGCGGGTCAGGCGCAAGCGCCACGACTGGCGCGGTTGCAACGCATGCCAGGCATGGCTGCAAGTGTCGCCCAGTTGCGCCAGCAGTACTTGCTCGGCCGGGCTCCACGGCGTGTCCCGCGCCAGCCACAGGCCGCCGAACACTCGGCCCTGGGGGTCAATCAACGGCAACCAGAACACATGCCCGGCCGACAGGCTCTGCCAATCGGCTTGCACCGCACCACTCAATTGCTCAGCCGGCACCACCCGTGCGGTTTGGCTCATCGCCAGCTTGTGCAACTGCGCCACCGCTTGTTCGACAAAAGCCACGAACGGCGCGTTGGGATCGACGCTGCTCACCGCCGTCACCGCCCGCACCTTACCGGCGATCAACAGGGCGGCATGGCGATAGCCAAACAGTGGTTGGCCATCGTTGACCAGGCTGTAGGCCAGTTGCTCGGTGGTACGCGCCGCACGAATCTGACGCTCAAGATCGAGAAACTGCGCAAACACGCGCTCGGCGTGGCCCGCCAGCGGTGCGTTCATTGCAATTGCGCAAAGCGGGCAGTACCGCTCATGCCTGCCAGCAGCCCGGAAGCGTTCGGCAAGGTGGCGACCAGCAGCAGTGTCTGGCTGCCTTCATCAATACGAGCACCCAGGCGCTTGACCGTGGCCGTGAATGCCTGACCGGTTTCGTCGGGAGTGAAATTGAAGGTTTGCCCGGGCTTGAGTTTGCCCATCCAGCGCGACGGCACCCGCAGGTGGATTTCCAGGCTGTGGTTATCGACGATCTCCAGCAACGGCGCCCCGGCCGATACGCTTTCGTAACGCTGGACCTTGCGCTGCACCACTTGGCCGTCATACGGCGCCAGCACGCTGCAGCGTTTGACCTGTACTTGATAAACCTGGGTTTGAGCCTGGGTCTCGGTGAGTTTGGCTTCGGCGCGGGCCACTTCAAAACGCCCGACGGAGTTGAGTGCCGCCAGTTGTTTGTTGTGGGCAAGCTCCTCACCGGCGCCACGGCTGGCGGCCTGGGCGGCATTGAGCTGGGCCTGGTAGGCCGAGCAGTCGAAGCGTGCCAGAGTGTCGCCCTTCTTGAACGATTCGCCCTCGCTGAAGGGCAACTCGACGATCCGCCCCGACAGCTCGCTGGCCAGCATTGCCTGGTCGCGGGCACGCAACACGCCACGCGCCTCGTCGGCGCCGGTCGCCGCCGCAGGGGGGTGATCCAACAACGGGTCGTCCGCCATGGCCAGTTGCGTCAGGCCCATCAGACATGAAACTCCAAACACCCAACTACGTAACGGCTCCATGCGGTAACTACTCCCTGATAATGTCGGCAGTCTAGGGCAGGCAAATCAAATTGCCACTACCGAAAACGGATAAATCTGAATTTATTGTAGGGCGCTACCGACGTCTTCGCAGGCGTACGTTATGATTGCGACCCTCCAAGGACTCAGGATCAAAGGACACGTCATGCGCATCGGTTTTCTGCCTCCTCTGGGTCTGGCGTTGCTCGCCGGCCTTTCCTTCCAAGCCCAGGCCAGCGGCGATGATTCGTGCTACCCCGACTGGCGGGTATCACGCGACAGCCTTGAAGGCTGCAGCAACCTGCCCTTCCTGAGCCCGGGCAATGACAGCCGGGTCAACCTGCGCCTGTTACTGGCAGACAAACAGGCGATGCCGCTGAAACCCAACGCACTGAATGAAACCGACCTGGAGCAAGGCTTCGGTCCGGTGCCGTTCCCGGTGTATCGCCTGACGTCCAATGACACCCCGCCCGCAGAAGCAGACGACTCCTCGGCCCCCGGGCTTGACGAACTGCTGGCGCCATTGGGCATCCAGCGCGGCGATAGCAAGGCCGCCGGCCAAGCCTTCCTCAGCGGTGAAGGCAGCCGTTGCCGCAGCAATGATGACGACAGCGCCGCGGCGTTTATCGGCCAAGTCGTCAAGGCCGACATGCCGGCGGCCGAGCGCGACGTGCTGGTCAAAGCCCGTGTGCAGTTGCTCGCCACCTGCGATTGGAATGGCCAGGTCGTGGAGCCGCAACAGATTCAGTCGCCCGAAGGCCAACTGCTGCGTACCTATCTGCAAGCAGCCGCCGACTTCTACAGCGGGCGCTTCAGCGACGCCGAACGCGGTTTTGCCGCTGCCAGCAGCAGCACCTTGCCCTGGCTGAAAGAAACCGCGCTGTACATGACCGCCCGCACATCGCTGAACCAGGCACAGGCCGAGGCCTTCGACGAATACGGCATGCCGAAGCTCGAACGTGTGGACAAGTCGGCCCTGAGCAACGCCGAAGAGGGCTTCCTCGGTTACCTGAAAACTTATCCACAGGGCGCTTACGCCACCTCGGCCCGTGGCCTGCTGCGCCGGGTGTACTGGCTGGCGGATGATACCGACAAACTGGCCGAGGCCTATGCGTGGCAACTGACCCAGGCGACGGATACACAGCGCAACGCGTCGCTGGAAGAACTGGTGGAAGAAGCCGACCTCAAACTGTTGATGGTCAATCGCAGCACCGTGCAAAACCCCATGATTCAGTTGGTCACCGACCTGATGGCGATGCGCGCCCATACCCCGCCGGAACTGACTCGCGAAGAGCTCGACGGGCAGAAAGGCGTGTTTGCCAATGAGCCGGCTCAGTTCGACTACGTACAGGCGGCCTACGCGCTGTACGTCGAGCATCAGCCCGACAACGCCTTGAAGCTGTTGCCCAAGGAAGTGCCGTCGAGCCTGGATTATTTCGCCTTCAGCCAACAGACCTTGCGCGCATTGGCCCTGGAGGAGAAAAAAGACTGGAAAGCCGCCGAGTCGCTGTGGCTGCAATTGCTCCCGCTAGCCAAGCTGCCACTGCAACGTGACCAGCTGGAATTGGCCCTGGCCATGAACTACGAACGCAGCGGCCAATTGGCCAAGGTGTTTGCCGCCGACTCGCCGATCAGCGCCCAGCAAGTGCGTTACATCCTGCTGCGCAACGTGGCCGGGCCGGACCTGCTGCGCCAACAACTGGCCAAGGCCAGTGACCCCGTGGAGCGCAACACCGCGCAATTCGTGCTGCTTTATAAAGACCTGTTGCACAGCCAGTTCGCCGACTTCGCCGCCGACTTCAAGCAACTGCCGGCCCCGGCGCCCGAAGACAAGCTGGGCACCAGCCTGGGCTACGTCTATACCTCAGGCCAGAGCCTGAAAATGTTCCAGTGGAACGGGGACAAAGCCGAATCCGGCTATGCGTGCCCGAGCATCGCGCAAACCGCAGCAACCTTGCAAAACGACGCGAAAAACCCGCAGGGCCTGAATTGCTTCGGCGAGTTCATCCTGCGTAACGGCCTGGACGGCATGCCGCTGGAACAAGCCCGCGCCGCCGGCAGCCTGGGCAGTACGGCGTCGGACTTCAAAGGCGAAACCTTCTCGCGGCTCGACGGCTACAAACTCGTCATCGCCAACGCCAAGGCTCCGAAGAACGACAAGGCCTATGCCCTATTCCGCGCCATCAACTGCTATGCGCCTTCAGGCTATAACAGCTGCGGTGGCAATGAAGTTGAACCTGCCGTGCGCAAGGCGTGGTTCCGCCAGCTCAAAACCAGCTTTGCCGACACCGAGTGGGGCAAGTCTCTGCAGTACTACTGGTGAAGCACCTGTGGCTCGGCTTGCTGCTGTTGGCAAGCCCGGCCTTTGGCGCTGTTGACGCCCGCGACTATGACGCCTTCTGGCTATGGAGCGGCGTCACGCCGCAGCCGGTGCTCAAGCAGGCCAAAACCCTGTACATCCTGCAGGGCCAGATCAACTCCACCCGCCGCGCGCCACAGCGCGGCGTGCAATTGATCGCCCAGGGCATCAGCGTACCGCGCCTCACCCAAGGCGAGGTCTGGGTGGTCTACCGTGCCCACACCTTGCATTGGCCGGAGCAGATCTACACCCAAGTGTTCGGCCAGGTGCAACGCTGGCGCGACGCCGGCAACCCGGTGGTCGGAATCCAGATCGACTTCGACGCCCGCACCCAATACCTGCACGAATACGCAGCCTTCCTGCGCGACCTGCGCCAACGCCTGCCCGCCGACCTGCGCCTGAGCATCACCGGCCTGATGGACTGGAGCAGCAACGCCGACCCGGCCGCCATCGCCCAGCTCAAGGGCGTGGTGGATGAGGTGGTGGTGCAGACCTATCAGGGCCGCCATAGCATCCCGGATTACGCAGCGTACTTACCCCGGATGAATCGATTGGGGTTGTCGTTCAAGGTGGGGCTGATTCAAGGCGGGGAATGGGAAGCACCGGGGTATTTGCAAGGGAATGAGTGGTTTCGAGGGTATGTGGTGTTTTTGCGGAATTGACAAACTTCTTGACATGGATAGCGCACACATGAAAGTTTTGTCCACAGTCCATGGACGGTGGACACTGGAATGCGAGCATGAATGAAAAGTCAAGACATTGTAATACTCTTCAAGCTGATCAGTCTGGACCTGCAGGCCAGAGGCGAGAGAGTCAAGAAGCGAGAGTTCACGCTCAAACGCGACTTTGAGGAAGCGATGCTGCTTGCACCGGAGGCATCCCCAGACTACTTGGATCACGTTCTCAATCTGCGCCTTACAGGAAATAGTGAGAAAATCGAACTTTCACCTGTAGAGAAATGGGAAGGATGGGAGGACAGCGAAGACGCCACTACTCCACCCAACCTTGAAAGCTATTCAGTCAGGGCCTTGTCGGCTTCCCTCGCACTGAGCAAGAGCGAAGTATCCAACTCGCTTAATCGCTGCCGGGAGATTGGTCTTATCTTCACCGACTTATCGAGTGGAAAACCAACCGTCAGAAACACCGCTCTACTGGACTTCGTAAAATATGCAATTCGCTACGTATTTCCCGCCAAGCCAGGCCCTATCGTACGTGGCATTCCAACCGCATTTGCCGCCCCAATAATGGCAGGCAAGATCATGAGTGGTGGTGATCTCATCCCCGTCTGGCCCGACGCCAACGGGAAGAGGAAAGGGCAGCAAGTGCTGCCTTTATTCAAAACCGTACCGGTAGCAGTCAAAAAAGATGAATTGCTCTATCACTTCCTTGCACTAGTGGACGCCATTCGCATCGGTGGTCCTCGTGAAACCAAAATCGCTGACGCCATGCTACGGGAGTGGATCTTGTGACATCGAACCGGGAAATGATGTTGCAAATGCTTGAAGAAGTCGCCGATGCGCTGGGCAGTGACCTACGCGAGCATGTAGCGTTTGTCGGTGGATGTACAACCATCTTGCTTATCACTGACGAATACACCTTAGAGTCAATTCGCGGCACGGATGATGTTGACCTAGTCATTCATCTGACTGGCACCGCCGACTGGTATCGCCTGGAAGAAAATTTGAAACCCCGAGGCTTCAAAAATACCGGCCAGGACTCCGTCACCTGCCGCCTGAGACTAGGTCATCTGAAGGTCGACTTCATGCCAACGGATGAAAAGGTACTGGGCTTTTCCAATAGCTGGTTTGTCGGCGGATTAGAAAATGCCGTCGACTACAAACTCCCCAGCGGAACACTCATCAAGACATTTGCCGCTCCGTGGTTTCTCGCCGCAAAACTACAGGCATATCAAGGACGAGGTCGGGGTGACATGCTGATGTCCAATGATATTGAAGACATCGTCGCGTTACTGGACGGTCGGGAAGAACTCATTCAAGAAGTGGCGCGAGCACCGATCGAACTGCGCCGTTTTGTAAGCGAGCAGTTTGAGGCGTTTCTGAAGTTACCCGCATTTCAGGACGTGATCCAAAGCACCGCTCAGGACTCTGATCGAGAGGCGTTGCTTCTCGAACGATTAACGACCCTGGTTGGATTCGGAGTGCCTACTTGATCCGGTACTTGAGCCTCAGCCGTCAAGGTGCTGACAGAGCCGAAAACTGCGATGTCAGCGGCTCAGCACAGAACTCGGACGCTTATCTCTACGTGATCGCCGATGGCTCCTCTAAGCCGAACAGTGGCGAATTGGCGAGAACACTGACCCGCTACCTTCTTGAGTCCTTTACCCGTGCAGCGCCCTCCATCGCATCATGTCCTGACAAGGCAATGCGGTTGGCACTTACCTTACTCGACGACGTGCATTCAAACCTTTCCCCAGACTTTCCATTTGCCTCCACCAGTTACCTGACGCTACTGGTAGTGGGGCAAACGGCCGTTTCCATTCACGCAGGGGACTGCTGCATAGGCTACTTGGACGACGATCAGCGGGTGAACTGGCTCAATGCTCCCCACTGTGGTCCCAACTGGAGAGGTGATTTGAGCCACTCAGCCATCGCCAGCAACCCCGCGCGCAAAACCCTGCTCAACTGCATGAGCCACCGTCGTGCGCATGAGCCTCACATTCAAACCCTGCAGATCATCAAAGACACAACATGGATACTGGCAACCGATGGGTTCTGGGCAGAGCTGTCAGTCGAAAACCAGATCAAGGCTATCGCTGAGCAGACCCTTGATGGGCACTCAACCGAAGATGACGCCACCTTTATGTTATTGCGGACCTAGCACACGTCTACCAGTCGTAGGTCAGGCTCGACACCACCGTGCGCCCTTCACCGTAATAGCAGTCCAGGTCACCGGTGCACTGCGACACGTAGGTCTTGTTGGTGAGGTTCTGCACGTTCATCGCCAGTTTCACGCCTTTGAGTTGCAGCGGTGACTGCCCCAAGTCGTAGCTCAGGCTGGCGTCGTAGACACTGTATGAAGGTACGCTGAAGGCACCTTCGTAGTAATCGCCCAGGCTCTGGCGCGCATAACGTACGCCCAAGCCCGCGCCGAGGCCGGCCAAGGGCGTGTCGCCCAGTACGCTGTAGTTGACCCACATCGACGCAGTGAGCGGCGAGATGCCGGCAGGATGGCGACCTTGGCGGCCGTCGTTGTCCTGGGTGTACTTGATGTCGTTGCGCGCAGCCGACGCAATGACTTCCCAGGCGTCGCTGAGGGCGGCCTTGGCTTCCAGCTCCACACCCCGTGAGCGCATGGCACCGCTTTGGGTGCTAAAGGTGGTGTCCACAGGGTTGGTGGTCAGTACGTTTTTCTGATCCAGTTGATATACCGAAACCTGCACAAAACTCTTCTGCCCTGGCGGCTGGTATTTCATGCCGACTTCATATTGGTTGCCCGTCGAGGGCTCGAACGGCTTGCCGGTGGCGTCGGTGCCGGCCAGTGGCAGGAAGGATTGCGAGTAGCTGATGAAGGGCGCCAGGCCGTTATCGAACAGGTACACCAACCCGGCACGACCAGTGAACGCCTGGTCCTTGCTGGCGAAGCGGGTATCTGCCAGCGGTTCCTTGTTCACCACATTGGCCCAGTCATAGCGCCCGCCCAGCACCAGCGTCCATTTATCCAGCTTGATCTGGTCCTGCGCGTACAGGCCGGTCTGGGTGATGGAGCGATCCCAGCGGTAAGGCTGGCCGAAATTCAGGCGCTGGCCATAGACCGGCTTGAACAAATCGATGACCGGTGGGTTGCGGTCATACAGGCCGTGGAATAGCGAGTTGGAATGGTAGTAATCCAGGCCAACGATAGCGGTGTGAGCCAACACACCGGTGTCGAATTCAGCCTGGGCGATGCTGTCCACGCCATACACTTTGTTGTTTTGCGCCCAGTCCACGCCAAAACGTTGCAGATAGCGTTGGTCCTGTACACCGGTCACCGGGTTGGGAACGAAGGCGTAGCCGTGCAGTGGCGCGGTATAGCGGTCGTCCACCTCGGCATAACGTGCATTTTGCTTGAGGGTCCAGGTGTCGTTGAGACGATGGGAGATCTCGTAACCCAGCACGTACTGCTCGCGGTTGTATTGGTTCACGCCGGGTTCGCCAAGAAACAGGTCGCGCTTGATCTTGCCGTTGGGGTTGGCCCACAACGTGCCGGACGCGGGCAAGCCTTGGGCTTCGGGCACACCTTTGTCTTTCTGGTACTGGGCGAACAGGGTCAAGTGGGTGTCGTCGTTGGGGCGCCAGGTGAAGCTGGGCGCGATGAACTGACGTCTGTTTTTGACGTAGTTGATTTCGTCCTGCCCGTCATTGGCCAGCCCGGTCAGGCGGTAGAGGAATTGCCCTTGCTCATCCAGCGGGCCACTCAGGTCGATGGCGGCGCTTTTATGCGCGTACGTGCCGGCCTCCAGCACGATCTGATGAATCAGCGTTTCGCTGGGCCGCTTGCTGACCATGTTGACGATGCCACCGGGCTGGTTCTGCCCATACAGCACCGAGGCCGGGCCTTTGAGCACTTCGATACGCTCCAACCCATAGGGCTCGATCTGCAACGCGCCACCGGTACTGCCGCCACCGTAGGGCAAGTGCAACCCATCCAGGTACAACGGCACGGGAGCAAAACCGCGGGAAGTGGGTTCGTCGAATAACTTGACCCGGTCTGCAAAGCCGCCGGCACTCATGCCCGGGGTGTAGAGCAATGCCTGGGTGACGCTCTGTGAGCCACGCGCCTTGATTTCGGCGGCGCTGATCACGTTGATGGTCTGAGGAATTTCCACCAGCGCCGAATCCGTCTTGCTGCCGGAGGCGCTGCGCGTGGCCACGATGCCGTCCACCCGCCCCCACGCGCTTTCCTGCGCTTCGCCGCTGATTTGCGTAGCGCCCAACTGCACCGCGCCGCCTTCGGCAATCGCCTGCAATGACCAACTGCCTTGGGACTGCACCGCGACCAACCCACTGCCCGCCAACAATTGCCCCAACCCATCCGCAACCGCGTACTGGCCTTGCAGGCCCGCGCTGCGCCTGCCTTGAGTGAGCGAAGCGTCCACCGACAGCAAGATCCCCGAAACGCTGGCGAAGCGATTAAGCGCCTGATCAAGACTCCCCGCCGGAATGTTATAGGCATGCCGGGCTTCGCTGCCCTCTTGGGCCTGAACCAGGGTTGGCGCCAGGGGCACCGTGGCCAGCAGGCTGACGAACAGGCTGCGGCGCAGGGCGCGGGCCAAGGGTTGGATTGGGTGGTGCGGCATGGCTGGACTCCCCGTGAGAACGCTTCTTGATTGGCTTTCAAGAGCTATCCCGAGCGAGGCGCGCAAACCGACAAGCGCTGACCAGAATATTTTCAGACCCTGGCCTTGATGGTCACCCAGAAGCGCGTCACCGTCTGCACTCGCACCGGCAACGAACGCTCCAAGGCTGCCAGGATTGCGTTGGTATTACGCAGCGGAAACACACCGGTCAGCCGCAAATCGGCAACGTTCGGATCACAACGCAACACGCCCGGCCGATAGCGACTCAACTGCGCGACAAACTCACCCAGCGGCTGGCGTTCGGCGATCAGACGATGCTCGGTCCAACTGCTGGCGTTAGCATTCACCGCAGGCAAGGCCGAGCTTTCGCGCTCGTTGAACCACAGGCTGTCACCGGCATTCATCTGCACCGCCGCACCCTTCCAAGGGCTGACGCGCACGCGGCCTTCATAGAGATCGACACGGCTGCCATCGGGCAATTCGCGCACGGAAAAACGCGTGCCCAACGCTTGCACATCACCGGCCGGGGTTTGCACGATCAGCGGGCGCAGCGGGTCGTGACCGCTGGTCAGCAGGACCTCGCCACGAATCAGACGCAGGCGCCGCTCGCTGTCGCTGAAGCGCAGGTCAAACGCACTGTCGCTGTTGAGGTCGACCCGCGTGCCGTCGCTGAGGATCACGCGGCGGATCTCGCCCGTGGTGGTGCGGTGCTCGGCGAAAGCCGCTTGCCAGGGTTCGCTGCGCTGCACCAGATAGCCGCTGCCGCCGGCGACCAGCAGCAGGCCGAGCAGCTTGAGGGCCGCACGGCGCTGGGTGTCCGGGGTGTCGCGCAGTACGGCGCGGGCGCTCTCGGCCGGCACTGCGCCAAGGGTGTGCTGCAGTTGCTGCAAACGTTGCCAGGCGCGGCGATGTTCCGGGTCAGCCGCCTGCCATCGGGCAAACGCCTCGCGCCGTTCACCCTGCAGGTCACCGCCCCATTGCAACATCAGCCACTCGCTGGCTTGCTCGACAATGGCTGGGGCGATGGGCGCGTCGTGCTTCATTCGGCGTAGGCCACGTGGTAACAGGCGACGATGGCACGGGTCATGTACTTCTGCACCGAGCTGACGGTAACCCCCAGGCGCTCAGCAATCTGGGCGTAGCTCAAGCCTTCGAATTGCGACAGCAAGAACGCCCGGCGCACATTGTCGGGCATGCGGTCGAGCATGGCGTCGATCTGCAGCAGGGTTTCGAGGATCAGCGCGCGAGTTTCCAGCGACGGCGACTCCGGTTCAGGCAGGTGCGCAATGCTTTCCAGGTAGGCACGCTCGATGCGCAGGCGCCGCCATTGATCGATCACCAGGTTGCGCGCAATCTGCGCCAGGTAACTGCGGCTCTCCTTGTCACCGGGGAAACGTCCGGACACCAGCAGGCGCAGGAAGGTGTCCTGGGCCACGTCGGCGGCGTGCTCGCGGTCGCCCAGGCGCTTGCGCAGCCAGCCTTGCAACCAACCATGATGATCGCGGTACAGGAGGTGAAGCGGGTGCTGGCCGTCAGTCGCGGTGTCCATGAAAAGCTCAGATACACTATTGAGAGCAATTATCATTACACCTTATTTCGCGACTGACAAAACTCTTTGTGATTCAGCGCTTCGCGGTTTGCAGCGGGTACACCGATTCCCAACCACCGCCCAAGGCTTTGTACAAGCCAACCATCGCCAGCGACACGCCGGTGGAGCTTTCCACCCATTGCTCCTGCGTCGCCAACAAAGCGCTTTGCACGGTGAGCACGTTGACGAAATCCACCACGCCTTCAACGTACTGCTGCTGTGCCGTGGTCAGTGCGATCTGGTTCTGGCGCACGGCTTCGGCAAGGCTGTCGCGCCGCAGTTGGCTGGCGTTGTAGCGAGTCAACTGGTCGTCGATTTCGTGCCAGGCCCGCAGCACGGTTTGCTGATACGCCAGCGCCGCTTCCTGCTGCTGGGCTTCGCGCAAATTCAACATGCCTTGCAGGCGCCCGCCATTGAACAGCGGCAAGCTCAACTGCGGACCGAAGGCAAACGCGCGAGAGCCCCAGGAGCCGAAATCGGCGAGTTGCATGGCCTGCGAACCGAGACTGCCGGACAGGGTGATACGCGGATAGAAGTCGCCCTTGGCCACACCGATGTTGGCGGTGGCTGCATGCAAACGGGCCTCGGCCTGACGAATATCGGGGCGACGCTCCGCGAGTTCCGACGGCAGGCCTATAGCGACCTGCCGCTGGGTTTGTGGCACAGCGGCGTCCTTTGACAATTGCGCATGCAGCGCCTGTGGCGGCTCGCCCATCAGCAGGCTCAGGGCGTTGATCAGCTGGTCCTGGCGTTGCTGCAACTCCGGCAGGCGCGCTTCGATGGCCGCTACCTGGGCAGCGGCTTCGGCGACATCCAGATCCGTGGCCACACCATCGGCCAGGCGCAATTGCGAGAGCTTGAGGCTGTGGCGAGCGACGTCGAGGTTTTGCTCGGTGACGGCGCGGGTGTTCTGTACGCCACGCAGTTGGATGTAGTCCTGAGCGGTCTCGGCAAGCACCGAAAGCAGCACAGCGCGGCGGTCGTCTTCAGCGACTTGCAGCGTAGCGTCGGCAGCTTCGGTTTCGCGTTTGACCCGGCCCCAGAAGTCCAGCTCCCAAGCGGCGGAGAAGCCCGCATCCCACTGGTTGAACGCTGCGCGACCGTTCTCGCCGGACGGGTCACTCAAGCCTTTGCCGCTGTTGCGTTTGCGCTGATAGCCGCCCGCTGCAACGAGGTTGGGATAACGCTCAGCGGTGGTCACCTGGCGCACGGCGCGGCTTTGTTGCAGACGGCTGCTGGCCAGTTTCAGGTCAAGATTGTCGGTGAGCGCACGCCGGGTCAGCGCCGACAGTTGTGCGTCGTGGAATACGTCCCACCAGCGCTCCTGCAACGGGTCGGTCACTGCACGGCTGGCGGCCTGACGCCCCTGGGGTTGGCTCCATTGCGTGACGTGTGGACCTTGGGGCCGTTGGAAATCCGGGCCAACGGTACACGCGCTCAGGCTGATAAGGCTCAAGGTAAGCCAGGCCATCTGTCTCATTGCTGGGCCACCTCACGCGGCTGCGCGACTGCGTGCGTGTCGACGCTGGCTTCCACCGACATACCGACGCGCAGGCGCTCGGTCAGCGGCTGGTTGGGTTCGAGGACAATCTTTACCGGAATCCGCTGTACCACCTTGGTGAAATTACCCGTGGCGTTATCCGGTTTGATCGAGGCAAAGGTCACTCCGGTGGCGGGCGCAAGGCTTTCCAGATGCCCCTTGAGCAACTCGCCGTCGAGGCTGTCGACGCTGACCTGCACCGCCTGGCCAGCCTGCATATGCGACAGTTGCGTCTCCTGGAAATTGGCCACTACATAGGCCTCGGCCAACGGCACCACCGCCAGGATCTTGCTGCCCGGCGTCACATAAGCGCCCACCCGTACCGCACGCTCGCCGACCATGCCATCCACCGGCGCAACGATGCGGGTGTAGGACAGCTGGTAACTGGCCATTTCCAGCGCGGCCTGGGCACGCTTGAGTCCACCTTCGGCGGCATCACGCTGAGCGGTGAGAATCTCCACCTGCTTGCGCTCGGCCGCCAACACCGCCGTGGCTTTGGCCAGACGCGCGGTGGCTTGATCGATGCGGGTCTTGGCTTGCTGGGCGTTCTGCACCGTGCCTGCGCCGACACCAGCAAGGTGGTTGTAGCGATTCAACTCGTGTTCGGCGAAGGCCATTTCGGCGCGATCAGCCGCCACCGTAGCCTGGGCCTGGGCGATCACCGAGCTTTGGCGCTCCAGGGTCGCGTTGGCATTTTTCAATTGGGCCTGGGCCACCAAGGTATCCGCATCAGCCGCTTGGGCGGCGGCGCGAAAATCGCGGTCGTCGATCAGCGCCAACAGTTGGCCGGCTTTGACGCGCTGGTTGTCTTCCACCAGCACTTCCTTGATGAAGCCCGCCACGCGCGGCGCAACCAAAGTGAAGTCGGCGGCGACGAAAGCGTCGTTGGTGGTCTGGCGCTTGTTGGCCAGAAGCTGCGGCACGGCCAGGTAAACCAGCACACCCACGGCGAACACCGCAATAACGGAGACGGCTATTTTGTCTTTGCGTTTCATGAGAAGTCCTTTGGGCTAGGTCGGTGCGCGAGGCGGAAAGATCCGCGTGGGCATCCAGAAAATCAGCAGGATCAACGCCACCGCGACCGCGGCCATGACGTAGTAGAGATCTGAAGACGTGAGCACCACGGCCTGTTCGTGCAGGCGCCGGGCCAGGCCCGGTGAGTCGCCGTCGGCCAGGGGCGAGTTGCCCAGGCGGTCCACCAACAGGGTCGAGTGAAAATGCAGGCGCTGTGTGGTCAAGGTATCCAGCACGGCGGTGGCGACCACGGCGGCGAGCCCCTTGATGGTGTTGAACCAGGCCGAAGCGTACGGCCCGTCCATCGGCTGGATGCTGCCGGTGGAAAGCATCAATAGCGGCAGCACCGCCATCGGCTGACCGAAGATTTGCAACAGGTACCAGCCATAGAAATCGTCACGAACCCAGGCCGAGGTCAGGTGCGAACTGCCGACGCAACACAGCACCAACAGGCTCAAACCGATCCCCAGCACCCACCGGCAATCGACCCCGCGCAGGTTGCACAGCGCCGCCACCAACGGCAGCGCGATCAACTGCGGCAGTGCCATCAGCAGCATCACCGGCGCGGTTTGCAGTGGGCGATAACCCTGGACCTGGGCGAGAAAACTCGACGGGATAATGATCACCGACGTCAGCACCACCAGCACGCCAGCCAACACGATCAGGGCAAACGCCAAGTTGCGCAGGCCGAGCATCTGCAACTTGAAAAACGGTACCGGGTGCGACCATTCATTGAGCATGAACAGCACCAGCAACAGACTGCCGCCACTCAACAGGAAGGTGATCAGGCCCGACTCGAACCAGTCCAGGCGATTGCCCTGCAACAGGCCGATCACCAGCATGCAGATCGCCGGGAACCCCAGCAGCAAGCCGCGCCAGTTGAACTGTTTGAAGCGCTCCAGGCGTAGCGGATCTTGCGGCAAGCCGTAGGCCACCGCGGCCATGGCCAACAGGCACGGTGCGACTATCTGCCAGAACGCCCATTGCCAGCCGACGTATTCGGTCCACAACGCCGCCAGTGGCGTACCCAGGCTCGGGCCGAAGGTGGCGGTAAGCGCATACCCGGCCAAGCCGTACAGCTTGACGTTGGCCGGCAGGAAGCGCAGCGCCACGGTCATCAACATCGGCGGCAGCGCGCCACCCGCCAGGCCTTGAACCGTGCGCAGCACCAGCAGGCTTTCGTAGTTCGGCGCGAACGGGCACAGGATGCCAAGCACCGTAAACAAAGCGATCGCACACAGCGTGAAGCGGCGCAGGGAAAACGTCACCGAGCACCAAGGCGCAAAGGCCATCGCCGCCACGGAGGTCGCGGTGTAGGCGGCGACCAGCCAGGTGCCTTCGTCAAAGCCGAGGTACAGCGCACCCCGGATGTCGGCGAGGGCAACCTTGGTGACCATCTCGTTGAGACCAGATACGAGTACCGCCAGCAGCACGCCGACCAGGCCGATGATGATGCGCGGGCCGAACGCCGGTGGCGTAAGCGCGGTCGGTTTGGCTGCGGCCTGGAGAGCGGGGGCAGCGAGGGAAGTCATGAACAGGCAGCTCGGCATTAGAAATACCGGAGCAGTCTAATCAGGCAAATCCATGACAAAAAGTTACTTGTTGGAAGGTTATAAGTGCGTCAGACGCAATCCATGTGAGAGGGGGCTTGCTCCCGATGGACTGCGTAGCAGTCCCATTTTGAGGCCGCTGCGCGGCCTATCGGGAGCAAGCCCCCTCCCACAGGAGCCCCCTGCCACTGTTTTATCCCTCCCGCCTCAGGAATCAGGTCGGCTGGGCCTCCAGCCACGTGGCATGGCAACTCGCGCGCATGGTCTCGCGCAGCCATTTGTGGGCCGGGTCTTTGTCGAAGCGAGGGTGCCAGGATTGAGCCAAGACCAAGGTCGGCAGGGAGATCGGCAGCGGGAAAGCCCGCAACGGCAGGTTCAAGCGATTGGCGCTGTAGAGCGCTTCCTTCGGCACCGGCAGGATCAGGTCAGAATCGGGCAACATGAACATGGCCCCATGAAAACCTGGGGCGATCATCGATACGCGGCGTTCCAGGCCCTGCGCATTCAGCGCCGTATCAATCGGGCCACGGGAGATGCCGCGCCGCGAAATACTGATGTGGGAATAGCTGGCAAAGCGCGCAGCGGTGATCTCTTCGTCAAACAGCGGGTGACCTTCCCGCGCCAGGCCGATGAAGGTGGTGGAGAACAGGTTCTGCACTTTCACCTCAGGACTGGCGGGCATGGTGTTGCTTACGCGCAGATCCAGCCGCCCCTCGCGTAGCGCTTCGTCGTCGGTGTCGCCCTCGGGCACAAAGCACAGCTCGCACAACGGCGCCATGCGTTCCATGGTGTCGAACAGCCGACCGCCATACACGCCGATAAAGAAGTCATTGGCACGCACGCTGAAACGGCGGCGCAAGGTGCTCAAATCCACTTGATCCGCCGAGCGGAATAGCAGCGCCGCCTGCTCCACCACGTTGCGCACCTGGCCTTGCAGCTCAATAGCCTTGGGCGTCGGCACCAGGCCACGTCCGGCGCGCACCAGAATCGGGTCGCCCACGGCCTCGCGAATACGTGTCAGGGTACGGCTCATGGCCGCGGGGCTGAGGTTCATCCTGCGAGCGGCACCCACTACGCTGCCCTCGTCGAGCAAGGCGTCGAGGGCGACCAGCAGGTTCATATCCGGTAGTTGCATGCCAAGCACTCGTGATCAGTGGGGAGTGAATGGGGTGCAATCCTAGCAGGGTCAGGAGCGCTGCATGCCCCAACGCTTCACCGTAAGCCGTTCGAAGGTGTTGAACACCAGGTTTTCCACCAACAGGCCGATCAAGATCACCACGGCCAACCCTGCAAACACCTTGTCGGTGTACAGCTCATTGCGGTTCTGGAAGATATACCACCCCAACCCGCCCTTGCCGCTGGTGGCGCCGAACACCAGCTCGGCGGCGATCAGGGTGCGCCAGGCAAATGCCCAGCCGATCTTCAGGCCGGCCAGGATCGAAGGCAGCGCCGCCGGGATCAGGATGAACAGCACGAAGCGCATGCCCTTGAGCCGATAGTTGCGTCCAGCCATGCGCAGGGTTTCGCAGACACCGAGAAAACCGGAATAGGTGTTCAGCGCCAAGGCCCACAACACCGAATGCACCAGCACGAAAATCAAGCTGTTCTGCCCCAGGCCGAACCACAGCAGCGCCAACGGCAACAGCGCAATCGCCGGCAGCGGGTTGAACATCGAGGTCAGCGTGCTCAGCAGGTCGCGACCCAGCTGGGTCGACACCGCCAGCGTGGTCAGGGCAAACGCCAGTACGATGCCGATCAGGTAACCCTTGATCAACACCGCCAGCGAGATGCTGACCTTACTCAGCAGTTCACCGCTGAGCAGGCCGTCGAACAGCGCCTGAGTCGTTTGCAGAACGCTGGGCAGTAACAGGTCGTTGTTCTGATAACGCGCGACGGCTTCCCAGAGGATCGCCAGCACAACCAGGATCAAGCCTTTGCGCAGCCAGCCTTGTTGCCACAGGCGTTGCCGCAACGGCAGCTCGCGCTCCACGGAAACGCTGAGCAGCGGTTCGAGGTTGATTTCAAATTCCTGACGCATGGGGCAGCCCCTTTCAGTAAGCGATGCGGATATCGGCGAAACCCAACTCGCGCTCGGCTTCAGGCGCTTCGTCGAACAGCAGGCGATGAATGCGCTGCGCCGATGCCTGGAATTCCACACCGCCAAGGCTGTGCAGGTCGTATTGATGGCTGTGGACTTCAGCACGCACCCGCCCGGGGTGGGGCGACAGCAACAGAATGCGATTGCCCACCACCAAGGCTTCTTCGATGGAGTGCGTTACGAACAGCAGGGTAAAGCGTACTTCTTCCCACAGCTGCAGCAATTCTTCCTGCATCTTGCGGCGGGTCAGGGCATCGAGGGCGGCAAAGGGTTCGTCCATCAGCAGGATTTTCGGCTGCATGGCCAAGGCGCGAGCAATGGCTACACGGGCTTTCATGCCACCGGACAGGGTGTGCGGATAAGCCTCGGCGAACGCACTGAGGCCGACTTTTTCGAGGTAGTGCAGCGCCCGTTCTTCAGCGTCGCGGCGCTTCAGGGTTTTGGACGCCAGCAAGGGAAACATCACGTTCTGCTTGACGGTTTTCCAGGGCGGCAGTTGGTCGAACTCCTGGAACACCACGATACGGTCCGGGCCTGGTTGTTCGACTTTTTGCCCCAGCAGGCGGATCTCGCCTTCACAGGGTTTGATAAACCCGGCGATGGACTTGAGCAACGTGGATTTGCCGCAGCCCGATGGGCCGAGCAACACGTAGCGGTCGGCCGGATCAATCTCGAAACTGACTTGGTGAGTGGCACGCACCACACGCTCGGGCGTGCGGTATTCGAGGCTGACGTTGTCCACCGCCAACAACGGTTGAGCCGTATTCAGAGTGCTGGCCGCGTGGCCTTGCAGGGGCGCGTTCATTTCATCTCTCTTGCCGGGAATGGGATTCAGAACGGCGCATCGCCCTGGATAGTGGTGCGAAACAGCTTGCGCCGCAGGTGGCTCGGGCAGCCGGCGGCGAGGTGAATCAACGAGCGGTTGTCCCAGAACACCATGTCGTGGGGCTGCCACTGGTGACGGTAGATGTTTTGCGGCAGCACGCTGTGGGCGTACAACTGGGCCAGCAGATCGCGGCTTTCGTCTTCCGGCAGGTCGACAATGCGCGTGGTGAAGCCTTCGCTGACAAATAACGCCTTGCGCCCGGTTTCCGGGTGGGTGCGCACAATGGGGTGCACTACTTCGGCGACCTGAGCGAGTTGCTCGGGGGTCAGGGTCGGGCGCCAGTTGCCCTCGAATTTGGTCTCGCTGTAACGCGCCGTGTATGAGTGAGCGGCGCTGCGGCCCTCCACCGCTTTGCGCAAATGTTCAGGCAGTTGGTCCCAGGCTTTATGCATGTCGGCAAACAGCGTGTCGCCGCCTTCGGACGGCAACTCCTGGGCGTGCAGCATCGAACCCAGGCTAGGCAGTTCCTTGTACGACAGATCCGAATGCCAGAACTTACCCGCATCGCCCAGGCCGATGGACTGGCCGTTTTCGATGATGTTGGAGACGATCAGGATTTCCGGGTGATTGGCCAGCAGGAACTGTTTGAGCACATGGATCTGCAGCACACCGAAACGGCGGCTGAAGGCGATCTGTTGTTCGGGGGTGATGCGTTGGTCACGGAACACGACGACATGGTGGTCTAGGTGTGCGCGGTGGATGCGGGCGAAGTCCTGGTCGTTGACCGGGCGCGACAAGTCCAGGCCGATGATCTCGGCGCCGACGCTGCCAGGGAGTGGGCGGATCTCGAAGAGCTGGGCGGTTGAGGTCGCTGTTGGAACAGTAGAGGTGGCGGACATGTGGGCACTCCCGGTCGGACTGGGGAGTGACTTTATAGATATAAGAACTGGCGATTAAATACCGTTAAAGAATATCTATATGCATTAGGTACGGGGTTGTGTGGGAAGGCTGATGGCCCTATCGGGAGCAAGCCCCCTCCCACACTCGACCGCATTCCTATGCCGGAACGCGGTCAAGTGTGGGAGGGGGCTTGCTCCCGATGAGGCTCATTCAGGCGATACAAGTCAACGCTCGTGCAACGCCTCGGCCCGCGCCTTGATGATCGGCTTGAGCAGGTAGCTCAGGATGCTCTTCTTGCCGGTGATGATGTCCACCGACGCGACCATGCCCGGGATGATCAACAACGGCTTCTCATCGGTTCCCAAGTGGCTGCGGTCGGTGCGCAGGGTGATCATGTAGTAGGTGGTTTTCTTGTCTTCATCGGTGATGGTGTCGGCACCGATGCGTTCGAGCTTGGCTTTCAGGCCGCCGTAGATGGTGTAGTCATAGGCGGTGAATTTGACGATCGCTTCCTGCCCCGGGTGCAGGAAGGCGATGTCTTGCGGGCGGATCTTGGCTTCCACCAGCAGCGTGTCGTTCAGCGGTACGATCTCTACCATGTCGCTGCCCGGCTGGATCACGCCGCCGACGGTGTTGACCAGCAATTGCTTGACGATCCCGCGCACGGGCGAGGTGACCAGGGTGCGGCTGACCCGGTCTTCCAGGGCGCGGCCGGTGGACTCGGCCTTGTTCAGTTCGGTGCGGGCTTCGTTGAGCTGGGTCAGCGCTTCGCTGCGGAACTTGCCACGGGTTTCGTCGATCTTGCGTTGTACTTCCTTGATCGCCGACTCGGCCCGGGGGATCGCCAGGGTAGTGGCGTCCAACTGGCCGCGGGTTTCCATCTCGGCACGCTTGAGGCGCAACACTTCCACCGGCGACACCGCACCCTGGGCCACCAGCGGTTCGGACATGTTGATTTCCTGGCGTTGCAGGGACAACTGGCTGCGGTACTGGCTTTGTTTGGAGGTGAATTCACGCAGTTCCTGCTGGCGTTGCACCAGTTGTTCCTGCAAGCCGCCGACTTCGTCCTTCAACTGCTGGCGGCGGCTGTCATACAACGAGCGCTCACTGGCAGCCTGGTTGGGCGCGGCCTTGAGCACATCGTCGGGGATGTTCAGCGGGCGGTCATCCACCTGGGCACTCAGGCGCTCGACGCGCAGTTGCATGGCCAGGCGCAGGGCTTCGGTTTCACCGGCATTGGAAACAAAACGCGTGTCATCGAGGCGAATCAACGGCGCGCCGGCTTCCACCACCTGGCCTTCCTTGACGTACAACTCGGAGACGATACCGCCTTCCAGGTTCTGGATTTTCTGCAACTTGGACGAGGGGATTGCCTTGCCGTCGCCACGGGTGACTTCGTCGATGCTGGAGAAGCCTGCCCACGTCACCAGAAAGATGAAGAACGCGATGATCGCCCAGATGGTCAGGCGGATAACCCGCGGCGCATCTTCGACCAGTGCTTTGTTGACTTCGGGCAGGGGCTGACCCTGCAGCGAATCGGAACCTTTGAAATAGCGGCCAACCGCGCTTTTGATGGAGTTAAGCAACACTGATCTGCCCCTTTTTCAGCGCTTCCATGACCACGGCTTTCGGGCCGTCTGCGAGGATCTGCCCACGGTCGACCACCAGCAGGCGGTCCACCAGCGAGAGCAGTGAGGCACGGTGAGTGACCAGCACGATGGTCTTGTTTTGCACCACGGCTTGCAGGCGCTGTTTCAGGCGCTCTTCACCGGTGTTGTCCATGGCGCTGGTGGGTTCGTCCAGCAGCAGGATGGGCGGGTTGAGCAACAGTGCACGGGCCAGGGCAACGTTCTGGCGCTGGCCGCCGGAAAGGTTTTGCCCGCGCTCGCCGACTTGCAGCTCATAACCCTGCGGATGCAGGCGGGCGAACTCATGCACGCCGGCCAGTTCGGCGGCCTGCAGGACCATTTCGTCTTCGACATAGCGTGCACCGCACACCAGGTTGTCGCGCAGCGTACCGGCGAGCAGTTGGATGTCCTGGGCCACGTAGCCGATGTTGTGGCGCAGTTCGCTGACGTCGATCTGGCGCACATCCACGCCATCCACCAGCAAGGCACCGAAGTCCGGCTGATAAAGGCCGACGATCAGTTTGGCCAGGGAGCTTTTGCCCGAGCCGCTGCGGCCGATGATGCCGATTTTCTCGCCGGGCTTGATCACCAGGTTGATGTTTTTCAGCGCGGCGTTCTGTTGATTCGGGTAAGTGAAATTAAGTCCCCGGCATTCGATGGCGCCTTGCAGGGTGCGGCGGCTCATGGGGCGCTCTTCGAAATTGCGCTCCTGGGGCAGCTCCATCATCTGGTCGGTGGACATCATGGTGACCTTGGCTTGCTGGTAACGGGTCAGCAGGCCCGACAGCGAAGCCAACGGGCTCAAGGCGCGGCCGCTGAGCATGTAGCAGGCGATCAGGCCACCCATGCTCAGGTTACCGTCGATGATCTGGTACACACCGAACACGATCATGATCACGCCGGCCAGTTGCTGGATCAGCAGGGTCATGTTCATCGACAGGCCCGACAGCAACTTCACCCGCAGTTCAAGGCGGCTCAAGGTGCCGATGGTCTGTTCCCAACCGTACTGGCGCTCGCTCTCGGCGTTATTGACCTTGACTGCGTCCAGTCCGGCGAGGGTTTCGATCAGGCTCGACTGGCGCTCGGCGGCCAGGGCCATGGTGCGCTCCATGGTCGCGACGAGCGGTTTCTGCAGGGCATAGCCGATGCCCAGGGCAATCGGGAACGCCAGCACCGGAATCCACACCAGGTGCCCGCCGAGAATCGCGATGACCAGAAAGATCAGCAGAGTGAAGGGCAGGTCAATCAGGCTGGTGAGGGTCAACGAAGCGAGGAAATCGCGCAAGCTCTGAAACTCGTGGATGTTCTGCGCGAAGCTGCCGACCCGTGCCGGGCGGTACTTCATGGACATGCCGACAATGCGCTCGAACAGCGTGGCCGAGATAATCAGGTCGGTCTTTTTACCGGCTAGGTCCAGGCACAGGCTGCGCAGGCTTTTGAGGATCAGGTCGAACAGATAGGCACCGCAGATGCCCACTGCCAGCACCCACAGGGTGGCTGTGGCCTGGTTCGGCACCACGCGGTCGTACACGTTCATCACGAACAGCGGCGCGGCCATCGCAATGATGTTGATCAGGAAGCTGGCGGCAATGGCGTCGGTGTAGAGCCAGCGCGAACGCATCAGCGTGTCACGGAACCACGAACGCGCCCGAGGAATCAGGGTGCCGTGGTTGACGTCGAATTTGTGCTGCGGTTGGGCGAAGAAAACCTTGCCGGCATAGTCGCCGGCCAGTAGCTCGCGCTTGATGATGACTTCACCGCCGTCGCTTTCGCTGAGCAGGATGCGGGCTTCGTCTTCGCCCTGCCAGCCCACCAGCACGGCACTGCGCCCCTCTTTGAGCAGCAGCAACGCCGGCAGGGCAATCGTTGGGATCTGTTCCAGCTTGCGTTGCAGCAACCGCCCCTGCAGGCCCGCCCGCGCGGCTGCACGGGGCAGCAACTCGGCACTCAACCGCTGCGAAGGCAGCGGCAGGCCGGTGGTGAGCATGGCCGCGCTGGCCGGTTTCTGGTGCAGGGCGCAGAGCGCAAGCAACCCGTCGAGTAACGGGTCGTCGTGCAGCGTGCGTGGATCATGGTTGAGATGAACTCGACTGACTTCGGATTCCACGCGGTGCACTCTCGACTAACAGATGGGGCTATGGGGACGACTCAATTCATCCCAGGCAGTTGGACGTTAGGCTTCACGTCGGTCTGCACGACGGAGGCCATCGGTGGGACCACTCCCTGGCTCTTGAGCAATTCGCCCATGGTCGCCTTGATTCGATACTGAGTAAATAACTGAATGTTCTTGATCTCTTCCAGACGACGGGAAGCGGTGAATAATTCGTTCTCACTGTCGAGCAAATCGAGCAGGGTTCGTTGGCCGAGGCTAAACTGCTGCTGATAAGAGGTACGCACCCGGGTGCTGTGGTCAACGTACTGCTGGGCCACGGGCAGCTGCGCGTTGGCGTTGTTCAGGGCGTTCCAGGCCAGGCCCAGTTCTTCGTTGAGCTGGCGCAGGGCGTTGTTGCGGATATCCAGGGCCTGGTTGGCCTGGTACGACTTGGATTGCAGGTCAGCCTTGTTGCTGCCGCCGGCAAACAGGTTGAAGCGCATGCGCACCATGGCTTCCCAACCGTTGTTGTGGCTGGCGTCACCCGAGACGTTGTTGTCGGCGTTGGTGCCAAGTTCGGCGTCAAAGCGCGGGTAGAAGGTGGACTTGGCGGCTTCGTACTGCTTCTCGGCGGCGGAGATATCCGACTCGGCCGAACGCAGCACCGGGCTGTTGTCGAGCATCTGGCGGCGTGCCTCATTCAGGTCTGCCGGCAGCATGGCCATGAACGGTGCCGGACGCTCCAGTTGGTCGGGCATCTGGCCAACGGCACTGAGGTAGTTGACCTCGGAGTCGGCCAGGTTGGTCTGCTCGGTGATCAGGTTGTTGCGGGCCTGGGCCAGACGCGCTTCGGCCTGGTCCTGGTCGGCGCCGTTGCCGACGCCGCGCTGGGTACGCAGTTTGATCTGATCGTAGATGCGTTCGTGGTTGCGCAGGTTTTCTTCGGCCAGGCGCACGAACTCACGACGGGTCAGTACATCCAGGTACACCTGGGCAACGGTCAGGCCGGTGCGCTCGGAGGTACCGAGCAAGGAGTAGGCGCGGGAGTTGACGTTGGCTTGCTGGCGACCGACTTCGCTGGAAGTGGCGAAGCCGTCAAAGATCATCTGTTGCAGGCGCAGGCTGGACTCGCCGCGGTTGAGGGTGTCCCAGTGGTTGCCGTTGGGGCCATTGGCGGCGCGAGTAGTGGAGTTATCGGTGCCTTCGCGGCCGTAACCGGCGTTCAGGTCGACCCGAGGCAGATATCCACCTTGGGCTGCACGCAGCTGGTAATCAGCGGCGATACGGCTGTTCACACCGGCTTGAATTTCCGGGTGCACGTCCAAGGCCTGCTGCATGGCTTGGGGCAGTGTCTGGGCTTGTACGAAACTGGCGGCGAGAACGAACGGTATTGCCTTGAACAGGTGCAGACGCATTAAAAAATTCCCCAGGACTTCTTGTCTCAAATCACAGCGATTCAGGCCGCTGCGTCGGATAATGGCTACCGTAATGACCGTACGTCGGAAAGTTCAAAAAGCGGAACTGCTTCACACATGTAGGACGGTTCGCCGCATAAATATCAATGTGACATTACGGGGCCAATTGTTTAGGATGGCGGTCATAAGGTCAATAGTTTGGCATAAACTAGATCGCGAATAAATCTAGCCAAATATTTGACGAAACCATCTTTACAGACTACGCCCCTCCTGTTTGGCCCTCCCCCTCGAGCGGCCACATGGAAATCATCAGAAACGGATCGCCGGAGAAAATTTTAATGAGCAGTGTTGTTGCCATCGTCAAAAGCATTGTTGGTCAAGTTTTCGTTATTTCTCCGGAAGGAACGCGGCGTGTATTAGTAGAAGGTGACCGCCTGTTTGCGGGCGACCAGGTCGACACCGGCATGTCGGGCGCTGTGAGCCTGGAACTGGCCGACGGCCGCACGCTGGACCTGGGCCGGGAAACCCAATGGAGCGCCGACCTGCCGGACTCCACCGTCGATCTGGCAGCTGCCGCCGAGAACGCGGCGCCGTCGGTTGCCGAGCTGCAACAAGCCATTGTCGCGGGCGCGGACCCGACCACCGACCTGGAAGCCGCTGCCGCAGGCCCAGCCGCTGCCGGTAATGGCGCCGCAGGCGGTGGCCACAGCTTCGTCGTGCTGGACGCGACCGCCGGCCGCGTTGACCCGACTATCGGCTTCCCGACCGCGGGCCTGGGCCAGGCCAACGCGGCACTGACCCAGAACGTCGGCGCCCAGCCTGGCGGTAATAACGGTGGCCTGACTCTGCAAACCGCCACGCTGACATTGGGCGCCACGTCGACCATTACCGAAGCCGGTGGCGTACTGACCTACACCGCCACCGTGACCCAGGCACCGATCGGCAACCTCAACATCACGTTGTCCAACGGTGCAGTGATCACCATCCCGTCGGGCCAACTGACCGGCACCGTCAACGTGCCCCTGGCCCCGAACGACAGCCCGTACATCGACCCAAGCCAAATCAGCGTCAACGTCACCGGTACCACCGGCGGCAACAACCTGGTGCTGAACATCGATACCACGCCGGCAGTGACCCAGGTCACCGACACCATCGACACCACCACCATCGCCCTGACGGCAGGCTCGACGGTCACTGAAGGCGGCCAGATCACCTACACCGCCACGTTGACCAACCCAGCACAGACGCCAGTGACTGTCACTTTGAGCAATGGCTCGGTGATTACCATCAAGGCGGGCGAGTCCACTGGCACTGTGGTTGTCGATACCCCGGCTAACGACGTCTACAACAACGGTTCTACCGTCAGCACTACTATTACCGGTGCGACCGGCGGCAATTTTGAGAATCTGGTGCCGAGCACGACTCCGGCCGTTACTACGATTACTGACTCAGTCGACACCACCACCGTCGCCCTGACGGCCGGCTCGACCGTGACCGAAGGCGGCCAGATCACTTACACCGCCACGCTGACCAACCCCGCGCAAACACCAGTGACTGTCACTTTGAGCAATGGCTCGGTGATTACTATCAAGGCTGGAGAATCCACTGGCACTGTGGTTGTCGATACCCCGGCCAACGACGTCTACAACAACGGTTCTACCGTCAGCACTACTATTACCGGCGCGACTGGCGGCAACTTTGAGAATCTGGTGCCGAGCACGACTCCGGCCGTTACCACGATTGTTGATTCGGTCGACACCACTAACGTTTCGCTGACCGCTACCGGAACGGTTGTCGAAGGCGGCCAGATCACCTACACCGCCACCTTGACCAACCCCGCGCAGACGCCAGTGACTGTCACTTTGAGCAATGGCTCGGTGATCACCATCAAGGCGGGCGAGTCCGTTGGCAGCGTGGTTGTCGACACCCCGCCGAATGATGTCTACGTCAATGGCAGCACCGTCAGCACCACCATTACCGGGGCGACCGGCGGCAATTTCGAGAGCCTGGTGCCGAATACGGCCCCGGCGGTCACCACGATTACGGACTCGATCGACACTACGACCGTGACGCTGACCGCGCCGACTGAGGCAAACGAAGGCGGACAGATTACCTACACCGCGACGCTTTCGAATAAAGCGGGCACTGACGTCACCCTGAAGTTGGATAACGGTTCGACCATTACCATCAAGGCTGGCGATACCGTCGGTACCGTGACCGTCCCAGCACCGAGCGATGACGTGTTCATCGACAAGAGCACCCAGACCGTCAAGATCACTGACGCCACAGGCGGTAACTTCGAGAAGCT
This sequence comes from Pseudomonas sp. Q1, assembly GCF_009935975.1. Taxonomy (NCBI): domain Bacteria; kingdom Pseudomonadati; phylum Pseudomonadota; class Gammaproteobacteria; order Pseudomonadales; family Pseudomonadaceae; genus Pseudomonas; species Pseudomonas sp. Q1. Next base: position 1,857 of record NZ_QODI01000001.1, on the reverse strand, counting down.
GGAAGTTGCCGGTAACGGCGCCACAACGACCATCAATGACACCATCGACAAGGTCGATGTGGTCCTGACCGCCACCAACACCGTCGGCGAAGGCGGCAACATCGTCTACACCGCCAGCCTTGTGGATAAAAACGGCGCGGCAGTAACCAACATCACCAATCCGCTGACGGTCACCTTGGACAACGGCCAGACCATCACCATTGGTGTGAACCAGTCCAGCGGCAGCGTCACCGCCGTGGCGCCGAACGATGTTTACAACGGCGACCAGACCGTCACCACCGCGATCAAAACTGTGACCGGCGGCGAGCACTTCGAGAACCTGGTACCGGGTACTACGCCGGTAAATACCACCGTTACCGATACTCCGGGTACTGCAGATACCACCACCGTGACCCTAACTGCGCCAAGCGCAGTTAACGAAGGCGGTCAGATCACTTACACCGCGACCTTGAGCAATAAGGCCGGCACCGACGTCACTCTGAAACTCGACAACGGTTCGACCATTACCATCAAGGCCGGTGACACCGTCGGTACCGTGACCGTTCCTGCACCTAGCGATGACGTGTTCATCGATAAGAGCACCCAGACCGTCAAGATCACCGACACCACCGGCGGCAACTTCGAGAAACTGGAAGTTGCAGGCAACGGCGCAACCACCACCATCAACGACACTATCGACAAAGTCGATGTGGTACTGACGGCCACCAATACCGTCGGTGAAGGCGGCAACATCGTCTACACCGCCAGCCTTGTGGATAAGAACGGCACACCGGTGACCAACATCACCAATCCGCTAACGGTCACCCTGGATAACGGCCAAACCATCACCATTGGCGTGAACCAATCCAGCGGTTCTGTCTCAGTAGTCGCTCCAAACGACGTCTACAACGGCGACCAGACCGTCACCACCGCGATCAAAACTGTGACCGGCGGCGAGCACTTCGAGAACCTGGTACCGGGTACTACGCCGGTGAACACCACCGTTACCGATACTCCGAGCACTGCAGACACCACCACCGTCACGCTGACCGCGCCAAGCGCAGTTAACGAAGGTGGTCAGATTACGTACACCGCCACGCTTTCTAACAAAGCAGGTACTGACGTCACCCTGAAACTCGACAACGGCTCGAGCATTACCATCAAGGCTGGTGACACCGTCGGCACTGTGACCGTCCCAGCGCCGAGCGATGACGTGTTCATCGACAAGAGCACCCAGACCGTCAAGATTACCGACGCTACCGGCGGCAACTTCGAGAAACTGGAAGTTGCAGGCAACGGCGCGACCACCACGATCAACGACACCATCGACAAAGTCGATGTGGTCCTGACCGCGACCAACACTGTGGGCGAAGGCGGCAATATCGTTTACACCGCCAGCCTTGTGGATAAAAACGGTGCGCCGGTGACCAACATCACCAACCCGCTGACCGTAACGTTGGATAACGGCCAAACCATCACCATCGGTGTGAATCAGTCGAGCGGCAGCGTCACCACCGTGGCGCCGAACGATGTCTACAACGGCGACCAAACCGTTACCACCGCGATCAAAACGGTAACCGGCGGCGAGCACTTCGAGAACCTGGTGCCGGGCACTACGCCGGTAAACACCACCGTTACCGATACTCCGGGTACTGCTGACACCACCACCGTCACGCTGACTGCGCCAAGCGCAGTTAATGAAGGCGGTCAGATTACGTACACCGCCACGCTTTCTAACAAAGCGGGTACTGACGTCACCCTGAAACTCGACAACGGTTCCACCATCACTATCAAGGCCGGTGACACCGTCGGCACCGTGACCGTCCCGGCGCCAAGCGATGACGTGTTCATCGACAAGAGCACTCAGACCGTCAAGAT